>JANQOF010000002.1 GCA_028279215.1 Pirellulales bacterium
CTCTTCGGAAATGAAAACACACCGAGAAAAACAGAGGAAAACGAACTTCGAAGGGGATGGTGGGGGACGAATAAAGTCGCCTAGAATCGTTTTTCGGTATTGGGGACAAAATGGACGAAATACCGATCGTGAGGTTGTCGAACCAAGGACCGTATGTATGCAAGAACATGCCGATTTTTTTGTGGGGTGGGGTACCCTGTCGCTTATCAATGCCGGGCTCGCACAAGCCAAAGGGAGGAGCGGGTTGTTGTGGTGGCTCGGGTCGCTTCTGCTGGGGCCCATCGCAACCTTCTTGATCGTGATACTCGACCCGGTGCCCCCGATCGCGAGTGAGTGAGTGAGTGAGTTGAATCGATAACCCGATTCACGGATCGATAGCGTATCGTTGGTGGCTTTCGCGGAGCCGGCTGGTAAGTACCATAGAGGCATTGCAGCAATCAGGCTCTGTGGCGGCAAAGGCACCGGCAAACATGGCGATCGATCAATGTATTGGCGTACTCACAAGCGGCGGCGACTGCCCTGGACTCAACGCGGCGATTCGCGGGCTTGGCAAGGCGGCGATCGACCAGTTCGAGATGTCGGTGATTGGCTTTCGTGATGGCTTTCGCGGGCTGGTGCAGGATCGCACCATGCGAATCACCAGCGAGCAGCTATCTGGCATCCTGACCGACGGGGGGACAATCCTCGGCACCAGTCGCGACAAACCGCACAAGATGCCGATTGGCGACCGTACCGAAGACATGACTGACGCGATCGTCGAAACGTACGAGCGCCACGGGCTGGAAGTTGTGGTATGCATTGGCGGCGGCGGAACGCAGAAGAACGCGATGCGACTTCTGGAAGCCGGCTTGAACGTGGTAACGTTGCCAAAGACGATCGACAATGACATTGCCGAAACAGACGTTTCGTTCGGCTTCGACACGGCGCTTCAAATCGCTACCGAAGCGATCGATCGGCTGCACAGCACCGCAACGAGCCATCACCGCGTGATCGTGGTGGAACTGATGGGCCACCGCGCTGGCTGGCTAGCGCTTGGCGCGGGTATCGCCGGTGGGGCCGACGCCATTTTGATTCCGGAGATTCCGTACGATGCCGAGGTGGTCGCCGACGCGATCAAGCTGCGTGCAAAGCGCGGGCACCGGTTCAGTATCGTAGCGGTGGCCGAAGGCGCCGTGACGCTGGACGAACAAGCGAAAATCGAGAAGCTCGTGCAGCAGAAGAAGGACGCGCAAGATAAGGAACAGAAGCGGCTAGCTTCGGAGGAACTCAAGAAGTTTCACGAAGAGCACGTTGATCATACGTTGCGTTTGACCAGCCAGCTCGAAGCGAGCACGGGCATGGAATCGCGACTAACGATCCTGGGCCATTTGCAGCGAGGTGGCACACCGTCGGCAGCCGACCGACTGCTCGCCACGCGCCTGGGTGCTGCCTGCGCGGAGTTACTTTCGCAGCGGAAGTATGGGTTGATGGTCGCCGCACGTGGTGATTCGACCGAAACGGTGCCTTTAGAAAAAGTGGCCGGATTCAAGAAGCTGGTGCCACTTGATCACCCTTGGATCACGGCAGCCCGACTGGTAGGCACATGTATGGGAGATCGATAGCCGGCGTGAAACGTTGCCGCGGGCGCGCCAATCGCTTACGCTGCTCATCATGCTATATCGCACATTTGGCCGCACCGGTCTCCGCATGCCCGTCTTCAGTTGCGGCGGCATGCGGTATCAACAGTCGTGGAGCGACATGCCGCTGGCGGATGTTGAACAGGAGAACCAACGGAATCTCGAGGCAACCATTCGTCGCGCCTTCGAACTGGGCATCAACCACATCGAAACAGCGCGGGGATATGGTTCGAGCGAACGGCAATTGGGCGTCGTGCTACCGACGCTGCCGCGTGATGAATTGATCGTCCAAACGAAGATCGCGCCCGAGGCCGACCCTGCGGCATTTGAGCGGCACTTCACCGAGTCGCTTGAACGACTGAACTTAGATTACGTCGACTTGCTGGCGCTGCACGGCATCAACACCTACGAACTGTTGTGGCAATCGACTCGGCCCGGGGGATGCCTGTCGGTTGCCCGGCGACTGCAATCCGAAGGCAAGGCCCGCCACATTGGGTTTTCGACACATGGCTCGTTGTCGCTGATTCTCGACACGCTCCGACACGAACGCGATGGTGGCTTTGATTACATCAACTTGCACTGGTACTACATTTTCCAAAACAATTGGCCGGCCGTCGAATCGGCGCGACGGCTCGACATGGGTGTGTTCATCATATCGCCCAACGACAAGGGCGGTATGCTGTACAAACCGAGCGACAAGCTCGTGGAATTGTGCGCGCCGCTTCACCCACTTGTGTTCAATAGCTTGTTTTGCCTGTCGCGTCGCGAGGTCCACACGTTGAGCCTTGGCGCGGCACGTCCGAGCGACTTTGATTTGCAGATATCGAGCCTGCCGCTGATGGACGAGGTCTCGGAGTTGATTGCCCCCGTAGTTGAGCGGCTTGATCGGACAATGCACCACGCAGTTGGCGAGGACGTCGCAAAACGATACACCGAGGGCCTGCCAAGCTGGGAAGAAGCACCCGGATACATGAACATGCCGGCAATACTATGGCTCCGCAACCTGGCTCTCGCGTACGACATGATCGAGTACGGACAGATGCGCTACAATCTGCTCGGCAACGCTGGTCACTGGTTTGCCGGCCAGAACGCCGGCAACTTGACAAGCATCTCCGCCGACAAGTTCGATCAGGCGGTGAAGAAATCGCCGTTCTCCGAACAAATGCGTGACTGGCTTACTGAAGCCCATGAACTGCTCGGCGGGGCAGAACTGAAGCGGCTTAGCGAGGGTGGATGAACCGGGCACGATTTGACATGCCGGTAGCGGTTCGCGAAACTTGCACCGGCGCGAAGTGCATTACTTTTCTCGACAATGGAGAATCTGGGCAATGGCAGATCAATCGGGCGGCGGAATCGACACAGTCATGCACGAGGAGCGGCTATTTCCCCCGCCACCGGAGTTTGCCGCCCAAGCCCGCATCAAGAGTATGGAGGAATATGAAAGCCTGTGGCGCAAGGCGGCGGCAGACTTGCCGAAATTCTGGGGGGATATGGCTCGCGACGAGTTGCATTGGTTCGAGCCGTTCGACGAGACCCTGCGTTGGAACGAACCGGTTGCCGAGTGGTTTGTTGGCGGCAAGACGAATGCCTGTTACAACTGCGTCGACAAGCACGTTGTCGAGGGACACGGCGACCGGACGGCCATCATTTGGGAAGGCGAACCTGGCGATGAGCGAACACTCACCTATGCGGAACTGCTAAGCGAGGTTCGCAAGTGCGCCAATGCGCTGAAGTCGCTCGGCATTCGCGCTGGCGATGTGGTAAGCCTTTACATGCCAATGACACCGGAGCTGGCAATCGCCATGCTTGCTTGCGCGCGGGTTGGCGCGATCCACTCCGTGATCTTTGCCGGGTTTTCGGCCGAAGCCATCGCCGAACGCAACAACGATGCCGGAGCCAAGCTGGTGATCACTGCCGATGGTGGCTGGCGGCGCGGCAAGGTGTTGCCGCTGAAGGAAACCGTGGACAAAGCGCTTGCCAAGAGTTCAACCGTCGAGCATTGCATCGTCCTTAAGCGGGCGGGCGACGTGGTTGCGATGCAGGAGGATCGTGATCATTGGTGGCACGACGTGGTGGATGGGGCGTCGGATCAGTGTCCCGCAGAACCGCTCGATAGCGAAACACCGTTGTTCATTCTCTACACAAGCGGGTCCACCGGGAAACCCAAAGGCATCAAGCACACGACCGCTGGCTACAGCCTTTACGCGAAGAAGACGTTCCAGTGGGTATTCGACCATCGTGACGATGACGTCTATTGGTGCACTGCGGACTGCGGCTGGATCACCGGGCACAGTTACGTTGTCTATGGCCCATTGGCAGCTGGCGCGAAAGTGTTGATGTACGAGGGTGCGCCAAATCATCCGGCCGAGGATCGATTCTGGGACATCGTCGAACGACACAAGGTGACAGTCTTCTATACCGCACCGACGGCCATCCGAGCATTCATCAAGTGGGGCGATGAGTGGGTCGAGAAGCACGACCTGTCGAGCCTCCGTTTGCTCGGCACCGTCGGCGAGGGCATCAATCCGGAAGCTTGGATGTGGTATCACAAAGTGATAGGTAACGAGCGCTGCCCAATCGTAGATACTTGGTGGCAAACCGAGACGGGTGGCATCATGATGAGCCCGCTACCAGGCGCCATTGCGACCAAGCCGGGAAGTTGCACCAAGCCGCTGCCCGGCATCGTGCCTGCCATCGTCGACTCCGATGGCCACGAGGTGCCAACCGACCAAGGTGGCTGGTTGACCGTCACCCATCCGTGGCCCGGCATGCTACGAGGCATTTGGGGCGACATGGACCGCTACCAGGAGGTGTACTGGTCGCAAGTGCCCGGCAAGTATCTGGCCGGCGACAATGCTCGCTGCGACGTGGACGGTTACTATTGGATCATGGGCCGCATCGACGACGTACTGAATGTTTCCGGGCACCGCTTGAGCACCATCGAGATCGAGAGCGCTCTCGTTTCGCACCCGGCTGTTGCCGAAGCCGCCGCAGTCGGCCGTCCACACGATCTCAAAGGCGAAGCTGTAGCCGTATTTGTCACGCTCAAGCAGGCCGAACCGGGCGACGAACTCCGCACGGAACTGCGGCAGCACGTTCGCAACGAAATCGGTGCCCTAGCTCAGCCTGACGACATCCGCTTCACTGGCTCGCTTCCCAAGACTCGTAGCGGCAAGATCATGCGGCGACTGCTCAAAGACATCGCCGCGGGGCGCGAAGCGGTCGGCGACACCACCACACTTGAAGATTACAGCGTGCTGGCCAGACTTCGCTCGGACGACGAGTAAGCTAGCGACCTGCGGGCGCCGTTTTTGACCGGCCAGGGATTCGGGGACATAATTGCACGGGTAGGAAGTTCCCGTTCCAAGGAGCGCGTTATGAGCGTTGTCGACATACCTTCTCCGCCGAACAGGCTGGGTCCCAAGTCGAATGGCATGCTGCTCTCGCCGGAAGAGTACGACACCATCACCGATTGGGACGATCGCTACCGGTACGAGTTGATTCACGGAGTACTGATTGTGAGCCCCCCAGCCAGCATTGGCGAGCGCGGTCCGAATGACTTTCTTGGCCATTTGATTTGGGCGTACCAAGAGACCCATCCGCATGGCCGTGCGGTCGACGCTACTGCGCCGGAGCAGGAGATTCAGATCGGAGTGAATCGTCGTCGAGCGGATCGGGCGATTTGGGCGGGTTACGGCCGGAACATCAACCTAGACCGCGACATTCCGACGATTGCAATCGAGTTTGTGTCCGATTCGAGTCGCGATCGCCAACGTGACTACATAGAGAAGCGCCGCGAATACGCACAAGCTGGGGTGAAGGAGTATTGGGTGATCGACCGGTTCCGCCGTGAGATGACTGTCTTTCGCGGTCCGAAAGAGATGGTATCCGTCGCTGAGGGGGATTGCTATCAAACGTCGCTGCTGCCAGGGTTCGAAGTGCCGCTAGCCACACTGCTCGCGAAGGCCGATCAGTACACGAAGGGTTCCGAGGGCGGCGAGGCCTAGCTTTTGGTTGGACCCGGAACTTTAGCAGCCGCACACTCGTCTACTACTATGGACAACCCGATCCCGTTCACCGGAGTAGACAAATGGTCGTGCGCGCTCTTTTCATCGTGACTCTGTTGGCTTGGTGTCCGTTAGCAGCCGCAGCGGATGTGGTGCAGACCAAGACTGCAACAAATAGCCAACCAGATCCAGCAGCAGTACTAAAGCCTCGTATCGAGATTGCCTTGCTCTTGGACACAAGCAGCAGCATGAGCGGGCTGATCAATCAAGCGCGGACCAAGCTATGGAAGATCGTCAATGAATTCGAATCGGCCGAGCGCAATGGCCAACGGGCAGACGTCTACGTCGCCCTATACGAATACGGCCACTCCCGACTATCGGGCGAATCGGGGTACATTCGGAAGATCGTGCCGTTGACTTTGGATATCGACAGGATCTCCGAGGAGTTGTTTGCTCTCTCGACCAATGGTGGTAGCGAACACTGTGGGCAAGTGATCGATCACGCGGTCCGCGAACTGGCTTGGAGTACCAAACCGTCGGACCTGCGATGCATCTTTATTGCGGGCAACGAACCGTTCACTCAGGGCCCCGTACCCTACAAAGACGCATGCAGTGCAGCAGCGAATAGCAACATTACCGTCAGCACCATTCACTGCGGAAGCTACGACCAGGGCGTTGCCGGTATGTGGGCAGACGGCGCCAAATTGGCGGACGGGAGGTACATGAATATCGACCACAATCAGACGGAACCACATATTCCTGCGCCCCAGGACAAGGAGTTGGCAGAGCTCAACACCAAACTCAACGCAACGTACTGTGCGTACGGAGTCGCTGCCGAGCGCGAAGAGGCAGTCGCACGCCAAGTTGCTCAAGACACCAACGCGGCCGCCGCCACGCCGGCCGCGGCCGCGGATCGCGCGGTAACGAAGGCGAGTCGGTTGTACCGCAACGCCAGTTGGGATCTTGTAGACGCCGTTCGCGAACAGAAGGTCAATCTTGGCGAGATGGACAAGCAGCACCTGCCCGAGTCGCTCCGAGGACTATCGGTCGACGAACTCGAGGCCCATGTGGACAAGTTGGCTGAAGATCGGGCAGAAATCCAGGATCGAATCAAACTGTTGGCAGCCGAACGATCGAAGTACGTCGCTGCTGAGCGAGCCAAGTTGGCCGAGACCGGTAGCAATGCCCTAGATAACGCGATTGTGGAGACGGTTCGCAATCAGGCAGCACAGCAGTCGTTTGAATTCGCCGGTGAGTGAACCGCATCAGCCGATCGACACTCGATCAACGGCGCGACAAAAGAGCCGAAATGGGGCAAGCAGATTGTCACGCCACCCGACGCCCTTCGCCGTTGTTCGGAAAAGCACCACGGTTGCATCACTCGAATCTGTTAGCGTCGGGTTGTTAGCGACGACCGAGCTGAGTAGATCCATCGGAAGGTTCGCCGTGGTCGTCGTTGTAAGTGATTCGACCAAATCGCTGATACCGCGTACACCGAGAGTTGCCCCTCGCTCATCGACACATTCCATCAAGCTGCTGCTGTATAGCAAAGCCATGTCTCCGTAATCCATTCCAGTGGAGAGCTCCTGATACTCGGTTGCATCCAAAAAGGAGTCTGTGCTGTCCTCGCTCGACATCGAGCGTGGAGGCTTAAGAGCTTCCCACTTACGCTTGGCGGCGCGGTAGAGCAGTGGAGGAGGGTGTCCCGCGTTGCAAAGTGTGAGTTGGCATCGGGAAGAAAAGTAGGTGGCCAGCATCATCGAGACAAAGCAGCCACGGTCGGTGGCCTGCTTTAGGCTCTCCGTCAGCTCAGTGACGCAGCCAGTCTGACGGATGCGGTTGATGTGGCGCTGAATGATCGATTGCAATTCGGCGGATACCTTGGCGAACTGATGGCCGCGGCTGCAGATGTCTGCAAGTAGGAAACGAGTAATGCGGCCAGAAGCGCATGAAGAAATCAGATGGAGATCCCCGCCGCCAGCACACTGCAGGTTTGCAGAGAGACTTCCGATCCAGACTTCAATGCCCGGTCGCTCAAAATGGTAGTTGCGCGGACCACTACCCCCCCACACTTCCATGCAACCCATCTGGGCCGAGGTGCTATCAGTTTTTTCGGATAATTGAGTGGTCATGACAATTTGGCCGCTATGAATCGTTTGGACGTCGTAAACATCCATACTTCCTATATCCTAGGAGGGGAGGCCGAGGTTGACGAGCCGCGCAAGAAATTCGGCAAATTTGGGCCCGTATCCGCCTGTTCGTTCACTATTTCCTCACGCTGTGCTTAGTTGCACGCTGGCCAGGAGAGAGGCTGGCAGCAGACGCACACACTCGCTCGAACCGGTAGTGGCCAACAAACCACTCGTTTCCGCCGCCATACCGGAATAGCTCGGCACATGCCATGAAGAACATCCGCCAGCGCTGTAGAGCAATTTTGGCGTGTCGAGGACCAAGTTGTTGCCGCAGGATCTGCAGCAGACTCTCGTGATTTCGGTCGAGATTCGCAAGCCATTTTTCACACGTGCGCCAGTAGTGCATCCCATTCACACGCCATTGCCGTTCGATCGACAGGTGCTCGCCAAAATTCCTAAACAGGTCTTCGGAGGGCATTACTCCACCCGTAAAGAAGTGTCTGGCCATCCAATCATCTTTTCCAGTCTGCTCAAATAAGTACGGGGTACTTCTGTGGCAGAACACATGGACAAACGCCTTGCCGTTTGGTCGTAGCCAGGATGCCACACGCTCAAACAACAGTGCGTAATTCCGCATGTGTTCGAACATCTCCACCGACAAGACGCGGTCGAAGCGGTCGGACGTTTGGAAACTGCGCATGTCTGCGGTGATGACGTCCAAATTAGAAAGTCCCAACTGGTCTGCGCGAGTGAGAATGCAATCTCGTTGGGTAGTGGAGTTGGAAACTGCGGTAATGTGGCAAGCCGGGTGATTCTCAGCAATCCAGAGCGTGAGAGAACCCCACCCACACCCAAGTTCCAACAGTCGCATGCCGTCGTTCACTTCTGCTCTTTTGGAAGTCAACGCGAGCATTGCCCTCTCGGCCACCTCGAGTTGTACCTGCGGCGATTCGAACAGGCAGCAACTGTATTTTAGGCGAGGTCCCAGAATGTACTCGAAAAACTCCGTTGAAACTTCATAATGTTGCTCATTGGCCACCTCGGTCGCGACGGCCAACGGCGAGGCGCGGAGCTGCTCAACAAGTCGAGCCATGGCATCGTGCTCGCGACGCATGCTGGCCAGTCGTTGCGCTAGCATCCGTCTTACTCCCCAGCGCACGGCGGAATCGGACAGCAAACCAAGTTCGGCAAGTCGTAATAGGCCCATCTGGCGATGCTCGCGGACTGTGGGGTTGTCACAATGGTAGAATTGTAGCGTCCCGGCAAGTCCAATTGGCCATCCCCATGACGTTCCCAGAACTATTGCTATCCAATCTAGCGATTGTCGCCACGGTGTTCACTGCGCTGTGGTTGGTGAGTCTATGGGTTCGCGACGCGAGCATTGTCGACATTGCCTGGGGCCCCAGTTTCGTGGTCGTGTGCTGGGCCAGTTTGTTGTTGACCGGCCAGAGCAATCCGCAATCGGTGGCCATCGTTACCTTGGTGTCCATATGGGGGATCCGTTTGTGCGTTTACCTGGCCTGGCGGAATCTTGGCAAAGGCGAGGACTTTCGCTACCGTTCCATGCGCGACAAGCATGGTGCTTGGTTCTCAGCAATCAGTCTTTGCTCCGTATTCTTGCTGCAAGCCGGCATTGTTTGGGTGGTCTCGTTGCCCATTCAAGCGGGCGTTGCATTGAGCGGCGAGCTGTCGTGGCTCGCTTACCTGGGCATGCTGGTGTACGCCTTGGGATTAACCTTCGAGGCCGTTGGCGACTATCAGCTCGCAAGATTCAAAGCCGATCCGACGAATCGAGGTAGAGTAATGAACCAGGGTTTGTGGCGATATACCAGGCACCCGAACTATTTTGGCGACTTCTTGGTGTGGTGGGGAATCTACTTGGTTGCGTGCGAACCCTCCACCTGGTGGTGGACGGTTGTCGGCCCGCTTATCATGTCGGCCCTATTGATATGGGTGTCGGGAGTGCGCCACTTGGAGGGATCGCTGGCCAGCCGTATTAACGGATACAAGGCTTACGTCGAACGAACTAGCCCTTTCTTTCCCTTGCCACCAAAGTGACGGTCGCCGAGGTCAAGTTCGGTGACCCGCTGTGACGGGCTTGGCATGTACTGATTGCCGTTGTATAGAGTGTGGTACGATCGATCGGACCTCAGACGCCCTCACCTACTCTTGGCCTCGACTCTCAGCAATAAGAAGGAATAGTTCGTTGCGTATTGCTGTTGTCGGAGCGGGCGTCAGTGGATGCTTGGTAGCGAGATTGCTCTCATCGCGCCACGAGGTCGTGTTGTTCGAAGCGAACGACTACCCGGGTGGGCATGCAAATACAGTCGACGTTGCCATCGATGGACGTCGGATTCCGGTCGACACCGGTTTTATGGTATTTAATCATCGCAATTATCCAAATTTCTGTAGATTGCTCCACTTGCTTGAGGTGCCGTCGCAACCGAGCGACATGAGCTTCAGCGTGCATGACGAGAAGACGGGGCTAGAATACCAAGGTAGCTCGCTAAACGGTTTGTTCGCACAGCGCCGCAATTTTGCCCGTCCCCAGTTTCTGTCGATGCTTCGAGACATCGTGCGCTTCAACAAGATCGCGACAGCTGTTCTTAGAGATGGCGGACCATCGATTGATCAATCCGTCGAGCAGTTCTTAGCGAGTTGTCGGGTGGGCCGACGGTTTAGGGACATGTACTTCCTGCCAATGGCAGCTGCCATCTGGTCGTGTAGCACCGGCGACATTCGCGGCTTTCCGGCAAAGTTCATGCTCGGATTCTTCGCCAACCATGGCCTTCTACAATTGCGCGACCGGCCCCGCTGGAGAACCATCGTCGGCGGGGCTCGTACCTACCTCGAAGCGCTGCTGGAGCCGATTTCATGCGCTTTACGACTCGGCACTCGCATCGCGTCCGTGGCACGGTCGTCCGACGCAGTTGAAGTTTTGCCTGAGGATGGCGAAGAAGAGAGGTTCGACGAAGTAGTGTTCGCAACACATGCCGACCAAACACTCCAAATGCTTGCCGATGCTTCATCCGCCGAAAAGGGTGTTCTCGGGTCGTTCCCCTACAAGTCGAACGAAGCAGTCCTTCACACCGACCGGCGTTTGCTGCCGAAACGCCGCCGCACTTGGGCGAGTTGGAACTACCGTGTGACGGCCGACGCTTCCAATCTGGTAAACGTGACCTACGACTTGCGCCGACTACAACGGCTGCCATTGACTGGCCCGCTGCTGCTGACACTCAACAGTACCGACAGTGTTGCAAGCTCTTCGATTATTCGCTCATTCAGGTATCGTCACCCCGCCTACGATGTGCAATCGATTGCCGCCCAGAATCGATATTCGGAGATCGGCGGTGTACGGCGCACACACTACTGTGGCGCCTACTGGGGTTATGGGTTCCATGAGGACGGAGTCAACAGTGCCCTACGTGTTGCCGCCTCCTTCGGTATAGGACTCGAGGAATGCAAAGTTGCTTTTATGCAGGCGTAGTAACTCATCAGCGTGCGACTCCTGTACCGCACTACTTGCGTTACAAAGTCTCGATGGCATACCTTGACCTCGACGAGACCGAAGTGCTCAAGAAGCGCGGGCGGTTGTCGCGTCGAAGATTCTCGTTAGGAACATTCGACGAGTCGGACCATGTGTTTGGCCAGCATGGCGCCATCAAGCAGGCACTACGCCAGTTCCTCGCCCGCAACCACGGGCTCCAACTTGAAGGTCCAGTGCGCCTGCTCACACAATTGCGTGTGCTGGGTCTGTATTTCAGCCCCCTCAATCTGTACTACTGCTTTGATTCGGATGGATCTAGGGTGGTTGCAGTTGTTGCGGAAGTGAGCAACACCCCATGGAACCAGCGGCACCACTACGTGTTATGCAGCGGAAACCAGATCGCAAATGCTGATAGACTTGAGTACTATCACCCAAAGCAATTCCACGTGTCGCCATTCATGCCGATGGAGATGGCTTATAGTTGGCGGTTGAGTGTGCCGACGAAAGAACTGAGCGTTCGGATCGAGACTCAACGAGATGATCAGCCGATTATGACGGCGGCCATGGAATTGGAGCGGCTGGAGTTATCACCAGCCAACCTTCGTCGCCTCGCATTTCGCACTCCCGCGGCTCCTGTGCAAATCCTATCCGGAATTTATTACCAGGCCTTCAAGCTTTGGTGGAAAAAATGTCCCTACTATCCTCACCCCAAGAGTCTCGCCACTCACAGCCCCAGCACGCTGGAAAAATCCACCATCGCGAACCGAACGCCATAGCAACAGTCGACGACCGGCATCGAATCGTCCCCAAGATCGCGAGTCTGGCCGACACAGCGTTTCGACGCTTGGTGTTGTCGAAGCTTGATGAGATCGACGAGGGGATTCTACTGTTCAGCGAGGGGACGTGCGGTCTACGTTTCGGGCGTTGCGCCGACGACGACCTACAGGGGCACGTTGTGGTGCGCGATAGGAGGTTCTATCGCATGACAGTCCTCGGAGGGGCGAACGGAGCCGCCGAAGCGTATCTCCGCGGGTATTGGACTACCCCCGACTTAACTGGCGTGTTGCAGGTGATGGCCAGAAACCTCGCGGCAGCTTCACGCTTGGGGAGATTTGCCACCCAATTGCTGCTTCCATTCACGTCGCTGGCGCGATGGTCGCAGCGTAACACCGTGCTTGGGAGCAAGCGGAACATTGCTGCCCACTATGATCTGAGCAATGACTTCTTCGGCCTCATGCTCGATCCGACGATGACTTACTCGTGTGGAGTATTTCCTCACGCGAGTACGACTTTGCAGGAGGCTTCGCTTGAGAAGTACGATCGCATCTGTCGCAATTTGCAATTACGGCCCGATGACCGACTGCTGGAAATCGGAACCGGCTGGGGCGGGTTTGCCGAGTACGTCGCGCGCGAATATGGGTGTCACGTCACTACCACCACCATCTCCGATGCCCAGCATGAATACGCCCACGACCGGTTCCGCAATGAAGGGATTTCGGACCGGATCACGTTACTACACAGAGACTATAGAGAACTTGCCGGTCAATATGACAAACTAGTGTCCATCGAAATGGTCGAAGCTGTGGGCGAGCGCTTTCTGCCACAGTTCTTCGCCAAGTGCTCAAAACTGTTGAAGCCGGACGGAATGATGGCCCTGCAGGCCATCACCATGCCCGATTACCGCTATGCCAGCTATCGCCGGAGCATCGACTTCATTCAGCAGTACATCTTCCCGGGCGGATTCTTGCCCAGCTTGGGAAAGATGGCTGCTTGCATCGGCGGCGATACCGACTTGCGCATCGCCCAATCAGAGGACTTCACCGCCGACTATGCGCGTACCCTTTCCGCATGGCGGGACAACTTCGAAGCGAATCTCGGTCTAGTGCGCGAGTTGGGGTTCGACGACCGATTCGTTCGTATGTGGAGTTACTACCTTTCCTACTGCGAAGCTGGTTTTCTCGAGCGACAGGTGGCAGTCGGCCAGTACCTGCTTAGGAAACCAATGGCTAAATGAAGAAGTGCGATTTTGGCAGATCCGTCTTGAATCTCACGGCACCGTTTCATTGCCGTCGGTTATCGCCGTGCGCAAAGTTGTTGCGAATGACTCCAAGTGCTGCATGTTGTCGCAATAGGCCGAATACTGCATCTGTTGCCGAAGCTCTTCATGCAGGGCCCTTCCGCCGACGACGATGCCTGTAGACGCGCCCACCTCTTCGTACAGACCACGGTAATCGCGAAGAAACGTGTTTTCGTCTTCCAAATAAGAACAGCTCAACCACAGCAGTTTTGGCCGCCGCTTCTTAACGGCATTAGCTAGCGACTCTAGTGGCAAGTTCATGCCCAGCGACGTCGCCGTCCAATGGCATTCGCTTAGCACGAGTTCTGCCATTTTGGTCCCGAGGGAGTAATAATCCCCTGTGGGCGTACCTCCAATTGCCAATGGACCTTCAACGTTCGTTGGCACGAACGTTAGGAGTTCGTCCAGTATACGGTCGAGGATCTCGCACCCGTGTCGTTCCTCAAACACTTCCGCTTCGCCACATGCCCAGGCGTCTCCGATCTCGACGAAGGCCTGTGCGAACACTTCATCGCACATCCGACTCAGGCTGAACTCTGCAAGGTAAAGGTCGATCGCAATCTGTCGGCAGCGCAGCTCATCACCACCAAGTAGGGCTTCGGTGAGCTGCCCCCGAGCCCGGTCGATCGCGAGGCGGCCTGTGCCACTGCTAGCCGGCAACCCCAACGCCTCTGGGTGCACGAGCCTGTATTTGGTGCTCGAGAGAAACTGCATAATCGACGAAAGCGCAACGCGGCGATGGCCTCCTGCTGTGTATTCAGTTTCGATGACTCCTTTGTCGCACCATCGCTTCACAGACGACTCACTCACCCCAAGCCCCCGGGCGACCTGTTTGGGTGTGATTTTGCTTGCCATGATACTGCTGTGAATGTTTTGGACGATTTCTAAACTACGTACGGATTGGAGCTGCGCGGTTAGAACACCACCACAACTATAGCCGTTTGCCGCCAACTGTACCTAAAATTTTCGGACCATGCATATCTCATACTCGGTAAACCACAGTCTTTGGTGAATCTCGGTTTGTGAGCATTATGCCCGTTTTTTGGCTTGCCCCAGCGATCAAGTCGGGGTAGACTTATTGAACGTTGTGAACGAATTTACCACGAGTGAGGTATCCCATGGCCGGCTCCACTATAACTCGGGATCATCGATCTGTAGTCTCCGAGCATTCGCTCACCGATCGCGTTGCGGCATTGCTGGAAAAAGAAATGTCGTTCATTGCAAACGAATCGTTCTCTCCGCGTACGACGATCAAGCCATGCAAAGAGTGGGAGGAATTGCGCCGACATGCGAAAGGGCGAAACGCGTCGGGTCGAACGGGGCGGATCGGTTCCGACGACCTCTTGACGCCCGAACAAGAGGTGAAGCTGTTCCTCCGAATGAACTTCCTCAAGTTCCGCGTGACGGCAATCGCCCAGCGCCTTTCGGCTACTGCACCTAACGAAGAGAAGGTAGCACGCGCCGAAGCAATCATGGCAGAAGCCGAGGCGATTCGCAATCACCTGATCACTGCCAACATGCGGCTCGTTATGTCGATTGCGAAGAAGTATGCGACGCCGCAGCACCCGTTCGACGAGCTGGTGAGTGAAGGCACCGTTACGCTAATGCACGCGGTAGACAAGTTTGACGCTGATCGTGGATTCCGGTTTAGCACCTACGCCTATCGTTCAATCGTACGAACCATTTATCGTTGCCTGATGGAAGCGCAGAAAGAACGGCAGCGTGTTTCATCAAGTGTGGAGGAGCCCGCCTTGGAAGAGGCCGACGAGACGAAGAGTTCCGTTGCAATTGACCAAGTGTGGCAAGACATTAGGGACCTCGCGTATTCGATGCTCGATCAGCTCGACCGTCGCGAGAGATTTATAATTCGTAGTCGTTACGCGCTGGGTTCTCATCGCAAGGCGCGCTCCTTCCAGTACCTGGCGAACAAACTTGGAATCTCTAAGGAGAGGGCCCGCCAGCTTGAATCGCGCGCGGTCAAAAAGCTACGGACGATCGCCGAAGGCTACGACCGGGACGAGCTATTTGGTGCGGCGTTGTCGTGAGTCTAGCGAGGCGTCGGTTGGTTTGAATTGCGGCCGTTGTGCTGGTAAACGTGGCCTTGTAGGCGATACTCGCCTAGGTGCTGGTTACAGCATCGGGATCTCGAACCCAGGTCTGGGCGTGCGTGCTGCCATGGTGGCGGCTTGCTCATCGCCCACGATTCGCTCGCTTTGCGGGTCCCATTTGACAACTCGGCCCAGCCGCGCTGCGATCGCGCTGAGGTGGCAAACGTTCATCGTTTGCACGTGAGAGTAGACGTCGGAAACCGGTAGGCCTCCTTCGCGGATGCAGCGATAGAAGTTGGCCTTATGCGCCTCGTGGGGTTTGCCGCGATAGAGCCGCTTGCGATCCTCGTCGTCGTAGGCGTCCTTGTCCCAGTGCTCTTCAATCGGGGTGCCGGTAATCTTGCCCCGGTTCACAAACAGCCGCCCTTTCTCACCCTCAAACAGGATTCCGTTATCGCCACGGCTTGTCACATGCAGTTCGAAGCCATCGTCGAAGCGGTTAACTACGTTGAAGTCGTGCGACGTGTTGTAAGCATTGTCGATGGCCGGATAGCCGTCCTTGAACGGAACCGGATGCTTCGCGTCGGTACCGTCGATTTCAACCGGACCTGATCCGAGCTTGTCGAGCCCGAGCGCCCAGAGCGAGATGTCCACATGGTGCGCGCCCCAGTCGGTAAACTTGCCACCGGAGTATTCGTACCACCAGCGGAACTCGTAGTGGCAACGTCGGGTGATGTAGTCGGTCAGCGGTGCCGGCCCCAACCACATGTACCAGTCGAGTTCAGCAGGCGGAATCTCGACGGGGAACGGCCCAGCTTTCGGGCCACCCTTAATTCCAGCGGTGACCTTGTGGATCTTTCCCAGCAGGCCTTTCTGCACCATGTTGATCGCGCGGAGGAAGCGGCTACTGTCGCTACGTTGCTGAGTGCCAATGAAGAACACAGGATCGGGGTTCTTCTGGCAGGCGTTGCGAATGAGCTGGTTCTCTTCCAGTGTAAGCGTGAGCGGCTTTTGACAGAAAACGTGCTTGCCCGCCTGAAGCGCCTCGACCGCGATCTTCACATGCCAGTGGTCGGGCGTGACGATGCTGACAACATCGATGTCGTCGCGCTCTAGGACTTTGCGGTAGTCTTCGTATGCATCGGCCTTGCCTTTGCCGATCTTTTCGTCGTGCTTTGCCGCCTGGGTACGATTCGTGTCGACGTCGCAAACCGCAACAATGTTGCCAAACTTCCCGTGATCCACGGCGTCGACGACACCCATGCTACCGACGCCAATGCAGCCGATCCCTGGACGGTCGTTGGCGGACTCGTTCGCGAACGTGGTCGGTGTCGATACGAAGTAAGGAACCGTGCTGGCCGCTACGGCCGTGCCGAGAAATGTGCGGCGGTTGGGAGACCCTGGTTGCGAGCGGGAGGTATTGGATTGCATGCGTGGGCGCCTTGGTGCGGGCGAATGACAGATAACGTCGGGCGGGACTCTCGATTGTACCGCCGGTTTGCCTGGGACGCAAAATTATGCCGGCGTCTTGAATTGGCTGCGCCCGATTCGGCTCGCCGAACCGCTGCACTTGTGGCGGACGGCCATGTACCACGAGGTGTCGTTTTACCCCTTGTTTTCTAAGTCGGGCCGACAGGATTCGAACCTGCGACCTTTTGACCCCCAGTCAAACGCGCTACCAGACTGCGCCACGGCCCGAACTAGATGGCGCACGCTCCCGAACCTCGCGGGAGCCGCACCGTGTGATCCCTGAAGTATCGCATACCGGCGTGCAAGTGGCAACGAGGGATCATTGTTGCTCGCGAACCCTGGCAATGCACAATGACTCCTTTTTATTCGAGCGAGTCGCACCTCAATTGTCGGATCGAACGGCTCTTGTTACGATGGATCGACCAATTCGGGGCGTGGCGCAGCCTGGCTAGCGCGACTGCTTTGGGAGCAGTAGGTCGCAGGTTCGAATCCTGTCGCCCCGACTTTCTCTTTGGCTTCTTGCTACGCTGCCGCAGGCAGTTTTTGTGGTGGCTGTCCGGCGGTCAGGATCAACCTCAGGCGTTCGAACTCATCGGCATCGGCGAAGTGAATGGTCACCTTACCTTTGCCCTTGGCGTTTTGTGTCAAAACGGCCTTGGTGCCTAACGCTGCTTTGAGTTCCTGCTCCAAGTGCGCCAGTTGTTCGCTTCGTGTGGCTCGCTTCGAGGTGCCACTCGCCTCGGCACCCGGCATCGACAACAAGTCTTCGTTGCTCGCATGCAGTTGATCCTGCACGGCCTGTTCCGTGGCCCGAACCGACATCGACTCGGCCTTGATGCGATAAGCGTAGTCGATCTGTCGCTCCGCGTCGCCCAGCGGCAGTAGCGCTCGGGCATGCCCCTGGCTGATGTCGCCTTTGACGACCAACTTCTTGACCTGCTCGGGCAGTTCGAGCAAACGAATCAGGTTGGCGATCGTCGAGCGATCGATGTGGATTCGCGAAGCGAGGTCTTCTTGCGTGCAGTTGTAGTCTTGCAAGTACTTCTGGAAGCAGGCGGCCTTTTCCAAAGCGTTGAGGTCTTTACGCTGCACATTCTCAACGATCGCCAACTCGGCCATCTGCTGGTCGCTTACGTCGCGCACCTGCACCGGCACTCGTTCCCAGCCAGCGGCTTGCGCGGCGCGAAGTCGTCGCTCGCCCGCAATGAGTTGAAACCGGTCGCCCGTTTGCCGAACGACTAGTGGTTGGATCACTCCGTGCGCTCGGATGCTGTCGGCGAGATCCGCGATTTCGACTTCGTCGAATTCCTTCCGCGGTTGGTGTGGATTGGCATCGATCGACACCACGTCGAGCCAGAGTTGGCCGTTGTAATCGCGGTCCATCGCCGAGTGATCGCTCGCATCGCTAGCAGGCGCGTCGGCAACGAACTCGTTTTCGAGCGGCACGGTTTCGGTCGACGGTTCGTCGAGCGAACGTCCTAGCAGTGCTTCCAAGCCACGTCCCAGCCGGCGTTGATTAGACACGATCGAGTACCTCCTGACATAATTCGATGTACGCTCGCGCTCCCTGCGAGCGTGGTGCGTAATTGATTATCGGCAGCCCATGGCTCGGCGCTTCGGCCAACGCTACATCTCGTGGCACAACGGTAGAGAACACCACTTCCCCAAAAAACTCGCGAACTTCGCGTTCAATTTCTTGCGTCAGTTCGAGTTGCGGTTCGTACATAGTAAGTAGTATGCCGCCAAACTGTAGCCGAGCGTTGTCGGTCGCCATCACCTGGCGAATCACTTCAATCATTTGTGTGAGGCCTTCCATCGCGAAGTACTCGCACTGAATCGGCATCAACACTTCGTCACTTGTTGCCAGCGCCGTCCGCGTGAGCCCACCTAGTGAAGGTGGGCAATCGACGAACACCAGGTCGTATACGCTCAGGCTCGCGGCCAGGTGCTCGACCACTCGCATCGACTCGGTGTCAGTTGCGGTGGCCAAGGCGTCGACGTCGCGAAAACTCTGACTGCCGGGCAGCAACTCCAGATTCTCAATGTCGGTCGTTTGCACTACCTCACGAATCGGCTTAGCGTCGACCAACGGATGGCGCTCGACCGCCTCGCGGCCCACCGCACTGGTCGCATTACACTGAGGGTCGAGGTCGACGAGCAGCGTTTTTTGTCCGCCGATCGCGCAGCCCGTAGCCAGACTCACCGCGGTGGTCGTCTTGCCGACGCCCCCTTTCTGGTTTGCGATGGTGATGACTCGACCCATACGTAGGGACCGGCTAAGTGAGTTAAAAGTCGGAAACCAAAGTGCAGGGAAAGGGCCGAATTGTAGGAATTCGCCTCCCCGCGCGATACGCCAGTTGCCGCTAGCATTCGCGTCGACCCATCCTGGTAAATGCCCCAAATGGGCCAACACGATCCATGGGGGCAAAACTCAGCCCACTGGCCCGTTTGGCACGATCGCAACTCGTTGCCGACACGCAACTTGCGACGATGTTGGACTCTTGCCCCTCCGAGTTTTGCCCCAGTGTGGCAAAACTCGGAGGCAGGCCAAGATTCACCAAACTACAGCATGCCAATAACCGTAGGACCTGGCGACGGATACAATCATTAGATCAAAGCAAGCAGCCGTTTCTACAACGAATTTTGGCCACCGCCGGGACTCGGTGGACGCACGGCGCGCGAATGAGTTCGATCTCTGACAGATTTGACCCTGGGCCTTCGACGGAAGTCGTCGTTACGCCATACGTCGGGCCGTATCGCCGCGATCCAGATTTTGGCACGGTGCTGGTGGGGATGTGGGCCGCGGCGGCGACGTATGTGGTATCGATCTCGCTCGTTGTCTTCATCCTCATGCTGTTCGACGGCAGTCCCTCGTTCGGGCAGTTTATCGCGGGTGCGGCAATCGCGTTCGCGGTGCTTGGGATTGGCACGATGGCGGTCATCGCCGTGTTTGTCACACCGATTGGCGTCGTCTCACTTCTCATAAGTTCGCTGCTTTTTCACACGCTACGGACGAATGCACGCTGGCCAACCGTAACGACGTTTGCAGGGGGGCTTACTGGATTCTTCTGCACGGCTGTCGTGTTTGCTGCGGATCGCAGCCCGGCGGCATGGTACGTCGTTTTAATTCTGGTCGGCCCCGCCGCCGCCACGGTGTTCGGTCAGGTGGGCGCCGCGTGGATTTGTATGGGTCCGCGAATATCGCGCAGTGGTCCAGTCGTTGAAGAATCGGTCGAGCCGGCACATCAGCCGGTGCGTTTTGATATCCGCCAACTGATGGCCGCCACGGCGTGGATGGCCGCGGTGCTCACCGTGCTCAAAGTAACCGGTTTGTTGACCGGGACTGTGTTGTCGATCATTTTCGGCTGGCTGCTGTTTCAAGCTGTGACGCTGTTGGTGGTGCTCCGTGTGGTTCGACACATCCGCGGACACGGAGACTAACCATCGAAGTGTTCCACGTGGAACAGACACCCCAGATATCGCATTTTTTGCGTTCCACGTGAAACCCGCGGTCGACGCTTTCCCCCTGCTCGTTTCATGTGAAACCATCGTGTGAGCCGACGGCGCTAGCCGCGGGTGCGAACCAATCCAGATCTTTCCGCGCAGGTGAGCTGACTGGTTGCGAACCACGCCAGTGCAACGCACCCGCGGCTAGCGCCGTTGACCTTACAGACTTGCGGCCGGTCGAACTGACTGGCCCTCGCGAACGTATTGAATCGCTGCTTCGACGGATTCATTGCCGTCTAGAATTTCGCAGTCGCCGCCGCGTGTCCAGGTTCGCGGGACATTGAGCGGAGTCTGTTGAAGCCTGAGCATTCGCGTGCAGTTGGCTTTCAACTGATCTCTTGCAACCTGCGGCTTGTAATTGGTTGCAATGACGACATGAACATGATTTGTTCGAGCATTGATGGCTAGGAGTGACCACCCGCGAAAACTGCAGTGTTCGTGACACGCCTGATGTACGGTCGCCCGGTCATGTTCTTCAAGCAACACCGCTTCCCCGCGCAATCGGGCCTGGCACCAGCGCTCAAGCAGTGGCTGCGAAATTTGCTCTCCACCTAGTCGCCTTCGCCAACCTCGGCTGTCGCCCGGTAGCCAAGTGCCATAGGTCGTCCAGGTAATCAAGACATGAATGAAGTCATGTGCCACCTCCATGGAGGTCATCTCCGCCTGCTTGCCCCTACCCGCGGCTAGCGCCGTCGGCTCACCCGGTCGTTGCACCTCCGGCCAGCACCACCCGTTCATTCGAGTGGGTTGATCACCAGGCCGCTTAGCACCTTGGGATAGAAGTAGGTACTCTTGGCAGGCATCCGTTCGCCGTGGGAACTAATCTGGCGGATGTGCTCGAGCGTGGCGGGCATCACCAGGGCCGCCAGTTCGAAGCGGCCGCCGCTACCTTGCTGGCCGGTAAGGTCTCGCCCAGCCGAGTCGCCCTCACGTAGCCCGACCGGCACTTCTTCGAGGCTCCGGACGTACTTCGGCGCTGGCAGGTTGGGTGCGTCGAGCAGCGTGTCGACCACCAACCGGTGCAAGATGCTGACGCCCAGGCTGCGCCAATCGGAGGAACGATCGCTTGCCACCTCGGCCAGTTTCTCACGGCCGGCGTGCGTCACTCTGGCCAAGGTCCAGGTTTTGTCTTCGGCCGTGTAGAATGCCATCGTGCCTTGTTCGTCTTCAGTTTCCACTTTGTCCCACAAGGTAATCGCCCTTTCAGGCTCCGTGCCGGCAGGCTCGGTTTCGAAGGCATCGCCCAGCTTCTCGATCAGTTGGCCCGAGGTCATCGGCGGGAGGCCACGGAACAAGCGGTGGGTGGGCAGCACCTGCATTCCCGGGTCGCTCATCGAAACGCACATCATCAGCACGTAGTTCGCCGGATGATCGTGCGGTAGTTCTTTACCATGTTGCTCCTGATAAGCGGCCGCCACTTCGTCGCGATAGTTACACGCGGTTTCGTAGCGATGGTGACCATCGGCGATGTAGATGGGAAGCTGCGACATCTCGGCTTCGAGGACGGTGATCGTCTCGATGTCGGTGACCGGCCAGATTCGATTCACGACGCCCAAGTGGTCGGTCGCTTCGTGCGGAGTATGGCCAGCGATCGCCGCTTCGAGCGTCACTTGTGCCTGGTTGAAGTTGTCGGGGTAGAGCCCAAAGATCTGGCTCAGATTGGCTCGGCAGGCCTTCCATAGTTTCAGCCGGTCGGCCTTGGCGCCGCCGTGCGTTTCCTCGTGCGGGTAGATGTTGCCCTCGCCCCCCGTTCCTTCAGTATTGAAGGGCTCGAGCCGAACACGGCACATGAAGCCGCGGCGGATGTAGTGCTCGCCGCCCGCCGAGTACTCCTGGTGGTAGACGTAAATCGCGGGGTCCGCCTCGGTCACCAACGCACCGTCCCGTTGCCACTGCTTGAGCAACTTGGCGGCTCGGGTGTAGCGGTTGTTCTCATCGTTGTCGCCCGGCTCGTCCTTGTTGAGGATCAAGCGAACCACGTTGCGCTCATTGGCATCGTAAAGCTGCTGCTGCAGTTCGGGGTCGATCACGTCGTATGGCGGAGCGACCACGCTGGAAAGCGAGCCGACTTGGCCGAGGTTGTAGCGCAAGCCGCGAAAGGCACTGATTTGGGGCATGGTTCTCGAAGGGGGAAATCGGAAGGGGGAAGGGGGAATCACGACGCTGATCTACGACCCACCGCGCGACATCCTACCAAATTCCCTTTTCGCCCATCAGCCCGTTGATGGCCGTGAACAGACCAACTCAGTTTCGCACACTGGCAGAAAAATGCTGCTAGGGCGATTGGCAGGGTCTACTCGTTCGGCCAGCCTTCAAGCTCGAACTTTTTCTGGACGTTCGCCGTGTGCTCCCCGAAATGCCGCTCCATCTGCTTGAGCAATCCGCGCAACGTCCAGCGACTGCCCGGGGCGCGGTCGTCGAGGTCGATGCCATCCAGTAGATAAGCGAAGCGGCGGACGTAAGCGTTGACACGCTGCATTTGGCGAGCCTCCTCCGCGCCGTCCCAGTCAGGGTGAGCCGCCTTGTAGTCGGACGGCATTTGCGCCGGGTTCAGGTCGATGTGAGAGAACTGGTTGTGGGCCCGACGGAGATCGTCGGATTCCACATGGAACTTCTTGGTTTCCGGCAGCCGTTGGTTGCCAATGGCTGCGTAGATTTCGGAGAAGAAACCCAATTGCCGCCCCATCATATGCTCGGCATTCCACCTCGGGGTGTGCGTGCCGTTGGGTGGTTGCCAGTTCATTTGATTGGCTGAGAGCTTGGCAAAGACGTCTTGAGAATCTCGGCACGCGGCGTCCATGTTGTCGAGCAGTTCGGCGAGCTCGCCCTTGGGCTGCCAGGGTTGGTAGTCGAGAACTACAACCTTGCCGTCATAGAAAGGATCGTCTCCGTGGTATGCCGACACGGCAAGTGTGTTGTGCGCGAGTCGTCCAAACCGCCAGTTGGCGGGCGTGCTGCGGGCGAACTTGTCAATCGTCTCCAGCGGAATCTTAAGCTTGTCAGTCTTGTAGTGAATCGGAACCACAACGCGCGGTTTGACCTGGCCAATGATGTCCCAGGCCTGGACGCCATCGATGGTTTCAACGCCGCCAATTGGAATGAGTAATACATCTACTTCATCGAACTCGCGCAGTAGCTTCAGTTGGTCATCATCGAGCTTCGATTGTCCCAAGGCACCACAATGGAGAATATGGACTCCATTCACTTCGACATAAAACATCGCTGTGGCGCCGCGCTCCTTGCCAAGGGAGTCGTCCCGCCATGCAGGAATGCAGCAGGTGGAGAGATAACGAGAGCTACGCATATTCCACGCCCTACTGCAGTCCCAGCGCGGTTGAGTCTCATTAGGCTCGCGGACTAGCACTTTGCAGAACATTTGCCGATTACCCGACTCGTCGAGACCGCGTACGACTGCCGGTCGTCCCTTAATCACCTCGGCGATGTCTTGATCTCCGTGCGTGATCAACACGAGATCGGCAGGCAAGTGCGGCACCTCATACCCGATGTTGTTGCCGTATGGATCGATAACCAGCGGCCCATTCCACCAGGTCTCAATCGACACCATCCCCTGCCCCCACCAACGGACGGCAACGGGCGGGTGTTCTTGCGCATCCGCCGGCGTTGCGAATAGGCAAGCAACTACAAGAATGGTCGCATAGCGCATCACTTGTCTCCGCGAGTGGTGAAGTCTGAACCCGAACGTGATTGTAAAGGATGGACGTTGCGGTGTGCGCACAAAAAAACCGCCGGCTCTCACCGGCGGTTGTGATTGCTTTTGGAGCGAGGCCACTGAGTCCCTGCCCCCTGGCCCCAGACCCCTAAGTCCTCTCCTAGTACCGATAGTGATCGGCCTTGTAAGGACCATCAACCGGCACGCCGATGTAGTCGGCTTGTTCTTGAGTGAGCTTGGTGAGCTTGACGCCCAGTTTGCCCAAATGCAGTCGGGCGACTTCCTCGTCGAGCTTCTTGGGCAGCATGTAGACTTTTACTTCGTACTGGCTCGCTACACCTTGCGAGTCGTTCCACAGTTCCATTTGCGCCAGCACCTGGTTGGTGAACGAAGTGCTCATGACGAAGCTGGGGTGCCCTGTCGCACAGCCGAGATTCACCAAACGACCCTTGGCAAGAATGATGACCGAACGACCAGTGTCGGTGAAAGTGTACTTGTCCACCGCACCAACGTTCGACGGTTTGATCTCGTCCTTGGTGGCCCGGCCGGCGGTCACTTCGGCCTCGAGCCAGGCAACATCGATTTCCGTATCGAAGTGGCCAATGTTGCACAGGATGGCGTCGTTGGCCATCTGCTTCATGTGCTCACCAAGAATGATGTCTTTGTTGCCGGTGGTGGTGACGAACAGCTTGCCTTCCTTGGCGGCTTCTTCCATGGTAGTCACTTCGAAGCCCTCCATCGCCGCCTGTAGGGCGTTGATGGGGTCGATCTCGGTGACGATCACGCGGCAACCGTACCGCTGCAAGCTGTGAGCACATCCTTTGCCAACATCGCCGTAGCCACATACCACGGCCACCTTGCCTGCCAGCATGATGTCGGTCGCCCGCTTGACCCCATCGGCGAGCGACTCGCGACAGCCGTACAAGTTATCGAACTTGCTCTTCGTGGCGCTGTCGTTCACGTTGATCGCGGGCACTTGCAGGCGGCCCGATCGATTCAGCACCTCCAAGCGGTGGATGCCGGCGGTGGTCTCTTCGCTGATGCCGCCAATATCCGAGAGCAGTTCGGGGAACTTATCGTGCACCATCGCGGTTAGGTCGCCACCGTCGTCGAGAATCATGTTCAGCGGCTTGCCCGACGGGAAAGCGGTGAGCGTTTGCTCGATGCACCAATCGAACTCCTGCTCGCTCATACCCTTCCAGGCGAATACCGGAATGCCGGCCTTGGCGATCGCCACGGCGGCGTGATCTTGCGTGCTGAAGATGTTGCAACTGCTCCACGTAACCTCGGCACCCAACTCGATCAGTGTCTCGATCAACACCGCGGTTTGGATGGTCATATGAAGGCAGCCGGCGATGCGGGCACCCGCAATCGGCTTCGACTTTCCGTACTTCTCACGAAGGGCCATCAGGCCGGGCATTTCGTTCTCGGCGAGCGCAATTTCTTTGCGGCCCCATGCGGCCAATCGCTCGAACTCCTGGGGCGAACAATCCAAAACCTTGTACGGCAGCTTTTCGGTTTCAACTTCAGGCACGGTGGATTCTCTCCTTGGGAACTTGAACTAGCCCAAACGGGGCGATCGTTGCGTCGCGGGTAGACTCCTAAGTGTAGATTGCCAGCGGCCCATTCGACAACCGCCTAGAGTGACTCGAGCGCCGATTTTGCAGCTTCGATGAACCGTCGCATTTTGTCGTGATCCTTCACGCCCGGCGAGCTTTCCACGCCGCTCGCCACGTCGACGCCGGCCGGGCGAACGATGCGAATGGCCTCGGCCACGTTGTCTGGCGTCAGCCCGCCAGCCAAGATCAACGGCACGTCGCCCAGCCACTCGGAATGGTCGGCCAAGCCCGCCCACGATACGGTCTCGCCCGTTCCGCCGTAGCGGCCTGGCGTTGCCGCGTCGACCAGCACCGCGTCGGGCAGTCGCCCAGCCGCTTGGCACGCTTCGAGGTCTTCGGCGATGCCCGCCACACCGCGCTCGTCCATTCGGCGGGCGCGAATGACCAGTGAGTCGGGAAGTTGAGCGACAAACTCGGGTGGCTCGTCACCGTGGAGCTGAGTAGCGGTCAAGTGTCGATCGCTAAGCGAGCGGAGTACCTGAGCCCGCGATGGATTGACAAACACTCCGACTGCGTCAATCCGGCGGTTAAGACTAAATCGCAATTCATCAAGTCTTGTCAGCACACCTCTAAGTTCGAACAGCGTGTCGTTATCGACATAACGCGAACTCTTGAGGTAGAAATTGAGCCCAATTGCATCCGCACCGGCGGCGACCGCTTCGATGGCGTCTTCCGCTCGCGTGATCCCACAAATCTTTATACGAAACGGCGGTGCTGGCATGCATTCATTGTAGCACGGCGCTGCGGGGCGTCCCCTGTGGCCTTCAATTCCGTGCTTAGTGCCACACTGGGCAGAGTTTAACCTTTTCGCCGAACTGTAGTTCCGTAACGGTCGCGACCGATGGAAACGACGAGGTTCAGGCTCAGTCGGGCTGCCTCGTTTCTGCACGCGACGAATCAAGGACGACTGTCATGCCGACCATTGCCGATCTCGCCCGAGCCGACGAGCGTGTGTTCCCTACCCACGCCAGGGTAGAGCGCTACTATCCGGCGACGGCAGCCGAGGAAGCGCGAGGGGTGTTGGGCCGTTGCCTCGATCGCGGCGAGGGGCCTGCCCTGCTGATCGGCGCGCCTGGCACTGGCAAGTCGATGCTGCTTGAGGTGCTGGCGGACGATCTTGGGAAGAACCGTCCGGTGGTTTGCCTCACCAGCGCCCAGTTGGGTACACGCCGGGCGCTGCTTCAGTCAATTCTGTTTGAACTCGGCCAGCCTTATCGCGAACGCGACGAAGGCGACTTGCGGCTCTCTCTAATGGAACACCTGGCCGGCGACGATGTTCGCCACACTGGCCTGCTGCTACTGGTCGACGAAGCCCAAACCCTGCCAACTTCGCTGCTCGAAGAACTTCGCGTTATCAGCAACGTCGCTCACCAAGGCGTGCCGACCGTTCGCCTGCTAATGGCGGGTTCGCAGCAGCTGGAAGAAACGTTCACCGACCCGCACGCCGAAGCGTTCAACCAGCGAATCGTGGCGCGTTGCTACTTGGCGCCGCTCAGCCACCAAGACACCGCGCAGTTTATTCGAGGTCACTTGGCCGCCGCAGGCGCGCAGCCGGACGAGGTGTTCGCGCCCGAGGCGCTCGACGCGGTGTACCGAGCGACCGACGGCATCGCCCGATTGGTCAATCAGGTGTGCGACCGGGCGCTGCTCATTGCTGCGGGCCACGGGCAGTTGAAGGTAACGAAGGAAATTGTCGAGGGCGCCTGGGCCGACCTGCAACAGTTGCCGACCCCGTGGAACTTGCCCGATACGCTGGCCGAGCCGCCCGTCGGCAGCGACGAATCGGAACAAGTCGTGGAATTCGGTCCGCTGTCCGACGACTTGGCCAACGACGCGCCCGCCGCGCGAGTGTACGAACCCGCCGCTGAGTTCTTCCCGGAGGAGGAGGTAGGCGACGAGATCGAAGGTACAGAGGTGGTTGCTGAACCAACGGTGCTGGCCACGGATGCGACCAGCGTGGCGACTCCAGCATTCCCAACCTCGGACGAGTTATTCGGTGGCGGCTTTGAGGAAGAGATTGTGATCGACGACTTCGCCACTCTCGAGCAATCCATACCGAGCACACGTCCGCGGGTTACCAGTGCGTGCGACGCGGACCTGGGACGGATGCTCGACGAAGTGTCCGCCGCGAGTCCCGTAACGTATGGTGTCGAGCAGTCGATACCGGTCGAGCCGATTCCCGTCGAAGAGGATCCACGCGATCCATTCTCAGGACTAGCGGTGCGCGACAATTCGCAGAACGAATTGCCTATCGACGCGACCGAACTCGATGACGATGAGGAAGACGACGCGCTACTCAACACGATCGACAACCTGGCTTCCGAGACACAACAGTTCGCCGCCGAGGAGAGTGTGGCGGCTAGCGAAGACTACGACTATGCGAACGAAGATATCAACATCTTGGTGATCGAAGACGAACTCGCGATTCCGGTCAACACCGCCGCCGCGTCACGTGCCGACTATCGGCAACTCTTCAAGACGCTTCGCGACAGCTAGCCGCCATGTTATGTTATACAATCGGCCCCGAGAAACGCAGGCGCGATTGACTGATGGCAAATTATCTCGTCACCGGAGGCGCGGGCTTTATTGGTTCGCACATTGCCACCGTGTTGGTTGAAAAGGGCGACTCGGTGAAGGTGGTCGATAATCTGTCGAGCGGCTTTCGCAAGAACCTATCGCACCTCGACGGCAGCATTGAGTTCATAGAGGGCGACGTCGGCGACGCGGCGACGATGAAGGCCGCGACGAGCGGTGTGGACATTGTGTTTCACGAGGCGGCCTTGGCCTCGGTGCCTGCGAGCGTTCGAGATCCGCTCGAGTCGCATCGACAGTGTGCCACCGCAACGGTGAACGTACTTACCGCGGCTCATCGAAGCGGTGTGCGTCGGGTAGTACTGGCCGCATCGAGCGCCGCGTATGGCGATCGCCCCGCGCCGGTCAAGCGCGAGACCGACCCGGTCGACCCGTTGTCGCCGTATGCCGCGGCAAAAATCGCCAGCGAGAGTTACTGTCACGCATTCACCAAGGGCCTCGGGCTCGACACGGTTTGCCTGAGGTACTTCAACGTGTATGGTCCGCGACAAGATCCCACCAGCGAATACTCGGCGGTGATCCCGATCTTTGTCAGCAAAATGCTCGCTGGCAAGCGACCCACCGTGTTCGGCGATGGCCACCAGTCGCGCGACTTTGTGTACGTAGCGGACGTAGTGGCCGCCAATCTTCTGGCCGCCGAGTCGGACGCGGTCGTGGGCGAGACGATCAACGTCGCTTCCGGCAGCGAGTCGAACTTGCTCGACTTGGTGGCCGCTATCAATTTGGCGCTTGGCACCAGCATCGACCCAGAGTTTGCCCCACCCCGCGGCGGCGACGTCCGCCGTAGTCAGGCAGATATCTCGAAGGCGCGCAAACTTCTCGGCTATGAGCCGTCGGTCGATCTCTACGAAGGGCTCACGCGATCGATCGACTATTATCGGGCAATCGTAGCGTAAGCGTCCTCCTGTACCGATTACTCCGTTTGTACGGCGTGCCGCCACCGCGTTTGAGACAATGGCGCCGCGTGCATGAAGCGCATTCTATGCTTGCTCATGGCAACCGCACCCGATCGAACCTGAACGGATTGCCGAGCACACTCATACCCAAAGGAGTTCTAGTCATGTCCAAGCGTATTGGTATCCTTACCAGCGGCGGCGATTGCCCCGGTTTGAATGCAGTGATTCGTGGCACGGTAAAGAGCTGTGCCCAGCTTGGTTACGACTGTGTTGGGTTTCTAAAGGGCTACGAAGGCCTATACGATCCAGTTCAATACGTGCAACTAACGCCCAAAAGCACCGTGGGCATATTGAACCAGGGCGGCACGATCTTGGGCTCGACCAACAAAGGTCGCTTCGCCGCTGTGAAGGGCGTTGAAGACCGCGTGGAGATCGCACAGCACCTGGTCGACGGTGTGAAAGAAACCGTCAACCAACTCGATATCGACGGACTGATTTGCGTCGGCGGCGACGGTTCTCTCGCGATCGCCCAACAGTTTCACGAACATGGAATCCCTGTCGTCGGCGTGCCGAAGACGATCGACAACGATCTGTCGGCCACGGCGTTTACATTTGGATTCGACAGCGCGATTGAATGTGCGACCGACGCCCTCGATCGTTTGCACACCACTGCAGCCAGCCACGAGCGGATCATGGTGCTGGAAGTAATGGGCCGCCACGCTGGCTGGATTGCGCTGCACTCGGGCATAGCCGGTGGTGGCGACGTGATTCTGATTCCCGAAATCGGTTGGTCGTACGAACATGTGTGCCACAAGATTCTGCATCGCGAAAGCCAAGGAAAAAAGTTCACCCTGGTCGTCGTGGCGGAAGGCGCTCATCTACCCGACGGTGGCATCGTCGGCGAAGAGAACGCGGGACGACAAATCAAGCTTGGTGGCATCGGCAAGGCGGTGACGACCGAAATCGAACGCCGTCTCCATCGTGAAGCTCGGCTGTGCGTGCTTGGGCATCTGCAACGAGGCGGTATGCCGACAACCTTCGACCGCGTGTTGGCCACTCAATTTGGCGCTCACGCGGTGCGACTGGTGGTCGAGGGCCGTTTTGGCGAGATGATCTGCTCGCGGCCACCAGAGATGACCAGCGTCCCAATTTCCGAAGCGGTTCACCGTGTTCGCCAAGTCGATCCGAACGGCCCGGCAGTGCAAGCAGCCCGAGCTTTGGGCATCAGCTTCGGCGACCGTCCAGCCGACGAGGTGTCACACGGCGTGTTCGACATCAAGCTAGAGCATCTGCCCGAGAATGGCCCCGACAACCTCCTCGAAACGGCTGAACTGGCGGTCGAGGCGGCGCTGGCCAACTAGTTGATAACCGGAGTTAGGGCGCCCTTCGCTTATCTTCAGGGTGTTGGCTTACTGAGTGAGCATCTGACTACATTAGCCTGCATCGACGGATCATGCAGATTCGTCTGCTTCGGCCGCCTTGCCAGACATGACTCATTTGGGCCAACATCGCTTCCGCTAGCCGAAGCACGTTCTAGATGGCCGCGAAGTAGTTTTCAACCGCTACGTCGATGCACTCGTTGGTGATGTCCAAAGGAAGTTCGTGCACGGCACAATAGTTTCGGATTTGGCGCAGTAGATCGCGGGGTTGGCAGAATCGCAGGGGACGATTGGCATGCTGATAGTGCTTGCTTATGAGGTAGTCGATCGCTTCGGTTGTACACTCAAAGCCCGATTGCTCGGCAAGGTTCGCGAATAGCTCTCGAAACTCTTCGTCGGTTGGGTCGTCGACTTCGATCTTGTAGGGAATCCGTCGCAGGAACGCTTCGTCGACCAATTCGCGTGGTTCGAGGTTGGTCGACAACAGGAAGAGCATGTCAAACGGCACCTGAATCTGTCTGCCAGTTGCCAGGTTCAGGTAATCAAGTTGTTTCTCCAGCGGCACAATCAGGCGGTTGAGAATGTCGGTGCTGCTGACTCGCTGGCGGCCAAAGTCGTCAATTACGAGTGCCCCGCCGTTGGCCTTGAGTTGCACGGGGGCTTCGCTGATGCCGGTGGCCGGGTTGTAACTGGTATCGAGTTGTGCGAGGGTTAGCTCGCCGCCCACCACAACCGTCGGACGACGAATGAGCACCCACCGCCGGTCGTATTTCTCAGTCGAGAAGTTGCTCATGTCGACCAGTTCGTGGCAACTCGGATCGAACAGGCGAATCAGATCACCACCAACGCAGATCATCTTGGGAATCCACAGGTATTCGCCGAAGGCGTCGCAAATCCGCTCGGCGATCGTCGTCTTGCCATTTCCTGGGTTTCCAAACAGGAATAGGCCACGACCGTCGTTGATGGCTTGAGCAAGACGGCTGAGAATCTTGGGTTGCAGCTTCAAATCACTAAACGCGGCAGCTAATTGCCCCAGGCTGAGTGAAGCGTCTTGGATCGACTGGTGCTTGATCGCCATCTGATAGGCCATCAGTGGGACCGGAGCCGCTCCGACGTACTTGGAACGCTGGGCGTGCTGCCTGGCGCGTGCAAAGCCTGCGTCGGAGAGTTGGTAGAGGAAGTCGCCGACGCCAGCAGTGTTCTTGATCACCACGAGGAGTTCGTCGCGCAGCCGTTCCAGCGAATCGTTCACGAACAGCCGCGGCAGGCACAAGTTGGCCGCCGTTTGACTGCCAACCGAGTTGCCGTACTGAAGCAAGTGCTTGAGCACCAGCGCGTCGAGTTCCGATTCGCTCATTCCCGCCTCGGCAAGCGAGCGCGGCTGGCGCGGCAACGGGGGATACTCTGTTGTCGGCGCCGTGTTGTCCGGCAAGACTTCGGCTCGCTGTGAAGAGCTTGCAAGCGGTGTGACGGACGATGCTGGGACACTCATCGAAATGCAATTCCCGCGCCTGCAAGCTGGCTATGCCATTTCCGCATGACAACAACGGTCAACTCAAGCATTGCTTTAGGGCGAGGCGTGTCCAGGCAGTTGAACTCTTTGACTGATGCGAATCGCGGAAATGTGCAGGCGCGGCGCGATTGTCACGATTGCGCAGCCTATGCGCGCTCTAGACGACAAGGCGTTTCAGAGTGAACACCGTGATCTCGGGTGAGCAACAGAATCGCACTTGCCGCAAATAGCCAAGCCCGCGATTGACGTAGAGTCGCCGGCCATCGTACAGAGAGACTTCACCCGCCGTGTAGCGGCGGTTGCGAATAGGCACAATGGGTGCGCCGAAGTAGGGCAGTCGGCACTGCCCACCGTGCGTATGGCCCGCCAATACCCAGCCCGAGTAGCCGGCCCACCCTGGCAGGTCCACCGTATCAGGATTGTGGGTCAGGGCGATACCCTCGCGCATCGTGTCGAACTTCCACAGTGCTTCGGTTGGTCGGAAGCGCCTGGCGAACACCTCGTCAAATCCCACGATCTGCAACCCTTCGTACTCGCTTAGCTCGTTGCGGAGCATTCGCATGCCAGCACGTTCCATCTGGGAAGCCAGCGTATCAGCTTGTTCCGGGTGGGCACCGTGGGCACCGTAGTCGTGGTTCCCCGGTACTGCATAGACGGCGGTTTGATTGGGGTTTAGCTGTTTCAGGATCTCAACCGTCGGCTGCACCTGCTCCAGCGCCCGAGAAGTCATCAGGTCGCCCGTGACCACGGCAATGTCCGGTTGGAGTTCGGCCGCCTGGGCGACGGCGCGCGCCAGATAATGGTGCGAAATGGACTCACTGACATGCAGGTCACTAAGGTGCACCAGCCGCTTCCCTTCGACAGATGACGGCAAATTGTGTAGCGGCATGCTCCGCTCGACTACGTCGATCCAATGCGGCTCGATTTGCCACGAGTAGAACCCAGCGGCCGCAGCGCCTCCCACGGTCCATCGCACAGCTCGTGGCCAAAACTGTCTGCGGTTGACTTTAATTCGATCGACAGGCATGGTGAACGTAGAAACTCGGCGATTGGTGCTTCCAGCGGCCCAAATCGGTGGAGTCGCCACCAACAGATCTGGAAACGAACGGATACAATAACCGACGTGGCACCACTTCGTACTCTACGGGATCGGGTCATGGCGGTTCGGTTTTTTGGGCAAATTCTAGTAAGACCGATCCTGCTGGCCCTGGCGTTTGCGCCGGCTGCTGGCTGCTGGACGGACATTCCGTACAACTCGACCGCCGAGAGCGAATCGACAAGCTCGCAGATGGCAAGCCAAGCGGGAACCCAGCCCTTGGAAGAACCGCCTGTTATCGAACCAATCTCGGACTCCGTTGCCAACCCTGCAACGAACGAGACAACCGCCGAGGAGCTATTCAGCGACATCGTGGTGCCTGCTCCACCACCCCAAACAACTGGGCCGCCGGCACTCGACGAGCCAACTGATAGGCCACGACCAGCACCCGAGCCAGTCGCTATCGCCGAACCGGCTGAAGAGGAATCGATGGTGGCCGAGGTAGAGATCGAACCGGTCGACGAGATTTCCTCGTTCGACGAATTGTTTGGGACGCCTGCGGCGCAAGCAAAGCCCGAACCCGCCCCGTCCGACAACGAGTCGCCTCCAGAAGCAACCCCTTCGCTGCTTCCTTGGGAAATCGACGCGCCGACGACAGTCGACAGCGGCCAGGCCGATGCGGAATTCGCCGATGCGGAATTCCAAGAGCAGCAGCCGCTATCGTGGGTCGAACCCCGGCCGCGAGACGACGACGAACCCGTTGCGGATGAACCAGCCGCCATTGAGATTGAATCGAGCGCCGAACTCGGACCAGCCAGAGAGTTCGACTCGCGCCAACTCACCTGGCAGTTGGCCTCGCGGCTCAGCTATGTTGTTCTGGCCCCGGACGTGGCCGTTTCGGATGTGGCGGGCGAATTGGAGGCGGTTGCGGACGTGCTGGAGATCGAATCACCCTACGTGCCGTCGTCAGACGCCGAGGACGAGCGCGACCGAGTGCGCGAATCATTGGCGGTTGGTCGAGAGTTAGGCAAGCGGATCGCGGATAAGTACGGGCCCGATCACGCCGCCCTGGTCGAGGTCGCGTTCAAGAGCAACCTGCTAATGGCAGTCGCCGCAAGTCGGCCCCATTTGAAACACGCGATCAGCAGTTCCGTAGCGTCAGCCGCCGTTAGGGCAGGCCTTCCTGAATCAATCTGGCAGCCATTGCAAGACCGTATCGCCGAGAGCACCACACCAAGTGAGATTGCCAACGCCGTAGTCGACTTGCACAATCAACTGGGATCATACTTCGATAGTGGCGCGGTGGGCGACGATCTGGATGAGTCCCTGATGCGCTAACTCTCTTCCGCTAGTCACTCGAGGCAGATAGACAGGATGTCGCAAATCATCGGTTCCGAAACCGTACCCGAGCCCCGAGGTTGGCTGCGCCAACCATTTGTGCCGGCGACGATCGGCAGTGTACTGTTGCTGGTCGCCCAGCCACCGCTTTCATTGGCGCCGCTGGCCTGGGCGGCACCGCTGCCGTGGCTATATCTCGCGACAAGGCCGCAGCTTGGTGCCCGCCGACCCAACTTGCAGCTCTGGGCCGCGGGATTCCTGTACTGGGTGCTGGCCGCGCACTGGCTTCGCCTGGCGCACCCAGCGACGTTTCTTGGATTGCTGGCGCTAGCGGCCTACTTTGGCGTTTACTTGCCAATCTTTGTGCAGGTCGTACGTCATGGCGTCAAACGCTGGGCACTGCCCGTTTGGCTCGTGGCGCCGGTGGTTTGGGTGGCGATTGAGTGGCTCCAAGCCCATCTACTTGGTGGCTTTTTGATGGCCGCACTTGGCCATACGCAGATCGAGTATTCGCCGCTCGTGCAAATCGCCGACCTCGGCGGCGCGTATCTCGTGTCGGCGCTCGTGATACTTGTAGCGGGCTGCGTGTGCGAGATCGCGATGGCGGCAGTCTCCCACCTAGGCGTCGTATCACGTTCGCGTGCCGTGCTCGCCGCATTGGTCGGCGTAGTAGCTGTAAGTAGCTCGCTCCACTATGGGCGCAACCAACTCGCCAACTACGCGCCAGCACCGGATGCCGAAACAAAGCGACTTGCACTCATCCAAGGCAACGAACGCGCGGTGTGGACCAGCGATCCAGGCCGCGACAAGCGGGTGATGGACGTCTATGTTCGGCTCACAGACGAGGCAACCACGACTGCCGCCCAGCAGCGACGGCCACTCGACCTCGTTGTGTGGCCCGAGGGAGCATTCCGCACACCTATGTTCGAGTACGGCGAGTCCACCGAATTCACAGACCAGATGCTGCAAAACGAGGGTGTTGCCGAGCGCGATCTTAGTTCGTTTGTAAAGATCACTCAAGCGCCAGTATTGGTCGGTATTGATCGATTGTACTTCGCAGACCCCAACGCCTTCGGCAAGGTATTCAACGCCGCCGTGGCCATCGACGCCGATGGGGCGATCGTTGGTACGTACGACAAGAATCATCTGGTGATGTTTGGCGAATACGTCCCCGGCGGCTCGATCTGGCCGGGCATCTATCGCTACTTTCCAATCGGTGGCGTCACTCCAGGTGGCGAAGCCGCGTTGTTTGCGATCGACGGAGTCAAGTACATGCCAACCATCTGCTACGAGACGGTAATACCACACGTGATCCGTAGACAAGTTGTCGAACTGACCGACGCCGGCGAGCGGCCTGATGTGCTGGTGAACATCACCAACGACTCGTGGTTCTACGATTCGAGTGAATTGGCCATGCACTTGGCATGCAGTCGGTTTCGCGCCATCGAATGTCGAACGCCGATGGTAGTGGCCGCGAATGGCGGCCTATCGGCCAACATCGATCGCTGCGGTCGGGTGCTCGACGTCAGCCAGCCGATGACTGAGGAAGTGCTGCTTGTGGACGTTGTGCCTGGGGGCAGCGATACACCCTACCTACGCTACGGCGACACTTTCGCGATCGCCTGCCTGGTTGTTAGTGTACTACTGGCCGCCGATGGTCTGCTGCGGCGATGGCAAAGCTGACGATCCCTTTATGCCGGTTGTACTTACTCTCCAGGACGCACACAAACGCTACGGCGAGCAGCACTTGCTCGACGGTGCGACCTGCGCGCTGGCCGACGACCAGAAAGTCGGACTGATCGGCCGAAATGGCGCTGGCAAGTCGACGCTGTGCCGAATCCTGCTCGGCGAGGAAGACCTCGACGCCGGTGAGGTGGTGCGAAGCAAGAAGCTCCGCCTTGGCTATCTACGGCAGCACGACCCGTTTGAGCCGGACGAAACGGTGCTCAACTTTCTCACCCGCGATAGTGGCCAACCCGAGTGGCGATGTGGTGAGATTGCTTGGCAGTTCGCGCTCTCCGACGCGATGCTCGATCAACCCGTGAAAGAACTTTCGGGCGGTTGGCAAACCCGCGTGAAGCTCGCCGCGCTGCTGCTGCACAATCCCAATTTGTTGGTCCTCGACGAACCAACCAACTTTCTCGACCTGCGAACGCAGATGTTGTTGGAGCATTTTCTCCGCGAGTTTCGTGGGGGCTGCTTGATCGTGTCGCACGACCGGTCGTTCCTGATGAAGACGTGCAACCACACGCTGGAAGTGTCGCGCGGCCAGCTAACCATGTTTCCAGGCAACGTCGAAAGCTATCTGAACAATCTTGACGAGCGCCGTGAACACGATCGCCGAGCTAACGCGGCTACACTGGCGAAGCGAAAGCAGTTGGAGACTTTCATCAACAAGAACCGGGCCAATGCCAACACCGCAAGCCAGGCGCGAAGCAAGGCGAAGCAACTCAAGCGGCTCGAGCTTGTGGAAGTCGCCGGCGACGAGGCCTCGGTTTCGTTCAGCTTCCCAAAGATCGAACCTCGTCGTGGTCCGGCGGTGCGCACCGAAGGTCTAGCGATTGGCTATCCTGATTTGACGGTGGCCGACGACATCCATGTGGAGATCGAACATGGCTCGCGAGTTGGCATCGTGGGCGACAACGGCCAAGGCAAAACGACCTTCCTGCGGACACTTTGTGGATCGCTCAAGCCACTGGCGGGTGAGATGAAATGGGGTTTTGGTTGCGAGGTGGGTGTCTACGCGCAGCACGTTTACACCACGCTCGATCCAAAAAAAACGGTGATGGAGTATCTTGAGTACCAAGCCGCCAGCGATGCCACCACGCAGCAAATCAAAGACATCGCCGGCAGCTTCTTGTTCAGCGGCGAACTGGCCAACAAACGAATCAACGTATTGAGCGGTGGCGAGCGGGCGCGGTTGGTGCTGGCTGGCTTATTGCTAGAGAAGCACAACGTGCTCGTGCTCGACGAGCCGGGCAACCACCTCGACGTCGAGACGGTCGAGGCACTTGCCGATGCGCTCGAGCGGTACCAAGGCACGGTGATCTTCACCAGCCACGACCGCCATTTTATGCACCGCGTGGCGACCGACGTCGTCGAGGTGCGCGAAGGGCGCGTGGTGATCTACCCGGCAAGCTACGACGATTACGTGTACCGCGTGCAGAAGGAAATCGACACCGGACTGCGGGCGGAGGCGGCTGCCCACGCCCGGCCCGACGACGCAACCGCATCGCGAAAGGCCGACGCGCGTGCCGACCGTGAAGCACAGAAGCGATTGAAGTCGGTCGAACGGAAAATCGCCAAACTGGACGCGGAACGCAAAGAAGTGGGCGAGCAACTGCTAAACGTGACCGAAGCGGCCGAAGCGCAGACGTTGCACGAGCGGACCACGGCTATCTCTGAAGAGATTGATTCGCTCGAGCACCAGTGGATGGAACTCTATGAGCAAGTCGAAGGCGGTTGACGCCATGCTCAACTGGCATTCGCGTACGCATTGTAGAGCGCCTGGCACTCATCGACGCTCATCTCGCCTTGCTTGACCACGAATCGATACTTCACGTCCAGTGGATCGTCGGCCGTCACGTCGGTGACGAAGAACGAACCAAACCGACCATAGTCACGCTCGCTGGAATGCGCGGGTTTAGGGTTGTCTGGGTGTTCCAGGCGTAGCACGGTGTAGCGCTCGCCATCCAGCACAAAGCTCAGCGCCAACCACGGGCGATTCGTGGTTTCCACGTTCATTGGGTCGCCGGCGTCTCTGTGATTCCAGTTGCGTGCTTCGCCTGGCTCCCCAACCCCATCAGTCCGTACGTAGTACGTTTGCTTAGATGTTTCGTCAGGCACCTTTTGCGAGGCGCGAAACTGTACACCCGAATGTTGTGGATCGCCATCGAGCTGGATCGAATCGACTTCGTCTGCCGGCGTAAGTTTCGACTCAAAATCGATCTGCAGCATCCCGTCCACAAGACCAACATCCTGAGTGCGGTGTTCGGTGGCGAACTGCTCACCTTCTTCGCCGTGCCACGTAACTACCGACGTGAACCATCCGCCCTCGTCGTCGGCGTCTATGGCGTCGAACTTGGCATGTTGCTGGAATGCCTTGCCTAGGCAGTGCCAAGTGTCGCAATGCTTGTCGTCGCCGTAGGTGATCTTGTTATATCCAAAGAAGATGCCACGGTGATGCGGATACAAACCACCGGGACCTTTGGTAAGGATCTGCGACCCGTCTGGGCTGAACACATGCAGATAGGGCTTATACGTCTCAGCTCGCCGCTCGTTCGACGAATCGTCGACTGGCGCGTACATGTACCGCACCAACGGCGTGCGGCCGTGGAGTAGTTCGGCAGTATGTTGCTCCGTCGAATCGACCCAACGATACGGTTGAGCAATGCCGCAGTCTGGTAGGATAGAAAGAACCAGCAGCGTGCAGATCGCGGCTGCTAACGGATGTACACGGGCATTCTTGTTCATGCAACTAGCTTATCCACCGGCCACCCGTTCGGCAACGTCCTAGCGAGACGATTACAAGCGGCTTATTGAACCGCCAAGAACCTTAAGGACGGTCGATTGACGTTGCGCAGGCTAGAACGTGCTTCGGCTAGCTGTAGCGGTGTTGGTGCAAACGAGCCGAATCTGACAAGGCGGCCGAAGCAGGCAACTCTTTACGATTCGTCGATGTTGGCCAACATAACCAGATGCAGACGCTGTAGGCCAACACCCTAAAAAAGGCGATGGACGCTCAAGTTACACGGTGCAGATGCTCCGTCGCGCCATAATCTCGCTACCGGCCGCTAGGGATACGCACGCAATCGTGAGTAATACGGCGACGTCGCTCGTAGGAAACTCACCAGACTGCAAGACGACCGCCGGTCGGTAATACTCAAGAATTCCTAGGAAGGCAACTCGCCCAGCCGGCTCCCAAAGCTGCGCGGCGAAGTTCAGCAGGAAAGAGCCGAGTACCAGAGCAAACACCACGGCAATCGCACGGCTGCGGTGGCTCGCAAGTGACGACACCAGGAATCCCACAGCACCGACCGCCAAGTAAACGCAGTACAGATTCGTCATCATCATGAGCGCTACGTGCGTCTCTGGTCGCATGTGCTCGGGCATGGCTGGCGAGGCGAGGCGATGGCCCGCAAAACCAAATGCCAGCAACAGCAATCCAGTTGCCAGCCACATGAGCACTTCGCTCCAGTAGAGCTGCCTGCGACCGACTGGTAGTCCGAGTAGAAAGTCGATGGTGCCACGATCGATTTCGCCGGCTGGGACGCGAGTCGACAGACTGATAGCGTGGAACCAAAGCAGCGTCAGCACGATTGGATGGACCCATAGCACGGCCTGCATCGCCTCAGCGGCCATTTGGTCGCCGAGCTCGGTGCCAAGTAGCGCCTGCAACATGGATTCAACGAATGGCAGCTTATCGAATACCTCTTCGAATCCCTCTTGCACCTTGGGAATCAGAACCGTCAGCAAGATGTTGACTCCGAACAGTCCGCTCGCAACCAATAGCGTCGGTAGCCAAATCTCCCGGAGTGTCTTTGTCAGCAGTCCTAGCATCAGCCCCCCGTCTCCGCGTTGTGGTACAGCGAATGAAATACGGCATCCAGATCGGGGTGACTAATGCGAATGTCGACCAATGGTTGTTGACTTGCCCACGCAAGCAGCGGCGGTGTGGGGCCTCTCAGTTCGCACTGTAGCTCACTCTTGGACTGTTGCCGCATTGCGAGGAACTCGGGGAGACGAACGGCACTTGCTGCTTCCACGGAATCGTACACAAGTTCCACCGTGCGGGGTGCCTGTTCGCGAAGGGCGTGTAGCGGCTCGTCGACCACCAGTTGTCCGTGACGCACGATGGCCACTCGATCGCATAGGGCTTCGACTTCACTAAGTGTATGGCTGGAGAAAAATATGGTTTGGCCTGCGGTCGCCGCCTCGCGAACCAAGTCGGCCAGCACCGATTGCATCAGTGGGTCGAGCCCCGAGGTCGGCTCGTCGAGTATCAGCAGCTTGGGGCGATGAGCCATGGCAAGGACCAATCCCAGTTTTTGCCGTGTGCCACGCGACATCTTACGCACGGGCAAGTTCGGTTCGAGTTCAAAGCTGTCTGCCAACTCGGCGGCGCGCGGCTGGATGTGCTGCTGGCGGATGCGGGAGACGATTGTGACTGCCGATCTCAGCGACAGCCACGGGTACAGTCGTAGGTCGCCAGGAAGATATCCTACGGCGTGCTTCAGCCGCGCGCTCTCTCGCCAGCAGTTGAGACCCACAATCTCCGCCCGTCCGGAGTTGGGTTTGAGCAGCCCCATCAGCAGCCGAATCGTCGTCGTCTTTCCTGCTCCATTGGGCCCTAGAAAGCCAAACGTTTCGCCTGGTCCAACCTCAAGATCAATCCCGTCGACACCCCGCCGGACGCCATACCGTCGAGTCAGTTTTTCGGTGCGAATAACACTCATAAGAGATACAGGAGAAGCACGTCGAACGCGTCGGAACGACGTCGCATTAGAATCGTATGGCAAATCGCTCCGCCTGCTCGGCGATATCGACACCCACTAGTTTGCGCCATGTGTCAAGGAACCTGGCGTACATGCTTCCGGGCGTTCCGCTTCCAATCGGTTGGTCATTGAACTCAACGACCGGCAACATGCAAATCGATGTGCTGGCGAGCCAGACCTCCTCCGCGGCGGCGAATTCCTCAACCGTGATGTCCCGCTCGACCAGTTCGAGACCGAGCGCCGGGGCAAGTTCAGCGATAACGCCCAGGCTCACGCCCGGAAGCACCTTGGTGCTCTTCGGCGTTGATAGCCCATTCTTGCCATCAAACGTTACCAAATTGGCTGTCGATCCCTCGCCGATGTAGCCTTCTTGGTCGAGCAGCACCGCCCGGGATGTGGGATTATAGGTGCGGGCTTCGATTTCTGCCAAGTAGTAGTGCATGCGGCTACGACACTTGAGCGATGCGGGCCAACAACTGGGCGGCACCTGCCGGTGCTGACTCTGCAACATCGAAACACCGCTGTTGTACTCGTTAGCCCAATCACCGAACGGTAGCGGATGGCCGTGTACGCAAATGGTTGGACCGGCGCCCACGCCTGGTGTGACAAACGCAATCACGGCCCAATCGTCGCCCGGCTTGACTTGTTCGCGATGGCGTCTCTCATACTCGTCGATGGTGACCTCGAGTTCGGCCACTACTGTGCTCGCCGCGAGTCCAATCACTTCGAGCGACGATCGCATCCGTGCCAGGTGATCGGCTTTGCGGAACACTTGTCCGCAGAACGTCCGCAACCGCTCTGTCACGGTGACGCCCATGGCGAATCCCAGGTCGGCGACCGGTATCGCAAGTTCGCTCTCGGGTATCCACGCCCCGTTATAGTAGGCCGTTCGGTCGTTCATGTTGCCTGGTGGCGAGTGGCCGCAAGCGACTGCGGCGCCGCTATCGCTCGATGTACGTCAGGTGTTCCCACACCCGCGTCATCGTACGCCCTGTTGCTAGGTATCTGAAGAGGTCGTGTGAGCGACCGACGCACCTGCTGCAATCGTAGTTCGTCACGCGCGAGCGGGCCTCGGCACTCAGGCACGTGGGGCCACAGTAGCCCATCGCCTGTGGGTTGCTGCACTTGTCGATCAATCTGTAGTAACGCATAGCCGGGTCGTTCCGGTTGTTTAGCAGCATCAACTCTTCGATCTGGTTCATGGCCAACCCGTGGTAGCAATTTGGGCCAAACCAGTGGGCGTGCGTCGCTGCCGCCAGGAAGGCAACCCGCATCGGCGGCCGGTGTCCCGTTGGCTGGTCGTAAAGTCCAAGCCCGTTGAGATCCCCGCCGGCGAGCAGGTGCATGGCCCCGCCGACGATTCGCGCTCCGTAGCTGTAACCGAGAAAGCTGATCTGTTCCTCTACCGGCATCTGATTCACCACCCAAGCCAACTCCCAACCAACCGGCCTGGTGCGAGCAGCCTTTACTCGAAAGTCTTTCAACAGCCCGGGTATCTCCGTAGACGGCCACGAGAAGATCACGAACCGCACCGCTCGGTCGTTACCCAGCCGCCGCGCCATCGACCGATAAACTCGCAGGCCGCGCGAGCGCGCCATGCAGGTATCGACCTTATTGCCGTGCACGAAGAACACAGTAACAACGCCGGGCGCGGTGGGTTCGATAAGCGTCCAAAAATCGGAATCCATCCACCGGCGTGCGCCTGACTCGTCAACCACCGCGTACTCTTTCACGCGAAGTCGTTCAGCCAGACGCGCTTCGTTGGTTGTGCAACCCGCCGGGCGAACGTTTACCACGAGTATCTGATCGGCGAGCCGAGAGTTGCAGGTCGCGGCAGCAAGAGCTGCGTCGACATACCCAAACGAGGCGGCAGCCAACAGTGCGCAAGTAATCAATCGGCGGGCGGGGCGTACGCGCATGGTGATTAATAGTGGGACTGAGAGTACTGTAGGAACGGACTGTGTAACCATCGGTAGTCGATTGCTAGCTGCGCCACACGAATGGACATCGGTAGTGGTCGAGCCGGTCTTTCGGCCCGCGCGTCTTGGTCGGGCAGTACGGGCTGCAGGCCGGCTGTGCGGGTTGCAGAACTTGCGTCGTTCGGTGCGGTGGGTGGGATCGCAGTTTGTTCAAAAAAATCAACCGTTGCGTTTGCACTACGTGCCCTGTGGTGTACGTTTCGAGGACGCAACCTGCCGCAGACAACGTCGTCGTGTGACTGCTTGCCCGCCAAGGTTGTGCCCCGCCAGTTTCCCTCCCCAATCGCTCGCCCACAAGGCGTGTGCCCACCATTTGCCTGTTGCCGCCGACCACCGGCCCGCCGCTGCCATTGACCGGCGCGGTAGAAGCACAGGCAAGGAGTGATCAACATGAAACGCATTGCCCTGCTGCTGGTTGTCGTAGTATGCGCGTCCAGCCTGACTGGTTGTGGATGCTGCCGCCGCGTCCGTGGCACCTTGTGCCGAGGTTCGTGGTGCGGTGGTTCGCGAGCACCCGTGTATACTACTCCCGTTGTGGCCACTCCCCAGGTTGTCACCGCGCCTCCCGTGGTCCAGGCGCCGGTTGTCCAAGCGCCGCCGGTCGTGCAACCACAAGTGGTCCGGCCGCAGATCGTCCAACCGCAACCGGTCATTCAGCCGCAGCCAGTCATCCAGCCCCAGGTGGTTGCCCCCCAATACGTGCCGTGCCCGCCGCAATGTGTACCCTGTCAGCCGCAGTGTGTGCCGTGCCAACCAGTTTGCCCTTGCCCCTCCCCGTGTCCACCCGCTTGCGATCCGTGCTGCGAATGCTACAGCGATTGCAGTTGCGGTAAGTGCAGCACCTGCGACGCAGGCTATGCTGGAGCGGGTAGCGACTGCGGATGCAATGGTCCGTTTGGCATCGAGGTAGCGCCGGGCGAATACCTGAGCGACGTCGAAACCAGCGGCGACAACTGGCAGGCGTCGCCCACGCCGGCCGACGAGAGCCAAGACCCCAGCCCGTGACTCGGTACCTAACACTACATCCATGAAACAGTCCGGGCCGCCGCCCTCCCCCCACGTTTGGCGGCCTCGCGGAACCGCCCCCCAACCGCGCGTTCCGCCCTACAACCCACCCCGCCCTTCGCATGCCGTCCTGAACGTGCAAAGGTTAGCGGGGTGGTTGTTTTTTGCGCCGTCGTTTTCCCGGCAAGGTACAATGGACCATGATGTTCAACTCTATGACGACTCGAATGCCGATCCGTACCGCCGTTACACTTGCCGCTTGCATGGCCATGTCGCAACTCGCTCCCGCGCAGTTGCTCGACGCGCCCACCGCAAGCTCCAACCCCGAACGGTATGTAAGCGACGAGCCCGTTATGTTTCGGGTTGGTGCCGAAATCACTGCCAGCCGCGGGGCGTGTCGCGACGTCAGGGCGATGGTTGCCGTCCCGTTCGAGTGCGACGAGCAGCAGGTTCGCGTGGTCAGCGAAGACATTAGCCGGCACGTCGAAAAGGTTCGGTATCGGCCGCTCGACGGCGTTCGGCAGATGCTCATCACAATTCCCCATCTGGCCGCTGGCGAGACCGCCACCGCCGTGGTGACGTTCGAAGTCGACACCAAGAAGATCGAACCGCCCGACGACGATCTTGCCGCGGAACTCGTCATTCCTCGCAAACCCAAACGACCGATTCGCAAGTACCTGACCGAAAGCCCCTACATCGAGGTTCGTAACGGCAAAATTCGCTCGCTGGCGCGCCAACTGTGGCGCGAGTCGGACGAGTTGGCCGGCGATGGCGACCCAACCGACTGGCAGCGCATCGAGTACCTTTACGACTACATGCTCGACAACATCCAATACTCCGAAGGCCCCGACAAGAGCGCCCTCAACACGCTTCGCGATGGTAAGGCCGATTGCCACGGTCGCAGCGCTCTGTTCATCGCGCTGTGCCGGTCGAACAAAGTGCCCGCTCGTGTCGTGTGGGTGAACAACCACTGCTATGCCGAGTTCTATCTCGAAGACGCCGAGGGCAACGGCAGCTGGTATCCTGTCGAGTCGGCCGGCACGCGCTCCTTCGGCGGCATGCCACTCGCCCGAACCATCTTGCAAAAGGGCGACAACTTCCAAGTCCCCGAACGCCGCGGCGAAAAGCTCTTCTACGCCACCGACTACCTTCTAGCCCTCCCCGTCGGCAACAGCGGCAAGCCCAAGGTGAAGTACATCCGGGAGGTGGTGGAGTGAGCTACCGCTCACCGCCCACCTCCGCGCCCGCTATTAGCTCATCCAACCCTCCCAAGTGGTGGCCTTTCCACGCTAACTTGCCGGTCGGATCGTAAGCGACCAAGGTCGGGATCATCTGCACCCCCAACTCATCAAACACTTCTCCTCCTCCGTACGCCACCGGCCAATCGAAGCCGGGGACATCGTCGATTACATTGCGGATCTGTCTCAGCTCTGCCGCTGTATCGCTAGTGATACCAATCACCACCACGTTCTTGCCTTCCCACCGCTCGTGGAACGCCGCCAAGTCCGGCATCGACGCAATGCACGGACCGCACCAGGTCGCCCACAGATCAACCACCACCCACTTGCCCGCCAAGTCGTCGGCAGTTAGCGGCTTGTCGGTATTCAGCCAGCCAACGACATTCGCGTCCGGCAACGGAGCGGGCAGGCGCACACTCGGCGTGCTGCGCACTTGGCTCACCATGACCACGCCTGCAAACACCAACAACAGCAGTAGCAGCGTCCACATCGGCGAGGATTTCTTATCGGGCATCGGTCAGCAAGTGAGGGTTTGGTGGGTGGATAACTCTCAGGGCAAGCGGCTGAGTAAATTCACAAAACGCCCAAAACGATTCGCTGTGCATTTACTCTTCGGCAACTTACAGCGACTGCATGCCAAAAAACAACAGCAAAACAAGTTGCTTATTCATGTGTTCGCAACGTAAGTGAATCGCCAACCTGCGAATAAATTCATCCCCTTGGGAATTTACTCCCAACGAGGTGAGCCGAACGCGCTAGCGTCGGGTAGCTCCGAACGAGGTGAGCTAGCGTCGGGTAGCGGCGAAAACACCCGAGGCTCACCCCACAGATCAGCGGCTGCAGCGCACCCCCGACCACAACCATTAGACCAAACCCTCAGCCAGCGTCCACAACGATTCTTGGCCATCATTCGCGGAGCCGTAGTGCAATGCGTGCACATTTGCATAACACGCCAATGGTTCCCCCTCTCGCCAGAGGGAGAGGGTTAGGGTGAGCGAACATGGTCCGCCAGATAGAGCACGCTCGATACCCGGCCTACAAACAGTTGCAAAATAGTGAGCCGTATGCGCCAGCATCGGATGATTTGGCGCATGAGGACGGACTTGAAAGCAACCAAGGCTAGCGACTACCGATCACTCGATGGGCAACTTCAGTTTCCAACCCGGACTAGTCAATCCGGCGGCGAAGCAGAATCGCGCCTTCCACGTTCACGTCCTCACCCGGCTTAAACGCCACTGGCCGCGTGCGGTCGATCATGTAGAACGCCCGATGCCGGTCGGTGTCGCCCGTTTCGCTACCGATTTCTTTCCCAAGCTGATAACCCTGCGGATAGACCTTGTTGTAAAGCGCACGACCTCGCGTCGCGTCGCCACCCGCCTGATTGTTGAACTTCTGCCGCACATTCGCATCATTGTCCCAATCAGGCGCCGGCAAAACCTCAAAGTACCCCACCGTCACCCACACCGCGAACACCCCGCTCCGCGTCGTCGTCAAATTGTCGAGCCGCGTCAGCGGCATGTAATGCATGGCGCTGTTGCGCGTGCCATCGATGGCGGGGGTGGAGCAGAGTTCTGAGAACAATGGGACGAGGGCACCAGGGATGCTTGAATCGAGCGCTGGACCATCGCTAATCCCTGCCTCACGCGCGTCACCGATCAATCCGTTTCCGTTATTATCCGTGGCTGGAGCGCCCCAGGCGTATCCGTCGCCAGGTCGGAAGGGGTGCGAACGCAGGAGTGAAACATCGACACTTCCATCAAGCAGGTCAGCAATAGGAACCAAGTCACCCGCTTCGGGCGATCTAAACGGATTGGCAAAGAAAGTTGGACTTAGATTATTGAGTACCAATTCTACACGATCGACCCCTGTTGCTGTTCCTGCAGCAAACAGCGGATCGTTGTAACCACGTCGACTGAGAACGATGTCGCGCCACGCGGGGCCGAAGTGGCCGTAGCTGGCCAGCGATCCACCAATCACGGCGTCGCCATCGCGTACACGATGCATCAAGCCATCGAATACATCTGACCAGAGTGTTGGCAATGTGCCTCCCGGCAATCGCTGGCCAACCACCGTATTCAAGTTCACTTTGCCCGGTTCGCGGTAGTCGGGCACGCGATTGAACGGGGCAGCGAGGCCGGCGCGTGGATCGTTGAGGTCCACGACGTTGTCGATAGAGTTGGCTGGGTCCGAGCCCAGCTTGTTGAACGCGACGGGGTTCAACAGCGTGTCGGTCGCGACAAAACGGCTGGGTGTGTGCACGTAGTCGAGAATGCGATGAAAGTGGGGGGCACCGACAGGCACAGGGTTGCCATTGATGTCGGCTTCGACCGTTGCCGCCGCTGGAGTCGATTGCGTCATATTCAGCAAATGCCCGAAGCCGGCAACCATCGACAGATAACGAACGGCATTGGTACGTTCAGCGTCGAGATTGCCGCCGGCGTCCGTGACGGGTCGTCCGGCATCGTAACCATTAATCTGGTCGCCTGCCGCAGCGAGCGTATTCATCGTCGAGAACTTCCTCAGCATCTCCGCACTACTCCACGCTGGCACCTGCAACAGCTCGTTTTCGCTCACGAATGGGCGGTTGTTCCAGCTGAGCCAGGGGTAGGTGGAGGCAATACTTCCGTCGGGGCGAGGTGCGCCGAGCGCGGTGCCCATGGTTTCTTCCAAACCGTCACCATTAGGGCCACCAGGATCTGTTGGGTCGATGCTCGCCTGTGACACAGGTTCCACAAGTTGGGCACGAAGTTCTGGCCTTATGTATACATCGCCGAATACTATGTTTGCAAATCCAAGTGAATGATTAAGTACGTAGTCGAAGTGGTTGTCATTGACGCGATGAAGATCCTTTACTTCCTGCGGTACCCAGGTTGTTGACAGAGAGTTCCAGTCAATGAGGTCGACCGGGCGGACCCACGCGAAAAAGTCCTGGAACCAGGACAACCTTGGAGCGATGTTCGCCCATCGAGTCGACATTAAGCCACGTTCCGTTGAGCGGAATTGAACGTCTGCCGGATTGCCGATGTTCACGCTACTGGTGCCATTGAATATGGTGAGATCAACGGTTCCCGAATCGACAGTCAAATAGGGATTGACCGGGATACCCGGATCGTACACTGTGCCAACAGTCGCATTATCGTGAATGTTGTAGCTCGGCGGTGGATTCCATGGCAGAGTGGGATCGGCAAGCCGTTGGAGATGCAAAACCCGATACTTCGTTTCGGTATTTACACCACTCTGAATCGCGTCGGCGAACTCCGGATCATCATCAAACGGTGTGTCGAAGTGCCTACCGTCACCTTCGCCACCGGCTGAGTTTTGCGTCGTGAATCCGCCCTCGCCTTCAGCGGCCAATGGATTCCACGTTTGGCCCTCGTCACCTGAGTCGACCTCCAGTTGTCTAAGTTCGCGCGCACGAACTCCATATCCATAGGCGGGCTCCGATACATTCATATCTTCGACGGGGATGGCAATCGTGGGAGCAACGACTCTGGCGTTGGTTCTCAACCTAAACCCATCAACCTCTGCAGTCATGTTGATCGTTTCATTTCCAATGGCGATCAGTTCATTTCCTCTGTCCGTCTCAATATATGGAACTCTGTTATCAAAACCGCCATTACCATCGATGACGAGTTGCTGTGAGAATGGGTTCGACGATGGACGAAGCTCGATCCGTCGAGTCGCGTCAATCTGCAACCCGTGCCGAGTATCTGGTGTCGATCTCTTCGGATCTTGCGTGCCCCCAACATTGCGTCCCATGGTTGTTACAAACCGGAGCCGTTGTCGGTCGTCCCGGACCTTGTTGTCGTAGACAGCCCCCGACGAGCCGATGACGGCATAGCGGCCAGGCAAAATCGGGGAAATACTGACATCCCTCCGATCGTCGTCAATGACATTTGCCACGAAGCGGTGAGTCAAAGAGAACATTTCTCGGGGAGCTCGCTCTTGCCGTCCAAGCGCGACGTAGCTAAACGGTATTCGAACCTGCAACTCGTCGTACAGCATCCGCAGATCCTCTGACTCCAGATCGTGGTACGTCCGTGTTTGCGCCCTCCATTCATCTTGCGTTTGAAACGTGCCACTCGTTTGCTTCCTGTACGCGCGATACGGCGAGTCGTTGGTGGTGAAGTAATACTCGCGTTCGATGTAAGGATATGGTTTCGCAAACAACAATCGGTCAAAGGAACCGGGTTGATTCTGTGGGTTGTTATAGGTGGTAACATTATTGTCCACGCCTGTTCGTCGCTGTTGCCATGTGCCTGCCGATGATTTGACCAAGCCACCACTTGGATGCGGGGCCGTATAATAGTACATATCGTCCCAATCCATGTTGGTGGGAGCGAGCGTATGAACGCCGGGAAGGTTGGCGCCGACTGCCGCATGGACTTGCTCTTTGTCATACAAAGGATGTGGATCGGATTCATTGCCGGAACTAACGTCCCCGGCGTGCGATTGTGGGTCGTCTCTTGTCTCTTGAAGCCGATCCTGTCCACCGGCAACTTGATAGCCTGGGTGTTCCTCGACAACAATGAGACGCCACACTGGCGATCGGCGCACCTTGCCACTAACTGGATCAACGTGTGCGGCGTTTGACAACCGATCCAGCAAAACTCCATCGATGTCAAGTCGGGTTTCAGGTGTGCCATCACCATCTATGTCTGCCCAGTGGTAGGTGTCGTTCAAGTCGATGACGTTGTTGCCATCCTGATCGAACGTCTTGATGAACTCCTGGTTAGTTTCGTTCGGATGCTTGGAGAATCCGTGTCGATACAACTCTACCGCTCGCGGACCGTCGCCTGACCATGGATTGTAAATCTCCACGAAGAGCGAGCCACGTGGTTCCAATCTCTGGTCAAGATCGTCATCCTGTGGGCGGTCTGTCGACGCTCCCGGAGCACTTAGATAATTGTCGCCCTTATCTTCCGTTGTGACTCGGTCTTCCAGCCGCGTATCGTGGAATGCAAGCGTCTCGCTTATCAGTAGCTCCGGACGTTCAACTCCCCAAACGACGTCACGCGTCGTGTCACCCGGCAACAGTCGATTGCCAACCTGGATGCCATCCGTCAGCGTCGGAATAGGGTTGGTCATGAGCTTGTGCCCATCGGCGCCAATATTGTCCCAATCGAATACCTGCTGGTGGTTCTCGTCCGTGGCCACATCACCATCGAGTGGGAACACCGACCCATCTTGGCTATTGACGCAGTTCCAGCCGTCCCACGGATTCGTGTCGAACTCAAACGGTGTGTTACACGCATCGGAGTCGCGAAAGTCGACGCAATTTACGGCCCATTGAGCGATCTGTCGGCATGTGTAACGGCGAAGAGCCTCGCGTCGGGCAGCACGGTCCGACTGGCTGTTATCCGACAGGCGACCATCATCCGTAAGTTCCCGCGCACTAATTCGCAGGAACCCGCGCACCGATGGATCAAATGGATCATACGGCGCCAAGTAGTCTTCGTCCGTCAGCAGGAGCATCAACACGTAGAGATGCCGGGCGTAGAGTTGCCGCGCGAGGTGGGCGTCGTCGCGGAAGATCGTTTCGCCGCTGTCCCAAACTCCATTACCATTGGCGTCCAAGAACTTACCGTTACCAGTGACATCCTTGCTCATGACGTTGTCGACGTAAGCTGGCGTGCCTAGCTGTTGTTCCCACAGGCTATCCAAAACAGGTTCCAAATCGTTGTTGTCGATGACGCCGTCGCCCGTTATGTCTCGGGTCGCCAACCGATCTATGAAGCCATCTTCGTCCTTGTCGGCATAAAAGAGGCCGTCACCATCGAGATCGATGAACGGTTCACCTGGCTGCCAGACGCCATCGCCATTCAAATCGACCCACGGCTCGCCCGCTTCCACAGGTTCGTCGACGATTCCATTGCCGTTGTTATCTCTGCCATCGCCGAAGGGGCGGTTGATGTCCATCTTGTAGCCGGCCAGCACCTCTGGCGGCAGAAGCTGCTCGGCGATGTTGTTGAGAATCTGGACGGCCACCGGATCGGTAGGATCAAACGGAGCCAAATTGCGATCGATTCGGTTGCGTTGGATGCGGAACCAGAGCACGTCTACGATACGCGCGTCGGTCACGCTCTTTCCGGTAAGTGACTCAAAGTCGTCCGGCCATTGTTGCCGAATTTGGGTTGCGCCAGTGTTGGGGTACACCCCACTTGCAAGTCCTCGTGCAAGCGGCCAGCCGATCTCGGTAATGTCGTCAACCGTTCCGTTTTGGTCATCGTCGATACCGGCGATACCGGGCGCGCCATCCGGCCCCAACTCGGTGATGTAACTTGGCACCACGTCGGCTGGTACGGGGATTTCGTAGCTGTCGGTGGTGACTTGGCGGCGATTGATCGATGTGTTGGCGGTTGCCAGAGCAAGTTCCACCGCCGAGGGTTGCGTGGGGTCGGACGCGACGGTCAGTACGTACTTATTCGGATCGAACGCATCGACCACGTCCCACAACCGACTCGGCGCCGTGCCCGTCTCCGCATCGTAGGCTCGCAAGATTCGCTCCATTTCAGAAGTGGCGAAAGGAGCGTCGTCGTTGCCCAAGAAAGTCGGATCAGACGCTACTGAACTCGCTGGTAGTCCACGTCGGCTGGCCATCGATAGATCAGTCTCATAGGTCGAGTCGTCGACCAATGGCACTACGGGGCCGGTCATCGTTGCAGGGTTGACGTTATCCCATACGGCTTCGTTCACAGGCTGCCCGGTGTAGTCGACGCCTGTGGCGTACTTACTTCGCATGTCGGGCGACGTAGCAAAGGCTGTTGGCGGAACAAACGCACCTAGTCTGGCAGCACGCAATGCGTCGGTTTCCGGATAGCCATTGAACTCATAGGCAAACGTCGGTTCGCGCGTATTCATATTGGCGAGGTTGAACGTGCGCCCAGCCGTCCATCGCTGCGTGATCTGCTGGGAGCCAAACCGACCAATCACGCTCTCGAATCCGACATTGGTACTTCCGGGAACGTTGGCATTTCCAGCCAAAGTTGTTGTCGGCCGTCCGCCAAAAAGCCGTGCGTTGTCATCAAAGTACGGATCGCCAATCGTGAAGTTGGCGGCAAACGCGCCACTACGCGGCTGCGTAGTTGGCGACAAAATCGACCGTAACGTCACGTCGCCCGGGCCCCAGCCCATACCGACGGGCATTACGTTGGAAGTCCAAAGTGTTACGCTTGGGTCGATGAGGAATTGCAGATCCCCACCGGCAAGATTGCCTGCATAAGGCTGTTCATTGTCACTCGTAGTGGCAATCAACGTCGGATCGAAATCGGTCGTCGCAAAGTGATCCACCGACCCATGCGCATTTAGATTCAGTCGGTTGTCGAGGTCGACAATCAGGAATGCGTACAGCGGTTTGTAGAGCCTGCCGTTCTCGGTCTCCTGTACCGCGTCGCCCAAGTCGACCCACACGCTGTCGTTGATGCCGTCGTTGTCGTTGTCCACATCCCACGGGCCAACGATCTCCCAGAAGGGATTCTCCGACACAGGGTTCGATCCGTTGAAGCTGGGGTGGTCTTCACGAATAGGCCGGAGTGAGATCTTGCGCTTTAGGGCGACAATCTGATCGTAGATTGCGTTGCCGGGGCTTCCCATGCTGCCGATGTCGTTCAAGTTGTACGGATCGGCCAAGGCCAGAATGCGCTGGGAAGAATCCATGATGATATCAGTTAGCCAGGGCGTCCCTTCGATCCTTTGGTACCAGTAGTTCATCAAGGCAGGTCGGTGAAACGACGGAATAATTGTGTTTTCATGGTCAAAGCGCACCGTGTCTGATGGGCCGGCGAAAGCAACGATTGCGTCTTGGCCCTCCAGGATCGGTGCGCTGCCCGCAGTAGTTATCGCCCCAGCCATGTCCCTTGGCGTAAGCGGCATGTGGGCGAGGAACATGTTTTGGAAGTCGACCGCGTCATACGATTCGTCGCTCCCGCCCGGGCCTTCGTAGGAGGTGTAAAGCTGCTGGTCGCCCGAAGCTTCGTAGCCGAATGGTTGATAGCCGCCGCCTAGCATTGCGCCAATGTTCGAAACCGAAGCACCCAGGTTTGAATCTTGATACCAAAACGGATTCATGAACTGACCATTGGGCGTGAGGGCCAATTCCCAGGCATCGAGAGGTACCGTTCCCGACTGGTCGACGAGCAGCTCGACCGCGTTGAGTCTTGGTGTCCCCGTGGCCGCCAGGCGGTTGTAACCAACCCCCGTTCCATTGTGCGGCCGACCGTTGACCATGAAGGCGTGGCCGGCCAACGTGGCGGTCTGATCAGCAGGAATGGTGGAGCCATCGGAATTGCCAAACGCCATGACACGGATTCGATACACTGGCAGACCAGGAGCGCTTAGCGCCGGCATCAAGTCGTAATCAACAATCCGCGTTGTCTGGCCAGCGGCTGGCCCGGTGAGCATGGTGAGCAAGCAACCTGCGTAGTAGTCAGTCGCCGCAGGTAGCGTGAAATCGGCAGTTGTGCCGTCGGGATCGCGTTCGAGTTTGATGACAAAATTGGAATCTGGATTATCTTCAGTTGTGCTGCGGTCCACGACGTACAGGTCCATCAGTTGACCATCGGTTAGCCCGTAGTCGACCGCTCCGCCTGACGATCCCGCGTAACGCGGGGCAAGAGGGTCTGCCGCGAGGTTCCCCACAAACCCATCACTCCCATACACATCGCGCAGCAAACTGTGGTAGCGCACGGCGCTGTTGGGGTTGTTGGTGTCGCGGAGCACTTGCAGCATCGCCCGCTCGAGCAGGTCGGCCGGGTTGTTCTCGGTGCGATTCTCCTTCGCCGCCTCTTTGCCGGTCGTGGCGTAGAACTGGCTGCTTACCAAGAATGCCGTACCCAGCAGCAGGAACAGGGCCAGCATGCTGAGCACCACCATCAACAGCACGCCACGGCGGTCGCGGCGACCAGGGCGATTGCCCCGCAGCGACCGGCGACGCAGTTCCAACATTCGTCGTTTTCGATGAGACATGTTTCTCGGTTCCGTTACTCAATTCGCGCCGCGACTTGCCAACGCGGCACGATTGTTTAATTGCGAGTGGCGAGGGGTAGTGGCTAGTGGGTTCTGGGCCAGCGCCTCACTATCTACTGCCCGCCGCCTACTGATAAGCTCCTAGCGTTTCCAGCCGCATCGTCTTGGTATGCACGGCCACCGCGCCCGGGAATAGGCCAACGCGGACGCTCGGAAGATTCCCATTGGTGATAGTCCACGGCCAGTCTGGACCACGTAGGCCGACGACGCGCTGTTTGTCGGGGTCTTGCAGGGGACCACGTTCTTGATCATCGATTGCCAGCACACGATACCACTGCGAGAAAAATAGCGGTTCCTCGGCAGTACTGTTGGGATGCGGGCCGCTCACGAGCACCCATTGGCCCGTCCTTAAGTCTTCAAATGGATCAGTGGCGTCCCGATCAAACTTGGTTAGCAGGATCTCGCCGCCGCCCGTTCCTGTAGATATGACGCTACCATGGGTAAGGCGTTCGCTCGTGTCGATAGCGTCAGTCGGTCGCTTAAAGAACACGACGACCGACACATCGAAGTAATAGGCTGATGGATCGAGGGTCAGCGCTTCGCGAGCGTTGCTCGTCGTAGGAGCAACCATGGCCATCCACGAATAGTCGCCGCGCGACTCGCGGGTGAGCGCCGAGTTCGGATTGCCATCGCCGTCGGTGTCAGGTCCCACCACCCGTTGCCGCGTAGGGACCTCCTCGTCATCGACCGAGAATGCGATGTCGTCTTGGCTCGCGTACACACCCTGCGCTACTGGTTCGGACGGTACGTTTCCGATCATCGAGGTGCTGGTCGCCAGGCGTTTCACCGGCCAATTTGGGAATTGATCTGTCCATCGACTAATGCTCTGAGCATCAAGAGTTGGCACTTGCGCGTCGCCGATGGAAGCGCCAGGGACGGCGGCATAAGGTGCCAAGTCTATCAAACTTTCTGGGAGATTTGCGCGCAGTCCAGCGGCAGTGCCAAGTGGATCGATGACGTAAACGAAACCAGCGGCAGAGTTCATCCCGGTTTGAAAGTCTTGTACACCAAGGCCTTGGTTTGATGGCTCAGCCATCCAATCGCGAACAAACTGATCCATTGGTCGATAGGAACCGCCGTTCCACTCGGGGTCCCACACCTGCCAGTTATCCGGGTGCAAATCGCCACGGGCCACTAAATCGGCGAAGGCGGCTTGGGCAATGGCGGCGCCGCGGTCGGCGATCTCACCCTTTTGCATGAAGTACCCGCCAACAGGAAACATGGCCGCCGCGCCCAACAACCCAATCGCCAAAATGGCCATCGAGATGAGCACCTCGGTAAGCGTGACGCCGCCGCGCGGCGTCGGGCTGGGGGCTAGGGATTGGGGGCTGGGGAATCTGAATCTCATGGTTCTGTCTGCTTTCTCAGTTTGCCCCTGAGAAATAATGATTTTTTGGGGCACCAATCACCGCCTAATCGGATCGGTGAGAACTAGTGGCGATTAGTGGTCTCAGTTCTTACCGCCCTCCAATTCGTCGCATTTCGCGAACGTATTCTTGAGCGGCTTGGATCTGCCCCATTCGTATCTCGAGCGCGGCACCATCCTGGTCGCCATCTCGGTCGTAGTCGCCCGTCGGAATAGTCGAGGGTTCCACAAATGCGTTCTCGGTAGTCACCACATTGCCCGTTTGCGCGCCGATAGTGACCCAACGGCTTTCGAGGTTCAGCCAGTTGAGCTTTGCCCGTTCGATGGCACGTTCGGCATTCGAAAGATTGGTGTAGGACGCAGCATTGAAGTCGATGCCTTCGGCGGGAATATTCTCGCGACTTCCGATGAGCAGCGAGATGTTGGCCGTGGGACGTGTCACCGCGCACTCACATACCGCCTGCAGGCCATCGCTGATTGAGGCTGCCGTAATGCTTCCAAGAACACCTCCACCGCCTGGGCAGTTCTTTGTGAATTGGAGGCGCTCGACAAACCCGTCGGGGCTAAACATCAAGAAAATGGGCTGATCGTTGTTGTTGGTACCAGTGGCGTGCAGCGGCACATCGCCAACGGTGCCTGACGCCTGCAAATCGATCGCGGTCCCTTCAGGCAATTGGAGCGGAGGCGCCGATGTCGGAGTCGGTTGGCGCAGCACCTGGTACTCCATTGGCTCACTCCAGTAGGGTCCGACAGGCTCCACGTTCGCAGCCCCCTGCCGGTAGCGCTCAAGCCACCCCTCGTTCAGTCGCGGTCCAGCCTGGTCACCGCTACCGGCAACCAAATCATCTGCAATTCGACCGGTCTGATCGGCCACCGGCTTAAGTACTTGTCCGGTGTCGTTGATCGGTCGCGCAACTACGGTGAATAGGTTGGGCGTTGTTACCCCGACGAAGAAGACACTGCCGGTTGCGCTGTCCAGCGGCAAGAGCTGAATTCCATTTTGCCCGGGAGCCGCCGCCGGAGTAAGAATTTCGTAACGGGTTCCGGCGATGACGATCTCGTCGCATGGACGCAAAACACTTGATGGGATTAGGTCTGGGGTCCATCCAGCGGGCAGTCCGCTGCTCGTTGCGCTTCCCCTCGTTACGAATTGAATGAGCACTGTCGAAATACTCTCATAACCAGGCACCGGCAGTTGTACGTTGTTTGACGGATCGATGTCCACATTCAGCGCGACGCGCACACGCGAATTTTCATTGAACCCCGCGTACGGCGCTGGTTGTTCGACCATGAATACTTCAACGCACGCGCCGCGATCTTCTGCTCGATCGGTATCCGTCGAGAGTCGTTTAAGCGCAATGCCGTAAGGTCGCTGCGTGCCGATAGATTTGGCCTGGGCCTGCGATATGTAACTGTTGAGCGCCCGCGACGCCTCACGAATCCGTCGCTCGGAGGTGGTCGGGGTTAGAATCGGCAGCGCCGCCGCCGTGAGCAATGAGAGTATCACAATGACAATCAACAGCTCGATGAGCGTCATGCCAGCCCGAAGGGGCTGGATAACCACCGTTTGCGAATCAGACTCCTGCATCTTGGACTTCGCAATCATGTTCATTCGGACGTGATGTTGTGGTTGTTGATGTTGTCGGCGGCTGCAGTGGGATCAACTTGATTGCCCGCCTCATTCATTGGTGTTCCGAGGTAGAAGTCTCCCTCCACCGAATTCACTAAGTTGTACGGATTCAACTGGCTATTGCTTGCCCCCAGGGGCCAAACCGTCGTATCGCGGGCGGTGTACAGGTCATATCGCTCATCGCCGCCGGCCGAATAAATGAGCGGAACCATTCGAAACGCAGGAAGATCGACGCGAAAAACGTCGAACGGATCGTGATCGGCTGACGCGCCGTTAAGCCACTCTTGGCTGGTCGGATCACCTAGGTTGCGTGCGTTTAGCTGCAGGTCCGATTCAAAACCAACCGGCCAGCGAATGAAGCTTATCGGATTACCCCACCCATCAAGGAATTCCGGTGCCCCATCACCGTCGGTATCTCCGATACTGCTTTCGTTAAATAGCGATCTGGCTTCGCCATCGGCGGTAGCGATCATCACAAACATATAGAGGCATTCAGCCCCCTGATTACGTTTGATAGTTTCTCTGTCGACACCGGCTCCTAGCATTGAGAAGTACTGGCGACGATAAGCTTCGACAATTGGCGTTGGCCCAAAGTAAGTTGAACTCAAATTCGGCGGCAGATAGACCGGCTGCCCAACATCGCTAGCCATGCTGACGTTGTCCACCGCACCGAGCAGGACGTCGCTCCAACGATCTGGGATTTCCATCAACATCAACTCGCGGATGGCATAAAGCCTAGCCAACGCACGCGGTTGCCCAGTCAGTGCCCTCAGTGTCGCATTATTTTCATTCAACGGAGCCCTTCGATCCTTATATGTATCGTAATGCTCCATCACCAGCGTATGGATGCGGGCGATCATGGCTTTGGTGCGGGCTTCGCGGCCCCGCTCCCCAGCCCGGGCCGCGACACCCAACAACAAGGCCGCCAAGATCGCCAAAATGGAAATGACGATTAGCAATTCGATGAGGGTAAACGCCGATGAGTGGCGAGTGAATTGGCGGTTGCGCATAGCAGCCGTACCGACGCGGCGACTTACGTCGTAGTCGTTACCACTAACCACTTGCCACTCGCCACTCAACCTCATGGCTGCGAATCCTCAAGCGTCGCGCTGGTGGAGAAGTTGGTGATGGTGTCGGCCGCTTCGCCGGTGAACGGGCCATCGGGATAGACCACTCCATTGAATGTCGTGTCTGGTTGTGTCCAATCGGCACCAAACAGAGTGACCAACGGTCCCCAGGCGTCGTCCAGACCGGCCGATAAGATTTGGCACTTGCCTTCGTTGGCCAATCGGACGTTTGCGACGGAGTTGTCGGTGGCGTTGAGTTTGACCTGCTTGACGGGCACGACGCCATCGTACTGTGGGTCGAATTTCGGCTTGCGCGAAGCGTCGAAGTAGACGTACGGTATTTCGCGATTTCTTGGTACGTAGACCCAGAGGTTAATGCGTCGTCGTTCGTCGTTCGGGCCGTCGTACGTGATGTAGCGCCCCACTCCTCCAAACGTGTTGTCGCCAGCCCGCGGGCCGAGCCGTGTTTGATCGAAGTCGAAGATTGGAGTCCGTGAGCCAAAATCCTCTGCCGACTGGTCAGTGCCGCCGGAATTGGTGACGAACGATGGTCCACCGGGCCCGCTGATCGGATACTTCGGGTCGTCGCTGAAACCGCCGAGCCAGAACACCACCGCTTCATATGGCGTCAATCCATCACGGACGGTTGCACCCGAACCATCGATGAGATTCACGCCACCTGTGTCGCCTTGTCCAGCCAACACGGCCAGCAAGGCGTTGGACTCACGGTGCTTTGGAAATGCCTTGTTAAAGTGACGCTTGAACGTGTTGAATGCTTCGGTGCCTGAATCGGAGTTCGTACCGATGCCACTGGCCCAGATCACGTTCGGAGGATAGTCGCCGCCCGAGCGATCGTTGGTGTACTCAATAAACGCCGAGTCGAGTTGAGAAATCTCTGCCTGAATGGCGGCTTGTCTCGATGCCACGAGTGCGGCTCGCCCGCCCACCAAAATGAGCGACGCCAGAACGGCGATGATCGCGATGACCACCAAGAGTTCGACCAGCGTAAACCCTGGTCTCTGATTTCTGATTTCTGATTTCTGAGTGCCCATTGCAGCGCTCCTCGATGAGCTATGTGTGGTTTGTATTGTTGTTCTTTCAGTGGGCGAAACCAGGCATCCCTGACCCCCGACCCCTGAATCCTGACCCCTACGACAAGCCTTCAATTAACTTCACCAGCGGGATGAACAAAGCGATCACGATGAAGCCGACCATGCCGCCTAGCACGATGATCAGGATCGGCTCCATCAGCTTCGTCAGGCTGTCGGTCAACACGGCGACTTCTTCGTCGTACACGTCGGCCACCTTATAAAGCATGGTGTCGAGTTCACCTGTCTCTTCGCCGACGTCGACCATGTTGACCACAATGTCGTCGACGATCCGCTGCTTATATTTCAGCAAGTAGATGAGCGCGCCGATCACCGGAATCGATGTGATCCAGAAGAACAACGCGACTGGATGAAAGCCGGGCGTGCTGTTTTCCTTCATGGGCTTGGCAATCGATTCACCTTCGCGAATTGCCTCGCTGATGCGTGTGTACATTCGCTCGAACACGGCGTTGCCGGCCGTGTCTCGCGTGATGTTGAGGGCCTCCAGAATCGGCACGCCGCTGGCCACGAGTGTGCCAAGCGTTCGAGCCGTACGGGCGAGCGTGTTCTTTTCGAACAGTTGCCCAAAGATGGGAATCTTGATGATGTACTGATCCCACCCCATGCGTCCCGCCTTGAACTTGCGGATCAGCTTGATCAATAGCCAGATACTGGTGGGAATGAGCGGGATGAGGTACCAGTACTGCACCGTCCATTCCGACATCGCCACGAGCATCTCAGTCATTGGCGGCAGTTCGAGATCGAACTCGGTGAAGATCTCGCGGAACTGCGGCACGATGAAGATCATGATCAACGTCAGAATCAACACGGCGATGCCTACCACGAACACCGGGTAGATCATCGCGCCTTTGACCTTTCGCTTGAGCGACTCGGCCCGCTCCTGGAAGTCGGCCAATCGCTGCAAGATGAGTTCGAGCGCACCGCCCGCCTCGCCTGCTTTGATCATGTTGACGTACAGGCGGTTAAAACACTTGGGGCTCTTGGACATGGCCTCGGACAACGTGGCGCCAGCTTCGATCTCGTCGCAAGTGTCTTCCAGCGAGTACTTCAGCCGCCCTGGCTTGGCCTGCGCCGCCAGGATACGGAGCGACCGCAAAATGGGCAGGCCAGCGTCTTGGAGAATGGAAAGCTGTCGGGTGAACGTGGTGAGGTCTTTACTCTTCACGCCGCCGAACACGAACCCGCGCTTCTTCTTCGCTGGCCCAGCCTCTTCCTTCTTCCGGCTCTTCTTGACGGAAATCTTCGTCACGAAGTAGCCCATCTGGCGAATGGTCGCTTGCGCTTCTTCCTCGGTGGTGGCCTCGATCACGTCTTTGATCTCGGTACCCGTGGCGTCCATCGCTTCGAATTGGAAAGTAGGCATCGGTCTAGGGGCTAGGGTTTAGGGGCCAGGGACTGCGTTGGTGCGTCGCACGCACCCTACGATTACGCTTCCAAAATGGTTTCTCGAATCACTTCTTCAGGCGTCGTCACCCCTTCGAGCGCGGCCTTCATGCCAGCCGATCGAAGTGAGAGCATTCCATGTTTCTCCGCCGCCTTGCGAAGTTCTTCCGTCTGGCAGTTTTCCATAATCATGTCGCGAAGGTCGTTGTTCATGACCATTAGCTCGAACAAACCGACGCGGCCTTTGTAGCCCGTGTTGTTGCAAATCTCACAGCCACTTCCGCGATAGAACTTTTTGCCCTTGATGTCGTCGGCGGTCAGCTCCAAGTCGTCGAGCACTTCTTGTGTTGGTTGGTACTCTTCACGGCAGCTCTTGCACACCTTGCGAACCAGCCGCTGGGCGAGAATTGCCTCGACAGTCGCGGTGATGAGGAACGTCGGCACGCCCATGTCTTTGAGCCGGGTGATCGTGCTGGGCGCGTCGTTGGTGTGCAGCGTGCTAAACACCAAATGGCCGGTGAGCGACGCCTGTACGGCAATCTCCGCGGTTTCAAGGTCGCGAATCTCGCCCACCAGGATTTTGTCCGGGTCCTGCCGCAAAATGGCTCGCAAGCACTGGGCAAAAGTATTGCCGATCGACGAGTCGATCGGCACCTGGACGATGCCATCCATGTCGTATTCCACCGGGTCTTCGGTGGTAATCAGTTTGTCTTCAATGCTGTTAAGTTCGTTGAGCGCTGAGTACAGCGTGGTGGTCTTGCCCGAGCCGGTTGGCCCGGTGACCAGCACGATTCCGTTGGGTTTCTTAATGGCGTCGCGAAAGCCGCCCATGGTTTCGTCGTTCATGCCAACGTTTTGCAAGTCGAGCGACACCACGGAACGATCAAGCACCCGCATAACCACGCTCTCGCCGAACATGGTGGGCAGCACGCTCACCCGCAAGTCGACGGGATGTCCGCCGACGGTCAACTCGATCCGTCCGTCCTGCGGCATCCGCCGTTCGGCGATATCAAGATTAGCCATCACCTTGATGCGCGTGGTAATGGCGAACGCCAAGTGGCGCGGTGGCGGCACCATTTCGTACAACACGCCGTCGGCCTTGATGCGGATGCGAAACTCGTCTTCAAACGGCTCGAAGTGCAAGTCGCTCGCATGATCTTTGATCGCCAGCAGCAGCACCATGTTCAGTAGCTTCCGCACCGGGGCGCTATCGGCCAACGCCTCGACGCTTGTGAGGTCGATCGGCCCGTCGGCACTGACTTCGGCGGCCGCCTTGGCGAGTTCTTCATCGGCCTCCAAGTCGCCTACAAGGCTCTCCACGCTCTCGGTGTTTTCGCCGTAATAGCGTTCGAGCGCGGCGTTCATGCTGCTGGCGGTCGTTACCATCACGCGGATGTTGTGCCCGAGAAAAGTGCGCAGCTCGTCTTGCACGGCCAAGTTTTGCGGGTCGGACATTGCCACCGAGAGCGTGTTGCCGTCGAACTCGGTCGGAACAATACGGTACATTTGCGCCATGGGCTCGGTGACCATGGCCAGCACGTCCTTGTCGATGGTCAGATCGGCAACCGTCACCACGTTGAGCCCCATTTGCTCGCCGAGCGCGTGGGCCACTTGTTCCTCGGTCACCAGGCCCATGTCCATGGCGACGCGGCCAAACAACTGCCCGGGCTGTTGCTTTTGTTCGTCGACCAGCAGTTCGAGCTGTTCGTCGGACAAATAGCCCATGTCGACCAGGATCTGTCCAATACGCCGCATTGCCATGGCAGGTAGTTGTTGGGTTTTAGGTGTTCGTTGTTAGGAATTACGGTTGGTTCGCTTCATCACGACCAAAGTTTGCTTTGGTCGTTTGAGTTCTCATTCTGAGTCGGTTGGTTCGTCGTCGAACATGCCACGTTCGGCTGCGGCGAATCGCGCCGCCAATTCGTCCGCGTTGTTGCACTTGGCAATGGCGTCTTCCTTGCTCACCAGGCCGTCTTGCCAGAGTTTGAAGATGTGATCGTCCAGCAGTTTCATGCCGTACTTCGCACCGGTTTGGATCTGCGAAGTGATACGGAAAATCTTGTTCTCGCGAATCAGGTTGGCGATGCCGGAGTTCACCACCAATACCTCATGCGCGGCGATCCGTCCGCCGCCAACCTTCTTGAGCAACTGCTGCGACAGGATGCCAATAATCGAAGAGGCCAACTGGGTGCGGATTTGATCTTGCTGGTTAGTTGGGAAGACGTCGATGATCCGGTTAATCGTGCCCGCGGCGCTGGAAGTATGGAGCGTACCGAACACCACGTGGCCCGTTTCGGCGGCGGTAATCGCGGCCTCAATGGTTTCTAGGTCGCGAAGCTCGCCCACCAGAATAACGTCGGGATCTTGCCGCAACGCACGACGAATCGCCTCGGCAAAACTGGTGACGTCGACACCCACTTCGCGCTGGTTGACGGTCGACTTCTTATGGTTGTGCTGGAACTCGATAGGGTCTTCGATGGTGATGATGTGGTGGTCGACGTTCTCGTTGATGTAGTCGACCATCGCCGCGAGCGAGGTACTTTTTCCCGACCCGGTGGGCCCCGTGACCAGTACCAGCCCGCGAGGACGGAGGATCATCTTTTTGAACACCTCCGGCAGCTTCAGTTCGTCCATGGTCCACAGCTCGACCGGAATCTGCCGCAGCACCATCGCCGCTTTGCCGCGTTGGCGAAACACCGACACACGAAAACGCGCCTGTTCGCCAAAAGCGAAACCGAAGTCGGTGCTGCCGGTTTCTTGAAACTCTTGTTGGCAACGATCGGGCGTGATGCTCTTCATCAGGCCCATGGTGTCTTCCGGCTCGAGCACCTTGGTCTTGAGCTTCTGCATGCGCCCATGCAGACGCAACACGGGCGGTTGGCCGACCGTGATGTGCAAGTCGCTCGCCCCCTGCTTGATAGCAGCCGAGAGCAATTTGTCGATTAGAATGGTGCCCATGGCGATCACTTCCTCCCGCGCAGGATGGCAACGCGCCACCGTACCGGTGGCACACAAATCGCGCCGGCGAGGAAGATTCCTGTTCCGTTGGTTTCCCGCTCCCCCGCGTCTGCCCCTGAGCAACGTGGTTTGTCGTGGAAACGCGACCTGGTAACCGGCCAAACGTGTGGCGTTACGAGCGATCGACGAACGTGGCCCTAAAGGTCGATCTCGGCATTCCGCACATCTTGGCTGGCACGTGATGAGCGGCCGGTAAAGGATTATTCGCGCCCGCGCGAGGCGACTCAAGTCTCGATTTTACTAACAGTTAACTCTGCTGGGTGCTCGAATATGTGCAGGAGACCAACAATCGCTCGCCGACGGCCACGCTCCAAAGCAACGATCCAGCGATCCGATTGAGTCATGCGGGCAGCAACCCGTTGCCGAAATCATACCGGTTTCCACGCGCTTCTAGCCGCTCTTCTTCGCTACTCGGAATACCTCGTCGATTGTCGTGATTCCCTTGCAGACCTTTAGAATCGCGTCGTCGTAAAGGGTTGTCATACCTAACTTTATTGCCTCTTTCCGGATCTCCTGGGTCGAAGCTCCCTGAAAGGTCAGTTCGCGGATGCGGGAGTTCATTGTCATCAATTCGAATACGCCGAGTCGCCCTCGATATCCGCTGTTGCCACAATGACTACACCCGCGACCCTTCATGAAATTGGCCTCGGCAGCCATCTCAGGTGTGATTCCGGCAGCCTGCAATTCGGTTTCCCTTGGAGTGTACGGTTGTTTACATTTTCCGCAAATCACTCGAACCAAACGCTGTGCCAAAATTCCAATTACGCTGCCGGCCACCAAGTACGAAGGAACTCCCATGTCGACCATGCGTGTAACGGCACCGGGCGCATCGTTCGTGTGGAGAGTGCTGAAAACCAGGTGTCCAGTTAAACTCGCTTGAATTCCCATGCTAGCGGTCTCATAGTCCCGCATCTCGCCCACCAAGATCACATTGGGTGCCTGCCGCAGCATCGCCCTAATGATCATGGCGAAGTCCAAGCCGATTGAGTGCCGAACCTCCACCTGATTGATGCCCGGCAGGTAGTACTCGACGGGGTCCTCCGCGGTGATGATTTTGCGGTCTGGCCGGTTTAGCTCGTTCATCGCCGCGTACAGGGTGGTCGTCTTTCCGGAGCCTGTCGGCCCGGTCACCAACAGGATGCCATTGGGGCGGCGGATGAGGTTGCGGAAGAGCTTGAAGTCGCGATCCGAAAGGCCGAGCTGCCGCACGCCAACTTTAATGTTGTCCTTGTCCAGCAGCCGCATCACGCAAGACTGGCCATGGTTGGTCGGCAGCATGCTGACGCGCAGGTCGAGTTCCTTGCCGCCTGCCGTGATTTTGATTCGGCCATCCTGGGTTCTGCGGCGTTCCGCAATATCCATGCGGGCCAAGATCTTGATACGCGAGAGCAGCGCGCCCAGTAGGCGGCGCGGTGGGCTGTCGCGCTCGACGAGCACGCCATCGATCCGGTAGCGAATCCGTACGCGGTCTTCAAACGGCTCGACATGAATGTCGCTCGCCCGCAATTGCACTGCTTCGCCGATCATCAACTGCACCAGGCGAACGATCGGCGCGCTTGCCTCGTCGACCGATTCATCCTCGTCGTGGCCGTCGCCCTCTTCGGTCTCGGTGAAGTCGATCGCCGTATCGGTGAACTCCTGGAGCATCGAGTCAGCCGATTCGTCGCCAATCTGACCGTAGTTTCGGTTGATCGCTTCCAAAATGCTCTCACGGGTCGCCAGCGCGATATCGATCTTGCGGTTGAGAATGAACTGCAGCTTGTCAATCGTATCGAAGTCTTGCGGATCGCTCACCAATACCCGCAGCACGCCATCATCTTCGGCCAGTGGAATCACTGCGTTTTCGCGGGCTACCGACTCGGGCACCAACTCCACTACGGCCGGCGGAATCGCCACGTCGCGCAGGTCGTAATACTCGAACCCGTCGCGGGACGCGAGCGCCTGCATGATCTGTTCGCTCGAGGCGTAGCCAAGCTGCACCAGGGCGTCCTGCGGCTTGATCCGCTGCGAGTTTGCCAACCCCTTGGCTTCGGCCCACTGTTCGAGGCTGATCAGGCCCTGATCCACAAGGTATTCGCCAAGGTCCATCGATGTTGCTGGGGTGTCGGAGGTTAGGAGATGGAGAGTAGTTGGCAGGCATAGCGCGGCCGCCGATACTACTGGATTCGGCGTGTGCCCAGCCGCCTATTTCCAGAACACAGCCGAGCCGCCCGTCGGCAGAGCAAGCGCGCAGTCGACGCTAAATCCCTAATACGCCTAGACTAATGGCGGCTCTAGGGGGTGTCAACTAATGGGGCGAAGGGCGACGTCGCTCAGGGAAAGTATGATTGCCAACTCGCCAAAACCAAAATCGGAGCAGGCGTCATGCCCGCTCCGATCGGATCTGCTTTGATGTGCCGAGGGGCCGGTTTTACCTGTAGTAGCCGCTCGGGTTGTACAGCAGCCAGGCGTCGAATGGACCGCCACTTGGCAGGCGGACATATGGTCGACCTTGGGCATCGATTTCTTCGACCATTGGCGCCTCGTACCGTTCGAGGTAACCGGCCGGCAGTGGTACCTGAACACCCTGCTCGAACACCAGCCGGCGTATGCCGGTCGATCGCACGCCCTTGGGGCGAGTCCGAATTCCATCCTCGCGGACAAGGGTGACGATATTGCCAACCCAGCCACGCTCAACAGCTTGATCACCGAATAGATCCCAGTCGCCAGAGGCCCGATTGGCATACATCTGTTCCACGAATTCCTCTTCCGTGGTGCCAATCTTCTCTGCAACCTCACCAATCAGCCGATTGGAAATCTCGTCGAACATCTTCCGTTGATCTTCGAGCAGACGGCCGTTGCCCTGCATCGAAGTACTGGCCTGATGGTGCAGTATGATGGCATCGGGGTAACAGTAAGAATGGTCCGCCAGTGTGGTAATGATCGCTGCCATGCTGGCGGCGAATCGCTTGACAACCACATGCACCGGGGCGCGGCTTTCCTTAGTAGCTTGAACGATTTGCATCCCTTCAATTGCCGACCCGCCGGGGCAGTTGTCGATCACCAAGAAAATCGGCTTACTCGACTGGTTATTGAAGTAATCGAGCCGTTGGCAGACATAATCGGCAGCCCCTTGCATAATGGGACCATTCAACTCAATGCGGCGTATACTGACTGTTAGCACGCCGTCCTCAAACGGAGTATCGGGGTATTTTTCTTCACCAAGTATCCTGTCCTCCAATCGCTCCTTCGCTTGTTCTACGGCCACTTCAGTTTCAATGCGCTTCTTTTGGGCTTCGAGCTTAGCCAACTCGAGTTGCAGTTTCTCAGCCTCGTGTTCCCGTTGCAGTTTGACGATCTCGGTCTCGAGCTTGATTCGGTCCCGCTCACGGCTCATGGCCGCCTTGGCCGCAGCTAAGCGGTCCGATTCAAGCTGGCGATCGATCTTCGTCTTCTCAAGCATCAATCGCTGCTCTTCGATCTGCTCCTTGTACTTAGCCAACTTGTGCTTGAATCGGGTTTCGATCAATTCCGTTTCGGCACGCAGTTTTTTCGCTTCGTCCGACAGTGGATCGGCTGCCGGTTTTTCGACCTTACCCTCAGCCTTGTCTTCTTTCGGCGCTTGGGCTTCTTCCGATTCGGTAGGCTCGGCGTCGGACTCCGAGTCTTCGCTGTCGACCTCAGCCGGTTGTTCCGCCTGCAGTTGCCCCAACTGCTGCTCGACGCGCTCTTTGATTTCTTCGCGCAGTTTGTCGCGAATCTCATCGGGTAGATGTTCAGTTTGCTCGTCGATTTGCCGTTCGATATCGTCGGGCAATTCGGCCGCAACACGGCTAACTCCAGCAATGCTGCCGCCACCGTTCGACTTAGCAGCACTTGCAAAGCATGAGGAAGGGACGGACAACAGGATGGATGTGGCAACGATGGCCGCGCAGTAGTAGAACATCAACTACCTCCAGAATGAATTGAGGGATTGGGCGAGGAGCGTCGTCGATTAGGTGGGTAGCAGTTGCTGAACCGCCGCGACTCCTCGAAGGTGTGTCGTGAAAGACTATACTATCGTTATAGTCGCAATGTTGATCTAGAGTTTACCGAAAAATCTGGCAAAACGCTGGGAAGTTTGAATACGGAGAAACGCTATGTCTGCCAAATGGCCTATTGGAGTATTTGCCAGCATCGATGCCGGCCTCGGCGTGGATCTCGATGTCGCGAAGGACTTGGGCGTCACCACAGTTCAACTGCACACGCCGCATGCCGAGTCGCGAACGCCTGAAAGGATTGCGGAATTCCACCGCCATTTGGATGACTTGGGCATCGAAGTCACCTGCGTGTTCGCGGGATTTGAGGGGGAGAGCTACGCCGACATTCCCACGGTCGAGCGGACGGTTGGGCTGGTCCCGAAGGACTTGCGCGACGAGCGAATCGCAGAGTTGCTGGACATTGCCAAGTTCGCCGGCGCGATGGGTGTCGATACGGTTGGGCTGCATCTGGGATTCGTCCCGCACGACGCGTCGGATCCCGAATACGCTGAGATGGTCGAGGCGACCCGGCGCGTCTGCGATGCGTGCGGCGCGGATGGGCAAAGGGTGCACCTTGAGACCGGCCAGGAGCCGGCTGACGTACTTGAGAAATTCATCACGACGGTCGACCGAGCTAACTTATTCATCAATTTCGATCCCGCAAACATGATTCTCTACGGGTGTGGCGAGCCGCTGCCGGCGCTTGCTCAGCTAGGCCGGTTCGTTCGGAGTGTCCATTGCAAGGACGCCAAGTGGTCGGACCAACCTGGAAAGACCTGGGGCACGGAAACGCCGCTGGGCCAAGGCGATGTCGATTTTCGCCAGTTCCTAAGAGTGCTGGAATCGATCGACTACACCGGGCCGCTGACGATCGAACGCGAGATCCCGCAAGAACCTGAGAGGCAAAAGTCGGAGATCGGTGGGGCCATCGAACTGCTACAATCCTTAAAGGCCGAACATGGGCTGTAACGCCCAGCCAACAGCAATGTAATGTCGTGCAGTCCGTGGCTCGATCGAGCTTTGGTCTACCGATTTGGCCGGTGCGCGAAGCTAAACTTGTAGACGCGCGCAGTTGCAGCGGGTGATACGAATTTCTGGCACTCCCCTGGGTACTACAATGGCAGCTCTGCGTATTGGATGGTTGCTGGCTTTGCTGTGGGCCTTCTTCCCATGCACCATTGCGGCCATTGCGCAGGAGCGAGCCGAGCAACCACCGGCCGCCGTGGCTTCGCCGGACGACACTGCCGAGCAATCGTCCGAACCAGAATCCGAACCGCACGATGACAATGCGAACGCGGACGATGCAGCAATACCCGAATCGGCGGAAGACGACGTCCCAAAGCCCGCCCCTGAACTCCCCAAACAAATCACGTTTTCTGAGTTCGTCACGATTCCGATTGTTGGCAGCTACGGACGTGCGGCGATTCACGTCGACCCAGTCGATGCCGCCATCGTCGCCGGTACGTTCACCATGCCGAGCGCTGGCGACGAGGTCGTCGCGCACGACGGGCGAACCGCTCGCTGGCGGAAGGCCACGGTTCGCGACGGTGTGCTACCGACACGGTCGATCCGAGGAGGCTATGCGGCCGTCGAATTCGACGCGCCACGCGCCGGCGTAATGATGCTCGAGGCGACCGGGCATGCGGCCGTGTACGTCAACGGCGAACCTTATGCCGGCGATCCCTACGCATTTGGCGACTTCGCGCTGCCGGTCGTCGTTCGCAAGGGGCCAAACACGTTGGTGTTCCACGTCGCGCAGAGTGAGCTGACAGCCAAACTGGCGATGCCCGCCGAGCCGATCGACCTTTGCGATCGACGTACGACGCTGCCCACGTTGGTGCGCAGCGAGTCTTCGGGCAGGCAATGGGCGTCGGTTTGCGTGGTGAATGCAGCAGACAAGCCAATGGATGGCGCCGTGCTCGTCGCCGAACTCGATGGGAATGAACCGACGACAACACCAGTGGCTTGGCTCGATGCTGCTAGCCGCAGGCAGTGTAGGTTCGAAGTCGCCGTGCCGGATTCGCTCGAGCAGGAAATCGCCGAGCTGTCGGTGCAATTGTTCGATGGCGACAAGCTTCTGGCGGACAAGCGGTACGAGATGGAAGTCGTCGGCGCGTCGGCGATTCAAGTGCGAACCTACAAGAGTCGAGTCGACGGCAGCGTGCAGTCGTACGCAGTGCTTCCGGCCGTCGGCAGGAAGGCAAACCGGCGCACGGAAACCGTATCGAAGAACCAAGACGAAGCGCCCGGCGCTATCGTCGCCTTGCACACCGATGGGATGACGCCACGAGACTTTGCCGCGCAGTACACAGGCAAGCCTTGGGCGCACGTAGTGGTACCCGGCGGGCGCGGGTTGTATCCGCTCGATTGGGAAGACTGGTCGCGGATCGATGCAGGCGAAGCGCTCAACGACGCCCAGCAGCACTTCGACATCGAACCACGCCGAGTCTACGCTACCGGCCACGGCATGGGCGGCCATGGTGCGTTGGTGTTGGCTACCATGCAGCCCGACCGTTTCGCCGCCGTGGCTACAACGGCGGCGTGGCCAAGTTTGTGGACTTACGGTGGCGGCATGCCCAGCTACCGCAATCCTTCGCCGGTTCAGGCCATGCTGTTGCGTGCGACGACAGCCAGCGACACGCTCGCCCAGTTGCGGAACTTGCACGCGATGGGCACGTTCTTGTTGCATGGCGCCGACGACCAGGACATCCCTCCAGAGCAAAGTCGACAGATCGTAAAAACGCTGGCCGACTGGCACACCGACTTCGCCTACTACGAGCAAGCCAACGTCGGCAATTGGTGGGGCGCTGAAACAGTCGATGCGCCAGCCGTCATGCAGTTCCTCGCAGACCGAGAACTTAGCGACAGGGCGTCGACCAAGATCTCGCTTACCACGTCCGACCTCGGTACGCTCGCGACCAGCCACTGGGCGACGATCGCCGCCCAGCAGGAGCAATTCGCCAGTAGTCGCATCGACCTCGAACTCAACGACAATCCGCTTTCGATCACCGGCACGACCGAAAACGTCAAGCGTCTGGTCATCGACAAGTCTGCCGTTCCGCCGAAGGAGCCCTTTGTTGTCAAGCTCGACGGGGGCCGACCAGTGATGTTTCGCGGCATGCCGGCGGCCGGCCGCGTGTGGTTGGAGAAACGCGACAACCGTTGGCGCAGGCGGTTTTCGCCCGACAAGTCGGATAAAGGTCCGCAACGTTATGGCGGCATGAAAGCTGTATTCGATCATGACGTGTTACTGGTTTACGGGACGATTGGCAACGCCGACGAGAACGCCTGGTCGCGCGCCAAAGCCCATTACGATGCCGCAACTTTTGCCTACCGCGCCGCCGGATCCATGGAGGTAATACCGGATACGGAGTTTAATGCGAACCAAACCAAGGACCGTAACGTAGTGGTGTACGGCAACGTGGATACCAATCGGGCTTGGGCAGCCTTGCTGTCGACAACGCCGGTTCAGGTGTTTCGTGGCCGGATGAAGGTGGCATCGCGACCGATGCAGGGAAACGACCTCGGCTTTCTGATGGTCCGACCGCGCGCCGGCAGCAACACTCGACTCGTTGCTGCCGTTGGTGGCACTGGTCTGGCCGGCATGCGTACAACCAACCGCCTACGGTACTTCTGGGCGGGCGTGGCGTACCCCGATTTTCTCCTGCTCGATAGCAACGCTCTGGCGTCCGGCGACATTGGCATTCGAGCAGTCGGCTATTTCGCCGAAGACTGGGGCATCGACGACGCCGACATCGCGTGGCGTGACCTCGCGTTGTAACCGCTAGGCAAGGTAGCCACCGATCGCCCACCAGCAGGCGAGTCGTTCGTGACAGGACGCCTGTAAGTATCTGTGTCTCTACACAAGGCGATGGCACTATGCGCGAGTGGCTGCTCGAACTCGATGCGTTGTTGCGCGGTGAAGCAACAAGCGAAAAAGAACTTGGCGATGGATTATTGGAAGTCAGCGCACGCGGACTTTCGATCGTCGTGCTGATTCTGGCGATGCTGTATGGCGTGTGCATGGGATCGTTCTCGCTGCTCAAAGAAGTGCCTCCAGAGCTCGCTGGCGGCTGGCACCGAGTGGCGCAACTGTTGGCGACCACGGTGAAAGTGCCGGCACTCTTCTTTCTGACCCTCGCAGTTACTTTCCCTTCTCTGTATGTGTTCAACGCCCTTGTTGGCTCCCGGCTACGGCTGCTCAACTTATTGCGGCTGCTCATTGCATCGCTGGCGGTAAACGTAGCTGTGCTGGCGTCGTTGGGCCTTATCGTAGCTTTCTTCTCGTTGAGTACGAATAGCTATCCCTTTGTGGTGCTGCTCAACGTCGTCGTGTTCAGTGTTTCGGGCGTGCTCGGATTGATGTTTCTGTTGCAGACCATGCATCGGATGACTGCGCAGTTCAAACCGTCACCAGCGACGGAGCCCGACGCAAAAGTACTTGAAGTTGTTGACAACCACGCCGAACCGGATGGCGAAGCAATCGACACCAACGAAGACGAACCTGCCCCGCCCGAAGTCGATACCACCGGCGTGTTCGCACTCTCGCCGCTCGATATGCCTGAGGGCCATGTATTTGCCCGCCACACGCGGATTGTCTTTCGTTGTTGGGTCGTGTTGTTCGCCGTGGTCGGTGCGCAAATGGGGTGGGTGTTGCGGCCGTTCATCGGCAGTCCCGACCTTCCGTTTACACTGTTTCGTGATCGCGAATCGAATTTCTTCTCCGCGGTGCTGCGGGCGTTGTATCACCTTCTATTTGGAGGTTGAGCCATGCAGGTCGCACTATTGCGGTGGAGTGACGATGTGCTCCGCCGCGCGCCGTGGACCAACACGCCATCGCCTGGAAGTCGGAGCGGTACCAGGCTCATCGCGTGCCTATTGGTTTGTAGTATGTGGTACGGCGCGGTGATGGGATCGTTTGGCGCGTTGGAGAGCAGTCGAGATTGGCAGCTGCAAGTGCTGTACTCGGCGGTGAAACTGCCGCTTCTCATTGCAGTCACCTTTGCGATCAGCGTGCCTAGCTTCTTTGTTCTCAATACTCTGTTTGGACTTCGCAACGACTTTTCTCGGGCGATGCAAAGCCTACTTGCTACACAGGTCGGCTTTACGATCTTTCTCGCCGCATTCGCCCCACTCGTGTTGTTCTGGTACGCATCGGTCCCCGATTACAATCAGGCGGTTGCCACCAACGGCGTAATGTTTGCCGTGTCGAGTCTGGCGTCTCAACGACTGTTGCGCGGCTACTACGCTCCATTGGTGGCTAGCAACCCGCGGCATCGTAAGATGCTCTGGGTGTGGACCGCGGTGTACGCGTTGGTCGCGATTCAACTGGCTTGGTTGCTAAGGCCATTTGTGGGTTCCCCCGCAGCACCCGTTGAGTTCTTTCGCGAAGAGGCTTGGGACAACGCCTACATCATGATCTGGAAACTAGTCTGGCGAATACTCTTTGGCTGATGCGTGGCGTTCGTCGGTCGATCACCGCAATGCGTCGCCAAGTTGCTCGCGCAGCCAGCCTGGGCGGTTGGTTGTGAGCGACCAAACGCCTTGGTCAATATAGAACCGCGCCAAGTCGGGGTCGTCGACTGTCCAGACGTGAAACTCGTCGATCCCGCCGTCGCGCATCGCGGCGATAAACTCCGCATCAAACGCGGTCGCCTCCGCCTTGCTGCCAAGGCCGTTTGCGCCCGTTAGCCGAAGCGTTTCGAGTACTTCGCCCGTTGATGGAGTCCATCCGCCGACAAACCGTTTGTAGCCCGTCAACCAATGCGCTCGGACCTCCGGCAATTCTTTCTTGCACTCGCGAATCAGATCGGCGTCGAATGCGATGATCACCAACTGGTCACGCGGCACGGGCGAATCGGCGAGCACCTTCTTGAGCGCGGGCACAACCTCCGACCCCGTTTTCAGTTCAATGAAGAACAATTTGCCCTCGGGCACCGCTTCCAGCACTGCCTCGAGCGTTGGTAAGCGCTCACCAGCGTAGCGAGGGTGTTTCCAACTGCCCACGTCGAGCTGTTGCAACTCCTTCATAGTGGAATCGGCGACCACCATACTCTTGCCAGCGGTACGACTGGTGTCGGCGTCGTGGATGCAAACAATCTGGCCATCGCGTGTTAGCCTGAAGTCACCCTCCACCCCGTCCGCTCCTTCGGCCCAAGCCAGCTCAAACGCCGCCAACGTATTCTCCGGTGCCGAGTGCGACGCACCGCGGTGACCCACAATCATCTGACCTGCAGCAGGCATCGCAACGACCAAGTCCCCCAACGGTGCAAGAACGAGTAAGAGATTGTAAAGTCTTGGCACAACAGTTGCGTTCCCATTCCGCTGGCGCTTCGGCGAGTCCCGGATCGTGCGTTGCGATTAATCTTCCTTTTTGTCCCGTATATCGAGAAACGATTGTCGAGGACTTCATTGACCTCGAATTGTCCCCGTCGAGTTCGAAACACCTCTTGTTTTTCCGAGATATTTCATGTCCATAGGGGACTCTATTCGGTTCCAATTGGGCACTGCTCCGCGCCCAAAAGGACAACTGGTGTTGGAATGGCGAATGACCAAGCACCCGATGACCAAACTATGGAGCTATACCCCAACGACCCATTCCCAACCGCCCACTGCCCATCGAAGTAAGTCCCATTAGACCAAACTGCATGACTCATTTTCAACGAGAAAAATGCGCGGAAAGAACGAGCGCCCCCGGCAGGATTCGAACCTGCGACACACGGTTTAGGAAACCGATGCTCTATCCCCTGAGCTACGGGGGCATAATGGTCAAATGCCGTGGTTTTTCAGGCAATTCTGATAGCCAAAAAGTGCTTGTCAGTAAATCTGTCAGTAAATGCCACTCGGAATGACCTATTTTTGTGATGAGAGATTCTATCATGGGGTTCGCGATATGGGCAGACGAAGGGGCAGTCGCAACAAGGGGTTCTACTACGTCAAGAATCGGGGCTGGGCCACCGAAATCGAAGGACGCCGCGTGTTCCTCGTACACGAGAATGGCGACAGGATGCGGGAAAAGAACACGCCTACGGCTGATGTAAAGGCCGCCTACCTCCGTGCCATATCGGGGCAGGACGTTGAAGAGCCGGAGGATAGCGTCACCGTTCTGGACATCTGCCAGGCTTATCTTGCCAAGGTCGAAGACGACGGAGCACCGTCCACGTACGAGGCCCGCCAGCGGACGCTATTCGACTTCTGCTTTGGCCTACCGTCTCGGTTCATTCGTCGTGAAGGCAAACTCAAGAAGAAGCCCAAGCCCAATGATTACATTCACAACGGATATCGGCCGGAGGCTCCTCGAATTTAACGACGCTCCTGACCGACGTCCCTATCTCGCAAACGCTGTTGATGAACCATCACCAGAGCAAAACGTTGCCGCTTACAACAAGCTGCTTGTCGAGTGCGAAACAGCAGACGCAGCGAGACTCAAGGAACTTATCTGCGACTGGCGTAGCCCGCTTGGAAAGCATCTCAGACACTATGCGGATTGCTGCGAGCAGCTTGGTCATGAATCTCGCGACGACGCGTTCGCCCGCGTGTTCCGCAAGCTCCTTGCGATAGCACAAGAGATTCCTGGCGAAGACGCAGGAGACGCCTACGGCCATTCTGGTCCCGTGTCCGACAACTTCGAGGAGTATGTTGAAATCACCGTCAAAGCTGGTCGTAATGACGACGTCCGCGAGTTGATTCAAGACCTTGAACCTCACTGGGACCACAACCTCGGCTACGGCCAACTCGGGGCGGCCGCGTACAAATCGGGAGACTCTTCAATACGGTCCACTGGCATGACCGCTCCGCTGGTGGTGGATGGAGCAATGACGGGGGAAGTCTTCCTGGCTTATGTCGAGCAGCAGTTGGTGCCTACTCTCAGGCCGGGAGATACGGTGATTCTTGATAACCTCTCAAGTCATAAGCAAGCTGGCGTACGAGAGGCCATCGAAGCGGCAGGTGCCCGGTTGGTCTACCTGCCTCCCTATAGTCCCGACTTGAATCCGATTGAGTTGGCCTTCGCCAAACTCAAAGCGCTGCTCCGCAAAGCTGCAGCCCGAGGCATCGAAGAACTGGACGAAGCGATTGCCAAACTGCTCGAGAGATTCACCATCAAAGAATGTTTGGCCTACTTCAGGTACTGCGGATACTCGGCACGGTAAATCCGAAAATGCACTAAAATCGATCTGGCGGCTACTTCTCCTGCGATCCACGTAGCCGCCGATAAGTTTCGTCGCTCAAGCCCGCTGTTACCAAATCCTGGAAGAGCGAGTCATTCATGAACTTCGCAAAAATCTCCTGATTCTGGTCGAGACGTTCGCTAAACAGAGCCTCAAGCAGGTTCTTGAAGACAAGACGGAACTTATCCGCTGGATTCACGCTGGCGGCTCGCTTCAATCCTTCGTCCCGAAGGGTCTCTTCTACTAGCTGATTAAAAAACAGTTGATCAGCGTCCGTGAACTCCGTGCCGAACCGATCGTTGACTACATCAATTAACCGAGACAGCGGGACCTACTCTTCGCGTACGATGCCCGTGCCAACTTCTGTGGGGCCATCAAGTCGCCGACGCTCTTGATCTGCGAGGCTAATTGATCCTTCGCTAATCTTCTGGAGTCGGTAGTAATCAAGCCGGACCTCATCGTCAAAATCGTAGGTCGGACCACTTTGGCGTTTTGGGAGCTTCGAAGCAAGATGCCGTAAGTAGGTGTAGAGCTTCTCCAAATCAGAATCCTGGTAGGGAATGACTTGGCTGAGGAATGCGTATAGATTGCGAAAGGCTGCCACTTTGCCTCGCCACAATTCGGCCGCATCGGAGTCTTCGTTCTGAAACACCTCGAAGCGTGAAACGGCTGGATCAAGAGTCGCATTCATGGCCTGATGGTCGGCGTGACTCTGCTTCCTCCTTGGCTTGAAGTAGATTGAAGCAAAGCGATCCACTTCCTCCGATAGATGTATTCCTGATGCATCGATATCTGCCTTGATCTCATACATTCTAGCCGGATCAACGTCTTCACCTAGCTCGGCCCCGTCGTAGTAGGTCTTGAACGCTTTCTGGACCTCCTCTCGATTCTCTTTTACGAAGTCTAAGATAAACGTGTCCTCTTTCAACGGATGTGTCCGATTCAATCGCGACAATGTTTGCACGGCCTGTATACCTGCCAGCCGCTTGTCAATGAACATTGTGTGGAGCAACGGCTGATTGAACCCGGTTTGGGACTTCTCTGTAACCAATAGCACTTGGTATTCAGGCGTCGCGAAATGTTCTAGTAGCTCCTTTTCCTTAATCCCATCGTTCATGCCCTCTTCCGTATAGCTGACGTCCTTCAGCTTGTCGTTAACTACTGTTCCCGAGAACACCACTAGCGTCTTGATGGGATAACCTCGGTCTCGAATGTACTTGTCGAACCTAAGCTACGGGGGCGTACCAGAGATTTATAGTGCCTAACTCGCTACGAGTCGACCTCTGTGTCACACCGCATGCCACAAGTACCCAAACACCAACCAAGCCATCGCCAGCGTGAGAATGAGATTCAACGACTGGCCGCAGACGTAGAGTATCAAGGGTTTGCCGGAACCAAATGTGCTTGCCAGCACGCGATAGTCGGTATCGAGGCCGATGCTGACGAAGGCCAGGCAAAACATCCAGCTTCTTAGCGGGTCGCTGCCCTGCTTGATGGTCGCGGCGACGATCGACTCCCCGCCGGGCACCCAGGCTTGAATCGCTGAGAATAGCGCCGATGCGCCAAGAAAGCCGATGACGAACTTGGGAAAACGGTGCCAGATCTCCCACGCGTTCACATTACTCTTGGCCTCGGCGTCGACATAGCGGACCCAATAGAGGGCCACCCCGAATGCCGTGACCCCAATCAGTAAGTTTTGTATGAGCTTAATCGTGATGGCCACCTCGGCGGCCGTTTGGCCGAGCCATTGCCCCGCTGCAACCACGGCGCCCGTCGAGTCGATCGTGCCGCCAATCCACGCGCCACCGACATACTCCGACAGGCCTAGCGCCGTGGCAGCGGCCGGTAGGGCGATCATCATGATCACTGTGAACGACAGGGATAACCCGATGGCCAGCGACAGTTCCTGTTGCTTCGCCCGGCAGGCCGAAGCGGTGGCGATGGCGGCCGAAACGCCACACACCGACATATCGGCCGAAATCACCATGTTGAGCGACTTCGAATTCATTCCTAGCACGCGCTGGCCAAACCAAAAGGTCGTGATGAGCACCACCGGCGTTACGATCCAGGCGACACACAGGCCCGGCAAGCCGAGTTTGGCAAGCGTGCCAAGCAGAACCTTCGCGCCGTACAGCACCAGTCCGGTCTTGATGTACAGCTCGGTTCGCACCGCAGGTCGCAGCCAAGCTGGGGTTCCGATGGTATTGCTGATCAACAGCCCGACCAACAGCGCCCATAGCGCGTACTCGAGATTGTACTTGGTGATGAACTCTTGCTTGGTGATGGTGAACGCCAGCAGCGCGAGCAGGAAGACGAACGGATACGCTCGGGAGAAGTGAGTCACGCTCAACCCTTGCGTCCAAACGGCAAATGCGAAGAGCGCCGAGGTTGCGACGAATACGCCTGCGATGCCTATAAGCAGCGACACGTCGTCCGTTTGGTAGACCGAGTCCAGAGGATTCCGCACCCAACTGCCCGGCTTGGCGAACCAACTGGCCAGCGGGTTCGAAGCGGTGGGCGGCGTGACTTCGTCGGCTGCGGCATCAACCTGTTGGTGCGCCGTGAAGTAGTCGGCTGGCAGCGAAGCGAACACCAGGGCGAGCGAGACCAGCAGCACTCCGCTCCCCAGTGCCACGGCGATCCAATCCTCGCTCATCCGCCTTGTTGTCGGTTGAGGTTCGTCCGACAATGCAATTCCTCGCTGCGAGAAGATCCAATGTGAGCTAGCCGCGGGTGTTACCAGAGATATCCGACGCTAGCGCGTTCGGCTCACCTCGACCCGCAATACAGCTTCGCCATACTGCCTAGTAGATCGTGCGGCCACCGTTTACGTCGAGGGTGGCCCCGGTGACAAAGTCTGCCTCTTCGCTCGCGAAGTACACAAGAGCGTCGGCAACGTGTTGAGGATCGCCAAACCGCCCCATCGGCGAGGTGGCCAAATAGTCCGCCTTTTCCTCATCGGTGGCGTCGGAGTGACGTTCGACGGGAATCCACCCGGGCACGATCATGTTGACGGTGATTCCGTAAGGTGCGAACTCGCGGGCGTTGCTACGGGCCAGGCCGGTTTGGCCACCTTTGGCAGAGATGTACGGGCAAAAGTTGGGCCACGCGCCGGGGAACACCTCGCTGGTAAGATGCACGATGCGCCCCCAGCGCTGCTCGCGCATGTGGGGCAGGCAAGCTTTGGTGAGCAGGAAGGGGCTCTTTTGAAAGAAGTCGACCATCCGCTGGAAGAAAGCCCACTCGTACTCTTCGATGGGCATCAATGGTTGCTCGCAGGTAGCGTTGGGCACCAAGATATCCACGGGCCCAAGCTTCGACTCGATCTCAGCAATCATGCCCGCGACTTCGCTCTCGTCGGTCACGTCCGCACGCACCAGACAGTGCTCGCCGCCGACGGATTGCAGTTCGGCGAATGCCTGCTCGGCAACCTGTTGATTGCCAAAGTAGTTCATGGCCACACGAGCCCCATTGTGGGCCAATGTGAGCGCCATCTGCTTGCCTAAACCACGGGTGCTGCCAGTTATGAGTGCGACGCGGCTGTTGATTGTGAACGGCATTCGTTAGAGTTCGGTTTGTGGACGATATTGTCGGGGAATAGATGACTCTGGACTCGTTGGCTGCCTCACGCGATAACCTCGTGGATGGCGTCGACGTGTTCGACGCCGACGAGCTTCTGATCGAGGCCATTGTAGAAATAAGCAAGGTGATTTGGGTCGAGCCCCATCTGCTGAAGCACCGTGGCGTGCAGTTCCTTGACCGCAATGGGCCGCTCGATCGCTTGGCTGCCAAGCTCGTCGGTGCTGCCGACGCTGACGCCGCCTTTGATTCCGCCACCAGCCAGCCACATCGTAAAGCCGTAGCTATTGTGGTCGCGGCCAGTGCCCTTGGCGTATTCCGCGGTTGGCTGACGCCCGAACTCGCCGCCCCACACCACGATCGTTTCGTCAAGCATGCCACGCTGCTTCAAGTCGTGAAGCAGGGCGGCAATCGGCTGGTCGGTTTCGGCGGCGTGCTTATTGTGGTTATACACCAGATCGCCGTGGGCGTCCCAATTGTAATCGATGTGATTGCCGCCCGAGTAAATCTGTATGAACCGCACACCACGTTGCACCAGGCGCCGTGCGAGCAGGCACTGCGAGGCAAAGTGGTGCGTCGGTTCACGCCCGACGCCATACATGTCGAGGGTTGCTTGCGACTCCTGCGAAAAATCGACTGCTTCGGGCGCCGACGTTTGCATCTTGTACGCCAGCTCGTAACTCGCAATGCGGGCAGCGAGGTCGGAATTGTCGGCTCGTACCACTGCATGCCGGCGATTGATTCGGGCGAGCATATCGAGCGTGTCCCGCTGCAACTCCTGCGTGGTTCCCTCGGGCCGAGAAAGGTTGAGCACCGGCGCGCCCTCGTGCCGGAATGTGGTGCCCTGGTAAGTGGCCGGCATGTAGCCGCTCGACCAGTTCTTTGCGCCAGATATTGGTCCGCCCGATGGATCGAGCATCACCACGAAGCCGGGCAGGTTCTCGTTAACCGAGCCCAAGCCGTAGTTGATCCACGAACCCATCGCCGGGCTGCCGGAGATCAACTTGCCCGAGTTCATCATCAACATCGCTGAGCCATGAATGGGCGACTCGGCTGTCATCGAGTGCAGGAAGGCCAAGTCGTCGACGCACTCGCCGACATGCGGAAACAGGTCGCTCACCCATTTGCCGCATTCGCCATACTGTTTGAACTTCCACCGCGGCTCGACAATTCGTCCCTCGTTGCGTTTGCCGCCGCGGCCGAACGTCTTGACGGCCACGGTCTTGTTGTCCATGCCCACCATGTCGGGCTTGTAGTCGAACGTATCGATGTGGCTCGGCCCGCCATACATGAACAGGAAGATCACGCTCTTGGCCTTGGCTGGCCGAGTTGGCGGCTTGGCTGCCAGCGGTTTTGCGTCGGAGGTGGTCGATGCGTTGGCCGTGGACGGAAAGAAACCGTCGCTGGCCAACATGCCGGCCAACGCCGTGGCGCCGAAACCGGCGCCCGTTTCCCACAGGAACTCACGTCGAGTGCGATTACAAAAGTTGCGGTGTGTCATCGCTCGTCGCCAGAGGTTAGTCGAGAAAAACAAACTCGTTCAAATTGAGCAACATCAGGCTGCACTGGGTAAGCGCTTGATGCTCGGAAAGACCATGCTCGCTGCGATATTGATCGACGAGCGCTAAGGCGTCGTCAACCGTCTGGTCGTCCGGCTCGCGTTGCATCGCCAATCGCAAAGCGTGCTCGATCTGCCGGTCGAGTTGGTTGCCCGCTTCGCGCTTCACGCGCTCCGCAAAGTACGACGCTTGTTTTTGCATGAAGTCGCCATGCAGCAGGTTGAGCGCTTGCGCTGCTTGAGTCGTATTAAAGCGGGCTTCACAACTCCTATCGGTCTCCGGGAAGTCAAACACCGCTAGTTCAGGCACTACCAAACTACGTTTGATGTGGATGTAGATGCTGCGCCGCGATGCATCGTGCCGCGCCGAGGTCGACCAATTCTTTCCTGGTTGGCTCTGGGTCGCCAATACCTCGGCCGATAGTTTCGGGTAGATACTTGGGCCAAATAGTTTTTCGTTGAGTTCTCCCGACACGTACAACACCGAGTCGCGAACCTCCTCCGCGGTAAGGCGTCGCATGTCAAACCGCCAGAACAAATCGTTGGCCGGGTCGGCAGCCAAGGCTTCGGGCGCTGCTTGGCTTGACATTTGATAGGTGTTCGATAGCAGCATCAGCCGATGCAGCGACTTGAGTCGCCACTCGTTGTCGATCAAGTAGAACTGTAGCCAGTCGAGCAGTTCGGGGTGCGTTGGCGGAGTCCCCAAAAGGCCGAAGTTACTCGAGCTGCGAACGATGCCGCGACCAAAGTGATGTTGCCAAACGCGATTCGCAACTACTCGACCAGTGAGCATATTCTCGGAGCTCGCAATCCAATCGGCCAGCACGCGCCGTCGCCCAGCCGAGCGAGCGCCGGGCGCCGGTTCGGAGATTGTCGGCTTCACGCTGCCGAAGAGTTCTGGAAACCGCGGTTCTACGGTGTCGCCAGGTATGTGCGGATTGCCCCGCGTCATGATGCGTGTTGGGTTGGGGCGAGGATCGCATACCGCTAGCGACAACACCCAGTTGGCGGGCGGAAGTTCCTTTAGTTGCAGCGCCGCTTCGTCGAGTTGCACTCGGATGCCGGTGTATTGTTGATACTCGTCGGCCGTCAGATATTCGTCGATCTTCTCCCGGAGCAATTCCTCGCGTTGATCGGTCTCGGCACGTCGCTGGTCAGGCGCGGGCATTTGGATAATAGCCTTCTTTTCTAGACGGCGCGCCACACCTCGCAATTCGTTTTGACGAGCCTCGAGATCCGCTCGCGTGCGTGCGTGCTCTGGAGCCGAACGGTCCCAAAGGCTGTGCACCCTCGTGTCGCGATTGTGCGGAAGGGCGTAGGAAGTCACGTCGCCGAAGAACGCGAGCAAGCTGTAGTAGTCGGACTGTGGCATCGGGTCGATCTTGTGATCGTGGCACCGTGCACACCCCACGGTTAGACCCAAGAAGGCCTGCCCTGTGGTGGACAGAATGTTGTCCAGGTCGTCGTAGCGGGCCTGAAGCGGATCGGCCGGTTCGTCGTCCCATGTGCCTAAGCGATAGAAACCCGTGGCCGTGATTCCCTCCGTCGTCACTTCATCAAGTTCGTCGCCAGCGAGCTGTTCTCGCACAAATTGATCGTAGGGCTTGTCGTCGTTTAGCGATCGAATCACATAGTCGCGGTATTTCCACACATACGGCTTTGTTGCATCGCGCTCAAAGCTATTGCTCTCCGCGTAGCGGACTACATCCAGCCAATGCCGCGCCCACTTCTCGCCGTATCGGGGCGAGGCGAGCAACTTGTCGACGAGTTGCTCGTAAGCGTCTGGGCGATCGTCATTCAGGAAGTCGTCTAACTCTTCAATCGTTGGGGGAAGGCCCGTGATGTCGTAGTACACGCGGCGCGCGAGTACGCGGCGTTCGGTGGGTGGCGACGGCTGCAGCCCGTTTTGCTCGAGACGCGCAAGCACGAAGGCATCAATCGGGTTGGCCACCCAATCGCCGCGTGCTACCTGCGGCGGCTCTTGCCGTTTTGGTGGCACGAATGCCCAGTGCTTTTCGTAAGCTCCCCCTTCGATTACCCATTGACGTAGGATCTCGACTTCTTCTGGCGACAACGGCTCGCCCTCGGGTGGCATCCGCTCGGAGGGATCGTCGGACGCGATTCGACGCAGTAGTTCGCTCTCACCTGGTTGTCCAGCAACGATGGCTACAGCGCTTGAATCGGCCTCTTGGTGGGCCGACGCCTGCTGGTGCAAGGCCAGGCCGCTCTCGGCTTGATCGGGCCCATGGCACGCAAAGCACCGTGCCGCAAGCATTGGCTGAACCTCACGCGAAAAGCTCACCTTCGCATCAATTCGTGAAGCAACGGAACCTGTACCGACCAACACGGCCAGCAGAAGCAACTCATGCAAGCCAACTTGAGCGCGGAGGTTCACCAATGGAGGGCTACCGAAGTAGTTGTGAGGCGGGATGTCGAACCAATTTGGTCTGGCGCCATTGTAACAAACTGCTCGATGCGCAATCAAACAGCGCCTCATCACACGACGATTGCCACGCATTGTAGCTGCCGAACATAGGGCACGACCGCATATGCCATATTGGAACTCGGTTGCTAGAATATCGAGACGGGCGCTGCAGTCAGTGCACGACTATTGACGAAAGACAACTCTTATCAGGATCGCTCAGCGCATGAAGCAGTGGTTTCCATCTCCCAAGAATCAGGATCCGTTGGCCGGGTCGCATCGATCGTGGTCAGGGAAGCTGGGCGTTTACGCATTGCTTGGCGCGATGCTGCTGATGCTAGGTCTGGTGAGCATGCTGGTGTGGACGACCCCGCTTACACGCAATGAACTTGGCCTACTGGGCGGGCTGCGAGTCGCGGCTGGCGATCAAACGACCGTATACGTTGGCAACCGTCGGGTCGGTACCGGCACCGTCGATGTTTCTTGGAACCAACTTCTTGGCGCTGCTGGACAGCCTTCCTTGGCGATCGACGTCGCCCCAGCGACCAGCAGCATCGACTGGCCCAATCTGCTGGGTGTCCCGGCAGCCGAGTTGGTATGGCAAGCCGACGGACCCACCGGCACTTACCGCGGCGACCACGACGCCAATTTTGCGTTTCGTCAAATCGTACTGAAACGCCGCGACGGTCAGCTCGACCATGTACAACTCGTCGAATGCGAGTTCCCCAAGGCGGATGGCAAGTGGCAGCGCGTTGCCATTCCCATTCGCTCGCGGCAACTCGAAAAAGCGGCGTCCGAGTACTTCCCGCAGCCCGGGGCGCTAACCGGCGGCAACGTCAGTCGGGGAATGATTCCCAGCCGCCGCGATCACGCAACGTTTGAATTGAAAGTAACGTTGGAGCCGGGGGCGGCACCCAATGAGTTGATCGACATACAACTCAGCGAACCACTTTGGGTGCCCGCCGAGCGCTAGTGCTAGCACCCGCGAGATCGTCAAACCGCTATTGACCCGCGCCCGAGATTACGGGGATCATGCTTGCTCAATTCGCGGAGCGCAAACGCCGCGATTGCTCCGTATTTCTTTCGCCGGCGCGCGTTCCCCAAAAATGCGTGGCTGGCGACGACTCCCGGTAGTGTGCAAATGGAGGTGCACCCGATGAAACGCGATATAGATTTCTGCCGCCAACTGCTTTTCGACCTGGAAGCTCATGGTCCCGAATGCACGATCAACGTACTGCGATCCGGTCTGGCGAACGAAGCCGACGAGCGGTTGCGTTTTCACTTGCGGCTGCTGACCGACGCCGGATTCGTGAAGGAAGTCGACCGCACTACCAATGGCGCAACTTGCGTTCGCCTGACGAACTCAGGCATCGAACTGCTCGAACTCTGCCGCAGCGACGCGCGGTGGAGCGACGCCAAGGCGATCGTGCTCGAACGCACGGGCGGGCTATCGCTTACCGTGTTGCGTACGGTGCTCACCAAGTGGGCCGTCGAAGCAGTGTCGCAGGGTTACGTCCGCCGGTACCGTCGTGGCTACCGTCCCTACTACCGCCGCGACGAGCTACGCTACGACCGCGATCTTGTTGACTTCGACGACGACCTTCGACTGGTTCGTACCGCTCCTGATTATCGCGAGCGGCTCGAATGGCGCGATCGGGACGCTGACGTCGACTACTATAATGGCTACCGCGCGGAGGCCGACTCGGCCGCTCCGAACGTCGGCGTGCAACTGCCGATTTATCTGGTGTAGTCGGCTGTTCGACAAACCCTGTGGAATTCACACAACGGGGAACTGGCCGAGACTGGTCGGTTCCCCGTTGTTCGTTAGTGCCCGCGTGCTTTGCCCCCTCACCTTGTTGAACCAGTCGTTCCCATAGGCGAAACTAAGGGTCTTGTGCAAGATCTCGCCTCCCGAGTTGGCCCGCATGAACGTTGTTTTCGTCCACTACCATCTGAATGCCGGAGGGGTGACTCAGGTAATCGTGAACCAACTCCGCGCCTTGGCGGAGTTGCGTGACGAGGAGCGCCCCAAACGCGTCGGCGTGCTGTACGGCGGCCGTCATGAGGGTTGGCCTGAGAAGGTGTGGGACCGAATCGAGGGAGGAAGTCTCGTACCGTTTGACGAAGTGCTGATGCCGCTGGCGCCGATCGACTACGACCAACTTCCCACGGTTCGTGAGGATCGGTTAGCTGACGAAGTCACTGCTGCGCTGGTTAGTAACGGATTCGGTCTCGACGACACAGTGCTGCACGTCCACAATCATTCGCTTGGCAAGAATGTGTCGTGGCCTGGCGCCATCCAGCGGCTCGCAAAGCGTGGCTATCGACTGTTGCTGCAGGTGCACGACTTCGTTGAAGACTTTCGCCCTGCGAACTACCGGCTGCTTGCTAGAGCATGGGACACCAGTGACCCTCGGGAGATCGCCGAGCGCCAGTACCCGCTAGGCGCCGGCGTTCACTACGCAACGCTCACCGACCGCGATCGACGATTGCTGGTACTCGCCGGTGTGCCCGACAAGAGGCTGCATAGCTTGCCCAACGCCGCGGCCGACTTCGTAGGATTGAAGCCCTACGAACGGGTCGCTGGGAAAGTGCGCGATGAACTGGCACTGCCCGCCGATGCGCGTCTGGTTCTGTATCCCGTGCGCGGCATTCGTCGCAAGAACTTGGGCGAGTTCCTACTGCACGCAGCGATTAGCCCATCCAATACGTGGCACGCGGTTACCTTGGCGCCTCAGAACCCATTGGAGCTTCCTTCGTTTGAGCGGTGGAGGGCGCTTGGCGAACTGCTACAGCTCCGCGCATTATTCGACACGTGCGGCAGCGGGCAGACTGAGTTCTTGGATGCGGTGTCGGCTTCCGACGCCACGATCACTACGAGCGTGGCCGAGGGATTCGGCATGGTGTTTCTCGAAACCTGGTTGGCGGGCAAGTCGTTAATTGGCCGTGACTTGCCCGACATTACGACCGAGTTCAAGGATCGCGGGCTGGAATTGCATCGACTTTACGAATCGCTGAACGTGCCGCTTGAGTTGATCGACCAGCAAGACGACCTAAGCGCGTCTCTGCAAGTGGCTTTCGAGTGGGCGAATGAGAGTTACGGGCTCGCTGGAGACAACAAATGGCAGGTGGCTCGCGATATCGAGCGCCTGCTCGCGGACGGGCAGATCGACTTTGCACTGTTGCCAAGCCGTTTTCAGGAACAACTCCTACGCGCCGCCGCAACCGACACTGATGCCGTGCGTCAGGCGCTCTTCGAAGCAAACCCAGGGCTCGAGGGCAAGCTCTCGTTCGATGGCCACGAAGCGGCGACGATCGATCGCAACGCGGCCGTAGTTCGTACCGAGTATTCGCTCGCCCAATCGAGCGCGCAGTTGGCGTCCGCCTATCGACAATTGATTGCCGACGCGCCGAGCGGCGAGGTGCAAGCCGCGAGCGAAGGGCAGGCGATACTCTACCACTTCATGCAACTCGATCGCCTACATGCCATACGTTTCGAGGAGTAGCGACGTGACCATCACCGAAGTGATACGCCGCAACAGCGCGCCGCTGAAACCGCAGCCCACGGGAGTATCGGCCCGATTGCCGGCGCTCGATCGTATCAAGGCGGTGCTGTTCGATATCTATGGCACCCTGTTCATCAGCGCCAGCGGCGACATTAGCCTCAGCAGCGGGGCGAGCCTTGGTGGTGCGGCAGAAGAGGCGCTCCGAGTAGTGGGGCTCGACTTGAAGAACGGCTCTGGAGATCAAGTGGTCGCCGCGCTGCATGCGGAAATCGAACGCCAGCATCAAGCGTCACCAGTCGAGTTCCCTGAAGTCGATATTCACAACGTATGGCGCAGCACGCTCAAGAATCTCTCCGAACTTGGCCACCTCGAATGCTCGCCCAGCGCACCACCGCTTGCTCGCCTGGCCGTCGAGTACGAGTGCAGAGTCAATCCGGTTTGGCCGATGCCCGGGCTGGTGGAGGTTCTGGCTGGCGTCCGCGAAGCCGGCTTGGAGATGGGGATCGTGAGTAACGCCCAATCGTTTACACGCGAGTTGTTTCCTGCCTTCACCGAATCGACCAGCGCCGAATTGGGATTTGCGGAAGACTTGTGCGCCTTGTCGTACGAACATCGGCAAGCCAAGCCAGGCGTCTATCTCTACGAGCAAGTCGCAACCGCGTTGGCGGAGCGCAACATTCGCGGCGACGAAGTGCTGTACGTGGGGAACGACATGCGGAACGACGTTGCCCCGGCTGCTGCTGTGGGGTTTCGCACGGTGCTCTTCGCTGGCGATAACCGCAGCCTGCGGCTCCGCGAAGGCGACCCCATGACCGAATGCGTGGAGCCAGACGCGGTTGTAACGGATTTGCCGCAGATTTTGGCTATTTTGCGCCTTGCCCCGAAACCCGAGTAGCTTACATTTGAGACGATTGGCGCCGTCGGCAGGCGCCGCGCTAAGTTGCCGCTCCGTCGATCGCTTGCTCTGCAGGCATCTCAGGCAGTCCGGAGCGGTATGCAATGTCCACTTGCGACGCTCCCGCCGCGCGCCGATCGAACACTTAACAACGTAGTGATTCATGTCGCAAGTTGGCCACAACATCGGTTTCGTCGGTACTCGGTTCGCAGGCACCGACGGCGTGTCGCTCGAAGCGGCGAAGTGGGCCAAGATTCTCTGGGACCACCGGCATGTGAGTTACTGGTACGGGGGCAAACTCGACACGGCGCCCGACATCAGCATGCTGGTTCCGCACGCATACTTTGCTCACCCTGACATCCAATGGATCAACAACCGTTGTTTCGGTCGGGTAACCCGCGAGCCGGAGGTGACTCGGCGGATTCTGGCGATTTCCGAACACCTGAAGCGAACGCTATACGATTTCACACGGAAGTTCGAGATTGAGATCTTGGTGGTTCAGAATGCCCTGACGATTCCCATGAACATTCCGTTAGGGATCGCGATTTCCATGTTCGTGGCCGAAACCGGCTTTCCGACCATCGCTCATCACCACGATTTCTATTGGGAACGCGACCGCTTCAGCGTCAACGCCTGCGGCGATTTCCTGCGTATGGCGTTTCCGTGTACGTTGCCATCGATCCAGCATGTAACGATTAACTCCGAGGCGCAACGCGCGCTGTCGCACCGCCGCGGTGTCTCCAGCGTGTTGGTGCCCAACGTGCTTGACTTCGACGAGGAACCACCCACCGTTGACGATTACAATGCCGACTTTCGCGAAGCGATCGGCATTGGGCCCGACGATATCATGTTTCTCCAACCCACACGGGTCGTGCCGCGCAAAGGCATTGAGCATGCAATATCGCTGATCGGCGCGCTGCAAAATCCTCGCTGTAAGTTGGTGATCTCGCACGAATCAGGCGACGAAGGAGACGAGTACCTACATGCACTGCGCGAGATGGCCGAACACCAGGGCGTGGAGCTGTTGTACATTCCCAATCGCATCGGCGAGGTGCGCGGCACCAATGACCATGGCGAGAAGGTATATCTACTGAGCGACGCTTACTTGCATGCCGACTTTATTACCTATCCCAGCTTGTACGAGGGATTCGGCAACGCGCTCATCGAGGCGTTCTACTACCGAAAACCTCCGTTGGTGAATCGCTATTCAATCTTTGTGAGCGATATCGAACCTCGCGGCTTCGACGTGATTACCATGAACGGCTACCTCACACGCGAGGTCATTTCCAAGGTGCAACGGGTGATCGACGATCCAGAGTTTCGCACGAATATGGTCGAGACCAACTACACGCTTGGCAAGCGATTTTACAGCTACGCCGTGCTCCGCCGAAAACTGCGGATCCTGATTACCAACCACACAGGTATGGACGACCTGTAGAATGGTTGGGTGGCCTCCAAGCCCCACCTGCTTGGCTAACCATCGACGGAGTGACGATGCCCAACGGCCCAATTGATTCTCAACTCGTTTCCCGTTTGCGCGTGCTGTACGGAGCGCGCGCCGAGGAAGTGGCTGGCCGCGTTGCAGGGCTGATCGATGAGTACCGGAAGCCAGCAGACGACAACGGGACGACGCCGAGTTGGACCGAACAGGACGTTGTGCTGATTACTTACGCCGACCAGATTCGCGGCAACGATTGCACGCCGCTAGAGGCGTTGCGTCGATGGCTGGTCGAGAGCCAGCTCGACGAACTGCTCTCCGTCGTCCATTTGCTTCCATTTTGTCCGTACTCATCCGACGATGGGTTTTCGGTCGTCGATTACTTGGCAGTCGATCCAGTCGCCGGCACATGGGACGACATTGAGCGACTGGGCGAGCATGTCGACTTGATGTTCGACTTGGTGCTCAATCACATTTCGCAGCATAGTGATTGGTTTCAGAAGTACCTGGCGGGCGAAGAGCCATACGATCGCTTCTTCGTCGAAGTCGATCCAGCGACCGATCTTTCGCTCGTAGTCAGGCCGCGCAGTCTTCCGCTGCTCACCGAAGTGCAAACCGCGGGCGGCCCACGCCACGTGTGGACGACGTTCTCCGACGACCAGATCGATTTGAATTACTCCGAGCCAGAAGTGATGCTCCGCATGCTTCGCGTGTTGATGGAGTACGCAAAGCGAGGAGCCCGAATCGTGCGGCTTGACGCCATTGCGTTTCTGTGGAAGAGGATAGGCACTGCATGTGTGCATCTTCCGGAAACCCACGAAGCGGTGAAGCTGATGCGCGACGTGGTGACCGAAGCGTTTCCGCGAATGCTGATGCTCACCGAGACGAACGTGCCCCACAAGGAGAACGTCAGCTATTTTGGCGCGGGCGACGAGGCCCACATGGTTTACCAATTCAGTTTGCCGCCTCTGTTGCTCGATGCGTTTACTAACGGCGACGCTGTGTACCTACGACGATGGCTCGAGACACTCGATCCGCCTCCGCCCGGTTGTACCTACTTCAACTTTACCGCCAGCCACGATGGAATCGGAGTCCGGCCACTCGAAGGTCTGGTGCCGGACGAACGTTTCGATCGCATGATCGCTGCGGTACGCGACCGTGGCGGTTTGATTAACACGCGGCGACGCCCTGACGGCACGGACGTGCCCTACGAATTGAACATCACCTATGTCGATGCTCTGTCGCCCACGGCGCAGGGAGAAGCGGCTGACGACGACTTGCACGCCCGACGGTTTCTGGCGGCTCAAGCGATGATGTTATCGTTGCCCGGCATGCCGGCAGTGTACTTTCATAGTCTGGTGGGATCGCAAAACGATTATGCCGGTGTCGAGCAAAGTGGGATCAATCGACGGATCAACCGCCATAAGTACGACGTGGCCGAACTCCGTAGTCATATTCAGCCGGCTGATTCGCTGTCCGCAAAGATACACAACGGGTTTCGACGGCTACTAGAGGTCCGCAAGTCGCACGCTGCCTTTCATCCGGAATCGGCGCTGCACTTGCTCGACCCTGGACATCCGAGCGTGTTGGCTTTTGAGAGAGCGAGTTTGGATGGCGGTGAGCGGGTTGTCGTGTTGGTGAACTTTGGAGAAGCAGTTAGCGTCGATCTCGATTCGCTTACGGCGGCGCCACGCCCAAGATATCGAAGTCTCTTATCAGACGCGGGGGAACTGATCGAGGCTGGTCCGTTCATACTCGCGCCAGGCGTCGCGGTTTGGCTCCGACCCGAATAGCCACCAGGCAAGCTCCTGGAGTATAATCGGAGCCCTGTTTTCCGCAGTCGACGTTTACAGAAGGAACGCTGCCGCGTGCCCGATTTCTCTCAATACGGCCCAATCACGACGATTCACGAACTTGGTACCGTCGATCGCGTGCAACTCGAGTCGAAACTCAATAGCGCCGTGCACGAGTCGCCCATTGGTCTGGTGCTGCCAATCACCGCTTCCGACATGCGAGCCGCGCCGTTTGCCAACATCGCCAGTCAATTGGCGAAGGCCGATTACATCGACACGATTGTGATCGTACTGAATCGCGCCGATTCGGTGGATGACTATCGGGATACATACGCGATCACCAAGCAATTGGGCGATCGGGCGCGAATTCTGTGGACCGATGGCGCTCGCGGGCGGCAGATGTACCAAGAGCTAACCGACGCTGGGTTCGATGTGTCGCAACCTGGCAAAGGGCGGGCAGTATGGACCGGGTTCGGCTACCTGCTGGCCGACCCGCGCCTCAAGGCATTCGTGTTGCAAGACTGCGACATTGTGAACTACGACAACGAGATGCTCATGCGGCTGTGCCTGCCGATGGCGCATCCGAGTTTAGATTTTGATTTTTGCAAGGCGTACTACGCACGCTGTACCGACCGAATGCACGGCCGCGTCGCCCGGCTTTTGATGACACCCATCACGCGGGCGATGATCTCGGTGCTGGGCAGCGACAAGTTTTTGGTATTCGTACGGAGTTTTCGGTATCCCTTGGCGGGCGAGTTTGCCGTGTCGGCGACGCTTGCCCGCTCGAATCGCATTCCGTGCGATTGGGGGCTAGAAGTAGGAACGCTGGCCGAGGTATTTCGCAACACATCGCCAAAGCGCGTCTGCCAGGTCGACCTGGGCAGAGCCTATGAGCACAAACACCAGCCGCTCTCACTCGACGATCGGTCGCGCGGACTAATGGGTATGGCAAGCGATATCCTTACCAGCATCCTCCGCACGTTGATGAGCCAAGGAATGGTGGTTACGCGCGGCCACTTGTTGAGCATTCGCAACAGTTACGTGCGGCTTGCTCAAGACGCGATTCGTCAGTACCACGCGGACGCGTTGATGAACAGCCTGGTATACGACCGTCATGGCGAGGAAGAGGCGATCGAGGCCTTCGCCGAACAAATCACGGCCGCTGGAGAAGCGGTGTTTGAAGATCCCTCCGGCGCTTCGGCGCTTCCCACGTGGACTCGCGTGGTGGCGGCGCTGCCCGACTTCTCGGCGCGGCTGCGTCAAATGGCCGACGACGACCAGACCGAACACTGTTGAGGTTGGGCCCTCGCTGTTTTGCTAGAATAACGTCTTCCGCTCATTGAAGTTGCAAACTGTAGCCTAGGAGACCGTCCATGCCGCCCGTTCGCTCGACCATTGTACCTCTGTTGTTCATGTCGCTGTTCGCAGGCTCCGCGCCCGCCGAGGAAGAGTGGCGCCAGCTTTTCAATGGCAAGGATCTGGAAGGTTGGACGCCGAAGATTCGTTTTCACGAAGCTGGTGAGAACTTTGGCAACACGTTTCGCGTCGAAGACGGCTTGTTGAAAGTTGGCTACGACGAGTACGACAATTTCGAGGCGCGGTTCGGCCATCTATTCTTCGACGAGGAGTTTTCGAACTACAAGCTACGCGTCGAGTACCGCATCGTCGGCGATCAACTGAAAGGCGGAGCCGGCTGGGCGCAAAAGAACAGCGGCATCATGATCCACGGCCAGCGGCCCGAGACCATGGCCGTGGACCAGAACTTTCCGGTAAGCCTCGAAGTCCAGTTGCTGTCAGGCCTTGGTCGAGGCCCACGGCCCACGGCCAACCTTTGTACGCCTGGCACGAACGTGGTGATGAATGGCAAGTTGCACACCAGGCACTGCACCAATTCTTCATCACCCACCTTCGATGACCAGTGGGTGACCACGGAAGTCGAAGTGCATGGAAATGGGGTCATCAAGCACTATGTCAATGGCGATTTGGTCCTCGAGTACGAGCAGCCTCAGTACGACCCCAAGGACGAAACAGCGAAGCCGCTTGTTGCTGAACGCAACGGTGACTTGAAGATCTCCACGGGCACCATTTCATTGCAGTCGGAGAGCCACCCAGTCGAGTTTCGGAAGGTGGAGATCCTGGTGCTTGATGACAAGGAATGATGATCGCGAAGGTAACACTGTCTATCTAGGCTGACGGTGAGTAGAGGGTTGACACGCCTACTTTGGACGATGAAGTTCGGGTAGGTCTTGCGGCGGTGGTTCTTGCCACTTCTTGTGCCCCGAGCGAACCGGAAGAAATGCAACCTGTCTCGTAGTTTAGAGTTACCCAAGCAGACCTCCGCCGCGCACGGACGTTCCAATGCGACGTTCACAACGCAAGACAGGTACGAAAGTGCGTGATGGTCGGGTTGCGCGGAAGAATCGCACGGAGTTGTCCAATCACTATTCTCAAGTTCGCCAGTTCGAGACCGTGATTGACCGCCTTAGGCCAGGGGACGGCTATAGGCACTTCTTGACGATTGCAGATGTCCGAAAATTCATAGACATCCTGCCGGACTGGGAGGAGCTATCTCATGGTTTGGATGCAATCATACTAGACGAAGGTGGCGATGCTATGGGATGGCACTGGAACGGAATCGTAGCAATATGTGCTTGGGAGCGCGAGTTGACATCAGAGTGGGACAACGAATTCGTCGGGGGACACGCCGCGATTCTCGACAGATTGGGAGTGCTGCGTGAACCTATGCCGAACGATTCGCGTGGTACACTGTGCTACTTTGATGAGAATTCAATCAAAGGATTCCAGTTGATGCACATTCTACTACATGAACTGGGGCATCATCACGACCGGATGAGTACGCGAACCAAACGTCACGCAGCACGTGGTGAAAGGTATGCCGAAACATACGGCTTAAGGTACGCCGATCAGTTGTGGGACGCATACTTTGGAGCGTTTAACTGGTGAACTTCTTGCCGGTTCGCAACTATGTGGCGACGGCGAACGATCCGAGAAACTGGATTCCAGCGACGGTACCCTAAGCGTGATATGCCTCGGCACCTCACCGCCCTCGCCACCAGCAAACCAACCCAGCCAGACCAAGGCCGACTTTCAACGGCAAGACAGTACATAACCAGCGAATCGGCTTCTAGCGACATGCTGGTGCCAGAACGATGGAAGCAGCGACACGGAGTGAAGGTACTTTGAACATCGTCTCGCTCGTTCCGAGCGCCACTGAGATCGTGTGCCGGTTGGGGCTCCGCGAGTCCCTCGTCGGCGTGACGCACGAGTGCGACTTCCCGCCAGGCGTCGAGGAATTGCCACGAGTCACCCGGTCGCTCATTCCCGCTGGCGCATCGAGTGCTGAGATTGACCGCCTGGTAACTGATCAGATGGCTAACGAGCCATCGCTCTACGCGCTCGACGGGGTGCAACTCGCCGCGGTTCGCCCCGACCTTATCGTGAGCCAAACGCTGTGTGACGTGTGCGCCGTGCCCGATGGTGATGTTGACGAGGTCGCCAGCCAACTCGACCCGCGACCGACGATTCTCAAACTTCGTCCGAAGACGCTCGACGACGTTCTCGAATCCATCCGCGAGGTGGCCGGAGCGGCCAGTGTCGGAGTGCGAGGCAATAGCGTGGTGTCGGAGCTACGCGAACGCATCGACAAAATCGCGGCCCACTGCGGTCGGCAATCGTGGATGCGAGTGGTCCTGCTGGAATGGCTCGACCCGCCATTCGCCGCCGGACACTGGAATCCAGAACTGGTCAGTCTGGCAGGCGGAACCGACGTTCTTGGCGAGGCGGGCGAAAAGTCGCGGCGAGTGTCGTGGGAGGAAGTTGCTGACGCCGACCCGGACGTGATCGTCGTCACGTGCTGTGGACTCGACGTCGTGCGGATCGGCGTTGATATCAACCAACTTGCGAAGCATGACATTTGGCCCCAACTGCGGGCGGTGCGGGCGGGTCGTGTGCTGACGTTTGACGGATCGCAGTACTTCAACCGTTCCGGCCCCCGGCTCATAGATAGCCTGGAGATGCTGGCCGCTGGTCTGAACCAGATTGCTGGCTCGAACTAGCCAGAAGTGTCGAACCCGATGTGCCAATTCCGCTTACTTGCGGCGTTCGTGTCAACTTCTCACTTTTTCCTTGAAACTAGGCCACAAGTTTGATCGACTAGCGGTACTTTCAGGTGCGTTCTTGTCGCGCACCGGTCGATCTTTGGCAACTTGTTTGTGTAGTGGCTGGTGCTGGTGGCAAGTAGCTAGTGGCGCGGTTCAGGCTTAGTGGGCAAAGAAACCACCGAAATCGGAGCCGCTTCTGCGGGCAGGCGATGCGGAAGTTGGTACTTGACTGGGGTGAGGTCACGGGCTCGCCCCAGCTTCCCGTTGGACAATCAACGTAGTTGATTTATGGACACACCGATCGTTCTTATCCACGGCACCAACGTCGGACCCTGGACGATGGCGAACTTCGCCGACTTCTTCAAGGAGAAGGGGTTTGCATGCCACTGCCCAGCCTATCGCCTCCACGACCCTTCACCATCGGCGGAACACACATCGCTAATCAGGGGATTGAGTATCGCGGACTATGTAGAGGATGTTGCGTCGTTCGTGGAGGCGCTCAACGCGCGGCCAATCCTGATTGGCCATTCGCTCGGTGGCATCGTCGCCCAAAAGCTCGCGGCTCGCGGCTTGGCAACCGCCCTTGTGTTGCTTAACGGAAGCATCAATTGGGGAGTGCTACCGACCACAGATCAAGAACGGGAGCTGGCCAAGGCGTGGATTTCTGCCGGCGCGTTCTGGGAGGAGACGCTGCTGCCCGACTTTGAAACCATGTCGCGATTTGGTCTGAACAAGCTGGATTCTGACGAGCAGCAAAGGGTATTCAAACGAATGGGACCGGAGTCGGGGCGGGTGATGTTTGAGCTCTTCTTCTGGATGTTCGATGACAGCCAAACGACCAAGATCGACTATAACGCTGTCACCTGCCCGGTACTGGTGGTGTCAGGTACGGACGATCTCGCCGTGCCGCCTTCGACATCGCGGTTGATCGCCGGACGCCACGGCGAGCGAGCCACATTTCATGAAGCGTCTGGCTATGGCCACTATCTGATGTTGGAACCGAAGTGGAGGAAGGTGGCAGAACTCTGTGCGGACTGGATTGGCCTGGTTGGCAAGACGGTACGAGCCCAGACATGAAACGCCGATCGAAGGTGACTCCGCTTCGGTCGATGAACGCTAAGGCAGGTTAGGAATTGCCAAAATTCTGATTCGGGGAGCTCAATAGGAGCAATTGTGGAACTTACACTTCTAGCGGAGGTGGGCATCACCTCCGCACTTCTGGAATTTGGCCGACCACGCAAGGTGGTCGGCCCACTCTGTTCATCATCTAAGACCTACGCGTGCTCCATTTCTTTCCAAGCTTTCTCTTCCGGACTGCCCGGGTCGGGGAGTATCTGTCCTCCTTCCATACCGTGGGAGGCCGGACCCGAGTTAAGTGTGATGCCAACTTCCTCGCGTTGGCAGTCAAGGGCGGCCACAACACCTTGAGTGATCCGTTCGACCATCTCTGCTTTCGCCTCGGCACTGCGTCCGAAGCGAATGTTGCCATTCACAAAAATGACCTTACCCTTAGGCAGTTCACGGAACCCACCTTCTTCGTCGGCACGTTCCTGAAAGAATGTGTTCACGAACTGAGCAGGAGCACCAGTGACATCAACATGTACTTCAGTGATGCACTCGGCGATCATTGTCCGCTGAGCCTCATTCGAGCGCCCTTCTTCTACAGTTGAGAGATAGATAGGCATGACGATTCTCCTATTGCTGACACACTAGATGCGCGTTGTGGTTAAAGTGTGGTGCCTTGGGTATAGATCAATAGTTCATTGGGGTCAGCCCCTGTCTTACTTACCCAAAGGTCGTTGACCTTGGACATGAAATTGGCCCGGGCCTTGAATTGAAGATCTTCGGATACAACACACAACAGAACGCTGGAGTTGCTGGGTCTTCCGGCTGTCCAGCCAAACCCTTTGGGGATGATTTTCCAAACCACGTCCGTGGTGGCAGGGTCGTCTCCTAGCGCACCCTCGGCGACCGCCTTCAGCCCACTCGCAAGTTCATCTCGAATTGATTGAGCAGGATGCCCTTCTTGAATGGTAGCGATATATTTGGCCATCGGATTTCTCCTTTGTTAATTGCAGCTTTCTCTTTGTTAGTGTTGCTTGTTTCTCAGAGTTTGCGGATCAGATTCATTTGCCTATCAGAGTGTCCGTAATACTTGAGATCAAGCTCGATCCAATTGGCTTTCTCCAGGACCGGCTTCATATGCGAGAAGCACTCGAAGCTATACTCGCCGTGGTAGCGTCCCATGCCGCTATTACCGACACCGCCAAACGGAAGGTTTGTGTTGGTGTTCTGCATCACAGCGTCATTGATGGCGCCACTGCCGAAAGGAATCTCAGCCAAGAAACGGTCCTTGGTGGCCTGGTCATTGGAGAACAGATAGCCAGCCAACGGCTTCTCAAAGCTCTTGACGATGTCAAAGGCTTCATCAAGCGTTTCAAACTCGATCACCGAGATGATCGGCCCGAATACCTCGTCCTGCATGACCGCATCATCGACCGTGACGTTGTGCATCACCGTGGGCTCAATGACACGTTCTTCACGATTCATCTCTCCGCCGTAGTAGACTTTTTCGGGGTCAATCATGGCGGCAACGCGGTCAAAGTTTCGCTCATTGATGAGCCGGACGAAGTTACCGTTTTCCACTGAGTAGTTGTGCTTCTTGATTTCGTTCACCATCCGCTCAAGGACTCGATCCTTGATGCTCTTGTGCACCAGAACATAGTCCGGGGAGAGACATAGCTGCCCAGAGTTAATGAACTTTGCCCAGATAAGACGTTTGACTCCTACATCTACCGAGGCATCTTCAGCGAAAATCGCTGGATTCTTGCCACCCAATTCCAAGGTGACGTTGGTCAAGTGCGGAGCGGCAGCCTTGTTGACGATTTTTCCTACTTGGGGGCTACCCGTGAAGAAAATCTTGTCGTAGCGCTGATTCAGCAAGGCCATCGTTTCAGGAATCTCACCTTCAACCACGTGCAAGTAGCTGGGTTCGAAGTTTTCGTTGATCAGCTTCGCCATCAGATGGCTAGTCTCGGCAGGCAGTTCACTTGGCTTGAGAACCGTAGTGTTTCCAGCAACCATTGATCCGACAACGGGAGTTAGTGAAAGGTTGTAGGGAAAGTTCCAGGCTCCAATTACTAGTGTCACGCCAAGCGGTTCTGCCACGATGAAGCTTTTGCCTGGCTGATTCAAAAGATTTGTCTTCACCTTGCGCGGCTTGGTCCATTTCCTAAGATTCTTAATGGCCATCTCTAGTTCCTCGAACAGAGGATACGTTTCGGTCAATTGGGTATGGTGCTTCGACTTGCCGAAATCTTTGTAGATGGCCGCATACAGTTCATCTTCATGACTATGAAGAAGATCGCGGAGTTTCTTGAGCTGTTGAAGCCGAAACTCCACTGACAGTGTGGCGCCAGAACGAAAGTACTGACGCTGGCTTTCAACTAACTGCTGAATTTCTTGCTCAGTCATTGTGGTTTCGGTTGGCGAATTCACGTCCTTCTCCTTAAGAGTAGAATGAGGTTGGCTGTTTACTACTGATAGTACGCTTTGCCCATTTGCAGGATTTTCAGTGAGAGTGTTCATGGTCGTATCCTTTGTAAAGTAGTTAGTATTAAAGGGGTGAGTTCACATACAGCGTAAGACTAGGAAGCAACGGAAAACTGCTTCATTGGGGAGTCCTGGGTGTCCGAGACACTACTGTTGTCAGTAGAATGATCTTTTTTCGTTACCGGACTGGCAGCGGTCGCTCCTGCAGTGATCGACGCTAAGATCTCCTTGCACTGTGCTTGTTTCATCAAGCGTGGGACGGCGTAGAATGACCAAGCTTCCTTACGGGCATTCTTTGCTATGGCGTCGTAGTGCTCCGTCTTCAGCTCTCCAAGTCCGGCTGGGATATCAAGTTGCTGACCGAGGGCTTCGACTCGCTGAATGAATCGGTCGGCAGCCTGCTCATCGGTCCCATTAACTTTTCCGCTTTCCATACGCTCGAGCTGAGCAAGTCGGTTCGAGCAAGCTGGCTTATTGAACCGCATCACTCGTGGAAGAATGACCGCGTTGGCCAACCCATGGGGTGTGTTGTAGTGAGCACTGATCTGGTGCGAGATCGCATGCACATAGCCCAGGCCCGACTTATTGAATGCGTAACCGGCTAGGAAAGAAGCAAGTGCTACCATCTCGCGTGCTTCTAGGTCATCGCCGTCCTCATAGACAACGGGTAGATACTCAAGCAGCAACTTTATGGCCAGTTTGGCATCCCTTTCGGCATCTGCGAATCGATTGACCGAGGTATAGGCCTCAACAGCGTGCGTCAGGGCGTCCATCCCCGTTTCTGCCGTGATGTGAGCCGGCAATGTCTTCAGCATATTTGCATCAAGTGCGGCGGCCGAAGGCACTAGCTTGGGATCGACAACAAACTTCTTTTGGTGAGTCTTGGTCTCGGAGATGACAGCGGCATTGGTGACCTCTGAGCCAGTACCCGACGTGGTGGGCACGACATAGAAGGGCAATGTGGGCTGCCTCACCTTCAACAAGCCGACAACTTGTTCGACGCTTGCATTATTCGAGCAGCAAGCGGCGATCACCTTGGCTGCGTCAATGGCTGAACCGCCACCAACAACAAAGACGCTGTCGCAATCGTTCTCATTGCATAGTTCAATGCCCTGTTCGATCACATCGTAGGTTGGGTTGGGAATGACACCGTCAAACACTGTGACTTTGCAGCCCAGTTCGCTGAAATGCTCTAGCAGATCGTCAAGGGCACCCCGTCTAACAAACGAGGGAATCGTCACGAGCAGAGGACGTATGCTTCCAGATGCTCTTGCAAATGAGGCTATCTGGTTCGTCGAGCCAGCACCTGTAAACAGAAGCGGCTTTTCCGAGGGAAAAAGCTGGGCGAACATCTTGAGTGAAAAATTTGTGAGTCTTTTGAGCATGGTTCAATTCCTTTGTGTACGGAGATGTTTTTTGGGTTCTGACCAGGCTTTACCCGCCATCATTGACTACACTACACAGTGTAGTTTAATACTGGCGGCCGTCAATACTGCCGCCAGTGAATTCTGAGGAAATTCTTGGAATTGTTGTTATCTTCCCTAAAAAATGCGTTTTCCTACGCATCGCGGTGCCTGGGGGGCAGAAAAAGTGGATTTGCCTAACTAGGACCCCGAGCATATACTGCACTGTGCAGTATATTTCAGGCGATTCTATGGCCTTAACACAGGAGCAGACGGGTGATTACCAAAGAAAAAACTGAGAGTAAGACGAAACCCCGCCGTAAGAGCCCTAAGCGAGCGGCGGTTATCGAAGCCGCGACGGAGGAATTCCTGTCGCACGGGTTTACTGGAACGAGCATGGACCGCATTGCGGAGGCGGCAAATGTCTCTAAACGCACCGTGTATGACCATTTCCCCAGTAAAGACGATCTATTCCAGGCAATAATCGATGAAATCTTGGAACGAGTTAGAGACATGCCAGCCCATGAGTACTCTGAAGAAAAGGAACTGGAGGAGCAGTTGCTTGCAATAGGGGGTACGTTTGCCTCGACCATCACTAGCAAAGACTTCATGAAGCTCTCGCGGGTAGTGATTTCTCGCTTCATTCAATCGCCAGAGTGGGCACACAACACTGTGAAAGCCCACGCTCGACTAAGGCAGGACATGATTGCCTTTTTCAAGGCTGGAAAGAGAGATGGTCGCCTACGGGTAAATGATCCAGAGAAAGCAGCTGCCCAATTCTGCGGGTTGATCAAGGAAATAGCCTTTTGGCCGGAACTCATGGCAGGGCAGAAACCTGTTACGACTAGAGAGCGGAATGCAGCTGTAAAGTCTGCCGTAGAGATCTTCTTGGACCACTACCGAGCGACTTGAAGACGATGCGCCGCCGTAGATATCGAGCTTGGTGAAAGTGCGGCGGTGACCATGACCTCCGCCTGAAACTGCATCTTGTCAACTTGCCTCGGCGTGAAACGCCGGGGGCTCGTTTGCCAGCGATTATTGTTTTCGGCGCTCCTGGTCAACTTCGCACTTTTTGCTTGAAACCAGGCCACGCGTTTGATCAACTGGGGGGTACTTCAAGGCGCGTTCTACTTGCGTCCTTTGTTCATTGGCAACTTATTTGTGTAATGGCTAGTGCTGGTGGCAAGTGGCTAGTGGGGGTCTTGCTGCGCAGGTTGTGAGCCAACCGCGCGGGTGGGTTTTGCCCCAACTGCAGAAAACCCTGGGGCTAAACTCCTGAGCCCAGTAGCGACGCGATTCCTTAAGTCGTTCTCTGCTTTGGGCTTATGGAATCGATTGCTCGCGAGACGAGGCGAGTTTTGCCCCAATGAATCTTTTTTCGCCTGTGCGATATGAGGCCAAGTCGTAACGCGTTGCAGCTCAAGAGGTTAGGAAGATGGATTTTGCCCCATTGGGGAACAACCGGCCTCCCACCTAACCTCTCCCCACAAAAA
>JANQOF010000014.1 GCA_028279215.1 Pirellulales bacterium
CTAGGTAGCGTTGACATTCATATGTTTTGAAACAGGATTTCATGTTATCACGTAGTCTTCCGTTGAACTGATATTGGGAGGTCTACGATGAAACGGCGACATGAATTGACGGACATGCAGTGGCAGCAAATTGCTCCTTTGCTGCCTGGGAAAAAAGGAGATCCGGGGCGTACGGGCGCCAACAATCGTCGATTCGTCAATGCGGTGATCTGGCTGGCGAAGACCGGCGCACCTTGGCGTGACCTGCCCGAGCGATTTGGAAAATGGAACTCGGTTTTCCAGCGGTACAATCGCTGGTGTAAAAGTGGTGTATGGCAACGCATTTTCGAAACCTTGAACCTCGAGCCCGATCTGGAGCATCTGCTGCTGGATTCGACCACGGTTCGTGCGCACCAACATGCGGCGGCCGGCAAAGGGGGAGTGACCAGCAGCTAGCTTTGGGAAGATCGCGTGGTGGTTGGGGAACCAAGATTCACGCCGCTGTGAATGCTCAGGGAACGCCGGTTCGTTTTGTGTTGACCGGTGGTGAGCGGCACGACATGAGCCAGGCTGAGGCTTTGATTGCCGAGCTTTCGCCGCACTACGTGGTGGCTGACAAGGGGTACGATAGCGACCCTTTGCGAGCGCGGATCCGCCGGCAAGGGGCCAAGCCGGTGATCCCTTCGCGTCGAGGCTATCGACGTCGCCGTCATGATCGCACACGCTACAAACTCCGCAATGTCGTGGAACGCTTTTTCAATCGAATCAAACACTACCGCCGCGTCGCCACACGCTACGACAAGAAAGACACAAACTACTTTGGATTCGTCTGCCTCGCATCGCTCATGGTGACTTGCTCATGAATGTCAACGCTACCTAGTAGGCTGTCGCCAACCAGTGCCACCCCAGCGTCTGGAAGGTAGGTGGGGGAACCCTCCACTTCGCGAGTCTGCGGCCGTAGCATTAGGCAGCGTCCTTACAGCCCACAGCCTTCTGCAAATGTCCGTTTTGTCCCGCCTCCCGGAAAACGATTCTAGAGGACTCTATTCGCCTCGCATCATCTATGCAAGTATTCGTTTTTCACTGTTTTTCTAGGTGTGTTTTCACGTCGCAGGAGACAGCACCTACCTTGCAATTGTCCGCTGGGGCGGCCACGAACGGACAATTGAAGTTTGAGTGACCAACGCTGCGGCAAGCAATGACCAATCAACTCTCCCAACGCCCAGGCTCCAACACCCAACAAACCACGATCAACAGCACCACTCGGTGCCCGTCATTCGCCACTTACCACTACGCACCCTAACACAGATGGTGGCCCACTTTCTACAAAAATCGCCCCAGAATTCGCTCTCCCAGGGCTCGCCGACGGGGAGCCGAAAATTTCTAGAGATTGTCTTGCCCGCGTTGGTCGTCGAATCCGTTTACTAGGGTGACAGGCACGAAAACTGGGCCGTTGGGGCTCACTGCCAGGCACGGCTATTGGCTGCTAATCCACGAAACGGAAGGGGAAAACGATGACACGTTGGTGCTCGGCAAACTCCGATCGGGTGTTGGCTCAGCCGGTTGGTCAGAAACTCCTGCAATTAGCTGCCCAGGGGGAGTTTCGCCTGTCGTGCGTGGCTCGCCTCAGCCGCCAGCCGGCGTCGGGGACGATTGGTCGAACGCCTCGAGTTCGGCGAAGTGTCGCCGCGGGTGGTTGAGGTTCATCCGTGGGGGGAACTCCACCGACTGGCGCCGTCTCGAGGGGGGGACGGCGCCGGTCAATTTTTTTGCCCCCGAACTATTGGGTGAGCCGAAGGCGCTAGCCTCGGATATTAGCGAACAGAACCGAGGCCTAGCGCCTGCGGCTCACGCGGCACGACTACGCTCGCTTGCGGGTCCGCGTCTTTGGCTTGGCATCCTTCTTGCCCTTGGACGCCTGTTTTGATGGCTTCGCTGTGGTGCCATCGGCCAGCTTTGGCGATTTGCCGAGGCTCGAAGAACTCGGCCTACCTAATAGCTCCAATTGGCTACGCACTGGCTCCTCGCCCGCCTTGCAAGTTGCCTTCACATAAGTTCCGTCCGACTTGAGCAGCCGCGCGCGCTGGTTGTCGGCCAGATACACCGGCATGATATCCTCGACGATGCGGCGGCGAATCTCGGCGTTTTCAATAGGGAACATCACCTCGACGCGGCGCTCGAAGTTTCGTGGCATCCAGTCGGCGCTCGATGCGAATATCTGCTGCCGCGACCCAGTGCCAAAGATGGCGATGCGACTGTGCTCCAGGAATCGGTCGACGATGCTGCGGACGCGGATGTTCTCTGATATGCCTGGCAGTCCAGGTCGTAAGCAACAAATCCCGCGAATCACCAGATCGGTTTCCACGCCCGCTTGGCTCGCCCGATACAACGCTTGTATCGTCTCAGGATCGACCAGCGAATTGAGCTTTGCAATGATCCTGGCGCTCTTGCCGAGCCGGGCTCGTTCGGCTTGCTCGTCGATCAATTCGACGGTGCGGCGGTGCAAATCGAGTGGGCTGATGACGAGTTTCTTCCATTGGTACTGTTGAGAGTACCCGGTGAGGAAATTGAATAGCGCCGTGGCGTCGTCGGCAATGTCGCGGTCGGCGGTGAATAGTCCCAGATCGGTGTACAGCAGCGCGGTGGTGGGATTGTAGTTGCCCGTTCCTAAGTGGATGTACCGCCGCACCTTCTTGCCCTCCTGGCGAACTACCATGGAGAGTTTGCTGTGGGTCTTCATGTCCATAAAGCCGAACACCACATGCACTCCGGCACGCTCTAACTGTCGAGACCAGGAGATGTTGTTGGCCTCGTCGAAACGGGCCTGAAGTTCCACCAGCGCGGTAACCTGCTTGCCGTTCTCCGCCGCTTCGATCAGCGCTTGGATGATCGGGCTGTCGCCACTGGTGCGATACAACGTTTGCTTGATGGCGAGCACATTGGGGTCGCGAGCTGCCTGCTGAACGAAGTTCACCACGGGGCGAAACGAGTCGAACGGATGATGCAACAGGATGTCGCCCTCGGCAATGCGGGCAAAGATATCGCCCCCAGCGCCCAGCCGCTCAGGCATTCGAGGTGTGAACGGCGGATCGAACAAATCGTCGCGGTTTACATGTTTGACCAGCTCGAACAGTCCGGTCATGTCGAGCATGCCATCGATTGGGTACACCTCGTCGTACCCCCGCGAGTCGATCCCACCGCAGTGAATATGCTCCTCGCCGATAATCATGTTTTGTAGTTTGGCGGACAAGCTACTCGATACTTCGAGCCGTACCGCTTCACTACGTTGCCGAGCACGAATGCGAAGTTCGATCGCCCGAAGCATGTCGTCGCCCTCCTGCTCGAGCAGATCGACGTCCATGTCGCGGGTGATTCGGAAGGCCCCGTACTCGACGATGTCGTATCCGCCAAACAGTTCCGACAGGCGAGCGCCCACTACGTCTTCGAGCAACGTGAATTCGGTGGTGCTTTCGGGCTCGACGGGAACGAACCTCGGCAGCATTTGCGGTAGTTGGACCACGGCGAACATTTCCGCCGGTCCGATACCCGCCCTACGCCGGAGCATGGCGGCCAGATAAAGACCACGATTGTGAAATCGCGGAGTGGGGTGACTCGGGTCGATCGCCATGGGCGTGACCACGGGGAAGATCCGCTGGCTGAAAAACTTGTCGAGCGACTTGTTCTGCTGAGCGTTCAGGTCGCCTGCGGCTACCACACGGATACCTTCCTGCTCCAACTGAGCGGCAACCGATTCGTTCCAGCAAGCGTATTGCTGGCCGACCAGTTGGCGCGTACGCATCGAGATGCGGTGCAGCTGGGAGATCGGTTCCAACCCATCGGCTGGCACGTCTTGCGGAGCGGTGCCTCCGAAGGTCTGCTCTCGAAGTCCAGCGACGCGCACCATGAAGAACTCATCGAGGTTCGAGGCGAAGATCGCCAGGAACTTGGCTCGCTCAAGCAGCGGGTTCGACTCGTCCTGCGCTTCTTCCAGCACCCGAGCGTTGAACTCCAGCCAGCTCAACTCGCGGTTCGTCAGATGTTCGGGAAGAAATATAGAATCGGTCATCGGTGCCAATGCAATCGAACCTACGTACCGCCGCTCGGCCTGTTCCTCTATTTTAGCATTCGATACAAGACCCTATTTTCTGAGCTTTTTTCAACCAGCACCAGCGCGCCTCGGCAACCGCGCGCACTACCCGATCAGCGAGTCAAATATGCGCACTCGAGCCCACGAATCCTTGTTGCGATCAATGAACTCTTTGTGCGTAGGCCAGGCCTGGTATTCGTCGTGCGCCGGTCGATCTTTGAACACTACGTACAAGGCGACGTCGAAGTCTTGATCGTTTACGGGACGATCGAAGCCTTCGCCTCGCTCTCCCACACTGAAGTAAGTCGCTCCCTGAAAGGACTCGAGCGTCTTGCACTCGTCCACCAAATTGCGAATCGACGCGGCATCGCGGTTCTTCAGCGTGAAGAACACCGCGTGGCCAATAGCATGCGTGTCGTTAGATTCCATGAGAACTCTAATGATGCTTCGACTTGAGAGTTAACTGTTCTGGCCACGTGTGGTGGAGCCAATCGGCGAATGTGGTTCGATTTCGATGGACCGCTCTTCCGGCGAGCGATTCGACGATGGTCCGAGGATCGCCTCGATTTCGTCTTCGTCGAGCACTTCGCGATCTAGGAGTGCTTCGGATAGCTGCACGAGTTGATCTTGATACTCCGTGAGGCACCGCTTCGCCCGGTCGGCGGCGGAGTGGAGGATTTTGGCCACCTCCTCGTCGATGACCTGTGCGGTGTGCTCGCTGTAGTGGCGGTGTTCCTGGACGATCTCGCGTCCGAGGAATGGATTGTCGTCGCTTTGCTGGAACGCCACCGGCCCGAGCCGCTCGCTCATGCCCCACAGGGTAACCATTCGCCGGGCCAATTCGGTGGCGCGCTTCAGATCGTTTTCGGCACCCGCGCTGTATTCGTCGAACACCATCTTCTCGGCCGTACGGCCACCGAGTGCCATTGCGAGCGTGGCGTACATGTCCGACTCGCTCATGTTGTGTCGGTCGGCATTGGGCACCAATTGGGTGACGCCAAGGGCTCGCCCTCTGGGAATGATCGTCACCTTATGCACGCGATCGTTGCCGGGCACCTTCCACGCAACCACCGTGTGACCAGCCTCGTGGTACGCGGTGATTCGCTTTTCCTCGTCGGTCAGCACGTCGTCGCGCTTAGCACCCATCAGCACCTTATCGCGGGCGTGCTCGAAGTCGTCCATGTCGAGTCGACTCTTGTCATGTCTGGTGGCCCACAACGCCGCTTCGTTGGCCAAGTTGCGTATGTCGGCCCCGGTTAGTCCGACAGTAGCACGGGCCAAGCGATCGAAATCAACGTCTTCCGAGAGTGGCATTTGACGCGTGTGTACCTCGAACAACTCACGACGCGCGTCGAGCGACGGCCGATCGACCGTAATATGGCGATCGAATCGCCCAGGGCGGAGCAGTGCCGGGTCGAGTACATCGGGGCGGTTCGTCGCCGCCATCACGATCACGCTGGTTGTCGGCGTGAACCCGTCCATTTCGCTCAAGATTTGGTTGAGCGTTTGTTCGCGTTCGTCGTGACCGCCGCCTAACCCTGCGCCACGCTGGCGACCCACGGCGTCGATCTCGTCGATGAACAAGATGGCGGGCGCTGCCGCCTTAGCCGTTTTGAATAGATCTCGAACGCGGCTGGCGCCCACGCCGACGAACAATTGGATAAATTCCGAACCGCTAATCGAAAAGAACGGAACGCCTGCTTCGCCGGCTACGGCCTTAGCCAGCAGCGTCTTTCCCGTGCCCGGCGGCCCCATCAGCAAGACACCTTTTGGCACCCGAGCACCCAGCCGCTGGAATCGCGCGGGGTCCTTGAGGAACTCGACCACCTCGGTGAGGTCGCGTTTTACGCCTTCAAGCCCCGCGACGTCGTCGAATTCGATCTTGTCTTCGTCTTCGGCTTCGTATCGCCTTGCTGGGCTTCGCGTAACGCCGCCGAGCATACCTCCGCCAAGCATTTGGTCACGGGTACGTCGCATGAAATACCACATGCCGATCATGAAGGCGATGAGTATCGCCACCCAGATAGCGTACAAGATCGTGCTGAAGTCGGTGGGCGGGTTTGACGTGACCTCGACACCGTGAGCCAGCCAGAACTCGGATGTATCGTGTTCGATGTACGGGCTGAGTAGCGTGACCACGAATTCTTTGTGCAGCCGCTCGGGCTCCTCGCCTTCCGACTTGTCCATGGTCTCTGACGCGCTGTCAGAATCGGGCTTCGAATCGCTTTCCCTCTCGCCGCTATCTTTCTGCTTGCCTTCTTCGACGCTTTCGTCGGAGTCTTCCGTCGCGGTCGACTCCGAACCGTCAGTATCCTTCGCTTGACCATTGGGTTTCGTCTGGCCTTGTTGACTGGATTGCTGCTCCGCCTGTGCTTCCTCGAGTTCCGATTTGAGTGGTGGAGTGCGAAACTCTCCGAATGCCTGTTGGCCGCGCACCTCCAGGAATTTCACATTCCCGCTTTCTACTTGCTCGTGGAAAAACGAGTACGGGATCTCGGACCGCTTACCACGAAACGGAGAAGCCAGCAGCATTACCGTAGCCAACAGCATCACGAGCAGAATCCAACTCGACGGCGGAGCAATTCGCCCAGGCGCCTTTTTGTTGGCGTCGCCTGATGACGCATTCTTCTCAGAACGCGGCTTGGCATCGGAATTGGTTGGCTTGTCCGGCATAAGTTGGTTTGCCAAGATTGCGGCTACCGTTTGGTAGTTGGCGATTGGCGGTAAAAAAATAGACGGCCCAGGCGCGTCGCGCTGGGCCGCAGTATTGTACTACCGATTCGTACTAGAAAACACTCATCGTGCCGCGCGTCAAAGCTTCGGCCAACTGCAGCTCAGAGTGGCCTCCGCTAATTTTCAATTTCTTTTGTCGAGACCAGTTTGCCGTCCTTATAGGTCTGTTCGTAGCTCTTGCCGCCGGTAGTCCACAGCCGGCTTGGCCCTTCGCGGACACCGTTCACATAGGAGACTTCAGCACGCTTGTTCCCTTCTTTGTCCCACTCGACAATCGTCCCGTGCTGCTTGCCTCCGGAGAATGGTACTTGTCTGCGCTGTTTTCCGTCCGGATACCATACTTGCCAGACGCCTTCCGCTTTACCGTCAGCGTAGGTGCTCTCGATCAGCTTTTGCTCTCCATCGTCGCCAAACACCAGCCACGTTCCTGTACGCTTTCCGTCGGTGTATTCGCGCTTGGCTCGCAGAGTGCCATCGGCGCGCCGCACCTCGATGGGCCCATTTGGACGGCCATCGACGTACGTTACCGTCTTAGCGGGTGTTCCGTCTGGATGATAGAACTTCCACTCGCCCACTTGGGCTCCTTCGTCGTAGCTACCGGTACAAAAGGTCTGCCCGCTCTCGTAGAACTCTTCGTAAGGCCCGTGGTTCTTTACACTGTCGTCTGAGTAACGTCGCACCCCTCGAGTGACGCGCGGCTGTTCTTCCTTATCCTTATCGTAGTAGTCCGTGATCGATTTCTCCTCGACGCGCGTGGCCGGCGGAGGCTCTGGCGCTTCGGGTAGAAAGATGGGTGGGCCGGTGTAGGGCTCGATGGTGACGCTCTCCTGCTGCGGCACTACCTGCGGGGTGTCGTCCTCGGCAGTTTCGTCCGGCAGATCCTGCGTTAAACCGTTTGTGCTCCATGCCAACGAGATTGCAACTGCCGTGCAAGCGGCAACCGTGCGATGGCCCAAAAACGACCGATTTGTGATACCAGCGGTGGAATTCATCTTGATTAGGTCGCTAAGTGCGGGTGATGTAACGGCTCGGCGGGCCGTGGGGGGACGAAGCCGCAGCAAGACGCGCCATTCGCTGGGCGCTGATATCTAATATGCCATACGCGGGCACCATCGTCCACGTTCGCCCCATTGACGAGAATTGCCTGTGCCCGATTTAGCGGTTCTATGGCCAGTGGCGGACCAATTAGGCCGGGCCCGCCTTCCATCCGGAGGGAATCACTGTCGACTTCGGCACCACCAGCACTCCGTCGCGGACGCAGCATCCCAGGTCCAAATCGACATCGGAGTCGGAGTTGCAGGCCAGGTGAGCCCCGGCACCGATGCGGCAGTTCTTGTCGACGATCGCCCGCTCGACCACCGCCCCCTCGCCAATGCCCAGCCAGGTGCCACCAGTTGCTGCGTTATGGGCGACGACCTCTGGCGTCTCAAAATAGTCGGCTCCCATGACAATTGAATCGCGAATCGTTACGTTCGAGCCAATCTGGCACCGCAACCCAATGATGCTGTTCTCGATCTTTGCGCCCGGGTGAATCGTACAGCCATCGGCAATCAGACTGCTCTTGATCTCCGCTCCGTCGGCTCGAGTGGGCGGCAGGAAGCGGGGCCGGCTGTAAATCGGGGCATTGGCAGCTGCCAATTCAAACGGGGCGTCGGGCTTGGTGAGTGCCAGATTGGCTTCGTAGAACGAGCCAATCGTCCCAATGTCTTCCCAGTAGCCATCGAACGGGTGGAGTTGCACATGCTGCTCGCCGATTGCCTTTGGAAGCAGTTCCTTCCCAAAGTCGGAATCGCTTGTAGCTTCCAGAGCTTCCACAAGCACATCGACCGAGAACAGGTAAATGCCCATACTTGCCATGCACTCGCGTCCGTTCGCTGTAACGCCAAGCGAATCGATCCATGCGGGGTCCATTGCTACTTCGTCAAGCTCCGTGTCGGTCGTAGGTTTCTCCACGAAGCCAATAACTCTTCCAGACTCATCCACCTTCATGATTCCCAAGCCGGTTGCTTCGTGGCGATGCACCGGTTTCGCAGCAATGGTGATGGTGGCACCACTCCGCTCGTGGGTGTCGATCATGTGCTGGAAGTCCATTCGATAGAGTTGATCGCCAGACAGGATGAGCACGTAGTCGGTCTTGCCGCGGTTGAAATAGCGAATCGTCTTCCGCACCGCGTCGGCAGTGCCTTGGTACCAGCTCGTGTCGTCGTTGGTCGACAAGGTTTGCTGCGCTGCGAGGATTTCGACCAAACCGCCGCTGAAAACGTCGAAGTTGTACGTCCGACGGATGTGCCCGTGCAGGCTCGTCGACATGAACTGCGTGAGCACGTAGCAGCGATTGATGCCGCTATTCAAGCAATTGGAGATGGGAATATCAATCAACCGGTACTTACCGGCCAGCGGCACTGCGGGCTTCGAACGCATGGTGGTAAGCGGTTGCAGGCGAGTCCCTCGCCCACCTCCAAGAATCACGGCAACGACATTTCTCATCGGTATGCTTTCAACAATGCACTGATTGTTCAGAGTCGACCCGCTAGCCCTTCACCACAAAATTGACTAGCTTCCCCGGAACGACAATCAGCTTCACCAAGTCTTTTCCGTCAATCAAGGCGGCCACCTTTTCGTCGTCGCGAGCGGCCGCTTCGGTTGCTGCCTTGTCGGCATCCGAGGCGACGCTCACTTTCGCTTTGACTTTGCCGTTCACTTGCACGGGGATTTCCACCGCGTCGTCTTTCGCCAATGCGGCGTCGAACTGAGGCCACGGCTCGTACGCCAGTGTAACGTCGTGACCGAGTACATTCCACAATTCTTCGGCAATGTGAGGTGCGAAAGGCGACAACAAGAGCACGAATGGCTCCACACACGCACGCGGCACTTCCTTCTGCTTGGTAAAGAAGTTCACGAACTCCATCATGCGCGCGATGGCAGTATTGAACGACAGGTTATCGATGTCGGCTGTGACCGCCTGAATCGTCTTATGCAACATGCGTAGCTGCGCATCGGTCGGCTCAGCGTCGGTAATGATATCGGCAAGTGCCATTGCATCGGCTCGCTCGTCGGCAATCAATCGCCACGCTCGGCCAAGGAAGTTGTACACACCGCTCACGCCTTGCATGCTCCACGGCTTGGTGGCCTCGAGCGGCCCCATGAACATCTCGTACAGCCTGAGCGAGTCGGCGCCGTACTCTTGAACGACGTCGTCGGGGTTGATCACATTGCCGCGACTCTTCGACATCTTGTGGGCGCGACTATCCAAGCGAATCGTCGGAGCGCTCGCCAGCACGAATGAGTCGCCCTTTTTGGTGGCGTCGTGGGGTTCAACCCCAACGGCCTGCAATTCAGTCTGGTCGCTCTTGCGAATTGGCTTGTTCTCAGCGTCGCGTTTGACCTCGCTTGCGCTGACCCAATTGCCACTCAAGTCCTTGAATCCGGTGAATTCGACTTCCCCAAGAATCATTCCTTGGTTCACCAACTTCTGAAACGGCTCGGGCATCGACACGACGCCACGGTCGTAAAGCACCTTGTGCCAGAAGCGGGCATATAACAAGTGCAATACGGCGTGCTCGGCGCCGCCGATGTAGAGATCGACCGGCATCCAGGCCTTTTCGATTTCCGGATCGATGGCCGCTTCGCTGTTCTTCGGGTCTAGAAACCGAAGATAGTACCAGCAACTGCCCGCCCATTGCGGCATGGTGTTGGTTTCACGCTTGTAGCGCACACCGTCCCCCGTCCCAAATGGATCAGCGGGATAGAGCCACTCTTCGGGTGCCTTGTCGAGCGGAGGCTCGGGACGCCCGTGAGGTTTGAAGTCGTCCAAGTGCGGAAGGTCGACGGGCAACTGGTCCTCAGGCACGGCAATCACATGCCCAGTCTTGTTGCCGTCGTCGTCCAACTCGTGCAGAATCGGGAACGGCTCGCCCCAAAACCGCTGGCGGCTAAAAAGCCAATCGCGAAGCTTGTAGTTCACCGCCTGCCGGGCTAAGCCGTCGGCGGCTAACGACTCCGTGATCTTGGTTTTGAAGTCGGCCGTCTCCAGACCGTCGAACTCGCCCGAGTTGATAGCAACTCCAACTTCCGTGTAAACCTGATCGCCCGCGAGAATCTTTTCGGCTTCTTCAGTCGGTACATGGTCTCCCGGTTTCACAACCGGCTTCATATCGATACCAAACTGCTTGGCAAACTCAAAGTCTCGCTCGTCATGTGCCGGTACGGCCATGATGGCGCCGGTTCCGTAGCTGATGAGCACGTAGTCGGCGACCCAAATTGGTACCGGCTCGCCGTTCACCGGGTTGATAGCGAAACTCCCAGTGAAGACCCCGGTCTTTTCCTTCGCCAACTCGGTTCGATCCAAATCGCTCTTCATGGCGGCCGCTTCGCAGTACTGCATCACGGCCTCGGAATTGTCGGGCGTGGTAAGCCGCTCGACGTACGGATGCTCGGGCGCAACCACCATATAAGTCGCACCGAAAAGCGTGTCCGGCCGCGTGGTATACACACGCAGTACGTCGTCGGCTGACTTCTTTGGAAAACCTGATGATTCACGCGAAGCTCTCCAAGCCTTGTACTCCGACCCGGCTCCTGCCCCCGGCCCGCTGATCCCTCCTATGAAGAAATCAACTTCCGCCCCTGTGCTCTTTCCAATCCAGTTGCGCTGCAGCGCTTTAATGCCTTCGGACCAATCGAGTCCTCCGAGGTCGTTCTCCAAACGCTCGGCATAGGCGGTGATGCGGAGCATCCATTGTCGCAGCGGCATGCGTACCACCGGGTGGCTGCCGCGTTCGCTCTTTCCGTCGACCACTTCTTCGTTGGCAAGCACTGTGCCAAGTGCAGGGCACCAATTCACAGGGGCCTCGCTTTGGTAGGCAAGCCGCTGGTCATCTACCCAATTGCGAGCGAAGTCCTCGCCCATTTCCTCGACTTCGTCGGGAACATCCAACTCGGCAATCGGCCGCCCGCGCTGCTGTTCGGCATCGAACCAAGTGTCGTAGAGCTGAAGGAAGATCCACTGCGTCCAGCGGAAGTACTCAACGTCGGTCGTGGCAATCTCGCGGTCCCAGTCGTAGCTGAATCCGAGCATCTTGAGTTGCCGGCGAAACGTATTGATGTTCTGCTCAGTCTGAATCCGCGGGTGCTCGCCCGTTTTAATCGCGTGCTCCTCGGCCGGCAGCCCGAACGAGTCAAACCCCATCGGGTGCATGACGGCCTTCCCCTGCATGCGCGCGGCCCGCGACACGATGTCGGTAGCCGTGTACCCCTCAGGGTGTCCCACGTGCAGCCCACTGCCACTGGGGTACGGAAACATATCGAGCGCGTACAACTTCGCTTGACCAGGCTCCGGCGTAGCTGGCGCGGCAAACGTCTTGTTCTTGTCCCAGTAGGCTTGCCACTTGGGCTCGATAGTCGCGGGGTTGTAACGGGGCATTTTCGAGAAGGGAAATCGGAAGCGGGAATGCGTAATCAGGCGAGTGCGAGCCTTGCGTCTCGGTCGTTGGACAAGGCAATCCAGCGATTCTACTCGCTCGCTTGATTAGCGCAAACCGTCTCGCCCGTTGACGTTCCGGCGATTGGCCAACTACGATTAGTGGTCTACTTGAAGCCACGGATCGACACCGGTTGGCACAGATGCCGGGACCTAGTCCATCCGTGCCGATCCGTGTTCATCCGTGGCTAACTCATTGCCCCAATCACCGACAGCATTCTCGTGGAAAAGACCAAAGTTGGCATCATCGGGCTTGGCACCGTGGGCTCCGGCGTGGCGCGGCTGCTGCTCGATCATGGCGATCGGACTGCCCGGCACGCGGGGCGGGTGCTGTGGCTTGAGAAGGCTGTGGTGCGCGACCTCAACAAGCCGCGCGACTGCGAGCTGCCCGACGGCGTGTTGACGGACGACGTCGACGAGGTGATCGACCACCCAGAGATCAAAGTCGTTTGCCAACTCATGGGCGGCGTCGACCGTGCCCGCGAAGTAATGCTGCGTACGCTCGAATCCGGCAAAGACGTGGTCACAGCGAACAAAGCACTGCTGGCTGAGCATGGGCCCGAGCTGTTCGACAAGGCCCGCGAGTTGGGGCGATCGATCGCGTTCGAAGCCTCGGTGGCGGGCGGCATTCCGATCGTCGCCAACCTCAGCCAGTGTCTGTCGGCGAATCAGGTCACGTCGCTGCACGGCATTCTCAACGGCACCAGCAACTTCATTCTCGACAAGATGCACACCGAAGGCGCACCGTATGCCGACGTGGTTGCCGAGGCACAGCGGCTGGGCTACGCCGAGGCCGACCCGGCGATGGACGTCGATGGCACCGACGCGGCTCAGAAACTTGCCATCCTCGCTCAGTTGGCGTTCGGCGCTCGGCTCGACTGGCGCGACATTCCGCGCTCCGGCATCGACCAGGTCGATCTGGTCGACGTTGGCTACGCCCAGGAGATGGGATACCGCATCAAGTTGCTGGCGGTCGCCGACCTGAAGGATGGTCACCTCGACTGCGAAGTAAACCCTGCACTAGTGCGGGCGGGTAGCCCTCTTGGCAAGGTGGGCGGTCCGTTCAACGCGTTGCTCGCCAATGGCGATGCGGTAGGGCCGTTGTTCTTCCACGGCCAGGGCGCCGGTCAAATGCCAACCGCCTCGGCCGTGGTGGCCGACTTGATCGACACGGCCGTCGGCCGCACGGCAATCACGTTTCGCACACTCGGGCTCTGGTCGGAAGACCTACGCGGCGTCGACCAAGGCGACTTCGCCGCGTCAACCGGAAAACGCTACGTGCGGGTGATGGTGGAAGATCACCCAGGCGTGCTGGCCGAGGTCACAGGTGCCTTCGGCGAGCAGGGCATCTCCATCGCATCGGTGCTACAGAAGGAACCGCTCGAAGCAGGCGGCGTCGTACCGCTTGTGATCATGACTCACGCCGCCAGCGAAGCGGCCACCGACAACGCCTGCACCAAAATCGCCGCCCTCCCGTCGTGTCGCGCCGAGCCAACTAAAATGTGGGTACGGGATTGATTGGTACTAACCACGAAGACACGAAGGACACCAAGGTAAGGGGGAAGGCTGTGGCTCAATTCGAACAACTCCCAAGTGCAACGGAAGAGATTGGGAAATGTGTTGTGCAGGCGGCATTCAACGTGCATCGAGAACTAGGGCCGGGTTTGTTGGAATCGGTGTACGAGCAATGCATGGTCGTTGAGTTGACATCGCTTGGGATGCGGGTGGCACGCCAAGTGAGCTTGCCGATCGAATACCGCGAACATCGAATTGAGGCGGGATTGCGACTCGACCTACTGGTAAACGATTGTGTCATTGTCGAGCTAAAAGCGGTCGACCAAATGATCCTTGTCTACGAAGCACAATTGCTGAGTTACCTGAAGCTGACGAAGTTGCGACTTGGATTCTTGATCAACTTCAATGTCCCATTGATCAAAGAAGGCATCAAACGCATGGTACTGTGACAAGTACTTCTTGGTGCCCTTCGTGCCTTTGTGGTTAACCCATGAAACACGTCATCATTATTCCCGACGGAGCAGCCGATGAAGCGCAGGAAGTGCTTGGCGGGAAGACTCCGCTCGAGGCGGCTTCCACTCCGAATATGGATGGCCTTGTGGCTTCTGGTGTTATTGCTCGGGCGATGCACACGCCCAAGGAACTGCCGGCCGGGTCGGAGATCGGTAATCTCAGCTTGCTCGGCTACAACCCGTTCGAGCACTTCACGGGCCGGGCACCGATGGAAGCGGCGGCGCAAGGCATCGAACTGGCACCGGGCGATTGGGCCATTAGGTGCAACGTGGTCACCGTGGGCGATACCGACGAGGGCCAGGTGATGGTCGACTTCACGGCCGATCATGTTTCGACGGAAGAGTCGACAGCGCTGCTGAAAACGCTGCAAGACAAGGTGGCCAGTGATCCGAAGTTCGCGGGCGCTCTCGAATTTACTCCGGGCGTAAGCTATCGCAATTTGCTCATCTGGCGCGGCGACAAGCTTGCCGCGCCGTTCACGAACGAAACGCGAACCGAAGCTCCACACGACTGGACCGACTTGCCGATTGCCGATGCATTTCCACGCGGCCCCGGAAGCGATGTGCTCGACGAACTGATGACCACGTCGGCTCGTGTATTTGCCGAACATCCGGTGAACGCCGCCCGCACATCGGAGGGTCGCAAGCTTGCTACGAACGTCTGGCTTTGGGGCCAAGGTGGCGCGCCGAGCTTGACGCCGTTCACCAAAAAGTACGGCCCGTGCGGAGCGATGATCACCGCGGTCGACCTGCTGCGAGGCATCGCGGCGCTCGTGGGTTGGGATCGCATCGAGGTGCCCGGTGCGACGGGTTACTTGGATACCGATTACGCCGCGAAGGGCCGCTATGCAATCGATGCCTTGGATCAGTACGATATCGTCTGCGTTCACGTCGAGGCCCCCGACGAAGCCTCACACGAAGGCCGAGTCGATGAAAAGGTAAAAGCCATTGAGGCAATCGACCGCGACATCGTCGGCCCGCTACACGCGGCACTCCGATCGCGCGACGACTGGCGAATGATGATCAGCCCCGACCACCCGACGTTCCTTCGCACCAAGAAGCACACCCACGGCTACGTCCCCGTCGCCATGGCCGGCACCGGCATCGAAGCCGACAAGTTCACTACTTACGGCGACACCAACGCAGCAAATTCGGACCTGTGCTTCAACCAAGGTTGGGACGCGATGGGTTTCTTTGTTCGATGAAACCGCGAAGGCACGAAGAGCACAAAGGCATGACACAGTCGGAATGGTTGAATTTTGGATGCTCAACTTTCTTCGTGACCTTTGTGCCTTAGTGGTTAGACTGGACGTCCTTGGCGGTTCAATCATATTGCAATACACACATGTCCTTAATCGTTCAAAAATTTGGTGGCACCAGCGTTGCCGATGCGGAGAAGATTCGTACTGCGGCGCGGCGGGCTATTCGGGCGCAGCAGGCCGGTAATCAGGTGGTGATGGTCGTGAGCGCCATGGGCAAGAATACCGACCTGCTGGTCGACCTGGCGGGCCAGGTTTGCCAAGGAGGAGGCGAGCCGCCTGCCCGCGAGATGGACATGCTGCTCTCCACCGGCGAGCAAGTCTCCGTCGCGTTGATGGCGATGGCTATCGACGACCTTGGCGCGAAGGCGGTCAGCCTCACCGGCGGGCAGATTGGCATCAAGACCGATAGCTCGCACACCAAGGCCCGCATTCGATCGATTTCCACCGATCGGGTTCGGAAATTGCTCGACGACGGCTACATCGTGATCGCTTGTGGATTTCAAGGAATCGACGACGACCTGAACATCACCACGCTCGGCCGCGGCGGTAGCGACACTTCGGCCGTTGCTTTGGCCGCCGTGCTGGGCGCCTCGCGGTGCGAAATCTACACCGACGTCGATGGCGTGTTCACCACCGATCCGCGCCTGGTGGCCGAGGCCCGTAAGATGGACCGCGTGAGTCACGACGAAATGCTCGAGCTGGCAAGCCTGGGCGCAGGCGTTATGCACAGCCGGTCGATAGAGTTCGGCAAAAAGTTCAGCGTTCCGATTCATGTGAAGAACAGCGCGGTCTTCACCGACGAGGCGGGCACCGTAATCGGCCCTGAGTCCGAAAGTGCCGACCGCCCCGTGAGCGGCGCAGCGCTCACCAGGGACGAAGCCCGCCTTACCGTGCGTCATGTGCCCGACCTCCCAGGCACCAGCCACGCAATCTTCTCGCGGCTCGCTTCCGAGAACGTAACCGTCGACATGATCGTGCAAAACCCTGGCGCCGGCGGCACGGCCGACATTAGCTTTACGATTCCCGAGGGCGATCTGAAGCAGGCGCTCGAGGCGCTGCAGGCAACCGTGGACCAGCTCGGCGGGGGCGAGGTGTCATACGACGCCGATGTCGCCAAGGTTTCGATCGTAGGGCTCGGCATGGCCACCCAAAGCGGCGTGGCCGATCGAATGTTCCGCGCGCTGGCCGAGGAAGACATCAACATCACGGCCATCACTACCAGCGAAATCAAAGTCTCGGTGTTGGTAGATCGGCACCGAATGACCGAGGCGCTTCGCGCCGTGCACCGGGAGTTTGAGCTCGACAAGCCGCCGCACGAACGTGCGAGCTTCGGCGAACCGGCCGCCCCCGCCATGGTTGCCGATGCCGCCGACGTCGTCGACCGATTGCAGCACATGGAAGAGCTCACCATCCACGGCGTCGAACTCGACCCATCCCAAGCACGCGTGAGCCTTATCGATGTCGCCGACACGCCGGGCATCGCCGCCGAGGTGTTCGAAGCGGTGGCCTCCGAGGGCGTGCTAGTCGACATGATCGTGCAGAGCGTCGGCGAACAGGGACATACGAATCTCAGTTTCACCGTCCCCCAGGGCGACGTGGAAAGGACGATCACCACTGTCAAAAGGCTGATGGACAAACTAGGCGGCTCTGTTTCTGGTACCAATCACATCGCCATCCTCACCGTCACCGGCATCGGCATCCGCAGCCACACGGGCGTAGGCACGCGAATGTTCGAAGCGCTCCACGAAGCGAATATCAACGTCGATGTCATCTCCACTAGCGAAGTCCGCGTAAACGTGGCGGTCGACGCCAAAAAAGGCGAAGCGGGGCTCACAGCGCTCAAAAAGGCGTTTGCCGACGTGATCGAACAGTGAACCGTAGGCGCTAGCCTCGGATTGCGTCCCGCTCTTGGTCGGCAATCAACCGCGCCAAGTCGCCAAACGTTGTGATTCCGTCTGGCAGTGGATTGCGAATCGCGTCGCTGCAAGCGCTGACGATTAGCAGTATCACAGCAAGGGTCGGCACGGCGACGACGAACCCCCAAAATGCCGACTCGGTAACCACGCCGACGTAGATCAACGCGCCGAGAGCAGCAAGGATCGCGGTGCCCAAGCCAATACCGTCTACCCAGTTCGACGGTGAACTCAGGGACCACCACGGATTTCGCTTCAGCGGTGGCAACGACGTGTCGGAAATCCATTCCGCACGTCCATACAGTTGCTCAATCTTCCAGCCACCAAGCACCTTTCCAATTTGCGTCGACGGACCAACCCGCTTGCCAACAACTTCGGGAAGTTTGCACAATCCGTGAAATACACCTGCCGGAGCACAAGGGACGCCGAAAACCGTAGCGGGTTCCATGGATGTCCCCGGGGCAAGATCGGCAATGTGCTCGGCGAGTTTCCGAACGGTGAGTTCATGGGCCGTGCGTTTCTGCCACGCTTCCCACAAACGGCCACGCTGCGCCTTGCTCAGTCCCTTCCCGTTTGGCAGTCGAAGCCACACAATCCATCTCCGCTCGCTGAATTGAAATCCAAAATACTCAGCCAGCATGCTCAAGAACGCTAGAGGGCATTCGTGACTTTCTTCCACCGCTTCCCGGTACTCATTCACCGACGCATACGGATCGAGCACCAGCTTGTCGTCGACGTGCTCGTACACATACGCCTGAATCCCGCGCAGCACCTGTTCGGTCGTGAATCGCGTACGATCGTCCATGACTTGTTCCTTGGTTACATTTCCTGAGCGAGATCGGTTAACACGTCTTCGGCCACATAGATCGGCAACGGTGGCTCGCAGGTTACGGCCACGGCGATGGCATCTGACGGTCGAGCGTCGATTTCAATCAGCTCGCCCTCCTGGCGCACGCGAAGTTGGGCGTAGTAGGTGTGATCTTTCAGCGCGCTGATCACGACATCTTGAAACTCGCCCCCCATCGATTCCACCGCGCTCACCAGCAGGTCGTGGGTGAGCGGGCGTGGAGTTTCGATTTGCTTTACGCGCCGATCGATGCTGGTCGCTTCGAAGATTCCAATCAAAATCGGAAAAGTGCGGTCTCCTTCGACTTCTCTTAAGTAGATGACTTGGCTGTCATTGATTTCGCTGATGATGATCCGCGAAAGCTCCATAGCGACGGGCATATCGCGATTCCTTCTAGTTGATGGGTGGGGAAGAGCCTGTTCCTTTTGGTTGGTTTCATTCTAACCTCCACTCGCGCAGCGGTACAACTTCCACACGTCTTCAACGCAGATTGATTGGGAAGGAGATGTGGGGATGCTGGGGATTGTGGTGATGCTTGACTCGTAGGCTAGATGTAGTAGCAACAAGACGCGAGACCTCTGGTGGCGGTGGTTCCGGATTCAGCAGTCATGAACAGTTCGACAGTCCAACGCGATCGCAATCTGTTCCAATAAAACCAGGCACTTGGAGTGCACTATCCCCTTCCAAACTCAATCCGACGACGCAGGTTGCTCCAACTGCGACGTATGGTCGTGAATGATCACCCACCTGCCATCCTGTTTCTCAAGAACCAGCGTGAAGTTGCCGCCAATCGGATCGGGCTCGCGCTCGAGTTGCCAGCGCCCAAGCACCAGGGCCGCAGTGTCGCCAAGTGGACGGACCTCCAATTCCGAGAACGTGGTGTGCCCCATGCGTTCTGGTGTGGGATACCGCTGCTGGTAACGCCGAAGCGTCTCGTCCCACCCGCGCCGAGTTGTGCCGCCAGAACTGAACGTCAAGTCGTCACTCTTCCAGTAGTACTCCATAAACCCACCAATGTCGCCGGCATTCCAGCGGCCGACTTGCTCAGTCAGCAACTCCTTGATTTCGGTGGCAACGGAATCCTCGTCTGGCCGCTCAACAGCATGCAACCTTGGCCAACTGCAAAGCAATCCGATCAAGAGCAAACACAAAATAGCAACGCCAAGATGTCGCTTCATTGTCAAACTCCTAAATAGCTATCGATGCAATTCCACGGGTGCCTGCATCGGTTACTCACCACTCGCCGGCACCGTTCTTTCCCAAATTCCAGAAAACGAATTCATGGGAATTTACTCGCCTTGAGCTGCCTGCTTGGTTTTCGTTTCTTTCTTGTTTTTTGGGCATGTTTTTACTTCGCTGGGGACTATTCCGACCTCCATTTTTTCCATTCGTGCGCGCAAGCGGGGGCAATACTAACTTCCCCTCCCCGTGAAGGGGAGGGATCATCGATATGGCCTGCCCGTCGAGGAGACGGACAACCGCGACATGCTACGGCAGTCCCATTAGATCAAACTGACTGGCGATTTCTACAACGAAATTCGGCCACACCCAATTCACCCTCCCTCTGAGCCCCAAAGGAAGGTGGACGACGATCCTTCGGCGAGCGGTTCTTGAGTGTGAGCCACTTCACCGACTCGGTCTGCAAAACTTGGCAAAGATATCGCGGGAGTTGCCCGTGAGACATGCCGTAGATATCTTGCTTAAGGTGCAAGCGTCGGTCTTGTGGCTCAATCAGCCCTCACTCTGTCAGCGAGGTTTCCGCGATGAACAAGAAAGTATGTATTCTCCTCACCGTGAGTCTCTTGGCATTCGGACTTTACAGCCAAGCGACCGACAGCAACGCTCAAAGTGCTGGGTCTTCCGAACTGAATCGCCTGGCGGTGGTATGGTCGAGCGGAGATCCTGATGTCGCTCACCGCGTCGCGTTAATGTACACGCACGCGGCCAAAAAGGCTGGATGGTTTGATGATGTTGAGCTGATTGTCTGGGGGCCCAGCGCAAGGCTGCTCGCCGGCGACAAAGATCTCCAAGCGAAGATTGGGGAAATGCAGGCCGATGGCGTCGTGGTCGAAGCGTGCGTCGTATGTGCCGACTCTTTTGGCGTATCCGACCGGCTTCGCGAGTTAGGTCTCCCGGTCAAGCCGATGGGCAAACCCCTGTCGGATATGCTCAAGGGTGACTGGAAGGTGATTACGTTCTGACCGATGAATTGCGGGGTGAGCCGAACGCGCTAGCGTCGTTTAGTGCCAAAGAAATCCAAGGCTAGCGCCTTCGGCTCACATTACCCGGCGCTACCATTCAGCTTGGATAGAACGCTAGGGTGATGAACAAACCGCCGCGGCCTACGCCCCCAGTTTCTCTAGCGCAGCCACGATGCTGGCGAGTTTCTTCTCGGTGTCGGCAAGTTTGGCTCGCTCACCGTCGACCACTTCGGCGGGCGCGTTGGCTACGAACTTCTCGTTCTTCAGCTTGCCCTGAATTGCGCCGACGTACTTTGTCAGCTTGTCGCGCTCGCTCGTCAGCCGCTTCTGTTCGGCTTCGACGTCGATGTAGTCGCTAATGTCGACGTGCACTTCGATGCCCACCAGGTCGCCCGATAGTGGAATGCTGGCCGCCATGTCGGGCGCGGTGACTTTAGGGCCCACACTCGACGCGTGGGCGTTTGCCATCTTGGCGAAGTAGGGCTGCATGGCTTCGAGTCGTGTCGCTACTTCCGCTGAGCACTTCACGCCGAACGCAAGCTCGTCCTTCATCGTAATGTTCTGCCGACTGCGAATCTCTCGCACCGCGCCCAGCACGGCTTGGAACTCGGCAAACTGCGACTCGATTGCCGAATCGACCCACGTGTCATCGAACTTCGGCCACTCGGCGATGCAAACGCTCTCACTTGCCGCCGCCGTCTCGGGCAGCCCTCGTGTGGGGCAAACTTCGCCCAGCAATTGCCAAATCTCCTCGGTAAGAAACGGCACCATCGGATGCAACAGCCGTACGAGCGTGTCGAGCGAGTGCGCGAGCACGCGTTGAGCCACCGTTCGCTGCTCGGGCACGCCAAATCGCGCCTTGGTCATTTCGACGTAGAAGCTACAGAACTCGTCCCACGCGAAATCGTACAAGGTGCGAGCGGCGTCGGCGTAGCGGTAGGTATTCAGAGCGTGCTTCACTTGGCGGGTCACGGTCGAGAGTCGCGACAGCAGCCAACGGTCTTCGAGCAGCAACTCAGCTTTGGACACTTCGCCCGGCGTGAAGTCTTCGAGATTCGCTAAGGCAAACCGCGACGCGTTCCAAATCTTGTTACAGAAATTACGGCCCAGTTCAAATCGATCGCTCACCACCGCGCCGCGCGGCAGCGATTGGTCCTCTTCCTTCTCGGCCCACTGCGTGCTGAACGCCTGGCCGCACTTATCGCAGTCGACGCGCGGAAGAATGCGGTTTTTCTTAGTTTGCTTGATCAAAGCGTCGCAGTGCGGGCACTCGAACTCCACCGGCATCCGTACGTCTTGCGTTTCGGTAGTCAGATAGGCAATACCAAACCGCAGCGCATCGGCGCCGAACTTCTGAATCACGTCGAGCGGGTCGATTCCGTTGCCCTTCGACTTACTCATCGTCTCGCCGAAGCCATCGAGGATTTTGGGGTGAATGTACACCTCGTGGAACGGCACCTCGCCCATGTTGTACTCACCCATGATCACCATCCGCGCCACCCACAGCGTGATGATGTCGCGCGACGTGATGAGCGTGGTCGTGGGATAGAACGTATGCAGCTCGTCGGTCTCCTCGGGCCAACCAAGCGTGGAGTGGGGCCAGAGGGCGGAGCTGAACCATGTGTCGAGGACTTCTTCATCTTGGGCGAAGCCAACCGCCTCTAACAACTCGACTATCTCTGAATCAGTCTCATTGCGAACGCAAACGAGAACGTCGTGGTCGTAGTCGTCTTCATCAACATCTATCGTAATAGACCACGAGCCAGCGTCCGCTGTTAGAGGGCTGCCACCTATCGTTGCGGCAACTTTGCCTTCGGCCACCCAATCGGCGAGCGTCTGAATTCTGTCGCCCAGCGTTTTTCCAAGTGGAACCTCCGCATCACCACTGAGCCGCCAGATAGGAATCCGATGCCCCCACCAGAGCTGCCTACCAACTGGCCAGTCGCGTTTCTCGCCAAGCCAGTCGAGATAGCTCTTCGCGTAGCGCTCGGGGATGATACGGACCTTGTGGTTCGTCACCGCGTCCATCGCCGTTTGGGCAAGCTCATCCATTTTGACGAACCACTGGTCCGCCAAGTACGGCTCGATTGGCGTTTTCGAGCGGTCGCTGTGCGCCAGGTCGATCTCGCGGTCTTCGCGGTCGGTCTCGGGGTCGTGCAGGCCCTCGATAGTTAAGTCGTCGACCACCGCGTCGCGGGCCTTCTTCATCGTTAGGCCGCGGTACTTCTCGGGCACGTTTTCGTTCAGCGCGCCGTCGGAATTCATAATGTTGATTGCGCCGATTTCTAGATTCCGCTGCCAGACGTCGTAGTCGTTCGCATCGTGCGCGGGCGTGATCTTCACGCACCCCGATCCTAGCTCTGGCTTGGACCAAATGTCGGCGATGAGCGGAATCTGCCTCCCCGTAAGCGGCAGTTCGAGCATCACGCCGCGGGCCGCCATGTCGCGGAGCGTTTCGAGCTCTGCGAGTTTCGTCTTCTTGTGCTCGCTCAGCGCTTCGAGCTGCGCTTCGATAGGCGGTTGCTCCTTTGCCGGCGCTGCAGCCAATTTATCCTTCAAGTCGGCTTCCACTTTGTCGAGCTGTTTAGCCGGGTCGGGGTGCACCGCGACGGCTGTGTCGCCGAGCATCGTTTCGGGGCGCGTAGTGGCAATCGTCACGTGCGTCGGCTCGCCCGGCTGCGGGTCGATGACCGGATACTTGAAGTGCCAGAAGTGGCCTTTCACGGGGTCATGGAACACCTCGTCGTCGCTCACCGCGGTTTGCAGATAGGTGTCCCAATTCACCAGCCGTTTACCGCGATAAATCTTTCCATCGGCAAATAGCTTGAAGAAAGTCTCTCGCACCGCACGGGCGCAGGTGTCGTCGAGCGTGAACCGTGTGCGCTCCCAATCGCAACTGCAGCCGAGTTGCTTGAGTTGGCCGAGGATCCGTTTTTCGTACTGCTCTTTCCACTGCCAGATTCGCTCGACAAGGCCTTCGCGGCCCAGATCGTGGCGAGAGACTTTCTCCTCGGCCAGCAACCGCCGCTCCACCACCGCCTGCGTGGCGATGCCCGCGTGGTCGGTGCCGGGCATCCACAATGTGTTGTAACCTTCCATTCGCCGCATCCGTACGAGGATATCTTGCAGCGTGTTATTGAGCGCATGGCCCAAGTGCAGTGCGCCCGTCACGTTGGGCGGCGGGATGACGATGGTGTACGGCGGCTTGCCATCGACTACCTCGGACTCCTTGGGGTCGGCGTGGAAGTAGCCCTGCTTCTCCCAAAACGGGTACCACTTCTCCTGCGCGGCGGCGTGATCGTACTGGGCGGGAAGATTCTTCATGAATGCGGAGTTCGGATTGCGGAATGATTGATCGTTAGCCGCGCCGCACGGCGGAGCGGGTCGAGAAGACACAGATTTTCTCGCAAACCCGCGAAGGCGCAAAGGGTGATCGTACAGCCCTACCCTGGCCCCTGCCGCCCGACTCCTGCCCCCTCATCCTTGCACAACTTGTACTCGATGCTGTCGACCAGCGCGTCCCAACTGGCTTGGATGACGTTTTCGTCGACGCCCACGGTGCCCCATACTTCGCCATCTTCGTCGCGGCTTTCGATGGTCACTCGCACGCTGGCCGCAGTGGCTGCCTCGCTGTTGATGACTCGCACTTTGTAATCGACCAAGTGCATACCCCGGAGGTTCGGAAACAGGCCGTTGAGCGCCTTTCGCAAGGCCGCGTCGAGTGCGTTCACGGGGCCGTCCCCTTCGGCCACTTCGTGGCGAACCTCGTCGCCAACCATCAATTTCACGGTCGCTTCGGTAGAAGGCGTGCCGCCACGGCTCTCGACTTCGGTGTGGAACTTGATGAGTTCGAAGTGCGGCGTGTAGGTTCCAGCCGCGCGCTTCACCAACAGGTCGAATGACGCGCCGGCAGCTTCAAATTGGAAGCCTCGGTTCTCCTTATCGACCACCTCTCGAAGGATGCGATCCATCAGCGCTTTGTCTTCCTCGATATTGTGCTTGGTGGTCATCGCGATGATGTTCGAGCGACCTGATAGCTCGCTCACCAGCACGCGTCGTTCGTTGCCGACCCTTTCCGGCTCGATGTGCTCGTAACTGTGGGCCACCCGATTCACCGCATGCACGTGCATGCCACCTTTGTGCGCGAAGGCGCTAGGGCCGACGAACGGTTGGCTGTTGCGATAGCCCATGTTGGCGATTTCGTACACGTATCGCGACAGCTCGGTCAGGTGTTCCAACTCGCCACGTTCGAGCACGTCGTAGCCCTGCTTTTTGAGGGCCAGGTTGGCGATCACGGAAACCAAGTCGGCGTTGCCACACCGCTCGCCCAGCCCATTGATGGTTCCCTGCACCTGAATCGCGCCGGCGTCGATCGCCGCCAGCGAGTTGGCCACCGCCAGATCGCCATCGTTGTGCGTGTGAATACCAAGTGGCACGTCGACTTTGGCAGCGGCTTCTTTGGCAATGCGGGCGACCTCTTCAGGCATGCTGCCGCCGTTGGTATCACACATCACCACATGCGAAGCGCCGGCGCTCGCTGCCGCTTGGATCGTCTTAGCGGCATACTCGATGTTTGCTTTCCAGCCGTCGAAAAAGTGCTCCGCGTCGTAGATGACTTGCCGGCCCAGCTTCGCGAAGTACTCCACCGTCTCGCCGATCATCGCCAGGTTCTCGTCTTCCGACACGCGCAGGACCTCAGCGACGTGGAAGTCGCTGGTCTTGCCGACAATGGTGATCACCGGAGCCTCCGAAGCGACCAACGCTTTCATACCGGGATCGTCGGCCGGGGCAACTCCTTTGCGACGCGTCATGCCAAACGCACACACTCGGCTGTGCGTTAGCGGCTCGGTCGCCAATCGTTTGAAGAAGTCGGCATCCTTTGGGTTCGACAGCGGGTAGCCACCCTCTACGTAGTCGAACCCCATCTCGTCCAACCGACGAGCGATCAACACCTTGTCTTCCAGCGAAAAGTTCACCCCTTCGCCCTGGGCGCCGTCGCGTAAAGTGGTGTCGTAGAGTTCGATGTGCATTGGAAGATTCGGGGGTCAGGGGTGGGGGATCAGGGAATCTTGCTTGCGAGATTCAAGAGATCGTTGGAGGCCGCGGAGCATACGACGCTCTTCGGCAATGGATTCGAGGAGGGGAGCGGTTCGTTCGCGGGTTACATACTCAAGTTGAATTGAGAGTTCTACATACGTTTCGACTTCGGCTAGCGAACCGACCGCAATTGACAGGCATCGCAGGTACTCCTTGGTTGACTTACGTGCGTGACCTTCCGCAATGTTCGCCGGGACGGAGGCGATGGCCCTTCGCAACTGGCTAGTAAGTCCGAACCTCTCATCATCTGGGAAAGTTCGAGTCATCGCATAAACCCGCTCACACAACTCCATCCCAAGCTGCCAAACCTTCAAGTCACGAAAACTATCGATCTCGCTCATGCCCTGACACTCAGTCCCTGATCCCTGCCTCACGAATCCTGGCGCCTCCTACACAAACAAAAAAACCCTGAGGCTAGGCCTCAGGGTTTGGATTGTACCGGAATGTACCGAACTGCCCTAAGACTGTCGCTCCTGGGTGATAATAATGATTCGGACGCTATTGCTGGGGAGAATCATAACAGGCTGCACAAGCGACGGACTACTCTCGATTCGCAGTAAGTCTAGCTGAATTTAGCCGCGGGTCAAGCGAAGCGACGGCGGGCCACAACGGCCAACGCGCCAATAACACCTAGAGCGATGGATGTGGGCTCTGGGATCGGGGCACCAGCCAACTCATAGCTAGCGCCATCGGGGGCTCCTTGCACCTTCAACGCGAAGTCCAGCAGTTCAATGGTGTCGCCAAAGTTGCCATCGACGTTCAACGTGAAGGTGTCGAAGAATCCAACGTCGATGCCACCACTCCCACCGCCAGCACAATTGTTGCCGGACGAGCCGCAGACGTTCACGTCACCGAACCCGGGAAAGTTGCTGTTAAAGTAGGCGTTGTCCAAAGCAGATCCGCCCGTCGCTGAATTGACTCCCGTAGCATCATCGATCTGAAGTCCAAACGATGTCAGTCGTGGGTCACCGTTGCCACCATTTGGTGCGCTGAGATTCTCGATAGTGACAGTGATTTCGACGTTTGTCGGCGTGAGCGTTTCGATGGTCACCTCGCCGGTAGCGGCAGTATCGTCTGGCCCCGCCCAGTTGACTTCGAACATGTCGCCCTCGACCAACCCTGACACCGAAAAAATTGGCTGGCCGCCAGGATTGCCGCCCGAGGTGCCGCCTGTGGGCGAAATGATTACTGCGGCCTGCGTAGAGATTGGCAGTGCCAGAGCGGTACAGAGAAATGCGAATGCGCCTAGGTTGCCATCGTAGAACGAACGCGTCTGTCCAATCATTAGTCTCCCCCCTTTTGCCAGCTTCTGAGGTGTCGAGTTCTTAAGTGCGTATGACCCGCAGCCGGCAGTCTAGCTGCGGCCGAGCGTCGCCGCAAGCTTTTTGGAAAGGTCGAGAAGGGCCAAAATCAGGAAATCAACCCAAATTTCGCCGAATGTTCACTAGAAATCGGCTGGCACCATGTCGAAATGGCCGATCCTGCGTCCGATCTGGGCCACTAGAGCGTGCTTCGGCTATCTGTAGCGATGTTGGCGCAAACGAGTCAAGTCTGGCAAGGCGGCCGAAGCAGACGAATCTGCGTGATTCGTCGATGCAGGCCAACGTAGCCAGATGCATACGCACTAAGCGGGCACGCTACAGATAGGCGAAGGGCGCTCTAAGCTAGCGTCGTCGCATCCTCGGCGTCTTCTTCGGCCTCGTCCCATTCGTCCTCTTCCGCTTCGTCCCATTCCTCGGCGTCTTCCTCGTCGGTGGCGGCCTCTTCGTCGTCCCAGCTGGCTTCGTCTTCGTACTCCTCCTCGTATTCTTCTCCCTCTGGCTCTTCTTCGTACTCTTCTTCTAGGTCTGCCGATTCGTACGCTTCGTCTTCCTCATAATCTTGGTCCTCGTACGACTCCTCGTCCTGCTCGTCGGCTGCCTCGTCGGCGGGCGCTTCCTCCCAAGGTGGGTACTCGTCGGACGTTTGGTCGTCATCTTCCGCGGCCGGTTCGACCTGAATACGGTTCGATCGCTTGGGCGCGGCAGGGGTGTCGTCGCTGTTGGCCTCCGCGGGCGTAGGCGTTTCGGATGCCGTTCCTCCGTCGCGCATCGCCGCCCACTCGGCCATCGTGATCGTCACTTCGCGGGCCTGCGAACCGTTGTACTGGCCGACGATGCCATCTTCGGCCATGAAGTCGATCAGCCGCGCGGCGCGCCCGTAGCCGATGCCGAGTGCTCGTTGCAGCAGTGAGACGCTGCCGCGGCCTTCGCCCACCACCACTTCGATGGCCGCTTCGTAGAGTTCGTCGCGGTTCTTCAAGCTACCGGCGGTTGCCTCGACTTCTTCCTTGGTTTTGAGCTGCATCAACTCGCCAGCGAACTGCGGCTCGTCGGTGCCGACACAATCGACCACTCGGGTGATTTCGTCGTCCGAAAGGAACGTTCCCTGCCCGCGTAACAACATGCTTGTGCCAGGCGAGAGGAACAACATGTCGCCGTTGCCCAGCAGCTTATCGGCCCCCATCTCGTCGAGCACCACACGGCTGTCGGTACGGCTGGCGACCTGGAACGCGATTCGCGCCGGTAGGTTACTCTTAATGAGGCCCGTAATGACGTCGACTGTCGGTTTTTGGGTGGCGAGAATGAGGTGGATGCCCACCGCCCGACTCTTTTGCGCCAAGCGAATAATGTGTTGCTCGACGTCTTTGCCGGCGGTCATCATCAGGTCGGCCATTTCGTCGGCCACGATCACGATAAACGGCAGCTGCTTGGGTACTTCTTCCCATTCGCTCTCGCTGGCGGGCTGGATGCGCTCACGAAGTTCCTCGTCGCCAAGCTGATTGTAGACGCTCACGTGCCGCACGCCGGCCCGCGCAAGTAGGGCGTAGCGCTCTTCCATCTTGTCGACGGCCCAAGCCAGGATCGCCTCGGCCTTCTTCATGTCGGTGACCACAGGGTGCATCAAGTGCGGCAGCTTGCGGTAGCCGGATAGCTCGACCATTTTGGGATCGATCATCAGCATCCGCACCTCGTCGGGCCCGCGCGTCATCAGCATCGACACGATGATCGAGTTCAAACACACGCTCTTTCCCGTGCCCGTGCGGCCAGCAATCAACAGGTGGGGTAGCGACGCCAGATCTACAGTCATCGCATTGCCGGAGACGTCCTTGCCAAGATAAATCGGAATCTTCATCCGACTCGCCTTGCCGTTCGTCTCTTCGATCACTTCGCGCAAGCGCACGAGCTGTCGCGTTTGGTTCGGCACCTCGATGCCAACCGTGTTCTTGCCCGGAATCGGCGCAACGATGCGGACGCTTGGCACCCGCAGCGCGATGGCCAAGTCGTCGGCCAGTCCGGTGATTTTTGATAGCCGCAGGCCCGCTTCGAGCTGCACTTCGTACTGGGCAATTACCGGGCCTGTTTCGATTTCGACGACGCGAACATTGAACCCAAAGTTCTTGAATGTGCGTTCAAGGATCTTCGCTTTGCGGCGGACCTCTTTTTCGTGCTCTTCGTACGACACATCTTCGGCGGGTTGAAGCAGGTCGATCGAGGGCAACTCGTAGTCGTCCAGCGGGTCGGTGTCGTGATCGGCCGCCTCGAGTTGTTCGATGATTTCTTCCCGCTCGCTCTTCGGCTTTGGCTTCTTGAACCGGGGGCCCGGCGCGGCGGCAGGCTCATCGACCGCTTCCTCGGCGGCCTCGGCTTGAGGTTCCGGTTCGGCGAGCTGGGCGTCGCCGGTGAGGGCTGCGGTGATTTTCTGCGCCACGCGGCCCAGCGCGCTCTTGCTGGCCGCCTTGGCAGCCTTTTCCTCGTCGTCGGTCGTTTCGTCCTCAGGCTTGTCGTTGGGCGTGCGGACGCGTACCGGCTCGGCCTCTTCTTCTTCGCTCTCTTCGTAGTCCTCTTCCCACTCTTCTTCATCGTCGTAGTCGTACTCGGAGTCGTCGTAGGCTTCCTCTTCGGTCTTCTCTCCCAAGTCGATGCCGTCTTCGAGGTCAGTCGTCGGTCGCGAAGCGCTCGACGCGCCGCGCCGCAGGCGGGCCAGGGTTCGTGTCGACGCCAATCCGGTGGCCGCGGCCAACTGCAACATCAAGTAGTCGGTGCACAACAGCAGCCCTGCAACGAATACCGACACGGCGAAGATCGTCGCCCCCGCCTGAGCAAAGTTTGCTTCGAGCCATGCTCGACCCAGCGCGCCGACGTATCCGCCCGCTCCCACGATTGGGCCAGGCGACCAATTCGGCAGCAGTAACGATGCGAGCGTGCAGAGTCCGACGAGCGACAGGATCCAGCCGATGGTCCGCAAGACACGTTGGTTGATATCGCGTTGCAGCACCAGCAGCACAACGATCACCGTGAGCGATCCAAGCAGATAGTAGGCACCGATGCCAAGGTTATTGAGCAACAGATGGGCGGCCGCCGCGCCAAGTCGCCCGCACGCATTGTGCACCGTCTCGGCCGCCGGATAGACCATGCTTTGCGGCTCGCCGGCAAGCGTGCAGGGATCGGCCCGATCGTAGGTGACCACGGCAAGCCACGCGAGCACCGTGGCCGCACCCAGCGCGAGCGCAGCGACATCCAATTGGCGGTTGCGGTTCTCGAACATGTAACGCAGGACCAGTCGCGAAAAGGGGGGAGGACGAACGGACATGCACCGGTCCCTGGCGCGCAATACTATCCAGTCATCCCCTTTCATCGACCTCCGAGAACCCACAAGCCCAGTCCGCATTTGGGCGACGCTAGCGATTCCGTGGTCGTCAGAATGCTTGCAACAGGCAGGGGAGTTACAACGGCTTCAAGCAGAAGCGAGAGGGATCTATGACCGCGAGAATCGCTACGTTTAGATCCACCTTGTGCGCCCCGCCGCAGCTTGCTACCGTCCTGCGGCCTTGCGCCGGTGGTACGGGGCCTACTTATCTTGGATTCTTATCACGAGCGATCGATCATTGGCATGCTGTCAATTCGTTGTGTAACTCAGCGCGCTTTAGCAACGACTGCGCTACTTGTGCTCGCTACTTCGGCCGCTCAAGGTCAATCGAATCGCCCCACGGTCCCACCTTACTCCGCCCGCAGCGTTGAATTGAATCGTCACGTATGGACTTCTGGTTCCAACGACGAATCGGACTCGGACGAAATCACTTTTCGTGTCAGCGAGTTGGGCAGCCGTAGTGGTTTCGTTACGGGCCAATACGGGCAAACTGTCTTTGCAGGTTTGGGAGCACCTGCCGAATTCGAAGCCGCGAATCCAGCGTCGACTGAGGTCTTCGTGGGCACCCGGATGGTTGGTCGCGGCAACCGACTAAGATTGGACTCCGACGCAGAACCGCTGTGGGGCGATCAAGACTTAAGCGGTGCCATCGACTCGATCATGGTGGGGCCGCAGATCGGAGTATCGTCCAATTATCGCGTAGGGCGGTTTACGTTTGGGAGTCGTCTGTCCTACTTGCTTGGGTACCAAGATGGGGACCCGCAAGTGCTAGGCTTCATTGGAGAACAGCCGATTCCCAGTCATCCCGGTTTCCCAGTGCAATCTCTATGGCGCAATTTTACCTACTCGAACGAAGCCGAGTTCGTCGCGCACACGTTCGAGGCTCAGCTTTCTGCAGACTACGCAATCTCCGAGAACGCTAAGCTATCACTTGGCTACGCAAATCTGTATTTGAGCAGTGTGTTTGACTCCTTTCCTCGACTAGGCTACCGGCTCAACTACGCCGGAAATGTACTGGGATTTGGCACCCCGCCAGCCGAATCGGAACTCTGGCTCGATTCCCTCCAGCTCTCCCTCATCGTCACGCGATAGCTTGGCAACGCAGTGAAGCAAATACAACAAGCAATTTGGAGAACTTGCAAGCGAGCCACGGGAGCTTGCCGCCTCGCTCCGCAGCCTTGCGTCGGGGTCGCTGGGCTTGCTTGCCGAGCTCCGAGCGCCTCCAGATACGGCCTGCTGGGCAGCATGGGTTGCTTCGCCTCTACAAGGCTTTGTGCGATCACATTTTTGGGATTGATGGTGGTTGGCAACTTCGCGCTAATCGATGCATCGGCGGTCACTGTCAACTTCAGGGTGTCGCCTAACACCCTGTTCATAGATCGACCGAATACTGGTTCATCCGTGGCGGGACAGAACGGTAGCGAATTTGTTGCCTTTGGCCCAGACGGAGTGCCCACAGATTATGGTGACGTAGTCATAATCCCACGAACGTTTACGATTGAGCAAGAAGAATCGCTTCGCAACGTAGAGTTTTGTCGTGAGGTGAGGATTGCCCAGTGGTCCCCGAGTAAGCCCTACGAAGACTCCAACCGGGCTGGAAACACGGTACGGGTTTCGCGAATTGGCGACGACTTTGATGCTGCTCTGGATCCCAACGATCTGTTTGCAGCCAACGATATATTCTTGAACGATTTCCACCAACACGACTCGGGGTTGCATGTAACGTACTTCTACGGAGCTCGGCTCGTCGAGTCGCGCGACCGGCTAGGCTTCTCCATCACGCATTCCAACCGCAACTGGTCGGCTGGCGACATGCTGTCCGACACCCGGGTCAACTCACTTTGGGCAGGACCAACGGCTGGCGTAGCGGCCTCGCTCACCGTCGGACGACTAGAACTTGGTTCACGATTCGGTTCAACATTCGCCTACAACGATCGAAGATACCGACAGTATGTCACGTTCGCTGGTACGCAACCGGGCCAAGTGAACGCTCCCCTTTCGTTTCCCAATGCGACTTACTCTCACGCTTCCGACGGGGATTCATTCGCGTATGTTGGAGAACTAAGGCTCTCGGCGAGTTATTGGTTGTCAAACAACAGCCGCTTGGGTGCGGTTTGGTCGAATACCTACTTGAGTGCCGTCTATGCATCCTACAACCAGGTTCAGCATGGGATCACCCACCACGGTGCGATGGGCTTTCGGCCGGAGAATGGTCAAGACCTTTGGCTCGATTCCCTCCAACTCTCCCTCATCGTCACGCGGTAGCTTGGCACTCTAGTGAACAACTTGCGCCACATCGTGCGAATCAACCGAACAGCAGCCGCGGTGTTGCGCGTCGGTATGCTGCTTGTCCTCCCAAGCGGTGACCTGCTCGCACAGTCGGTCTATCAACCCGCATTTCTGGAGCTCAGGGACAGTTTCGGCTACACAACCGGCAGCGTGGAATTCAATCGACGCTTAAAGCTGTGGCGTCCTGAGTCGAGCGAAAAGGACGAGAACGTTCGTCGTCCCGCGTACAGTTTTCGGACCAGCTTGCCCATCGACTTGCCCATCGACGCCTACGACGAAGTCTTTTTTCCGGCTTGGCGCGACCTCGAATCCGACGAGTTTTGTAGCGGGCGACCTGAAAGCGGACTCGACCTATTGTTCGGTATCCATGGACTTGAATCGGACCACCAACTCGAAGTCAGATACTCCCAAGCGTATCGAGACCACCGACGGCTAAGCGCGTTGCAGCTCGGCCCACAGGTTGGATTACAGGCAATGCAGAACTGGAAACGACTAAGCGCGGACTTACGTTTGGCGCCAATGATCAGTTACCACAGACGAAAATACGAGTATCGAGTATCCAGGCCGATCATTTGGTTCCTACCAGGCGACTCCCATCGAACTTCCGACGACGTGTCCTTCGGCAGCGAATTGCGCCTTTCTGGTTAGCTACTGGCTAGCAGACAATGCCCGGCTCAAGATCACGTGGTCGAACATGTATCTCGACACAATCTACTACCCACTTGACCAGTTCCAGAGTTACGATTTTCGTGAGCCGAACAGCCCGCTACCCGACAATGGGCGAGCGGGATGGGTCGATCTGCTACAAATTGCCCTGCTGGTGAATCGGTAGCGGCTGCGATCGCTCGCGGGCCTGAAACAGGGAAAAACGCCGGATTCCCTATAGATGCAGGGATGCCCGCGCGCTTAGGATTCCGTGTCCAATATTCTTGCGGACATCCGCGAGGCTGGTTAGAATCGGACTGGGCACTTCGCGTAAACGATCCTGTCACAGTTTTTCTGTTTCGAGGTCACTCACCCTTTTGGTGTTTTGCGCGGGGCTTCCGACACGAGTTACCTTCAGTGAACTAGGCACCAGAGGAGTACGCTAGTGATGTGGTTCAAGAATCTGTTATTCGCGTCGATGCTCACATGCATCGCATTCGCCAATCTGGCATACACACACGCCGCCGTCGTGACCATTGACTTCACGCAAGACGATAGTGGCAATTCTCTTATTCACGGGCAGGTGATCAGCACTGGTCCCGACGTACAAGACAACGACGGAAATCCGGACAGCCTCTTTGAGTTTGGCAACATTCTTTCGGTGCGCACAACTCAAGGATCTGGCGGGCACGAGGGTGCGGTGATCTTCGACTCGACACCCGGTGGCCCCGGCGATGGTGTTGGTGATCCGGACAACGATTTGCTCGTTGGATTGGGCAACGTGCTGACACTGCAGGACAAGCAACGAAGTGCCACCAACGACACCGGCGCGGGAGCGAACGGCTTGGTGTTCAATATACCGGACGATGTAGCGGCGCACGACGCGGGGAGCATCGTCTTCGACTTCACCGACCCGGTCGCGCCGCTTGCCGTGGACATCGTTGACGCTAACGGCAACTTTGAGATGAACGTGATCTTGACCGACGAGAACAACGCGACTCGAACCTACACGATTCCGGAAAAATGGACGTACGACATATCGGCTGGGGGCATCCCGATCACAGCCAATGGATACAGTACGTTGTTTCTGAATTCGATCTTGCCGCAGGATGGCGAGGGACCCGGTGGAGACCTCACGCAGGGTACCGCCGACGACTTTACATCGGTAGTCGATAACGGGTTGGACCAAGACAACGTGGTCAGCATCGAGTTTCATTTCCTCGGAGCGCGTAGCTCGTCTGGCGCGATTGATAACTTGGTGCTCGACGGAGTGGATACGAGCAAAATCCCCGAACCTTCCACCTGTCTCTTGGCAGTTATTGCGGTCATAGGGTTAGGACTCTCCCAACGCGGTGGCCGATAGGCTAAGACGTTGCTGCGACCGGGAATACGATCTTCGGCTTCCAAGCGCCTGGATCCCCCGGCCGCAAGATGGCGACCAGTTCGCCGGCAGAAGTGAGGCCCACCGCTTCGTCGGTGCCGCATAGTTCTACGTGGATCGCACGTCCGCAACGGATCGCGGCGACTTGATCGTTCGTAAGGCGAATGGGCGCTAGCGCTGCGATCGCTCGAACTGCGGGCTGCAATCTCGACTCGACCTGTTCGCGCGACAGGTTGTCGACAGGCAATGCTTGAGTCAGGCCAAAATCGCCGATGGCCGTTCGCTCCAGCGCGCTCATCACGGCTCCCGTGTCGAGCGACTCGGCGAGGTCGCGGCCGAGCGATCGGATGTAGGTGCCGCTGCCGCAAGAGATGTCGAGCACGAGTTCTGGGTACTCGTAGCGAAGAATATCGATCGAGTGAATTGCCACGGTTCGGGCCGCTAACTCAACGTCATTTCCTTTGCGAGCAAGATCGTACGCCCGCCGCCCTCTTACCTTGACGGCTGAGTACTTCGGCGGCCGCTGTTCGATGTCGCCGATGAAGTGGGGCAGCGCCGCGCCAATTTCCGCGATCGTCGGCACGGCGGCACTTACCAGCGATGTTGTCTCCAACTCGGTATCGTCGCTTGGGCTGGTGACGCCGAGTTGAAACGTAGCGACATAGTTCTTGGGCATCCGCTGCACGTACTCGATGAGCCGCGTGGCCGGGCCAACGCAGACCACCAACACGCCAGTTGCCAGCGGGTCGAGCGTGCCCGCATGGCCTACCTTCGCGGGTCGCACAAGGCCCTGCACGCGATTCACGGCGTCGCGCGACGTCCAACCGGCTGGCTTGTTGATGTTGAGGATGCCGAACATAGGTACGGAGTAGGCGGTGAGCAGTGGGCTGCGGCTGGACGACGAAGCGGCCGCGGTGTGTTGTCAGCTCTTGGGGAACATGGGAAAGTAACCCAATGGACGACGCAACGACACCGCCCGCAGCTCCCGAGTTCGATTCCCTGGCCGACGCTGCGCGTTGGGCGGGGCTTGAAATTCCGCCCGACCAGCTTGCCGCGCTCGACGCCTACCGGAAGTTACTTTGGGATTGGAACGAGCGTATCAATCTTACGCGCCACACCACGCTAGCCAAGTTCGTCGGGCGAGATCTAGTGGATACCATGGAACTCGCCAAACAGGTCGACCACGCCGACCGCGTGCTCGACGTCGGCTCGGGTGGCGGCGTGCCAGGCCTGCCGCTCGCGATATTGCGGCCCGATCTGGACATTTCGGTGTGTGATTCGGTGGGAAAAAAGGCTCGGGTGCTGGAATCGATGGTTGGCGAGCTTGGCCTCCCGGTGGCAGTTTACCCAGCCCGGGCCGAGCAGGTTCTGGAACTTACCACGCAAGGAACGCTGGTTGCCCGGGGCGTTGCCGCGTTGAGCAAGCTGCTCAAGTGGCTTGCTCCACACTGGGAAGCATTCGACCGCTTGCTGCTGATAAAAGGCAAGGCTTGGGTAGAAGAGAGGGCCGAGGCACGTCATCACGGGCTGATGCAAAACCTCCAACTCCGCCGGCTGGCCAGCTACGAAAGCCCGCTGGTGGGCGAAAGTGTCGTCTTACAGGTCGTCTCGCGCTTGGAAACTTAACCTTGGGCTGCTGGTCGCCTGCGGACAAATGCCGTAGACTGAGTGGTTCGCGTACAAATCAAGGGCGGGCCCTGCAGGGCAAGCAGCGAGCACTCTTTCCCACAATCGTTCTAAAACGTAACGGAGAAACTCCCATGTCCGACAATCCCGAAACCGCTAGCGACGAAACGCAGCCCGCCGAAGGTGCCGCGCAGCAGCAACAGCAGCAGCGAGCGCGCGTGGAGGTTTCTGACAAAGAAGCCATTTGCACGTATGCCAATTTCTGCCGAGTGACCGGTACGCCTGAAGAGCTGATTCTCGACTTCGGCCTTAACTCGCAGCCGTATGGGGTGCCGACCGAACCCGTCGAAGTCAAACAGCGGATCGTCACCAACTACTACACCGCCAAGCGTATGTTGCAGGCGCTTCACCTATCGGTGCAGCGGCACGAGCAGGCTTTTGGCGTGCTGGAGACCGACGTGCAGAAGCGCGTGGTTACCAAGGCGCAAGGCTAAAGCGGTAAGTCTTCGGACTCCGCGATTTCCCCTCCACGTAGGTGGCCGATCACTGCGTGCCGCTCGCGCCGTTTACTGCTGCGCAGACTGCAGAATGCGGCTCTTTTCCATGGCTTCTTCGGCCAACGGAATGTAACGTTGGTCGCCCGTGCCTGCATAAGCGCGCTGGTAAGTCACGCTCATTGCGGTGAAGCTAAATGGGTCGTCGGGAGCGAGTTGGCAAACCTGCTCGCCATGGGCGATCGCTTCGTCGTGCTTGCCGAGCCGCTGCAACGCCACGGCCAAGGCCGAATGAGCTATGGCGTAGGCCGGGTCGACTTCCAAAGCCTCTTTAAGCTTGGCGACCGCTTCCTCGAGCTTGCCGTCGGCCTTGAGTTGATCTGCTTCGTTGTAGAGTTCGAGTGCTGTTGCCATAGCTGCTTGTTGGATGTGGAAGGTAGTGAGTGCGCTCGGCGGTTAGCTCCGTCGGCCAACTCTCATGCTAGCACTGTGGTTGGGGCCTCACTACCCCACGTATACGCTTAATCGATCGTACACGTTGAATGGGCAAAATCGATACGTTCGGTTAAGGGGGCGCGTTTGGCGATACCGATAACCAACGCATGAGGAGGAAGCTACCTCGCCGAGTGAAAGCAGTCCCGCAAAACGCTGGCACTCAAATCCTGCACGTACCTGGCCGGCCGCACGTTACCTGCGCCACTACGGCCACACATCCCAGGGGGCCCACCTGTGACGATCCACCCGCTTGCCGAAGTTAGTCCCAGTGCCAAGCTCGGCGTAGACATTTCGATCGGACCTTTTACCGTTGTAGAAGCTGAAGTCGAGGTGGGCGACCGCTGTCAGCTCGCTTCGCGGGCGACGATCAAAGCGGGGACTCAACTCGGTAGCGACAACCTGGTGTGCGAGGGCGCGGTGCTGGGCGGTATGCCGCAGCATCTGAGGCAGCCAGAGTTTCCTGGGCGCCTAGTAATTGGCGACCGCAACGTGATTCGCGAAAACGCCACGCTGCACCGCGCATTAGCGACCGATTCGGCCACCACCATCGGCAACGATTGCCTGATTATGGTCGGCGCTCACGTGGCTCACGACTGCATTCTGGGCAGCAATGTCGTGCTCACCAACAACGCGATGCTTGGCGGACACGTCACTGTAGGCGACCGAGCCTATCTGGGTGGCGGAGCAGCCGTACATCAGCATTGCAACGTTGGGCGGATAGCCATGGTCGGCGGGCTGGCTCGACTCGACCAAGACGTTCCGCCGTTCATGATGGTCGACGGTGAATCGAACCAGGTCGTCGGACTAAATCGCGTGGGGCTGCGTCGCGGCGGCGTGACCCCCCAAGAGCGTGCTGACCTCAAAGAAGCGTACCAACTCATCTATCGCAGCGGTTTGGCGTTTCAAGAGCTGCTCGAAGCGTTGAACGCGACCTACGTCGATGGCCCCGCTGCGGAGTTCGCACCATTCTTGCAGGCCGCGACACGTGGCTACATTCGCGAACGCCGCGACCCGCCCAAGAGCTTCCGCATCGTCCGCGAAGACCCAGTCAGCGAGACGCTTGTCAGCGAACCGGTAAAGCACGTGGGCTGAGCTGAGAGCATTTCCGAGGACGGAGACGCCGCCGCCGGCTGCGAGCAACCGACGACGGCGCGAGTTGAGTGCTGGTTATTAGTTCGCCAGAGCCGGCTATGGAATCGGCGTGCCTAACAGGCGAGCTTCTTCCTCTTCCTGAATGATGATGCGTGGTGTGACCATCATCATCAGGCTGTCGGTCTCTCGACCGATGCCGACGTTCCGGAACAGTCGGTTGATGTACGGCACTTTACTTAGCAGCGGCACACCGAACTCGTTGCGGTTTTCGTTCAGCCGTTTGATGCCACCCAGCAGAACGGTTCCCCCGTCGGGCACGCTCACGGTGGTCGTCACCGAGATGAACTGGAATGTCGGCAGCTGCACCGTCGTGCCGCTTCGAATTACCGTGTCGCTATCCGAATCCGACTCATTGTTCCCGTCGTCATCGTCGTCGGTCGTACTGCTGGAGGTGCTCGTGGACGTAGTGCCCTCGAACGTAAACTCCTGCACATCGCCAATCTCGCTGAAGAACGGGACCACCGTCAATCGAACGTAGCGGCGATCTTCGGAAACCACGGCTTGGATGGTCATCAATGTACCTTCACTCAGCACGACGATCACCGGTTGTTGGGCGGCGGCGAACTCACCAACCACTGGCACCACGCTGATCACGAACGGTGTTTGCGACGTATCGGAAACGAACGCCTGCTGACCGTTGAACAGCGTCACCTTCGGAGCGTTTAGCACGTTGCTGCGGCTATCGCCTTGCGACGCCTCGATGAGGAAGTACGCCTCGATGTCGCTGAGGATCGCAAACCCGAACGACGAGACGGTCATCGGCGTGCCGAACTGCGGCACTGCCAGGCCGAAGCTGTTCTGCCGGAACGGAATGTCCAGATCGTTCGTGAAGTTCGGGAACTCGCCGTCGATCAGGCCGACCACGGCGCTAGGGAACTCGCCCTCGTACGCCTGGCCTGGCACCAACGCGCCGGCGTCCGGATCGTTGTTTTCGATGTTGAAGTCGAAGTCGACGCCAATTCGTTCGAAGAAGCTGTCGTTCAAGCGAATGAAGCGCACTTCGATCGTCACCTGCAAGTCCTGCAATCGGCGGAGCTGGTCGAGCAGATCGGCAATTTGTTCGTGGACGTCCTGCGTTTGGCTGATCACCAAACTCAAGTTGGTCGGGAAGGGACGAATCTCCGCCTCCGGGCCGCCGTTCTCCACCCAAGTATCGCTCGCCACCGTGGAGATAATCAGGTCGATCAGCGAATCGAAGTCGGCGTTGGCAGCTCCTCCCAGGCCACCAGGGCCGCCGCCAATCGGTAAGGAAGTTGGTGTGGCGAAGCCGGCGCCGCCCTGTGGCGTACCGGGCTGGGCGAGCGCTGTGGGTGGCACCTGGCCGTCGGACTGATCGCCCGCACTGGCGTTGATGAACGACATGGGGCCATGGCCAAACGAACCGGCACCGTAGCCCATGGCGGCGTGGGCGCTGTTGATGAGCCCTTGCAAACCAATGTTGTTGTCCGGCACGAAGTTAGGAATTGGAACGACCAGATCGGCCACGTCGTAGACGTGGGTCAAGATCTCGCCGTCCTTGAGCTGTTCGCTCGTGATCTTGAGCACTTCGTCCTTAATCACGTAGCTCAGGTGTAATGGTTCGAGGATCAGATTCAAGGCGCTCTTTAGAGAAATCTCGCTGTTCACGTTCAAGGAGACGCGAGTGTCGCTCGAAACACCTTCTTGATTCAGGCCGCGCAGGTCGAGCACCATGTTGACGCCGGTAGCTTTCGACAAATCGTCGATCACGGCCGCAAGCGGCTCGTTTTGGTACCTCATCAGCACCGGCTTTTTCAAACTCTGCTCGATTTGTATCTCGGCTGGGCTACGATGGCGATTCAGGTCGCCGCCGCTCCCTCGCTTGCTTACGAAATCCTCCCAGCGTTGTCGATCGAAAGCCATCTCACGACCATCACCCGTCGGGTTGACGGACGACTGATTCACGTCGTTCATGCTGTTCCACCAACTTTCCTCCTTTGCTTGTGCCAGTTCATTGTTGATGAACTCGCGGCGGAGGAACCGGGCAGTTTGGACGACTAATTGCACGACCTCCTCTTCGGGAGCAATCTGCTGCAGACGAAACGCGACCTGCTCCGCTTCGTAGTACCGATGGTCGTCCCGTAGCGAATTGAACTCGTCGACTAACTCGGCGATCTTCGACTGCATTTCGAGCTTCAGTTCCCGACGCCGCTCGATCTCGGCAAGAACTTCCTTGTTACGCTCGTCGAGCTCGAGGTCGGCACGATGTTCCTGAATGTACTGCTCGGTTTCGTCGATCACCATTTGCAACCGACGCTGAAGTCGTCGTTTGAAGTCGTCGTTGAGCGAACTCTTGTTTACTTTCGCTTGCATGTCTTCCAGCATGCGAAGCGATTCTTTAGGATCCTTCTCGCGCATCTGGCGCGATTGTGATTGAATTCGACCGACATCCGCCGAGAACTGACGCGCGAGCACTTGCTGCTCACCGTCGGCCTCGGCGAAGTTACTCTCCGCCTCCGGCGCCGCGGGCGAAGCGGTTGGTGGCGCTTCGATCGTCTCAGGCGCTGCGGTCAGCATTCGTAAGTGGTTGTCAAGGCGTTGGCGTGCTGACGCATCAAGGCTGGTACGATCGGCATTCGCCTGGCGGAACAACTCGAGTGCTAGTTCGCGGTCACGGTTCTGCAGTGCCTGTTCGCCCTCGGTCACCAACTCTTGTGGGCTCCGGGCAGGCAGGGCCTCTGGAAGTTGTGTGGCCGGCACCTGGGCGAAACGCAATTCGCTCACAGTAGCCGACTCCTTTGGACCTGCGCTGGTCTGCAATTGGTCCAGCGGAACTTCCATCATGCTCGCCGGGTCCGCATAGCGCGAAGCGTTATGGGGCTCCGCATAGCGAGGCGCGGGAGGTTGAACGTTCTCGTCGGTCGTGGCCGTGGGGTAACGCGATGGAGGTTCGCTAAGTGCCGGAAGCGACTGGGCATCCGCCGACGTTAATTCCGGTAGCGCGCCTGGCACATCCTCTCGGAAGTTGCCATACGGAGTACCGACCGAAACGGGCTTTACCTCGGGATCGACCATCAATTTCGGGTCGACCAATTGGGTAGGTTCAGGCGTTGCAGGTCCCGGCGCCAAGAAGGGATCCTCGACTGGCTGATCGCCGCGTCCGAGTGTGCGTTTCAAGATACTACCGACGCCACGCTCGTTGCTAGCGGACGATTGAGCCCGCATCAACTCGCGCCGTAGCGAACTTGGCGTGTCGCCGAAGTGAAATAGCGGGTAGCGAATGTTTGCCGCTTCGGTCTCCGTGATAACCTGGTCGGCTTTGGCAAAGTCGCCCGCTTCGATCGCGGCTCGAGCTTCGACCAGCATTCGATCGACATCATTCCGCGACAGCTTGTTGCTAGCCGCAAGCATAGACGTTTGACCGGGCGCCTGGCCGGTCATCCCGACTGATAGTCCTAGACCCATTAGGATCACTACGATTCTTGACATCCGTGTCGCGTTCAACTCGACTCTCCTTGTTGCGATGGATTACATCGGCAGCATACCGTCACCGTACGCTCTTCCTTGGCGTGCGAAACGGTAGTCGCATTCCCTAAATTCTGGAGTGCGATCGATTCCTTGGAAAACTCTGCGCTCGCTAACACCGTTTCCGCATCGCTAGCGAACGGCATGGCAAACGACTGTGGACTCTCAAACAAGTAGCTGGGGACAAGTTCTTAAGACAAGCGGGGGCGTATGTATCCGCCCTGCATTGAGGGGTCAAGACCAGTTCACCAAGTCGACGCGAAATTTCGCAACGGGAACATAAGCCAGCGTGCTTGAAAGCGGCTAGATCCGCTCGAAAACGGTGGCGATCCCTTGCCCCACACCAATGCACATCGTTGCCAGGCCGAGCGTTGCGTCGCGTGCTTGCATGGCGTGCAATAGCGTCGTCGAAATGCGCGCGCCGCTTGCACCAAGTGGGTGGCCAATGGCAATCGAACCGCCGTGAACATTGACCTTGGCCTCGTCGAGCGATAGGGCGCGGATGCAAGCGATTGACTGGGCGGCGAACGCTTCGTTTAACTCGACGAGGTCGATGTTGTCGAGCGACAACCCGGCACGCTTGAGCGCTCTATTCGTCGCGGGCACCGGTCCGGTGCCCATGACCGAAGGATTGACACCGGCTACGGCTGTCGCTCGAATCTTCGCTATCGGCTGCAGTCCAAGCTCCTTGGCACGCGTGTCGCTCATCACCAGCATGGCAGCGGCACCGTCGTTCAAGGGCGAACTGTTGCCCGCGGTGACGGTGCCCATGCCGGGCATGAAGGCCGGCTTGAGCGCCGCGAGCGCTTCGAGGCTTGCGTCGGCGCGAACGGTTTGGTCGCGCACCGCGCGTACGCGGTTACCTTGCTCGTCGCGTCCCCAAACCGGTACGATTTCCCGCTCGAATGCGCCCGCGTCGAACGCCGCTGCTGCCTTCTGGTGGCTGGCGAGTGCAAATTCATCCTGCTGCTCACGACTGATTCCGCCCGATTGAGCCAGGAACTCGGCCGTGACGCCCATTAGCAGCGTCCCCTTGCTGGTGTGCTTGAACAGTCGCGGGTTGAGGTCGATGCCGGCGTCCATCGGGATATGCTGCATGTGCTCGGTGCCGCCGACGATTTGCACATCTTCCGCTTGTGCAACGATCGAATGGCTCGCTTGGTTGAGTGCCTGCAGGCTGCTTCCGCAAAGGCGATTGATGGTGGCGCCCGCGGTCTCGACTGGCAGATCGGCCATTAGGGAGACCATCCGCCCCATGTTGAGCCCTTGCTCGCCCTGTTGCTTGGTGTTGCCGATCAAGACGTCTTCGATCACCGACGGATCGATACCAGTTCGCTCGACGATCGCACGGACGACCACGGTCGCCAGGTCGTCGCTACGAACGTCGCGATACAAGCCCAGCTCAGGATGCGAGCGACCAATCGCAGTCCGACAAGCGTCGATGACAACAGGCGTAGTCATGGTGGCAGTAGTTTTGGGGATAGGAACCGGAATTGGTGGAGCGAATCGGTGGCCCACTAACCAGAGGTGTAGAACCTAGCGTCGCTCTTTGCGTGCCGGAGCAGCATCTCGCTGGGTTCGTAACGCTTGCCCAAGCGCTTTAGGCCCTTGAGCTTTTCAACGATGACGCCTGCGCCCACGGCATCGGCCCAGTGGAACAGCCCTCCTAGGAAAGGCGGGAAGCCGATGCCCATGATCAACGCCAAATCGACGTCGCGAACGTCCTCGACAATACCATCTTCGATCGCCAGAGTTGCTTCCACCAACATGGGCAGCATCAACCGATCGCTTAAGTCGTGTTTTTCTTGGCTAGGTGTTGCAAGATTGGCGACCAGTCGCCCCACTTCCTCGCTCGGTTGCTTTTTCCACCGGCCCTTCTTATCTTTTGTCCAGTCAAAGAAGCCACGGCCGTTCTTCTGGCCCAATCGCTCCTCGCCGACCAACTTGTCGACAATCGGAGTCGGCACCACGCGGTCGCTGAATGCCTGCTGCATCACTTTGCCCGCGTGCAAACAAACGTCGAGTCCTACGACGTCGTGCAACTCGATTGGTCCCATGGGCATGCCAAATGCCTTGGCAGCACTGTCGATCGTCTTAATCGTCACCCCTTCGCCAAGGAGCACGGCAGCTTCGTTCATGTACGGCAGCAACAGGCGATTGACGAGGAAACCCGGGCCATCGTTCACCACAACGGGCGATTTACCCAACTGTCTGGCGAACGCGGCCGCTCGGTCGATGGTGGCTTGGCTGGTTTGCTTGCCGCGAATAACCTCCACCAGCGGCATCTTTCGTACCGGATTAAAGAAGTGCAGCCCGCACACCCGGTCAGGATGTTCGAGCCCAGTGGCGAGTGTGGTAATCGGAATTGTCGACGTGTTCGAGCACAGCACCGTACTGGCCTTCGCGTTTGGTTCGATCGCTTGAAACAACTGCTGTTTCACACCGACATCTTCGATAATGGCCTCGACCACCAAGTCGCACTCGCCAAGTTCCTCACTATCGGTCGTGATGCCAAGCCGCGGAGTCAACTCCAACACCTTGTCGAGGTTGGGGCCCTTGAGTTCGCGATCGAATGCGGCCTCCTTCAGCACGGCTTGCTCGCCGGCAGCGAGCGCCGGCGCCCGATTGTCGGATAACACGACCTCGACGCCACGGCGCAAGCTAACGGCCGCAATGCCTTGGCCCATGGTGCCGGCGCCCACGACGCCCAGACTGGCGGGCTGATCGGCGGCATCGAGGTCCGATCCGGCGCCCTTCTTGTTTCGATCCTGGAGGAAGAACACGTTGAGCAGCGACCGATTGATTGGCGAGCCGAACAACGGTACGAACTGCTCCGACTCCATCTTGCAGGCCGTATCGACGTCGACCGAGGAAGCTTCGAGCAGTAGCTCGAGTGCTGCGACCGGCGCAGGATAGTGGCCCTTGGTTTCCTGTTGAATCATCGCCACGGCCGTCGCGCCCAGGAATGCCAGCTCGTTGTCGGCCATGTCGATGGGTTGCGACCAACGCTGGCGATCGGTCAGATATGCGCCACTGGAGCGCTCGCTGTGGATCATGCGGGCGGCTGCTTGGAGCAAGTGATCTGCAGCAGCTGCGCCTCCGGGCACCAGGTCGTCCGCGAGGCCCATCTTGTAGGCGTCGTTAGCGCTGCTATTCGCGCCGCTGGTAATCATCTCGACCGCGTTCGCTAGGCCAACAATCCGCGGTGTACGGACGGTGCCGCCCCAGCCCGGAAACAGGCCCAGCTTGACTTCGGGGAATCCGATTTGCGTTTTAGGGTTGTCGGTCACAATTCGTCGGTCGCACCACACAGCCAACTCGGCGCCACCGCCCACGCAGATGCCGTCGATGCAAGCCACGGTCACGTAGCTCGAGGTCGAGAGCCGCCGAAACAGATTTTGACCGTCTCGGCTGACCCTCTCGATCACCTGTGGCGGCTCGTCGAGCGACGCGGCAAACTCGGTGAGGTCGGCACCGGCAATAAAGCTACCAGGCTTTCCACTGACGATGACCAAGCCCGCAACGTCCGTATTGTTGGCCAGTGATTCGAGTTGGGCGTCGATCTCCTGGAGCAGTTCGCGGGCGAAAACGTTGACGCTATGATCCGCGTCGTGCAGCGAGAGACGAGCGATTCCAGGGAGGGGAAAGTCGAGCGTCGTATGCCGGTTGGCCGTCATGGCGTTCACTTCAGAGAAGGATTCGCTTGGGTAGTTTCCAACTACCATTCTAGCGCAGGCCCGTCTACTGAGGGTATCCTACACCGATCACGCGATCTAGGAGAGACGTGCTGAGCCAACCGGGGCACGATTGACACTTTGGTCGCGATACGCGCAACTGGAGTGTCATGACCGATACCTCCCCAATCACCGAATCTCGCGTTTCAGAGCGTGGCGGATGGCAACTAGCGATTGTGCTCGTTGCCGTGCTGGGGATGGTGATAGCCGTTAATCACTTTCTCGGTCAGACTACCACGGTGGTTGGTGGGGAGATCGAGAGCCCTTGGCTGGGAAAAGTCGCACCCAACGCCGGCATTACGCTCGCGCTGGACGACGGGCAGGGCTCCGCGACAGATTTCGAGATTATAGTCCCCTACCAGCCCAAAATGAACGTACTGGAAGCCATGCAACTGGCGGCGACGGCCGAGCCAGTCTGGCAATTCGCCTTCGACAACGTGGGTAGCGATGCATTTCTGACTCGCATTGGCGACCTAAAGAATGACAAACGTTCGAGGCGATATTGGCAGTATGAAGTGAACGGGGAGCGAGCCAACGTGAGTTTCGGAGCGCGGCGGCTTGAACCGGGCGACCACGTCTTGTGGAAATTTGCCCCGTCCGAATAATGGGGAGGGACGACTCACCTCAACTCAAAGGACCGCACCGTGCGCCGATTTCTGCAGAGCAATAGTGACCTCTGGGTGTTCTTTCTCCTGGTCGCTATTGCCACCGTGGGGCGGATGGGCCGCGTGGATTGGAACTTCACGCCGGTGGCCGCTGCCGCGTTGTTTGCTGGATTCTACTTTCGCAATCGGCTGATCGCCGCGCTGGTGCCGCTCGCGGCTCTGGCAATTAGCGACTTGGTGGAGCCGTTCCATTTCAGCCGGTGGGTTTTGGCGACTGTGTGGTTGTCGATGTTGCTACCGGCAATGTTGGGCCCATGGCTGCGCTCGGCACGCACTAAGAAGCAAATCGTCGGCCGGGGCGTCGTTTCCGCGCTGTTGCCGGCGACGTTCTTTTTTCTCACCACCAACTTCGCCGTGTGGGCGATAGGACCCAGCTTGGGCTCGATGTTCGAGTATTCGCGAAACGTTGCCGGGCTGGCAACGTGCTACGCGGCGGCGCTACCGTTCTACGCTAAGATGCTCGCCGGCGACCTCTTCTACATGACCGTGCTGTTCGGAGCGTGGGCGCTCATCTGCGACCCGGCGCGAGAAGAGCAACTATCGCCAGCGCGTTCGATGTAGAAACGCAATCTACGCTTCAGGTTCTGCCGCCGCGGCTTCTTCCTCTAGCATCTCTGCCTCTTCTTCCTCGTCGCTTTCGGGCGGCGCTTCGACCGCCTCGACGCCCAGCGAAGCGGAGGTTTGAGCCACGACGTCAGCCATCTGTTTCACGTCGCGTGTAAGATTCAACAGAACCATGTTTCGGGCTGTCGCCGTGCCGATGACCGGGTTCGTGGCTGTCAGTACTTGGTCGAGCAGCGCTCCGAGCCTTTCATCTCCGATTGCTGGTCGGACCGCGGTGATACCCTTGTTCAACCCATTGAGCCGATGGAGCAAACGACGCACCTGGTACTCGTCAGGCAGTTCGGTATTCTGATTGTATCTGAACCCTCCCGGTGCCCCCCCCCCTCCTCTGCCGAGCGCACCCTCCTCGTAGTCGAGCGCCCGTTCCTTCTCGTCCGCGGCAATATCGCTTGCCAGTTGTAGAAATGTCTGCACGGTTTGTCGCTCGTCGATGCCAGCAGCCGACTTGTACGCTTCGCCGTAGGCTTCGAGCAGTTCCGCAACGCGCACTCGATTATTGAGCCGGGCCGTCTCGTCGCCGATGAACTTCAACATCGAGTTGTGCACCCGGTTGCCATCGCCAAGCACTCCAACACTGGCCAAGCCACGGGCGGCGATTACTTTGATCCATTGCGAAACGCTGGGCGAGATCTCATGGGGAAACCCATCTTTCTCTAGCACGGCAAGCAGCGCACCGGCAGTGGCGGAACGATTGGCCGCCGGCAACTGGGCCAAGGAGGCGGCGTGGCGCTCCAGGCCAATCAACGCGCCCACAATCAAGAACGCGGGAGCTCTCTCGGTGTTGATGCCGTTCGACACGTAACTGGTCAGGTATTTGTTGGCATCGGGCAACGGTGCAGGTGGCTCGCCACCTTGGCCACTGTAGGTGGCATCAAGGTCGCCGAGGATCAGCATTGCGTTGTAGCGGACCGAAGGGTGGTAGGGGCCCTTCACGATCTCCTTCATCTTCTTGTGAGCCAATTGCGTGGCGTCTTTCTGAGCTGCTGGCGCGGCGCCACGCACAAAGTTTCGCATGAAGTCGTATCGCATGCGCCCCAGATTGGCGAGCGACGATGCGTCGTACTGCGTCATCGAGGGGAAATAGACATCCAGAAGGAAGCGGCCAAACTGGTTCCGGTCGTCTGCGTTGCCACTCGGTGCGCGGGCATACGCCTTGGCCGACGTGGCGCGGTAGCGGCCCATGTCCTTGACTTCGTCCGAAGTGTACCGCCCCTGGCCACTTGCGACTGGAGCCGCCGCCAAGCCGAAAGCCAACGACAAGAACCCCAGCTGCTGGACTGCGCGGCCGACACGGAACCATGAACAACGATGATGCACGACGGACGACTCCTCGGAATTTCCCAACGTGGGTAACCTGCCAAATAGGTGGCCGGCTAGCACGATCGATATTGGTAACTTGAAAAATGGCAACCACTTGCGCGCAAAACACCCCTCTAATAGGCTAGCTGCAAGCGGTGCGAAAATCAAGAATTGAGCGCGCTGCCTAGTGGCGTTTAGCGGGTGGATCGCGGCGACGATTCACGCCACTCACCCTCGAATCGCGGCAGATCGCGACATTTATTGCAGGTCGTTGCCGGTAAGACCCGACACCCGCGCAACTGGACATTGCCAACCACGGGCCGCGGTAGGCCAGTAGCGCTACTCGTCGCCGAACACTCGGGTGCTTTCTTCTTTGCGAATCGGCTGGCCGAGGTCGTCGGTACGAACCTCAACCATCATCCGCTGATCACCGGGCTGCACGCCCTGCACGTCGACACGAAATACCGAGTCGGCCTTGGGTGCCAGACGACCGATCGGCTCGAACACGACGCCTTCGGCCTCGACGGAGTGCCTGGTTTCGCCCTGTGCATTGGTAACCGTCATGCCAGGCGGCACAAGCGCGGTGACCTGCACATTGGTTGCGGCTTTGGAACCTTGGTTCACGACACGAACCTCGTAGCTGGTCGCGCCTCCCACTTCGATGGGGTCTTGAGCGTCGGCCACGGTGAACATGATGGCCGCCAAGCCCTCAATGCGTACGGGTTGGGTGGTACGGTCTTCGAGTCCTTCGCGCGCGCGGCCTTCGACCTCAATGGTATGGTCGCCCGACTGCACGGGCAATGCAACCAACTCAACCGTGCCGTTCTGACCTTCTGGCAATTCAGCGAGCGACCAATAAACACTGTGCGTTGCCGAATCGTACTCGCCCAGGTTGTTGGCCCGAACGAATCGCATGCCCTTGGGCAACTTGGTGACCAGTTGCACGTCTTTGGCCGGCGCGGTGCCAGGGTTGTCAACACTTACCGTGTAGGTTGCGGGCCGCTCCAAATAGCGGCGAGCAGGTCCATCGACGCCAACCGTTAGCGCCGGCGATATGACTTCGAACTCCACCTCCTGCTGTACTTGTAGGTTGCCATCGGCGCGGGCGGTGAGCACGTTCACTACGCGGCCGGGCTTCTCGGCCGTGAGCACCAGTTCCATGCGGCGCGTTTCGCCAGCCCGCAAGGTGCCCACTTCAAACTCCAGGGCGGGTCCCGCTTGATGACGGACGTTCTCGGGCACGTTTTCCAGTAGCATTACGCCGGTAGCGTCGCCGGTGCCGGGGTTGTGTAGTTCAATGGTCAAACGCTGCTGCCGGCCAATGAGCACTTCGCCGGGCGCCGACATCCGCAAAGCAAGTTGTGGGCGGGTGCACCGCGATTTGGCCGACGCGTGCGAGGCGAAGATCACCTTGGCGACACTGCCGATCTCGCCTTCCTCGGTCGGCATCAGTTCAACTTCCATCGTTCGCTCCTCGCCCGGCGATAGCGTCCCGAGTTGCCATCGAAGGGTTCCGCCGGTCGATTCGGGCTGCGGCGACGCGGCAACGAATCGAGCGCCTTGTGGCACTTCGTCTTCCACTACAACGTTGTCAGCGGGGCGCTGCCCTGTGTTGCGGATCTTGATCACGAACTTACATTCTTTGCCCACCTGGATCTCTTCGGGGGCGAACTTCTGCAGCACCAGAGATGGCCGCTGCGGGCCCTCCAGTGCTCGTTCGCCTGGACGGCCGGTGCCTTCGTCGATCGCCACGCCCATCGGTTCTTCGACCGGCGTGGGAGCGAATGCGTTGTAGTCGCTTGCCGGTTCGACAGGCGGTGACTGCTCTGGAGCGGAGAACGCTGACGGCGGCGTGGAAGCGATCGCTTGTTGAGCAATCTCGGCATCTTCAGCCACCATGGGCGCCGCAGCCGCGAACGGCGCGGCGTCCGCAACGGCTTGCGAATCTAAGGGAGCTTCCGCAAAGCGGTTGTTGTATTGATCTTGTTCAAACGTATGCCGGGCGGGCGCGGGGGTAGGCCCCGGAATCGCCTCGGCGACCGGTGCGGCCTGGCTGGCGGCGGTAGCGGCGGCGGGCAACGCCGCAACGGCAGCGGTGCGTAACGGGTTGCCTTGTGGAACACCCGCCGGTTCGGGGGCGACTGCTTCGCGGTAGTTATCCGTTGCGGCAACCGGCAGTGCCGCCGACTCAGCGAATGCCCGCTCGGCCGCCGTGTTGTCGGCCACCGGAAGCGGCGCCGCGTCGCCAAACGGGCCAGGCTCGATGGAGCGCAACGGGTTGTCGTCGGGTAACGCTTCCATTGTGGGAGATTCGACCGCCGGCGATTGCCCGCGGGCGATCGGCACTTCGGCCGAGTGGGGTTCGTCGCTTACCGGCGACTCCGCGTATCGATCGCCTGGCACTGCCGGCTCCGGGAGCGGCGGAAGCCCAGCAGCCACGTCAACCGGCGGCGTAGCGTAGCGATCGGTAGAGGGAAGTGCCCGCGAAGGTTCTACATCTTCGGGCGGCGTATCGGGTGCATTGGGCGTGGGAGTGGGTGTGGAAAGCTCTTGGCTCCACTTGCTTGCCAGAGCACCTAACGTGTCGTTACCTTGTGTGTCATCGGCTTGGGCCGATTCGAAACCGGCTTCCAAGTCACTTTGCGTCTCGGCCGACAACTTTTTGCCCGGCGATGCGTAGATCCAGTAGCCGCCACCACCGCCGGCAGCCGCCAAACCCGTTGCCAGAATGGTGGGCAGTAGAATACGACGACGCGGTTTCGGATTCGACATGGTTTCGTTTTCCAATCCGTTGGTTGCCAGACAACTGGCCATTCCATGGTGTCGATAAGACACGTCCATTGCTCGACGCGCACCTCGCACCGGCGGCGCGGGATACGAATTCGGGTAGTACCAAATCGAGGTCGGCGGACAAAGAGCGATTCGCCGTCGACGGGCGAGAGTTACCGGACAGAATGCGTTGCTAGCACGATCGCCCGCCGCTCGCGGCCAGCGAGCGGAGCGGCGGTAGCCCCTCCTCGAGCACGCCGTTGGCACGACGCCAGGTCGCCAGTCCTTCGGCGATCATCCACGCTTCGAGCCCCAGAATCGCTAACCCAAAGGCGACCAACTGCCACTGCTGTTTGGGCCAGAACTCGAAGATCACCTGGTAGGTCATTGCCCAGGCCGGCATGATCAGCATCAGGCACATCGGCAGCACGGCAAACCAAGTTGCGATGCTCCGTCTTCGCAGGTAGAAAGCCAGCACTAGGAATGCCAATCCGGCGAGCAATTGGTTTATGGCCCCAAACAACGGCCACAAGATGAGTCCACCCGAGCCAGGCCCCTTTGGTCCAGGTAGCAGGGCAATCGCCCCGCCAACGCCGACTGCGATTGTCGTGGCGACGTACTTGTTCGTGAGCGGCGAAAGGTGCACCGTTGTTCCGAGTTCTTGAATGACATATCGCTGCAAACGCGTCGCTGTGTCTAACGTGGTGGCCGCGAAGCAGGCTACCAGCACGGCGATGATGGCAATCGCCAACTGGATGTCGATACCGAGCGATGCGACAAAGTTGGCGCCGCCGTCGACAAACGCCGCCACCTTCTGGCCTAGGCCGAGGCTCGCCCAGCCACCGATGGTGACTTCGCTACCGTCGGCGGCAATCGACGTCACCCCTCCAGACGGGTAACGACTCTGCCATGCGGCTTCGCCTGTGAGCATCTGGCCGGTCGACTTGTCTTGGACTCCAATGCCGAGCCCGGCGCAGCACGCCAGAATCACGATCACCGCGAGCGCCCCTTCAAGCAACATACTGCCATAGCCGACGTATCGCGCATCCGATTCGCACGCGAGTTGCTTGCTGGTGGTTCCGCTGGAGACAAGACAGTGAAACCCACTACACGCGCCACACGCGATGGTCACAAATAAGAACGGCCAAATGGGCGGAGCGTCGATCGGTACGTTGGTCGCAACGGCTGGCGCGCTACCTGCAAGGTCGGTCTTGCCAGTTAGCCCCGCGACTACCAATCCTGCAACCAACAAGGCAAGTGCCACAAGCAATTGGTGACTGTTCACGTAGTCGCGCGGCTGCAACAGCAGCCATACCGGCAGCACCGAAGCGAGAAAGCAGTAAACAAGCAGCAGCGCGGTCCATTGAAGGGTGGGGGTTCCGTAGGCACCAAGAGCCTCAATGGGCGACAGCGTCAGCTGGAACCTCTCGTCGTAAACGCCCACGTACACGGCACCGTACAAGATGGCCAGCGCGGCAAGCGACGGCCACAGCAAACCAACGCGGGCCTTGTACACCAGAAGACCCACGGCCACGGCAACCGGAATCGCCATCACCACGCTCAGCACTGACTGAGGATAGATGTCGAATATTGCGGCAATCACCAATCCAAAAATGGCAATCACAATCGATAGGGCGAAGAACAGAATCAGCAAAAACAACAACTTCGCCCGTGGCGAAATGACGCGTCCGGCAATCTCGCCGACGGTTTGGCCTCGATTGCGCAGGCTAACCACTAGCGCCCCCAAGTCGTGTACGGCACCGATAAAGATTGAGCCGAACACCACCCACAACAGCGCCGGCAGCCATCCCCAGAACACCGCGATCGCTGGGCCGACGATGGGCCCCGTGCCCGCGATGCTGGTGAAGTGGTGGCCGAAGACCACCGACCGCCGTGTCGGCACATAGTCGACATCGTCACGCAACTCGTGGCTCGGAACGATGCGCGTGTCGTCGAGCGCGAAAATCCGCTGCCCAAGCCATTGCCCATAAGTGTTGTAGGCAACGATAAAGGCAACGAACGACCCAACGGCCACGAAGATGGTGAGCATGGAGGAGAGCCTGACGAAGACGATTCGAGGTAATCATTCATGATAGCTGCCATTTCTTCGGCGTCACAAGCGAACATCGTGCCCGCTCGGCAGCGCCGACAAAGCCAGTCTGTGGGAAATGGGTGGGAAATCAGGCGGCGAGCAGCCATTGTCGCGGGAAGTTGGCCCCAGGCGGTTGCAAAGCAGGAGAAAACTGCTATCATTCCTGAAACTGATGTGGGTTTTCGACCCCTGTATGGTGCCCGTGGGTCATCAATCGGGGTTTTTCGCCCAAAACGCACAGCAGAAGGGAGTCGCAAAACAACGCCGCGTGACGGCTTGAGGGCTCGCGCTTGGGACCTGTGTCATGCCGTCCGTCGAAGGTTTGTTGCTCGGTGAGGCCACTCGCACGCTCGACGACCGTTACCGGTTGTCGCTGCCCAGTGAGCTTGCAAGTGGCTTGATTGCCGACGACGCCGAGTCGCCACACTGTTTGATTGCCAAGGAACGGCCCGGCTGCCTGAGCTTGTGGAATCTCGAGCGATGGCAAAAGCACCTAGACGATGGTGTAGCGCTCGTAACGAGCAAGATCGAAGCGGGAAAGCTCGACGGACGTGTGGCCGAGGTGCAACAGCTTGGGCGACTGCTGTCGACCCGACAACGTGAAGTGGCCCTCGCAGGACGCGGCCGCTTGGTTGTGCCGGAAGGTTTTCGAGAGTTGCTTGCCGTCGAACCGGGCGGCACGGTCGTTCTGGTCGGCGCAGCCGTGTGCGTTGAGATTTGGAATCCCGAACATTGGGCCGGCACGATCGGTGAAGAGATGCCTACCTTCCGACAGTTGTTCGACCAACTTTCCAGCTAACCGCGACCACAACCCATCCACCCTAGCCGAGCCGAGTTGCTCGGCGCCAACCACGCCCAGTTACCAATCGCACGACGCGTTGAACCCCCGTCCGTTGTCACCCGGCGCGGGATGCAAGTCATCGTGAACGTTCGAGCGAGCGGAACTGGGCGTGGTTTATTTTGATTCCGGCTTGGGCGAGGATTCCCCAGCGGGCATCGCTACGAATGCCATCCGCAGTTGGTGAAGCAATTGTTCCACTCCAGCCGATTCTTCAGCGGCGACGTTGCCGAGCGTTTTTTCGCGGAGCATTTCGATGGTATCGATCAGGTACTTGGCCTGATTGCGTCGCGGCGTGATCTCGCCGGTCGCAGGGTGGGGCAGTTGGCCCAGGGCGATCATCGCCTCGGCGACCAGCGACTGAATGAGCATGGCAAACGACGCCGGAGGCATCTGCGGGTCGACGTCGGCCGCGGCTGTGTCCGACGCTTCAGCGCCAGACTCCGGCGAGGTTTCACCTGCTTTGGCCGCCGCCTTCTCTGCCTCGACCTGCGACTTCCAGTCTTCGTCGATGATAATCTTGGGTTTTTCTTCGGACATTTTTGATTATCCTGTCGTCAACACGGCACAAAATTGCGCGTGGCCGTCGACCGCGCCTGTGAGTCTAGTCGCTACGCACCGGCCTGCGGAGATACCGAATCGATGCTATTCGACGGCTGTTCGGAACTAGTTTTTTTTTCGCGTCGTGCGCGGTGATAATCGATTGCCGCGCCGATGAACCCGGCGAACAGCGGGTGGGCGGCGATTGGCTTGCTCTTAAATTCCGGATGGTATTGCACGGCGACGAACCATGGGTGGTCGGGGATTTCAATCACCTCGACCAGCTGACCGTCGGGGCTGGTGCCGGTAAACGCGAAACCATAGGCGGCAAATTGCTGGCGGTAGGCGTTGTTGAACTCGTAGCGGTGGCGATGCCGCTCGGATATCGTTTCGGCTGCGTAGCACTCCGCGGCGTTCGAGTCTGCGACCAGCGTCGTAGGCTGTGCCCCCAGCCGCATCGTGCCCCCTTTGTCGGTCACCGATCGCTGCTCGTCTAACAGGCAAATCACCGGATGATCGGTATCCTTGTCGAATTCCGTCGAATGTGCCCCTTCGAGACCACACACATGGCGGGCAAACTCGACCACGGCGCACTGCATGCCAAGGCATATGCCAAAGAACGGAATACCCCGCTCGCGAGCATACCGAATGGTCTCGACTTTGCCTTCGATGCCGCGTTCGCCAAAACCGCCTGGCACAAGCACGGCGTCGCAACCGCTGAGCACTCGCGCTGGGCCTTCAGCCTCGACCTCCTCGCTGCGAATCCGCGAAATACGGATCCGAGCCCTGTTGGCAATGCCTGCGTGGTCGAGCGCTTCGTAAATCGACTTGTACGCATCGGCATGCTCGGCGTACTTGCCCACCACCGCAACGTGAATTTCATGATCGGGATGGCGCAGCCGATGCAACAGCTCGCGCCAATCGTCCAGGTTGGGTTCGCGCGAGGAGATTCCAAGTTTCTCGCAAATCAGCGAGTCGAGTTTGTTGTCGACCAGGCTGAGCGGAACCTCGTAAATCGAGAAGTCCTTGTCACGCTCCTCGATCACCGCCGAGGGCGGCACGTTGCAGAACAGCGCGATCTTCTCGCAATCCTCGCGACTGATCGGTTGCTCGGTGCGGCAAATCAACACGTCGGGCTGAATACCAATCTCTCGAAGCTGCATTACCGAGTGCTGCGTCGGTTTCGTCTTCAACTCTTTCGCGGCCTTCAGGTAGGGGACCAACGTCAAATGAATGTACAAGCAGTTCTCTTTGCCAACATCAATCGAGAATTGGCGTATCGCTTCCAAGAACGGCAAGCTCTCAATGTCGCCCACCGTACCGCCGATTTCGGTAATGACCACGTCGGCCTCGGGCTCGCTCTCGGTGGGCTCCGCGACGCGGGCGATGACGTTCTTAATCTCGTTGGTGATGTGCGGAATCACCTGCACGGTCTTGCCTAGAAACTCACCGCGACGCTCCTTGTTGATCACCTCAAGGTAAATCTGGCCGGTCGTGTAGTTCGAGTTGCGATTCAGCGGGCTGCCTGTGAATCGCTCGTAGTGGCCCAGATCGAGGTCGGTCTCGCTTCCATCATCCAGCACGTACACTTCGCCATGCTGATACGGGCTCATCGTACCCGGATCGACGTTAATGTACGGGTCGAGCTTCTGCATGCGAACCCGCAGGCCCCGCTTCTCGAGCAGCATGCCGACCGAGGCGCTGGTTAGCCCTTTGCCCAACGAGCTAACAACACCGCCAGTTACAAAAATGTGCTTGGCCATACAGAAAATGCCTTCCTGGCTCTGGGAGACTCGAATGCCTAGTTTCAAGCCATTCTACCTGGAACTCTCGCTGATGCGGAGGGGATTACCAAATGCGACTGAGACTATCGCGAACGGTTCGCCCAGTCGACCATGCCGAGTTGCGCGATCAACTTGCCATCGGGAAATCCCGAAACTCGGAACCGTGGTGGGTAGCACTCTTCGGCCGACATCAAGTCTCCGGCCAGCCGCTCGACGGTTTGCCATTCGGCCGCGGCCGCCAGATGACTAGGCGAGCCATCGTCGTTCGAGGCCATGAACATGACGTAGTCGGCGTGCGGCAGCGAGGCTGGGACCGTCGCTGGCCAAATGGTGTAAGTGCGAATGGTATCGTCGTCGTCCTCAATGGCAGCGAACCGTGAAACGAACGTGTAACCATCGGCGGTCGCTAGCCGCTTTTGCCACAGTTCTTGCTGCCGCTCGTAGTCGCCCAACTGCCCCTGGACACGGAGTACCTTGAACGCCTGATGCAGCGGATGGTCCTCATCCGGCAACCAGGGCGACCAATTGCCGCCCGTCAGACGAAATGCCGAACTGCTGATTCGACGCTCGTGATCGAGCGCTTGTCCGGCAATGCCAAGCATTGCTTCAAGTCCCTCGGTGCTTTGCTCACCCGTCACGATGAGCATCTCGCGATTGGGCACCATGGCGATCGGGGAGCCGGCAGTCTCGAGCGACTCGATTACATCGGTCAGCAGCATGCGGGCCGCATCGTGGCTGTCGCCGCTGGCAAACAGAAACACGTCGCCGGCCTGAGCGCATTGCTGCGTTATCTCCCGAAGATTTTGCTTGGCGATCTCGATCACTTCGTACAGCGTCACGTCCCAAGCGGTCAGGTCGTCATCACTCAGCGAACGAATCGACGTCGGCATGTCGTAGACTGGGGCAATCGCCAAACACTCGGCGAACTCGCTGTATAGCAATCCGTCACCTAGTTCCAACGTGTCGGAGCAAAGGGGAATATCGACTTCGAAATAGCTCCGATCGCGTACCGTCAGCAATATGTCGGTTTTGGCGTCGTCGAACGACTCGGGGAGTTCGAATTGAGACGTGAACCAGGTACTAAGGAAGACTCGAATAACGCTTTCCCGGTCTTCGTCATCCGCACGTTCGAACTCCGCAAACGCGTTGCCGAGGTAGAATGTCTGGTCGTCCTCCGTGCGACACAACGTGAACGCCTCGGCGTCGTAGCTCACCTCACGCGTCTCGCCGCCCTTCTTGAGGCGCTCTTGCAGCATGTGGGCGAACTTATCTTGCGGTGATTTGCCGCGAAACGCATCGAGCAGTCCCATGGGCGTCTCCGTCCGGGCCGTGTGGAGGTGAATATCAACAGCTTACACCCGTTGCCCCGTTTTGTGACCCACGGCAGCGGCGCGCCATTGTCGCCTTGAGCCGTCTAAGAAAAGAACTGACCGGTGACGGCGGGCTCGAAAGCACTCTCAATGTGCTGGAGTTGCGGGTGGCTGGCGCCCTCGGGCCACACGATTGCGACTACGTCGAATCGCACCGAATACTCGAGCAAGTGATGCTCTTTGAGAAACGCGAGCGCCGTACGGATGATGCGCTCCTGTTTTCTTGGGTCGACTGCCTGGGCCGCATCGCCCAGGTTCCCAGAGCGGCGCGTCTTCACTTCAACGAAGACGATGGTCTGGCCGTCGATGGCGATCAGATCGACTTCGCCGTAGCGACTGCGGTTTCCGCCGGCGACGACGCGGTAGCCTTGACGGCGGAGCCAACGACCCGCGTACCGCTCGCCACGTGTGCCGAGCGGCACCGGCGCAATCCGCAGCCACTCCCACCAAGTTGATATCCACGTAGCCATCAAGCATCCGCCTTGGCGTTGCGTCGGCGAGCATCGGGCGTGGGTTAAACGCTGCCTGCCGAGGGCAGTTTGAAGCTCGGATTCATCGTGTCCTTGACTAGAGCGTGCTTCGGCTAGCTGTAGCGATGTTGGCGCAAACGAGTCAAGTCTGGCAAAGCGGCCGAAGCACGCTCTAGAACTTATCTTGCTTTGTACTCAATATGGGAGAGTCAGAGCCGAGAAAGCGAGATGACTGCAAACTAAGTCCGCTATTTCTTCGCGTCGCGGCGGCGCTCTTTCAGGCGAACCGCCTTGCCAACGCGGTCGCGCAAGAAGTAGAGCTTGGCTCGCCGAACGACGCCCGACCGCTTGACCTCGACTTTGGCGATACGCGGCGAGTGCAACGGGAATTTTCGTTCGACGCCCTCGTTGTTGACGATCCGCCGAACCGTGAACATCTCGCGACTGCCCGAGCCGCTACGAGCGATAACCACACCGGTGAAGACCTGAATGCGTTCTTTGTCGCCTTCGAGGATTTTGGTGTGCACGTCGACGGTATCGCCAATTTCGAACTCCGGCGCGTCGCTCTTTAGACTCGATTGCTCGACAAGGTCAAGGATTTGCTGGCTCATCGCTTCACACCCAATTCGCTAGGTCGTTTTTCGGACCAACGAGTTACACCTCGTCGGAGTCATCTTGTTCTTGGTTGCCGGCAAGCAAGTCGCTCCGCCGACGCCGTGTTCGCTCTAAACTATTTTGCTTGCGCCATTCGGCGATTTCCGGGTGATTGCCGGTCAGCAGCACCTCAGGCACTACATGGCCGCGATACTCGCGGGGGCGTGTGTACTGGGCGAACTCCAGCAAGCGGTCTTCGCCACTAAACGAGTCCTGCTTGTTGCTCTGTTCGTCGCCCAACACACCGGGCACCATTCGCACGACCGCGTCGATCACGACCATCGCGGCTACTTCGCCCCCGTTGAGGATGAAGTCGCCAATCGACAGTTCGTCGGGCTGAAGGATGTCGACCACTCGTTGATCGAAGCCTTCGTACCGACCGCACAGTAGCACCAGCCGCTGCGCCTCGCTGTATTCCTCTACTACCTTCTGGTCGAGCCGCCGGCCGCCCGGCGTAAGCATTACCACCTTGCCGGGTGCATCCGCCTGTTGCTGAACCTCCTCGACACATTCGACAACCGGTTCAGGCGAGAGCACCATCCCTGGGCCGCCGCCGAATGGCCGATCGTCGACACTCTTGTGCTTTCCCTTCGCCCAATCGCGGATGTTGTGAACTTCGACCTCGACCAGACCGCGTTCAATCGCCAGATTCAACAGGCTTTGGCCGAGGTAGCCCGGAAACATCTCCGGGAACAGCGTCAGCACATCGAACCGCATGGCAAATCTAAGGTCGTTACTTACTCCACAGTCGCTTTTCACTCCGTGAAGAGTGCCCGTTCGTCCGCGGAGCGAACGACGACTTTACTCTGACTTTTCTTCGGCCGGTTTTTCCGCTGTTGCCTCTTCGGCGGGGGCTTCGGCCGTTGCCTCTTCAGCTGTTGCCTCGCTTGCTTCGCCCTCCGCAGGAGCCTCTTCGGCGGGAGCCGCAGCCGCAGCTTGCTCGGCTTCTTCAGCCGCAATCTCTTCGGCCGTCTTCTGCTTGGCTACCGGTTCACCTCGCTCGGGAATCGATGGCGGCTGGGCCAACTTCTCGATAGCCGCCTTGTTCACTTCGACGTGCGTGCCGCCGGTGCCGTACTTCTTGATGAAGATAGCGACCTTCTCCGAAGGCTGCGCGCCGACGCCAATCCAATAATCGATTCTCTCGGCATTCAACTGAACCCGCGCATCGGTATCTCGGACCATGGGATCGTAGGTGCCGAGCTCTTCGAGCACCTTACCGTCGCGCGGCGCACGCTTATCCACCGCGCAAATGCGATAAAAGGGTCGATGGGTCCGCCCCATCTGCTTCATACGAATACGAACTGCCACCGCTGGCTCTCCGGATTGAATACTCGCGAAATTGGGAATCGACTATTATTGGGGTGAATTGGCGGGAATTGCAAGGGGCTGGAGGCCGGGAAAACGCCGTTGGACAGGCAATCCCGGCTCGTTTGGCCCCTACAAGTCACCCGAGCCGTATGGAGCATTCCGCGGACCAGTAAGGCCTAGGTCTTTTTCAGCGGCACAAAGCGTTTCAGCTTGTTTGTTTCTGGATGCCGGGGCAGCTCGTCGACCTGCTTGATCGATACCGCCGCACCGCCAAGCCCCGCTTCGGCCAGACGGGTCTTGAGTGCGTTCTCCACGTCGCTGGGTGCGAAATCGCCGTGGGCGATGGCCAACACGTGAGCGCCCTCGTCGGTTTGTCGCACCTGGTACTCGCTGATGTGCCGGTCTTGGCCGAGTACGCCGCGGAACACCATCGGGTGGATCTTGATGTTGCCGGAGTAGACGAACCAAGAATCGGAACGGCCCTTGATGTCGGCGATTCGCCGATAGCCTGGCGCATCGGGATTCGGGCCATCGTCGATCACCAGCGTGTCGGTCATCTCGTAGCGAATGAGCGGCATGGCGGTTCCGTATAGCTTCGTGACGAGCACGTGATCGGCTTCGGCACCGTCGACTACCGGTCGATTCTCCGCATCGACCGATTCGACGATTAGAAAGTCCTCAGCGATGGTACTACCACTGAACGCTTGCCCTTCGGTGGCTCCTAGTCCCACTTCCACCGAGCCCCAAGTGTTATGGATGTTGATGCCCCACGCCTCGAAGGCCAGCTGGCGCGCCTCAGGCAGTAAAGGCTCGGAGTTCGTCGAGACGCGATCTGGATAGATCTTCAATCGTCCGTCGATTGCCGCCGCACACAACTCTTCGACGATCGAGGCATAGCCAACAATTCGGTCAGGCTGGTAGTCGTGCAATTGGGAATAGATTTGGTCCATGGGCGTCGCCGCCGAGATGACCAATACGTCCCGCTCGGGATCGAGCATGGTAGGAAACAGCATCCGGCTGCCATGCACAAACGAGCCCGCACAGATGACGGCCGTGCGGCGCGGCGACTCGACGGAGTGCCGTGCGTCGTACTGAACTTCCATCCGATACGTCAGATTGGCGGTAACGACAAACGTTTCCCAGTCCCACAGAAACACGCCCCGCTTTCCGGAAGTCCCACCGGTGGCCGCCGCGTAGTATTTGTCGAGATAGTAGTAGTTCTGGTGTTCGCCACGGAACAATCCCTGGAGATGCTTGATGACTCCCTCCAGGTGTAATTCTGGATCGGTCACCAGTCGATCCCAGTTGTCCATCACGTCGGCCTTGGTCATGAATGGCAACGATGGCAGATCGCTAAGCTCAAGCCGGCTCGCTTCGACCTGGCCCAACCGCTCCGTGTGAAAAGGCGACGCCTGCTGGGCATGCGCAACCACTTGCCGCAACCGACGCGTCTGATTCTCGAGCACCTGATCGCGCGACCAGTCGAGATGCGAAACTGCTTCGGGCGTAAACTGCCGAACTTCATCGATGTGTCGTCGGCGGAGGGATTCGAGGGAGGTCATGGCGGGGCTCCAGGACAATGCGAATCGGGTCGCCTGGTGGATGCGGGCAGTATAGCAAGTTCAGCGTGGGTATCGCCTTTCCGAAGTATCCAATCCGGCCGGCAGTTCCCGTCGGTTTAGGTGCAACGCCTATGTTGAACCACCACTTCGCTCATCAAGCCACAACTTTCGCGTGTTCCCCGACTCGTTGGCTTGCCAACATTGCCCGGTGTCCACGTCGAGGCAGGTCAGCCAGCCACCTTTGCAAGCCCCTGTGTCAACGCAGATCGCGTGGCCCACGCTTCGCGGACGACCGCTACGCTGGGACGTATGACCGCAGACCATCGTCAATCCAGACTCGTGAGGCGCTGGGTTGTCGAATGGCTCCCAGTACAGCATGTAGTCCGGTTGATCGTCGATGGCGACTTCCGGGTACGCATTGGCGTGGACGAAGAAATGGGATTTCGTAATGAAGTGCGAGCGAAGACTCTTGGATAGAAATTCCCAATGTTCGTTGGGAATGTCATCCATGCTGTTCGCGTGATAGGAGCGGAGTACGGCATCTCCTCCGCAAGCTACCCACTCGACGAAATGCCGCGTCGATTCGCGTGCCGCGAGCATCATCAATTCATGGTTGCCACGAAGTGCAATTAACTGGCCAAGGCCATGACGCTCGATAAGCCATTCGACAACGCGATTCGAATCGGGGCCACGGTCGACATAATCGCCCAGCGTAATGATACGATCACCAGACTCGAACTCGACGAACGACTCCAACGCTTTGAGTGCCCGATAGCAGCCGTGTATGTCGCCAATTGCTAGAGTTCGCATTGGGCCTCAGTCGCAATTTCGTCTGTGTGCCACTGGCTTTGCCAGTGAAAGGTGCAGTCGGTCGCAGCGACCTTTGCCAACAGGATAACCGCCTTCGGTCGATTGTCGATGTCGCTTGCGACGAGAGATCAGCTTGAAACGGGTGCCCCACGTTGGCGCAGCCTACCTGAGTCGCGAAGCGACAAGAGGTGGTTGCCCTTGAAACAATGCCTCTTGTGACTCGCGTCACACTGGTAGGCCTGACGGCCAACCAGTGGTACCCTACGCTTGTTCAGTCGTGTTTCGCTCTGAGAAACAGCGCACGATTTGCGGAGCAAATCGTGACATTCTTGCCCGGATTTTTGTAGAAAGTAGGCCACTCACTTTGCTAAGTTACTGGTTGTAAACCGGTCGGTTGGTTGAGTAGCGGCCGCGGGAGCGGGTTGTCTGGTACCGCATGTGTTTGTGGGATGTGTTGGCCAACGAGGGTAGGGCTTTAGTCCCTCTACCGAAATCTCGAGTGCATCCTTCCACCTGCCCGGCAATTCTTGCTGCGCGCGGAGTTGAGCCACTCGCCACCCCGGCGGACGTCCGCCTATTTTTTGATGTTAGAGGTACCCTCACCCTAGCCCTCTCCCAAAGGGAGAGGGGAGTCGTTTTGACCAAGTTCCATGGTGCCCTCAATTGTCCCTTCACCACGCACCAACGGACAAAAT
>JANQOF010000029.1 GCA_028279215.1 Pirellulales bacterium
TCCTTCTGTGGAAACTGGGAACAAATACATCACCGGTTTACCACGCACTCGAAGGAAACCCAACCACCTAAGGCGAGGCCTCCGTTCTCATAGTTTCACTCTATCGTGTAATCGTGATGGGAAGCAGCCTCGGACCTAGCTGCAGATTCAGGCGCTAGCCCTGGTGTGCTTTCGGTAATACCCATCATTCGGCAACACCCAACACTCCCGCGTTCGGCTCACCCCACCAGCGCCAGATTGTCCCGATGCACAACCTCCGTGTACGGGCAATGGCCGAGCAGTTCGGCGATGCGGTCGGTTTGGGCACCGGCGACTTGGCGTAGGTCGTTGGAGGAGTAGTTCGACAGCCCGCGGGCGATTTCGGTACCGTCGGCCTGTTCGATGGCCACGGCGTCGCCTTTCTCGAAACTGCCGATTACTTGGGTGACGCCAACCGCGAGCAAGCTGCTGCCACGTTGGCATAGGGCCTTGGCAGCGCCGGCGTCGACGATCAACCGGCCCGCGCAGCGGGCGGCGGCGCCGATCCAACGTTTGCGGGCGGTCGTGGAAGAAGCGGCACCGACGACGAGCGTACCGACTTGCTCTCCAGCTAAGATGTCAATCAGCACGTTTTCGCGCCGCCCGCCGGCGATGATCACGCTCTCGCCCGCTACGGCCACCAGCTTGGCTGCCTCGAGTTTGGTTTGCATGCCGCCGACACTTAGCTTGGGACCTTCGCGTTGGTCGGAGAGTCCACGGTGAACATACGTTGCGCCGCTGGTGGCTTCCAGATCAATTTGCGGCACGACGACCTTGTGGTCTTCGGTCGACGCCGTCATGTCGTACACGCCATCGACGTCGCTCAAGAGCACTAGCAGCGGCGCGCGCAAGAGGTTGGCCACCATGGCGGCCAGGCGATCGTTGTCGCCAAAGTTGCGTTGTAACTCGTCGACGCGCACCGCATCGTTTTCGTTCACAATCGGCACTGCGCCCATTCGAAATAGCGCGAACAGCGTATTGCGTACGTTGAGATACCGCGACCGGTCGTTGAAATCGTCGGCCGTCAGCAGCACCTGGGCGGCGTGGTGGCCATGTTGTTCGAGTGCTCGGTTGTATGCTTCAATCAAGCAGCTTTGGCCTACGCTGGCGACCGCCTGCAGCTCCGCGAGATCGGTTGGCCGCTGCGATTGTGCCAGTCGTCCCAATCCTGCGCCCACCGCCCCGCTGCTAACCAACAGCATCCGCCTGCCGCTGTCGACCAATTGCGCCAGTTGGTGCGCGATGCTGGCCACCCGTTCGCCATCGAGACGGCCGGTGGGCCCAGTAAGCACGCGGGTGCCCACCTTCACCACAATCGTGTGGGCGGCATCGGCAATCGATTGACGGTTGGAGTCGGACATAGACGGATTGCGAACTCGGAACAAAGAGGCAACGCCCGCCAGCTACCGTTGCGCAAACGACACGCGCCGCCCCCCGCCAGGTTCGGACACGCGCTGCCGAGCACTACTGGGCCGGTTCGAGAATCTGCAGCTTGATGCTCGTAATCACTTCGGCCGTCGACGAACGAAACTCATCCATGTGGGGCGCGGCAAGGTGCGCTTCGAGGTGTTCGACGCTCTCCCACTTCTCGATCACCATCAGCAAATCTTCCCGCAACGGTGCGTTTGCGCCGATGTTCGTCTCCACGTCGACGGCCGTGTTGTATTCAATGCAACCTTGCTCGGCATGCACCTTCGGCGAGAGTTCCTTGAAGGCCGAAATCAGCTCGTCGCGCTTGCCGGGCGCGGTGGTAATTGCAGCGATCACGTGTATCACGATGGTGCTCCTGTATGTTTCCGCAAATCTGCCCGGAGGGGGTGAGAGCGATGTGCGAGGCCTCCCACAAAACGATTAACACGGCAATTAGAGCAGATGGCCCACAGGGTTCAACGGGCGAACGCCATGTAGGCTCGGGCGGTAGGGATTCTACGTATCCGCTGCCCGCTCGCGGCATCGATCACGTGGATGTATCCTCTTGCGTCAGTCGCCAGCAGCCATTCGCCGCCGCGAACAAACTGCACAGCCGACGCATACTCGGCGGCAGCATAAGTGTACCGCGGCAAGCGGGTTTCGAGGTCCCACACGATCACCCCGTCGACGCCGCCCGACGCGAGCCGCTTGGCCTCCGGCCCGAAGTCGACGCAGAACACCCGATCGGAGTGCCCGGCGAGCACGGCGAGCGTCTGCCCGTTGTCGCCGCGCCGGAGCCGAACCGTGCCGTCGCAGCTTGCCGATGCCAGTAGACGCCCGCTACGACTGAATGCCAGCGACTTGACGTCGTCGTCGTGATCGTCGAGCCGGCGCACCTGTTTGCCCGACTCTGGATCCCACCATCCGATCGTATCGTCTCGACTTCCGGTGAGTACTTCGCCCGTCGTCGGATGAACGACCAGGCAGGGGATTTGTTCGTTGTGCTCACCGATCACAATGGGTTCGGCCTTCGGATCGCCAAGCTGCCAGCGGCGGAGGGTCATGTCGTCGCCGGCTGAATACAAAGTGGATCCATCCAGCGAATAGCCAAGTGCGTGGACATCGTCATCGTGCCCGACGAGCTCGCCGACTTGCAGGCCCGTCGACGTATCCCACATCCGAATCATGTCGTCGCCGCCGGCGGTCGTCAGCATCGACGCACCCGGTGAAAAGGCCGCAGCAAACAGCCAACATTCGTGGGCCGCGGTCACCTTCGACCTCTCCAAGTCGGGCAACATCCACCATCGCAAAGTGCCATCGCCACTGCCCGTCACCACTCGCAGTCGGTCGGTCGCCAAAGCTACGATTGCATGCGGATAGATGTTGGTTCTTGCGATGCGCGTGGCCACGGGGTCGGGTTGTTCGAGCTTCACGTCGACATGCGGCATCGCATCGGCAATCGCTTGGGTGCCTGCTTCCGAGATGTCGGTTTCGAACAAGTACAACTCTTCGAGTTCTGGGAATCCATAGAAGAGCTCAGCACTGCGATCGGTGATGGGCAAGTTCACCAAATCGAGTTCGCGCATGCCGCGGACGTAGCGCAGGTGCGAAATTAGCGCCGCGAACTTTTCGTCGTCGATCTCTGGATTCGCTAGGTAAACGCGATCGATGGCGCCATCCTTGGTAACAAGCTGGCCACCGAGTTCCGCGATGTGTGTGAGGGCCTGGTCGTGCCGGTAGTTGCGATACCAAGTCAAACTTCCCCAACCTACGGCGAGGCACACCACCGTGAAGCCCGCCATCAGCGTCCGCGTGCCGAATCGCATTCGCTCTCGGATCGCCCGCCGCGGCTTCCTGACCGACAAATGCGAGAACATGCAACCGCGCCTTTGAGAAACCGGGAAACGGGTGGGATCTGCACGCTACTGCTGCGTTTCCGCCTGCTCTTCGTCGGCCACGTCGTCGACAACCTCGCTGGCGGGTGTCGTGACGACGCTTTCAATCGGTGTCAGGTTGCCAGACATCAAATCGAAGAACTGTCCAACGGCCACGTTCGCCGGAATGGCATAGCTCTCGGTTCGCCCGCTTCGGGCGATGTTAAAGCCGACCACACGACCCTCCAGGTCGACCAGTGGCCCGCCGCAATCAATGGGCTTAAGCACCGTATCGTGCTGAAACGCGCTATTGAATCCAAAGCGCCGATTGCTCAACGTGCTGCCCAAGCTGTTTTGAAAGCGACTCCGCTCGTTAATGCCCATGCCCTTCACCGGCGGCGTGAGCACAGCTTGCATCGACAACGTCTCGCCCGCGCGTGCGACCTTCAGTTTCACCAAGTCACCGGGACTATACTTGCCAATCGTGCGAAACAGTTTTTCCCGGGTCGGGGTGGGCTCGCCGTTGATCTCGACAATTAGGTCATTCACTTGCATCCCGGCCGATTGGGCTGCCGATTCTTCAAACACCATGGTGACCCGCGGATCGGTTGTACTGACATCCATTTGGATGCCCAACCAGCCCCGCTGCGGCCGAATGCTTCGGGTGTCGACGCTTACGACGCCAATCGCAATGGGGTCGCGGGCGGTCGATACGGAGGCCACCCACTCGCCCACCTCGGCGTCGTCGCCGCGTTTCAGATTCAGAACAGGAAGATCCTTCGCATCGATCTTGAGCATCGCCAAATCGAGCTTTCGATCGACACCAACCAACCGCGCATCGAGTTCTCTGCCGTCCTTAAGGCGGCAGGTCACCGGCCCTTTAAGGACATCGGCTTTGGTGACGACCCAACCGTCGCGGCCCACAATGCCGCCGAACGCGACGCGCTTGCCGTCGTTGCGAACCTCCACGGTCGCTTCGGAGGCCTCGGCTACAGCCGCTCGGAACGCGGCGCGCACCTGAGGGCCATCGGTGAGGGTCGAGTTCGGGATCATCACGCGTTGCATGGCGTTGCGAAACGCATTGCGAACCTGCTCGACAGGGTCAGCCTCTTGCCCGATCGTTGTGCCTACCGCCACGATGAAAAACGCCACGGTCAACGCTGCAATTCTTGAGATGGACTGCACTATTGACCTCCCTTTTTCGGTTTCGATTCCTTGCGCTTAGGCTTTTCGGCGCTGCCTGGTAGTGGCTGACGGACACCGCCAAGTCGTAGCTTCACGTCCATCGTTTCGTCGCCACGCAACACGCGAATTTTCACTTCGTTACGCGGCTCCAGACCATACACCATTCGTACCAGATCGTCGAACGTGTTCACCGGCTCGCCGTTGAACTCTTTCACGATGTCGCCAACTTTGAGTCCCGCTCGATGGGCTGGCATTCCCGGAAATACTTCGGTCAGCTTACATTCCGAACCACCTCGTCGGCCCGTGACGCCTAACAGAGGGCGCGAGTCGGCGACCTCGTCGGAACCCAACGGCCCGCCCCACGATTCGCCCGCCACTAGGCGGTCCCAGGTGTTGTGGTAGGTCGAAATGGGCACGTGAAAGTTATCCGTAATACGGCGGCCAATACGGCTGTGAATGCCCATCACTTGGCCACGCATGTTGAACAACGGCCCACCTGAGTCGCCGCCTACCAGGGTGCAGTCGGTGCTGATGACTTCGTCGTTGGCAAACAGCACGCGGCCGAGCCGCACCGGCGGCGTTCGCTCTCGGTCGAATCCACCGGGCTGACCGATGGCAACCACCCACTTACCCGCCTTCGGTTTCTCAGCCTCCGCCATCTCGACGAAAGGCCATGGCCCGGGATCGGTGATCTTCATCATGCCGCTGTCGATCTCACGATAGATGCCCAGCGTCTCGCCTTTGGCCGTCGAGCCATCGGCGAAGATGAACGTCACCGGCAGGCCCGGTCGCCCGACGACGTGCCCAGCGGTGAGTACCATTCCATCTGGGCTTACAATCACCGCACTACCAAATGCACCGCCCACCTGCACGGCTACGACAGCGGGCATGGCATGCTCGACAACGCGCTGAGTTTGAGTTTGGATGAGCTTTAGATCGGCGACGCTCTCCGGATAGCGCTTCGTCAGCACGCCCTCGATCTGCTCGTCCCACGCGACTTTCCGCGGCTGAGCGTCGGAGTCGGTTGGTTCGACCGAGGCGTTGTCCTGCGATGCCTCGGTACCCTCTGCGGCATCGGCGGGCTGGCTATCCTCCGCCTCTTCTGCGGGAGCCTCGTCCGTTGGAGCGGCGTCAACAGACCGCGGTTCGGTCGCTTGCTGAGCTCCCGCCAAGCCATATCCAATCGCCCCCAGAAACGCTCCCCCAATCAGCAACAAGTTTCTCCACTCCATAGGTCGACTCCAAACTCAGGGCTCGGTACGCTGCCAGGGCGGCGCGCTAACAGCAGATTTTAGGGGGGACTTCGGCCCGGGACAAATCGTCGCGGACGGGGAATTTCGGGAAAAAACGGTCGCCAGCCTTGACGATGTACGCCCGTATAGCATACGCTGCTGAGTGGAGGCGGTTCGGCGCGGCTGCCCAATGCCCTTATTTTAAGCATTCGACCACCACGCTCGCACCAATTTCGCCAGGCGGTGCTGCTCTACAAGCAAGTGCGGTTGCCGGTTACCACAGTTATTGCGATTCCCCACGCGAGGCCAAGCCATGCTGCTCGACCAACTGACACCTCGGCAAAAAGAGGTGTTTGAGTTCATCCGCGACAAAATCGACAATCGCGGCTACGGGCCAACCGTGCGAGAGATCGGCGAGTACTTCGAAATCGCGTCGCCCAACGGCGTGATGTGCCACCTGAAAGCCCTGGAGAAGAAGGGCCTCATCACTCGCGAGCCCAATATGTCGCGAGCCATCCAACTAACCGACGAAGCGCAGGCCGATCGTGGCCTGCCACTGGTGGGTCAGATCGCGGCCGGCAGTTTGACCGAGGCGATCGAGCAAGCCGAGCGATTCGAGTTCGATGATTTGTTCCCGAAGAAGAAAAACCACTTCGCGTTGCGTGTCCGCGGCGACTCGATGATTGAAGCGGCCATCGCCGATGGCGACATCGTCATCTGCAAGAAGACTCGAACCGCCCACAAAGGCGACATCGTCGTCGCCCAAACGGACGACGGGGAAGCCACGCTGAAGTATTGGTACCCCGAGGCCAATCGCGTCCGCCTGCAACCAGCCAACAGCAGCATGAAGCCCATCTACTCCCGCAACGTCCAGGTACTAGGCATCGTCACCGGCGTCGTGCGCAAGGTGTGAGAAACGATCACCTATCGGTTTCGAAGAAGCTGAGCGTTTGTAAGGCGCTGGATGTCCGCGGATTATCCCGTCGATCCAGCCCATCCCGACATCCCGTCCAACCTTAGGCCGATTTATCCATCGTGCCCACCTGGTTGAGCTTGTTGTACAGCGTCTTCAGGCTGATGCCCAATTCTTCGGCAGCTTTCGGTTTGTTGCCCGTGTGGCGATCGAGCGATTGGTGAATCGCTTCCATTTCCAAGTCGCGAAGCGTCATCGGGCCGAGCTGCGTCTTTGCACCCGTGGTGAGCTGCCGTCGGTTGAAGTGTTGCGGCAAATGCTCGGCACCAATCGGTCCGGAATCGCAGAGGATCGTGGCGTGCTCGATCACGTTGGCCAACTCGCGAACGTTGCCCGGCCACACATGCGCCTTAAGGGCGTCGACCGCTTCCGTTGAAAGATCGTGATCGAATCCCTTGCCGCCTGGTCGGAACCTCCGCAACAAATGCGCGGCGAGTTCCGAAATGTCGTCTACTCGGTCGCGCAGCGGCGGCAGGTGGATCTCAAACGTGTTGATCCGATACATCAAGTCTTCTCGGAATTCCTCGTCAGCAACCATATCTTCCAGGTTGCGATGCGTGGCGCACACCACGCGGACGTCGACGGTGACGGTCTTGTTCTCGCCCACACGACGAATCTCGCGGCTTTCGAGCACTCGCAGCAGCTTGGCCTGCATGCTCTTGGGCAGTTCGCCAATCTCGTCCAGGAAAATCGTCCCGCCGCTCGCCACCTCGAATAGGCCCACTCGGTGATCGTCGGCGCCGGTGAACGACCCCTTGGCGTGACCGAACAACTCACTCTCGATCAGGCTCTCCGGCAGAGCGCCGCAGTTGATGGCGACAAACGGTTTGGCGGTCCGCGTGCTGCCGTCGTGGACTGCCCGCGCGACCAGTTCCTTGCCGGTGCCGGTCTCACCCAAGATGAGCACGGTCGAATCGGTCGGCGCGACCTTCGCAATCATCGTATGCACTTGTTTCATCGCGGGCGTGTCGCCAATCAATCGAGGCGCGCCTTCGATACTGTGGAGCCGATGCATCAACGCATAGTACTTATTCGTTAGCTCTCGCTTGTCCTGCACGCGCCGCAAGAGGGCCTCGATTTCGACCAGCTTACACGGCTTGGTAAGGTAGTCGAACGCCCCATGCCTCAAGGCGGCGATCGCGGTGTCGGCCGAACTCTTACCGGTCAGCACAATCGCCTCGGTGCTTGGCGAGAGCTGCTTAGCCTTGGCAATCACCTCGATGCCGTTCATGCCGGGCATATCGAGATCGACCAGCACGCAATCGAAACTGTCTTTCTCTAGCGCGGCCACGGCCGTGAGCCCGTCGGGACATACCGTCACCCGATGGCCCATCCGTGGCAATTCGAGTTTCATCAACTCTTGCAATGAACGTTCGTCGTCGGCAAACAGCATCGACAGACCTTGTGGTCCGTCGTTACTCGAATTGGTTGCTTCGTTTTTCATGAAGGTACTCTTACGGTGTGCCGCCGGTTGAGAGGATAGATTTGTCAGTCGCTGTTCACTAAGCAGCAACCGCTCGCTGCGTCGTGAGGGCCGCGGGCAGCGTCACGACGAACTCGGACCCATGTCCGAGACCCCCGCTTGCTGCTGTAATAGTTCCACCGTGTTCGTTGATGATGCGATGAGTGATCGATAGTCCCAACCCCGTACCCTGCCCTCCTCGGCGACGCGTGAAGAAGGGCTCGAACAGGTGCTCGATCACTTCGTCCGTCATGCCACAACCATTGTCGCGCACCACGATTCGGGCGTCGGTACCGACTCGTTCGATCGACACCGTCACCTGCCCACCGGCGTCTAGGCTGTCGAGCCCGTTGGTGATCAGGTTCAACACTACCTGTTTCATCTCCTGCGGATTGACGTCGGCAATCACAGGCTCCCCATCCTCGAGCGCCACTTGCTTGTCGTTGTACCGACCCAGGTGCTGCAGCATCTCAATGACGCCGGCGACCAGTTCGCGGAGCTCGGTCGCATGCCGCTGCGAGTCGCCCATTCGCGAGAAGTCGAGCAGCTTCTCGGTGATCTGCTTGCACCGGAAAGCTTCCTTTTGGATCATCTCCAAGTAGCTCTGCACCACGTCGCGTTCCGGCGAATCGGCTAGCGTTCCTTCGCCGAACATCTGGCTGATGCGGCTTTCGAGCGACTCGCTACATAGGGCGATCGATGCCAATGGGTTGTTGATTTCGTGCGCGACGCCGGCCGCTAAGAAACCGACGCTCGCCAACTGCTCGCTGCGAACCACCTCACGGGTTCGTTCGCGGACCTGCCGATCGAGATCGTCGCGAACATCCTGAAAGCGGGCTGTCATATCGTTCATCGCGACGGCCAACTCGCCAATTTCGTCACGTGTGTCTAGTTCAATGCGATGATCGAAGTCGCCGGCCGCCACGCGCCGTGAACCGGACACCAGTGTTGACAGCGGGCCCGAAATCGTTCGCCGGAACACAAGGATCGCCATTCCCATCACCGCCATCGCCAACATGAACACAGCCCACGACATGGGGATGGCGAAGCGATACTGCGAACGCACCTCGCCGGCCAAGCGAGTAAGTCGCTGGTGAAGATGGCTCGGCAGCTCACCAGCGAGTTGGCGGAGCGTATCGATCTCAGCTTCGAGTGGGCCAAGGTTGTCGCCCACCCATTCTTCAAGCGGCTGTTGACCGTCGATTCGCTCGAGCACCACATCGATCTGGTTCAGCGTGGCCCGTTCGAGCTGGTCGTCGCCGATCCGTGAGCCGGCGCGTTGAGCGCTCGAATCAAGGCGGCTTCGATAGTCGTCGAGCGTGGCGCGAAACTCATCGAACTCCTCGCGATACCGGTCGCGGAAACTTGCCAATTCACTCATATCGACGTCGCGAAGCTCATCTTCATCCTCATCCAGTAGTGGATGCAGTCCGTCGATCTTCACGTCGTTGTGGGAATGGATCCGCTGGCGGGCTTCGGCGAGGATCACCTTGAGATTACCAACGTGGGCACTGAGCTGATCGGCAAGCGGCAACTCCTGGGAGCGCGCGTTAAGGCTCTTGACCAATCCGCGGTAGGCGTACAACCCGTATAAAGCCGCGGCGAACAATAGACCAATACTGATCGCCATCGAGCCAAGCCCGATGCGTAGTTTCATGCGAATCGGTAAATGCGAGATCAACGGCGACCTCCATGTCGCAGCGACCAACCGGCGGGCGATCCGGCAACAGGCCCGCCAAACGATGACCGTAAGTCAGAGTTCTTCCATGAACCCACAGACACAAAGTCTACCAGCGGCTCAGGAACCAAGACAAGACGAAACGGCACAGCCGCTAGCATTGCTGCAAGGATGGCGCAAAGCAGTAGGTCAACAAACCACACGCATGCCAATGGTCGAAAAAATAGTCGGCAGAGGCCGGTCAACCACCGCTCCCTCTCCCGCTTCCCGAGAGAGGATTGGGGTGAGGGCAGTGTCATCCTGGTTACAACTCGCCCCTAACGCGGCCTCTGGCCACCCTCTCGGCTCGGGGGAAAAGGTTATGAATCTTTCGCCCGCTAATGCCTCACCTCTCTGCGCATCAGGTAGAGCCCAATCAGCAGCAGTACGATATTGCCCACCCACACACACTGCGGGGGCAAGTTGCCTTTTTTCGCGCTGACGACCGTGCCCATAAACATTGGATAGTAGACGATCAAGATTGGCATAAAGCACGCGAAGAAGCTCGCGAGCATCTCTCCCTTACGAAGCATTACCGCCACGGGAATGCCAACCGCTGCGAAGGCTAGGCAACTGAAGCCATTGGACCAGCGGCGGTACGGCTCTGTATAAAACCGATTCAAACGGTTCTGGGCGTTGCGGATCGCCCGCTGCTGAGGCGACCAAGCGTCGTCACCCAAGGCGTCGAACTCGCCCGTCATCATCGCAAAGGCCGCCTCGGTGCTCATGTCTTGTTCAGTCTTGCGAATCACATCGATTTCAGCAGCCTTTGCCAAGCCGATTTCGGACAATGCGTAGTTCGAGGGGCTGCGCGAGCTCTTGCGACTGCCGAGCAGCTCGTCGAGCGGAAACTCCTGCTGTTTGACGCCGGGAGCGATAAACTCTTCGGTGTCGCCTGTCGCGTCGATGTCTTTCATCCGCAGCACCAGTTCACCCTTATCGATGTTGGCCGCGAACTGGGCTGTCGCCGCGGAAACCACACGCGGCACATCGGTACCTCTTTCCCGGATTCTCATGGTGGGCTGAATGAGCGTACGACCTTCGACAGCCTTAACGTTTACCTTGAAGTTACCGTGTTCAAAACTACCTCTTGTACGTAACTGCCCGTACGCGATCGCTTCCATCGATTCGAGTATCACCCGCTCCTGCCCACGGCGGCCCCAGGAAACGGCTACGTCGTTGAGCCGCACCGCCGCAAAACTCACCAGCACGCTCAGGATGAGTGTCGGCCACACCACAATCATGGGCGAAATCCCCAGCGACTTGATGGCCACCAATTCGTTCGACGCTGCAACACGACCATAAACGCCGGTCACGGCCAACAGAATAGCGCCAGGAAGCGTGAACTGAAGAGCACTAGGGAGAATATAGGGACTCAGGCGCAACAAGCCGCCCAAACCGAGACCGCTATCAACCGCCTGTTTGCCCAACAGCACCACGAAGATGATGGTGGTCATCACGCCGAGCGTCAGCAGGAAGGTCTTGAGCACTTCGCCCAGCACGTATTTGGTAAGGATGCGCACGCGGGTGTCCAGCTGTCGATGCACGTTGGAATTCGATTGCGTGCGAGAATGTAGCAAGCAAGCTGCCAATAAAACAACGACAGTTTGGCGCCAACTTGCTAGCACGCAGAGAGGTAACGCGCTACAGCACGCCTGAATCGCTGGGCCCTGGACTGGTGCGGATTTGGGCCATTAGTTGGCGGATGCATTCGGCATAGGCAACGATTGCCTGCTTTGGCTTCTTGGTCTCATTGGCGGCTTCCGCTGTTGCGCGACCTTCGTGAAATGCTTGCCAGTCGATATCTTTGCGTCCGGCCAGCGGCGAGTCGTGATCAGCCTCAAGCGCTGCCAACTCGGCACAAAGGCCCGCCATATCGCCGGCGGCGGCGGCCGGGTGATTCTCATAATGGCGGTAAGGGCCGTTACCGTAAGGTCCACCTAGTTCGTGCGAGCCGGCTCTTGGCCCGCCGGAACCGAACATCCAGCCGAAGAGTCGCTCCGCCCAACTCCGGTCGCTAGCGGAGTTCAATTTGCCGTTGGCCTGCCCATTCTCACAGCAACTGGCGCGCTGGTCGTGAGCCACCTCGGCCACCACCACCGAAATGTTGTCGGGCCCGCCACGCAGGTTGGCGATATCTACTAGCGTCGCTGCCGCCTCTTCTGGGTTCAGACACTCCATCAAGGGTCCGATTAAGTCGTTGGCGACCACGCCCGTGAGCCCATCGCTGCAAAGCAGGAACTTGTCGCCTGGTCGCACATCGTACGGACCTTCGAGATCGACGTTCACCATCGGGTGCGGACCGAGCGAGCGAGTGATCACGTTTTTCGGGATGCACGCCGGAACGTTCTCGTCCGGTGTGTCGCTGGCCGCTGCCATCTCCCAAACCAGGCTGTGATCGAAGGTAAGCTGCTCGAGCTCGCCGCATCGAAGTCGATACACGCGACTATCGCCCACGTGAGCGATGAGCGCAGCGCTAGGTAGTAGCACTAGGCAACTGCACGTAGTGCCCATGCCGTTGAATTCGGGAGCCGACTGCCCCTTCTCATAAATCAGCTTGTTGGCCTTGTGCACCGCTTGGCGCAGGGCCGCTGGCGGCGTGAGCGAACGGAGTTTCTGGTAGGTGTGCGGCACATTTTCCACCGCCAGCTTGCTAGCCAACTCGCCGGCGGCGTGCGCCCCCATGCCATCGGCAACCATGAAGAAATGGCCCATGGTTTGCCATTGAGCCCGCTCGCATGTATGCACCGCTACAGCGTCTTGATTGTTCGATCGACGCATGCCTAAGTCCGACAGCGCAGCCTGAGCTACTTTGAAGGTCGGATCGTTGATCGTAGTCACGTCTGAATCAAACATCAGAGGCGGCAGCGCACATTCGAATGGCGACAATTTGGCGGGGTGGGAGTGCTATCAGATATTCTAGCTGGTCGCCGACGCGAGTGATAGCTGTTGTGCAGGCGACGGTCCACCAGATACAAGCATCTCGAATCGCTCTGGAGGACAGTTTTCGTGGTCGCTACACTACGCCGCCTCCGTTCCCGCCCTCGTTGTGGCCAATGCATGTACAGCAAATCGCGCGAGTCTGATTCCATAGCGACCATTGGGCGAATTACTCTCGCGTTGATGCTGTTGGTGTCGATTGCGGCGACTGGCTGCGTCCGCCGTCGGCTGACAGTTCGGAGCAATCCGCCAGGGGCGCTGGTGTACGTCGACAATCAACGAATCGGCACGACGCCGTGCTCCGTCGACTTCACCTACTACGGTACGCGCGAGATACGGCTAGTAAAGTCGGGCTACGAAACACTGACAGTGAACCAGCCGATTCCGGCTCCGTGGTACCAGATACCGCCGCTCGATTTTGTTAGCGACAACTTCGCGCTGCACAAGATTCGCGATAATCGAACGGTCAGCTTCAATCTCCAACCGCAAATGATGATGCCCGTAGAAGAAGTCATCCGCCGCGGTGAAGAGTTGCGGGGTCGCACGCGATCGGGACCTGTAGTGCCGGCATCAGGCGCTGTCGTTCCCACACTTCCTCAGCCCGGCGCTCCTACACCTGCGCCGCCGCTGCAAGACCCGAACGAGTTGCCGCTGGCGCCCCCAGGCGGATTCGTGCCGCAGGGGCCGTAACATGCCCGCGTGATGTGGCTACTTGGTCACGCTCGGATTGATCGCCCCACCAATGAGCCGACCGGGCTCGGTGGCAATCTTGTACGTGAAAACTCGTATGTCGTCGACGATCGGGCGGAAGTCTTTGGTGAACTCGTAAATGCGTAACACGACAACGTTCGCGTTTCGCAAAATCAGATTGGCGTTGTTATAGAGTTCTGGATCGTTCACTAATTTGCCAATGGTGCCTTCGCTATCGCTCAGCGACTTGGCGAACCTTGCGAGGTCGTTCATTACGATATCCAGATTGTCGATCGCCGAAATGAGCAGGTCGGCCAGCTCCTCGCCCCGCTCGCCCAGCGGCGCGGTCAAGCCCTCGATGTTTTCTAGATTCCGATCGGCGCTGGCGATGACTTGATCGAAGTTGTCCAGTGACGTTCCTGCCTTCTGCATGAAAACGCGGGCGTCGGTCATCAAAGGCGGAAACTCACGCAGCGCTTGAGCCAATTGGCCGCGCAATTCGTTGTCTTCCAGCAACTGGTCGAAGTTATTGGTCGTGCGGCGGAAGTCTTGCAATGTAACGGTTAGCTCGTCGAGAACCTGCGTAATGCGTTTGCCGCTGATGTCGTTGCCAATGGCTTTGTTGATCTTGTCGGCCAATTCTGCCACCTGCTCGCCGGCTTCGCCCATCTTCTCGATCGAAGGACCTAGGTTGGCATTGAGCTTCGTAATGGCCGTGAGCGGATCGTCCGTCACCGTTCCGTCGACGAGCCCTCCGGCCAGGATCGGTTTTTGCTCGCCAACCACCGGCTTGCCGGTAAACGACACCACCGCATTGCCAAAAATACTCGATGGCTCGACGACCGGCTCGTCGTTCTCGTAAATCACGATGTCGCGATTGATACGAACCGTCAGCCGAATGCCGTCTTTGTCGAACTCCACATCGGAAACTCGGCCCACGAGAACGCCGTCTTTGCGAACGGGTGTGTTCACTGCAACGCCCGGTGCGCTCGGAACATCAACGTAAAACTCATAACCGCGACTGCGAAACGGCGAGGAAGCCGGATTGTTGGCGACCAGCAAAACGCCAAGGAACGTGATGGTGAACAGCACTACCATGCCCACCAACCGTTGCATTCTTCGTTCGTCCATGACAATGCTCTCCATAGCGGCCAGGAGCCGCCAATTAACCTCTGTCACCTCGCCGCGGCGTGCATTCGCGACGACTCGAACTGCTCTCGCATTTCCTGGAGCCGCTCGCCCGCTTCGCCGCGCAAGAACTGGGCAACACGTTTGTCCGAGCACTCTTCGATCTCTTCGGAAGTGCCATCGAAAATCATCTGCCGATCATCTTCTTCGAGCCTTGCAGTCGGATACAACATCACGACGCGATCCGCCAGTTTTAGCGCACTTTTCATGTCGTGGGTCACCACAATGCTGGTGACTTTCGATTGATCGCGCGTGCGGATAATCAGCTCGTTAATCACATCGCTCATGATGGGGTCGAGACCAGTCGTTGGTTCGTCGTACAGCAGGATTTCCGGTTGCATAATGATGGCCCTCGCCAATCCTACGCGTTTTCGCATGCCACCCGACAACTCCGCCGGGCGTTTGACCATCACGCCCGACGGCAACCCTACGATGGCCAGAGCCTCGCGAACACGATGGTACGCGGTCTCCAGATCGATGCGCTGGTGCTCACGAAGTGGAAACGCCACGTTGTCGGCGATCGTCAAGCTATCGAATAGCGCCGCATTTTGAAATACAAACCCAAATCTTGTGCGAAGCGCCGTGAGCTGCTTGTCGTTGAGTGTGTCGAGTTGCTGCCCGTCGTACACCACGTGGCCACTAGTTGGCGAAATCAAGCCAATCAGCGACTTGAGGAGCACCGTCTTGCCGCAGCCACTTTCTCCAATCACCGCCAGCGTCTGATGGCGCGGCACCTCAAGGGTAATGTCGCGGAGCACGGTTTGCCGTCCGAAGCGCACGGTGAGATTGCGCGCGGAGATAAGTGGCTCGCCGGATGGCTTTCGCGTTGGCTTGGCGTCGCTCACAGGGCCATCTCCGGCCATAGCACGTAGTAAATGTTGTCGAGCGCGATACTAAGCAGCAAGTCGAGAACCAAGATAACAACAAACGACTGCACAAACGCCGACGTGGACGCCCGCCCCACTCCTTCGGCGCCAGGCAGGCAGTGAAAGCCTCGGTAGCAACTCAGGATAGCGATTGCCGCGCCGAAAAAGACGCTCTTGGCGATTCCGTAGCACAAGTCCCAGTTCGCATCGGCATAGCGAGCGTTGCTAACGTAGTAAAACGAGTCGATCTCCAACACGTAGGTGCAGTAGAATCCGCCGCCAACCACGCCCATGAACACCGCCATGATGGTAAGCGAGGGGATCATGAATAGGCACGCAAGAAATCTTGGCACTACCAAATGTCGGATGGGATTCGCGCCCATCGCCACCAGGGCATCGATTTGCTCGGTGACGCGCATAGTGCCCAATTCCGCCGCAATCGAGCTGCCGACGCGCCCTGCGAGCATCGTCGCCGCCAGCACGGGTCCTAGCTCGCGAAACATCGACCGATTGATCACCGCACCCAGCTGTGTCTCTAGGCCAAACGCTCGAAACTGTGAGTACGACTGCACCGCGAGCACCATGCCGATGAAGGTGCCGGTAAGCGCCACAACCGGCAGGCTGCGAACGCCAATTTGATAGAACGACGCCACCAGCGTATCGCGACGCGGCAGCCGAGTTATCATCCACAGAAAGGTCTGCCAGGCGAACAGCACAATGTCGCCCACCGACTCGATCCAAGCGAGTGTGATCTCGCCCACATCGCCAACGCCTTCGAACACCCGGCCGAAGAAGCCAGGCCCATTGCGGCCGACGCTAGCACTACCAGTAGACATGAGAAGTCGTCGCTCGAGGGGAAGCGAGTGGGGACGCGCGTAGGCGGTCCTTTTCGATTACGATCGGCTTGGGCCACCTTACCGCTTGAGCCAATTGTAGCGGTTCGGCCGAATAGGCAATTGGCGAAACCTTGAGGGCATTCAGAGCCGCGAAGCGAGCTGCGCGCTGCCGTAAATGAATGCCAGCACGAAGAGCACCACAATGGTAAGTTCCAACGGCGACATGGGCATCATCGCCTGCAGCCAGATGCCGGTCAGCAGTCCGATGGCGCCAACTACCCTCACGGCCCGGCCTGATCCTCGGTTGGGTTTTGATTCTGCTAGCTCGTCGCCCGACCGCTCCGATATGCGCGGCGGAACCGGTGTGTAGATCGCAATGTGCGCAATGCCCCAGCAGACGATTACCACCACGGCTGCCGTGATCGTGAGTTCGGGCGGCATTCGTGTGAACTCACGAATCCATACCAGCGCGAACAGCACCACGCCGAGCGCGACAAAGCTCCACTTGCGGAGAGGCAGTTCAAAACCGGCTTGTTCTTCCGGCGCGGAGGCTTCAACAGTTTCGTCGAATGGCGACTGCGGATCGGGCATGGATGCGATTATAGCACGGGCGCCGGCCAACCCCTACGCTTCGCATTAGAAGCACAAACCCCCAGGGACGTCGCCAGTTCTGGAGGTCTGTTTTGCTGAACACTAGGTGTCGCGTTAACTCTCGCCATCGCCACCTTCGTCTTCTGGTTCACTGCCGTCGGCCGCGACGCCTGCCGCAACGGGTTCGGCCTCGTCGTGCGACTTGGTTTGCAAACCATCGAACACGAGTTGCTTCTTGTCGCCGACCTTCTTGATGTCGACCTGCACCGTATCCTTGCCGACGAATTCGCCCTTGAGCAACTCTTCGGCTAGCGGGTCCTCGACGTAGGTCTCAATCGCGCGACGTAGCGGACGCGCGCCGAAGTCGGTGTTCGAGCCCTTCTTGATGAGGAACTGCTTCGCGTCCTCGGACAACGTAAGCGTAAGGCCTTTCTCGCTGAGGCGCTTGGTGATCTTCGAAAGCTCAAGGTCGACAATCGCCTGCAGGTCTTGGTTTTGCAGGTGACGGAACACGATCACGTCGTTGCACCGCCCGATGAACTCTGGACGGAACACCTTTTCGATCTCGTCGTGAACGCGAGTCTTCATCGAGTCGTACGACGCATCGCCGTCCGGCTTTTGGAATCCAAAGGCCGACTCGTTCTTGATTGCCTCGGCGCCCGCGTTGGTGGTCATGATCAAGATCACGTTGCGGAAGTCGACGTTGCGACCAAAGCTGTCGGTCAAGCGACCTTCTTCCATGATCTGCAACAGCATGTTGAACACTTCGGGGTGCGCCTTCTCGATTTCGTCGAGCAGCACAACCGCGTACGGACGGCGTCGGATTTGCTCGGTGAGCTGGCCACCCTCTTCGTACCCAACGTAGCCTGGAGGCGCGCCAATCAAACGACTGACGTTATGCTTCTCCATGTACTCACTCATATCGATCTGAATGAGTGCTTCGTCGTCGCCAAACATGAACTCCGCGAGCGCTTTCGCAAGCAGCGTCTTACCAACGCCTGTCGGGCCGGCAAAGATGAATGCGCCGGTCGGCCGCTTGGGATCTTGCAATCCACTGCGGCTTCGGCGGACCGCCTTGCTGATGGCCTTGATGGCTTCGTCCTGGCTGACGACGCGCTGGTGGAGTTCGTCTTCCATCTGCATCAGCCGCAGGCTGTCTTCGGTGCTCATACGGGTGAGCGGAATGCCCGTCATCTTCGACACGACTTCGGCGATGACGTCTTCGTCTACGACTCCGCCATTCTCGCGCGACTTTTCGCGCCACTCCTTGTGAATCTGCTGCTTCTTCTTTTTGAGCTTGTCGGCCTGGTCGCGAAGCGCTGCCGCCTTCTCGAAATCCTGGCTAGCAACCGCTTCTTCCTTTTGGTTGTTCAGGCTCTCGACCTCTTCGTCGATCTCTTTCAGGTTCGGCGGCTTGCTCATGCTCTTCAGCCGCACTCGGGCGCCGGCTTCGTCGATCACGTCAATCGCCTTGTCGGGCAGGCAGCGACCGGTGATGTACCGATCGGAGAACTCGACGGCCGACTGAATCGCGTCGTCGGTGATTTGCACGCGATGGTGCTCCTCGTACCGATCGCGAAGACCCTTGAGGATCTCCACCGTGTCCTCAGCCGAAGTGGGATCGACTAGCACTTCCTGGAATCGCCGAGCGAGTGCTGAATCCTTCTCGATGTACTTGCGATATTCGTCGAGCGTTGTCGCGCCGATGCATTGAATCTCGCCGCGAGCAAGCGCCGGCTTGAGCACGTTCGACGCGTCGATCGCACCCTCGGCGCCACCGGCGCCGACCAAGGTGTGTAGCTCGTCGATGAACAAGATCGTGTTCTTGGCGCGGCGAACTTCGTTCATGACCGCCTTGATGCGTTCTTCGAACTGGCCGCGATACTTTGTGCCGGCCACCATCATGGCCAGGTCGAGCACGACGATTCGCTTTTCGAGCAGCAACTCGGGCACGTCGCCATCGACCACGCGTTGTGCGAAGCCCTCGACGATGGCCGTCTTGCCAACGCCGGCTTCGCCCAGCAGCACAGGGTTATTCTTGGTCCGACGGCAGAGCACCTGAATCGCTCGCTCGATTTCCTTCTCGCGTCCGATTACGGGATCGAGTTTCCGCTGGCGAGCCAGTTCGGTGAGGTCGCGGCCAAAACTATCCAAGGCCGGTGTGCGGCTTCGGTTGCCTTTCTTGCCACCTTCGCGGCCTTCGCCTTCGTCGTCGCCGCCCGTGGGAGCGCGACCGCCACGTTCGCCTTCGCCACCTTCGAGTCCATGCCCCAAAAGGTTGAGCACCTCGTCGCGAACTTCTTCGAGCTTCAAGCCCAAGTTCATCAACACTTGCGCCGCAACGCCCTCTTGCTCACGCAACAGGCCCAGCAGAATGTGCTCGGTCCCAACGTAGTTGTGGTTCAGGTTGCGAGCCTCCTCCATCGAGTACTCGATTACCTTCTTGGCCCGCGGTGTTTGCGGCAGACGGCCCATAGTGACCATATCGGGGCCGCTTTGCACCAACTTCTCGACTTCCAGGCGAATCTTGCGGAGGTCGACGTCGAGGTTCTTTAGTACGTTTGCGGCGACGCCGCTACCTTCTTTGATCAGCCCTAGCAACACATGCTCGGTGCCGATGTACTCGTGATTGAATCGCTGGGCCTCTTGATTGGCCAGTTGCATCACTTTGCGTGCGCGATCGGTGAAACGTTCGTACATTGCCTTCTCCGTTGCAGCAAACCTGGCTTGGGGCTGAGTCTGCCGATTTCTGACAAGGGAGGCCGAAGCCAGCCGACTTCGGTTACCCCCACGTTTGCTGTAGGACTAGTGACTTTATGTAAAGCTGCGGAATTGTAGGCATTCGGGGATGAATAATCCAATAACGGTAGTTTGCGCAGTGTCTTAAGCGGCTTCAGACGTTGGTAATGTTGTGTCGGGTTCGCGGGCGAGCTGCTCCAATTCACGACCGATTTCGAACTGCCACCGGTCGGCCGCTTCGAACTGGGCGATGCGGCGAAGTCGGCGAGCCGCATGGCCGGGTCGACCAAGTCGACGCCACACAGTGGCTAACAATAGTTGCGCCTCGATATCTTGTTTGTTCGACTTGGTTAGTTCGCGCAAGATGCGTTCGGTCTCGATCCAATCGCCAGCCAGATACGACCGCTGCGCGGCGGCTAACTGACAATCGTCCTCGGCCCGGCGAAGGGCCTCTTGTTCGGCGGCTGGATCAACACGGTTTTCACGCTCTGCGCGGCGTCTCTCCGCTTGGCGTCGCAACTCGCCGCGTGTCTCCCACAAGGCGGCAAGCCAAAGCACGGCGAGCGCTGCCCCGCCTACCCATTTTGCCCGCAACTCCATCAACTCGGGCCATATAAACAAGTTGACGATGGCTAGATTCACCAGCACTGTAAATCCTATCGCGAGTGCCAAACCCGCCCAAGACCCCTCGACCCACAGGTGAGGCAATCCGGGCCATACGTAGGCCAGCCAATAAGCTCGTTTTTTGGGCGAACGACGCGACACGGCGACACCTTCGGAGTGCCCCCGCCGCACCGCCCAAAAGGGCTGTTGCTCGCGAGGTCTCGTGACCCGAGCAAGTCTAGGCGCGCGCGGGAGCGATTCAAGGCAACCTGAATTGCAGCTACCACTTACAACAATCACCGCGCCTGCGATCCACCTCCAACCGACCGAGGACGAATAATCGATCCCGCCCCGGGTCCATCGCCGCGACAGTTTATATGGAACATACTGGCTATAGCGACTGGCCGCGAGATTGATTGGCGGGAGGGGGTAGGATTCAGCGGTCAGGGGTTCGGGCATGTAGATTGCTAGCACAGGTTCACCTTCGGCATACCTTCTATGGTTAACGATCACCAAGTTGGCACCCTGCGCATCATCGACGCCGCGCTCAACCGCGCCGGCGAAGGGTTTCGCGTGGTGGAAGACTACTTGCGAATGGCGCTCAACGACGCGCACCTCTCTCGTCTGGCCAAACAGTTGCGACACGATCTGGGCGATTTGGCTCAGTCTATAGCTCCGGCGCAGCGCCATGCCATGCGCGATACGCTTGGCGACGTCGGCACCGAGGTGACTACGACACACGAAGCAAACCGCGACAGCGCCGCAGACGTCGCCGCTGCCAGCTTCCGCCGTACGGCCGAGGCGCTGCGAACCGTTGAAGAGTACGGCAAGCTGATCGACGCGTCGCTTTCGGCCAAATGCGAGCAGCTTCGCTACCGGCTCTACACACTTGAGAAAGCGACCACTTTGACCCGCGATGCGGCTGCTCGACTTTCCGGCGTCGAGTTGTACGTGCTGATCGATGGCGCCGAATCGGAATGGAAGTTCGGCCAGTTGGTCTCTTCGCTCACGGCGGCGGGCGTGGGTGCTATTCAGCTCCGCGATAAATCGCTCAACGATGGAACGCTCGCCCGTCGAGCACGACAACTGGTCGATTCCACTCGCCCGACTGACTGTTTGGCCATCGTGAACGATCGGCCCGACATTGCGGTGGCTGCTGGCGCCGACGGAGTGCATCTGGGACAAGACGACCTGTCGGTTGCCGCCGCGCGCAAAGTCGTCGGACCGGGGGTGCTGGTGGGCGTCTCCACGCATCACATCAACCAAGCCCGGCAAGCGGTGCTCGAAGGCGCCAACTACTTGGGGGCCGGGCCCACGTTTGCGTCGAACACGAAGCAATTTGAGGACTTCCCTGGGCTCGACTATCTCCGCCAAGTCGCGACCGAAATCGCCCTGCCAACATTCGCCATCGGCGGCATCGACAAACAAAATCTGCCGGCCGTGCTTGCAACGGGTACCACTCGCGTCGCAGTCGCCGGCGCCATCACCGGCGCGCAAGACGCCAGCGAAACAGCCAGCGCGATGCTCAAGCAGCTCAAAAACGCGTCTGATGCCAAAACAGCATCTAAGGTATGATGAGAGCAACTCCGACGAGGCGCAGCTCGTCGGCTGTTGGCCGCACCGAAAGTATCTCGGGCGAACTCGCACCAGCCCTAGTCCCCAGCCCCTAGCCCCTTCCAAATGCTTCACCCCGTAATCATGGCTGGCGGTTCCGGCACGCGATTTTGGCCGGCTAGTCGTAGCCAGACTCCCAAGCAACTTTTGTCGCTCGTGCCTGGCGGCTCGATGATCGCTCAAACGGTTGAACGGCTTGGCGATCTGGCGCCGCCCGAGCGATGTTTGATCGTCACCAACCGGCGATTGGTCGAAGCGGTGCGCGAGCAACTTCCGTTGCTGCCAAGCTCGGCGGTGGTGGGCGAGCCATGCAAGCGCGACACCGCGCCTTGCATTGGACTGGCGGCGCTGCTCGTCACCAAAGTGGCCGGCGACCCCGACGCCATCATGGCGGTGATGCCGGCAGACCATGTCATCTCGCCACCCGAACTGTTTCAGAATGCCATTCGTCAGGCAGTCGACATGATCGAGGCCGATCCGCACCTGATCGTCACCTACGGCATCAAGCCAACTTACCCAGCAGAGATTTTCGGATACATCCACCGCAACACGCGCATGAGTCTGTCGACGGACGTGGAACTGGCGCCCGCTTACCACGTCGCCGAGTTTCGCGAAAAGCCCGATGCCCATACGGCGGCCCAATACCTCGCTTCGGGAGAGTATTACTGGAATAGCGGCATCTTCGTTTGGCGGGCCGACACGATTCTCGACGCCTTGCGCGAGCACCAGCCGGCAATGCTCAAGCACCTGGAACAAATCGCCGCCGCGTGGGGTACTCCAGAGCAGGAGGACGTGTTCGACCGCGAGTTTGCCGCCATCGAGGGTATTTCGGTCGACTACGCGGTGATGGAGCATGCAACCGACGTGGTGGTGATCGAAGCGCCGTTCGAATGGGACGACCTGGGTGGGTGGCAATCGCTGTCGCGGCGATTGGGCACCGACGCCGACGGCAATACAATTGTGGGTAAACACATCGGGCTCAATACGCATGGCACCATCGTTCGCACTTCGGAGGATCACCTGGTCGTAACGCTCGGTCTGGAAGACTGCATCGTCGTCCACACGCCCAACGCCACGCTCGTAGCCAACAAACACGACGAGGAGTCGATTCGTAAAGTAGTGAAGCAACTTGAAGCTCGGGGATGGAACGAGCATTTGTAGCGGCAAATGGCGAGTGGCACTTGACTGAGGTTTGTGGTCTGAACAAGTCGACGAGTCGTACGTCATCGGAAACACACTTTCCAAGCAATGAATCGACGCAACTTCCAAACTGCGCTTGCTGGAATCATCGCTGGCGGCTTCGCGCCGTTTGCGAGCGGCGCTGGCAAACCGCGCCGACCGCAACGAATGCCTAATTGGCAAACGCCAACGGCTGGTGGGCAGCAGTTGTGGGGCGACGTGCGATACCATGCCGGGTACCGCATCCAACGCCATGCCCTTACTGGCCATCACCGTCTGCTCAATCCCAAGTACGAACGCATCGCGTGGGGCTCGCTCGACGCGTGCGAAGCCAATCTCGCAGATGTTCGCCAGCGCGAACCTTTGCTGCTGAATTCCGAGACGGCCGTCGTGTTCTTGCACGGCTTGTTCCGCACCCGGTGGTCGATGTGGCGGATCGGGCAGTCGGTTGCCGAGCAAACGGGTTGGCAGTCGATCGTTCTTGGCTACCCATCGACGCGCGGCTCGGTGAGCGACCACGCATCGATGCTTGACGAGGCAATCACGCACCTCGACGGCGTTCGGAAACTCTACTTCGTCGCCCATAGTCTCGGCAATTTGGTGGTGCGTCGCTGGTTCCACGACCTCCGGCAGGATAAAGCGGCAAACCAGCGTGATCTGGAAGTGAAGCGGATGGTCATGATCGGCCCGCCCAACCACCGCCCTGCCCTCGCCCGCACGTTGGTGCCAATCGATCGCCACAAACTCATCGCCGGCGCCGCAGGTGACGACCTGAATGGCAATTGGAAGCAACTCGCCCCCACGCTTGCGACGCCGCCGTGCGAGTTCGGCATCCTCGCCGGCGGACTGGGCAACGACTCGGGCCACAACCCGCTGATCCCAGGCGACGACGACATGATCGTCGGCGTCGACGAAACCCGGCTCGCAGGCGCACACGACTTCCGCGTGCTCAACGTGATTCATGCCACGATGATGTACGTGCCAGAGATCCATAAAATGACCGTGCAGTTTCTCAAGAACGGCTACTTCGAAACGCCCGACGCCCGCACGCCGCTCAAGCAAAGCTAATCGACTTGCGAGATAATGGCTGAGCGTATCGCTGGTATTGATTACGGCACCGTCCGCATCGGCATTGCGATCGCCGATCTGTCGGTCGGTATCGCTTCGCCGCTCGAAACGTACGAGCGCCAAAACGAAGAGGTCGACGCCCGCTACTTTCGGCGGCTGGCGGATGCCGAAGCCTTGGTGAAGTTCGTTGTTGGATTGCCAGTTCATTTGAGCGGCGAGGAAAGCCAAAAATCGCACGAAGCCCGGCAGTTCGGGAAGTGGTTGACTGAAGTCACCGAACTTCCGGTCGACTACTTCGACGAACGATTCACATCGGCCCAAGCCGAGGAGTTGCTTCAAGACGCCAACCTCACCAAAAAACGCCGCAAAGCCCGCATCGACGCGCTGGCCGCCCAAATCATGCTCTCGGCGTACTTGGAAGCCGGCGCCGAAGGCGACGACAATCCTGGCACGATCGGTTAGTTTCTTTGAAACGCTGATCCACACTGATAACATTAGAAGCGGTAAGCGAGTCTCTTGATCCTCTCTCCCGAGGGGAGAGGGGGGAACTCCAATTGACGATTAGCGGTTATCAGCGTTCCTACCGATTATCTCCGTTTCCTCCTGTTCAATTCCATGCACGCCCTGCCCTACTATCTCGGTTGCCCTGTTTGGGTGTGCGACGATTGGGTCGGCAGCGTGTATGCCGGCAAGTCGCGCGACCGCTGGTTGGGCGACTACACCCGGGCGTTCAATGCTGTTGAAGGCAACAGCACGTTCTACGCGCTGCCCACGGCCGACACGATAAAGCGCTGGGCCGACGAAGCCGACGACGGCTTCCGCTTTGTGCTGAAGTTTCCCAAGACCATCACCCACGAAAAACAACTCCTCTCTGCCGAATACGAAGCCGACGCCTTCCTCCAACTGCTCGCCATCCTGCGCGACGCCGATCGACTCGGGCCCGCGATGCTGCAATTGCCACCGTTCTTCTCTGGCAGGCAGCTTCCGCATCTTGAATCGTTCCTTAAACGCCTGCCGCGCGATTTTCCCTTCGCCTGCGAGGTCCGCCACGCCGACTTCTTTGCCGATGGCGACATCGAGCGTTCGTTCGAACAACTCCTCGCCGCACACCACGTCGACCGTGTGCTGTTCGACAGCCGGCCGTTGTTCTCCGCGCCGGCGACCGACGAGTACGAAGTTGTCTCGCAGCAGCGAAAGCCCAACGTGCCAGTTCGTTTCCACCCCACAGGTAGCTCTCCCGTCGTCCGTCTCGTCGGACGCGACGACGTTTCGCTCGTGATCCCTTGGCTCGACGAGTGGGCCAACATCGTGGCCGATTGGCTCACTCGCGGCATCACGCCCTACATCTTCACCCACGCCCCCAACAACGCCTACGCCCCCACGCTCGCCGAAATGTTTCACACCCGGGTGGTCGACCGCGCGCCCAACCTTCCACCGCTCTCACCTTGGCCCGGAAGAAGCGTGCAAAAGCAGCAGTCGTTGTTTTAGGAGTTTTTGCCCCACAAATGTTTTTGCCCCAAGTTTGGGAAAAACGATCCACTGGGGCAAAACCTTACCGCTCCTCGGGTCGCCGTAAGCTCTTTCCCCAAAGTCACTTGCGAACCTCTCATTCGACCTAAGTGTAAACCAATTGCCCCAACCGTTGGGGCAATACTCTGCTACCCGAGAGCTGTGAACTGAAAGCCAAGAACTGATACTTCTCGCGGCAGGTTTATTAGATCAAAACGGTGGCGGGATTCTACGACGATTTTTGGCCGGGGTGGCGTGCTGGGAAAGCGGGAGTGGTGGGCTGCGCGACGCCAGATATCATAAGTCGTTCGTTGTGGCAGGGTGGCACCGGTTGGCCAAGAGGCCTACCGGGGTGACCAAGTCACAAGAGGATCGACGTTGGTTGCAAAACCCTCTTGCCGCCCTGCACCCCAGGTAGGCTAGCGCCAACCTGGGCCACCCGCGCGACTACTGGAACTCAACAAGCACAGCAGATGGACGAACAAAACCCCTTCCGATCGCCCACAACGACCCCGGCACGGCAAATACCTATCCAAGTTCCGGACAGTTACGAGCCAGCTACCCCGTGGATCACCGCGGCGGTGGTAGTTCTTCTGGTGCAACTCCCAACGATGTACCTTTGCCTAGCACTTCTAGATTTGAATCCACTGTTAACGGGGATTCTGGCGGTGGTGCTTTCGACAGCGTGTGCGAAGCTGGTCCTAGGCATTTCGGGCAAGCGGCGTTCCACTTAGATCCATACAACCTTGCAGCAGCATGGCCCTCCATTGGAAAGATGATGATCTACGCTCGTTCTTCGGAACGGTCCCACGCGCAGAGAACGAGGACGAGGACGCACATCGCTGGTGCTCGCTTCAACACACCGGCGAGCGCCTGAAGTATGAGCTCATCATTGATGGCGAGCTCCAAACCGTGTCCATCTCGGGCGACGACGAAAAACCGTTTGGTCCTGACTCGCTGTTTGAGATCACAGTTCCGTGCGACTCGATTATCGCGTGTAAGGACAGATATTACCCCGATCAAACGGGTCTCATCTTCTGGTACGGCGACACGTCGCAGCGTCACAATCAAACGATGCACCTGTTGAAACGGCCAGACGGTGATTTGAAAGTTTGGCCAATTACTGTTTGGCCGCACAGACACGCCAATTTCCAATCGCCAATTGCTTACGATCCCGCGAAGGACGGCTGACGAACCAAGCAACAAGGCTGAGCTTTGTACAAATCCTGATCCGTTCGGCCAGCCATCCCCCTCATCCCCCCATCTCCTTCCAATCTGCCCTTTCGACCGATACCAACACACCTACCGCCCAAAGTCCGGATCCGCAGGGTGACACCAGCCGCACGTCCTTTAGCTAGTTTTGAGTTGCTCGAGCTTGCTTGCCCACCAAGCCGTAAGCCGGCCAGCATTCTTGATCTCGTCTTGTTGGAACCGATCTAGGATTCCATTCCACGGTAGTACCACGCCAGCGATTTTCATCACACCATCCTCGGGCGCGAGAAGCAGCGGTTGGAACCTGCCGTCTCCGGCCTCACACCACGGGAGTGAGAGAATGAGTAGCCAGAATGGTTCTTGGTAGCCAGCGTCGAGAACTTCGATGATGTCTTCTGTGCCCTCAGGTGCTCGAAGTCGGTCAATAGCTGCTAGTGACAACTCAAGTTCTTCGCTAGATAGCGATGCGGATCCGTAAACGTTGGCCACCATCTCCTCGGGCGTGCCAACCATGACTACACCAACGATGCGCCCGACGTCTTCTCCGGATAAGTCCAAGTTATGCCTCCTGCGGCCAAACTTTTTACTAGTTGAAAGATTGGCGGTCTAGGCGAACAGCCTTGGCGCACAATTGTGTTCCGTTGACCGTCAGATGCCCTTCTAAACTATTGAACCGAATGACCAACCCTTTATCTGTCGCCACACCGGTGCAACACCTACCGCCCAAAGTCCGGATCCGCCTTCGACCCCGGAATCTCAAACTTCAAATACTCGTCCACTTCGAACGGCATGTTTTCGATATTTTGCTTCACCCGTTCGCCAATCGCCTTAGTTTCTGGGCGCGCGTTCGTTAAGCCGGTGTAAGGAATGCCGTACGCCTTGGGGGTGTCGGGGTACTTCTTTTTGAATAGTTCGTGCCGCGCCCGCATGCGGTTGAATTGGCCTTGCGTGTGAATCATGGGAACCAGCATCGGATGCTCTTCTTTGTTGTCGACGAACAGGTCGTAGTAGGCCTCAGGCATGCCCGAGGCCGCCACCTCGCCGCCGCCGAGCCAGTGACGCTTGTACCGGCCCTTCACGGTAGCGCCGAGCAGGTCGCCCGTGTAGATGAACACGTAGTCGCGGCGGCTGTGCGTGTCGCCGTTGAGCAGCAAAGCGGTTTGGTCGATGCCGTCGACGATGCGGTCGTCGGGAATGTACTGTGTGGCCCCGGCGAGTCGGGCGAACGTCGTGTAAAGGTCGGTCACGTGAATGATGTCGCCCACAGCTTGGCCGGGGTCAATCACGCCGGGCCATGCGGCGAACGCCGGCACGCGAACGCCGCCCTCCAGAAAGTCGCCTTTGCCGCCGCGGAACATTAGGCTCAGCATGCCGAACGAAGGCGGCGGGCTGTGCACCATCGGCCCGTTGTCGGCCATGGCCACGATGAGCGTGTTCTCGGCGATGCCCAGCTCCTTGAGTTCCGCCATCAATTCGCCGACGAACTCGTCGAGCACTTGAAACTCCTCGGCCACCATCGTGCCGGCTTGCGTGCTCTTGGTTGGGTACGCTTTGGCTAGCGCGAGCAGGTTGGGCCAGTACTCGACGAAGAATGGTTTCTTGGCCTTCGCGTTGCGACGAATGAAATCGATGGTTCGTCGTTCGCATTCCGGATCCATTTCGTTGTACGTCTCAAGCGTCGGCGTGCCCCACTCTTTGCCTTGTTCGCCCTTGCGTCCTTCGATCGCCATCACGAGTCCCGTTGGTACGAGCCCGGGTTCGTCGAGCTGATAGGGATTGGGCGGATAGGTCTCGGTCGCAAATCCGCGCACCGCCCCAATGGCCTCGCCTGTCGAATTCCAAATCGAAACAATCTGGTTCATCGGCGTGAATAGCGCTTCATCGAAACCCTGGTTGTGCGGGTAGCTCTCCTCGATGTCACCCAGGTGCCCCTTACCGAAATGCGCCGTGGCATAGCCCGCTTTGGATAGCACTTCGGCAATAGTGACCTCGCTGCCCGGCATGCCGGCCATTTCGTGCGGCATGCCGACCATCGCCATGCCGCACCGCACTGGGTGTCGCCCTGTAAGGAATGCCACGCGGGTGGGCGTGCAAGACGGCTCGGTGTACATGCGGGTGAAATTGATGCCCTCCGCCGCCATCCGATTCAGATTGGGTGTCGTGTAGCCGTAGTTCTTCTGCAACGTCGGAAACCCAACGGCGCCAAACGTGGTATCGTCCCACAAGATGTAGACGATGTTCGGCGGTGTGCCATGTTGGGCGCGCAACTCCGCGAGTTTTGCATCTAGCCGCTCATTCTCCGCCGTCCACTTCTCGCGATTCTGTCGTTCGAGAATGTAGTACTCGGCATCGTGAACGACGGCGCTTGCAGGATTGAGAAACTGGGCAGCCAGAACCAAAGCGCCTATGGAACAAACCGTTCGTGGACTGAGAGATGACATAGAGCAAGTCCAAGTTTTGGGAGAAGAGCAACGTGAGACGACAAGGTAGCCCATTCTAAGGGACTCGACAAGAAATTGCCTGCCGTAATTTGCGCATGATCAAGTTATTCTATCGATGAGATTTCCACCTCACGCATACTCGTCGTTGCTACGGTAAACCGGTATCATGATGTGTCGTTTGGTTCATCGCCGTTTAAGACATTCGGAGGACTAAGAAAATGATTAAGCACGAACTCCTGCAAGACGAGGGCATACTCATCGTCTCGCCACTTTCAGCACTCTCGTCGGACGATTTTGAGAACCTCGCCCGTGAGGTCGACCCGTACATCGAACAGCATGGTCCACTCGCCGGGCTGGTAATCGAGGCCGAGTCGTTCCCCGGCTGGGATAGTTTCGGAGCACTCGTCTCGCATCTGCGGTTCGTAAAGGACCACCAAAAGAACATCAAGAAGGTGGCGGCGGTAACAGACAGCAGTTTCCTTTCGATACTGCCGACCATCGGCAGCCATTTCGTGAACGCGGAGGTCAAGCATTTTGACTACGCCGATAAAGATGCGGCGATGATGTGGGTTCGGGAATCGTAAATCCAATTTGAACAGGAGATCGCCGAGGGAGCAGAGATTTCCTTTCGTGCGTTTTGTCTGGCCTTAGGCGGCGCTGGGAGAATCCGATGACTCAGTTTACCGAAGCCGAGCAGCAGCTAATCGATGTTTGGGAAGCGCACACGGCTGCCGAGTTCGAGCTTAAGGACGCCGATGCAGCCGTTGCGACCATGACCGACGACGTGGAGTTGATCCACGTGCCCGTCGGCACCGGCGCCAAGGGCAAAGAAGCCTTGCGAAAGTTTTATCGCGAGATCTTCATTCCACAGTCGCCGGCCGACTTTGCAATGGAGTTGCTCACGCGCAGCGTAGGACAAGGTCGCGTGATCGAGGAGTTTCTTGTCAAGTTCACGCACACAATCCGAATGGATTGGCTCGCGCCTGGTGTCGAACCAACGGGCCGCCGAGTAGTGACACCGTTTGTCGGCATTATCGGATTCGAGGGAACCCTGATGTGCTCGGAGCACATCTACTGGGATCAGGCCAACGTGTTGACGCAGATGGGACTGCTCGACGAAAAATTGCCCGTACTTGCCGGCACGCAGTGCGATCCTCTATTGAAGAAGGATTTCGCTTTCAACGAGTTGATTGAGCGGTGTGAGCCATAATGTTGGTGCCGCTGCGAGCACTCGCTTCGGGGTAGCCCAAGGGCGACGGCTAGTTTACTCAGTTGGCTATCCCGTCGGTTCCACCATCCCCTCCACCTCCTCTTCATTCCCCCCCTCACCTCCTTCCAAATCTTCGGCATTTTCTCGCCCATTTCGCGCCTTGCATTATTAGTGTACTTGAGTACACTAATCACTAGACGAGCCAACTTCACCTGTTGATAGCATTCCCATGGTTCAAGCCGCTAATCCTATTACTCCTCACGCCGAGTTGCCGCGACTGCGGGGGCTACTAGCGGGGATGGAGTATCCGCAACATCGTGAGGAGCGAGCCACCGTTTCCACCGGCGTGGTGGCAGTCGATCGGTTGTTACCGCATCGCGGGCTGCGGGGTGGGACGCTGGTGGAGTGGATTGCCGATGGCGCTGGCAGCGGGGCAAGCGTGCTGCCGGTGGTCGCTTTAGGACAACTTCAACGAGCGAGTGGGGGGGCGACGGTGGTGGTCGATCGCGGGGGGCGCTTCTATCCACCCGCTGCTTCGGCGTGGGGCGTCGATTTAGAGCAAACGATGGTCATCCGCCCCACGTCCGAAGCCGACGAGTTGTGGGCCATCGACCAAGCGATGCGTTGCCCCGATGTGGCCGCGGTGCTCGCCTGGCCAGCAAAGCTCGACAGCTTTACGTTCCGCCGCCTGCAACTGGCTGCCGAAACGAGCGGCGCGGTCGGCCTATTGGTCCGCCCTTCGCGCGCCCAGCGCGACCCGACGTGGGCGACTGCACGGCTGATGATCTCGCCACTGCCGACGAACACTGGCAAAGAGAACGAATTGCCGACGAGTTGGCGACTCGGCGTTACCGTGCTTAAAAGTCGCGGTTTGCTGGTGGGCAAACAAGTGCAACTGGAGATCGACCACCAAACGGGTACGATTCATGAGTCGGCAACAAGTAGCGAATCGCGTCCTGGCCGTCTGGCTACCGAACTGGCCCATTCAGCGGCTTGTGAGCAAACGGCCTGAGCTACGCGACCGACCGCTGGTGCTCGAAGCTACTTCGCCGCGCGGCCAGCGCGTAGTGGCGTGTTCGTCGGCGGCTGTGAAACTTGGCATCGCGCCGGGCATGTTGGCGGCCGAAGCGGCTGCAATCCGAAATACCGACCTACTCCGCGAGCAGCACCACCCAGAAGCCGATCGCCGCAGCCTCGAAAAGTTAGCGAGCTGGTGCCATCGCTTCAGCCCCAGTATTGGTTTGGAAGAGGCGGTTGAGCTCGATACCTTATTGCTCGACGCAACCAACCTCGCCCCGCTCTACGGCGGCGAGCAATCGCTCGTCGACCAAGTTACCCAAGGCCTCGCCCGATTAAACTTGGAAGCCCACGTCGCCCTGGCCGGCAACATCGCCACCGCCTGGGCCGCCGCGCACTACCAAGAAATTAGTTCCCTCTCCCCCTTAGGGGAGAGAGTTAGGGTGAGGGGGCATGTTGTCCCACCAGGCGAAAACCTCGCGGCACTCCGTCCGCTGCCCGCCTGCGCGCTGCGGCTCGACGAGTTGGTAGTCGATACGCTCGCACGTTTGGGCATCCAAACCGTCGGCGAACTGCTCGCCCTGCCCCGCGACAGCTTGGCCTCGCGACTGGGTAGCGAGGTACTGCGGCGTATTCATCAAGCCATCGGCGATCAGCCAGAAGTCATCCGCGCGGTGCCACACTCCGAAAAACTGGTGGCTCAGTGGCTATTCGAGCCGCCAATCACCAAATGGACTCAAATCAACAAAGTAATCGAGCGATTGCTCGGGCAACTCACCCACCAGTTGGCCGTTCGCGATGCGGGGGCACTCGTCGTAGTTTGCCAAATCGAGTGCGAGTTGGGCGAAGACGTACGGTTCGAAACTCGGCTGTTCTGCCCAACGAGCGACGCGGCGCACCTGATGGAAATCGTTGGCCTGCGAACCGAGCGGCTTTTGCTCACCAGTCCGGTGACCGCCGTCAAAGTGCACATTGTACGCCATGCTCCGCTCTCCCGGCAGCAACGCGTGCTGTTCGAGCGAGAAGCTCCTTGGCAACATTCTACACACGTCGCCGGCTTGATCGATCGGGTTGCCGGGCGTTTGGGCGCCGACGCGGCGGTCCGCTATCGTCTCAAACGGGAAGCCCAAGCCGAGTTTGCGTACACCGAACATTCGCTGGTTGGCAATCTCGCTACCCGCAAGCGTCGCGCGACAAAAACGGTTGCCGAAGGGGAGCTGGCTCTGGCGCCGCTCGATCGGCCGCTGCGATTTTTCGCGCGGCCGGTAAAGCTCGAAACGCTCGCCTTCCTGCACGAAGGCCCACCCATTCGCTTTGTGCTTGAAGGCCAACAACATATCGTCGCCCATCACCGCGGACCCGAGCGCATAGAAACCGGCTGGTGGCGCCGACGAGGCGTCCGTCGCGACTACTACCGTGTCGAAACCACCACCGGCCACCGCTTCTGGCTCTTCCGCTGCCTGAGACGACAAGCCTGGTTTTTGCAGGGGGCGTTTGAGTAAGGAACCGCCAATACACAGCCTTCCATGCCCGAACCGCCTGTTTTTCCGAAACGCCAACCGCTCGATACCGATCAACTCGGCAAGCGGTCCGTGCATCCTTGGGTTCGTTATGCCGAGCTGCATTGCCGCACCAATTTTTCGTTCCTCGAGGGCGCTTCGCACGCCGACGAGTTGGTACTGCGAGCTGCGAAACTCGGTTACGAGGCGCTCGCGATTACCGATCGCAATAGCTTGGCTGGTGTGGTGCGGGCGCATACGGCGGCCAAAGATTGCGGGCTCAAGATCATCATCGGCGCCGAAGTCACTCCGGTCGACGCTCCCAGAGTTGCCTTGCTCGCCACCGATCGCGCCGCTTACGCACAACTCGCGCGGCTGCTCACCGTCGGACGACGTCGGGCAGCCAAAGGCGAGTGTCAGCTTGAGTTTGGTGACATTGCTGAACATCATCAAGGATTGTTGGCTCTTGTCGCTCCCCAAAGATCGGGTGCCACTGCTGGCTCGCCCAGCAGCGATCACATCAGTCGATATCGCGACCTCTTCACCGATCGTTGTTATCTGCTTACCGAGTTGCATTACGGCACCGACGACCAGCAGTGGCTCGCAAATCTCACTCGAATCGGCAACGAGTCGCAGGTGCCGTTGGTGGCCGCTGGCGATGTGCACTATCACTCTGGCGAGCGAATGCCGCTGCAGCATGCACTCACGGCCATGCGCCATGGCACCACGGTGGCTAAACTTGGCGAGCGATGTTTGCCAAACGCCGAGCGGCACTTGCGGTCGCTCGACGACCTGGAATCGATCTTCGCTGCGCGGCCCGAGCTGCTTCGCCGCACCGTGGAAATCGCCGATCGGTGTGCGTTCTCGCTCGACGACTTGCGTTATGAGTACCCCGAGGAACTCGCTCCGTCGGGCATGACGCCCATTGAATACTTGCGGCAACTGGCGTGGGAAGGCGCCAAAGAACGGTACCCGACCATCGTGCCCGAAAAGGTTTGCCGGCTCTTGGAGCACGAGCTGGCGCTAATCGAACGACTTCACTACGAGGCGTTCTTCCTTACTGTGCAAGACATCGTCCGCTTCGCACGCTCGCGGCAAATTCTCTGTCAGGGTCGCGGCTCGGCGGCTAACTCGGTGGTCTGCTATTGCTTGGGCGTGACGGCCGTCGATCCGGCCGCGCACGAGTTGCTGTTTGAGCGCTTCGTTTCCGAAGAGCGCAACGAAGCGCCCGACATCGATGTCGACTTCGAACACGAACGCCGCGAAGAGGTGTTGCAGTACATCTACGAAAAGTATGGCCGCGAGCACGCCGGGCTCGCCGCTACGGTGATTACCTACCGGCCGCGTAGCGCCATTCGCGACATCGGTAAGGCGCTCGGGTTATCGCTCGACCGAGTCGATACGCTCGCTAAGAACTACGACTTCCGCGGCGAGAAATTATTGTTGCCCAAGCGGTGCGAGCAAAGCGGCATCGATCCTGAGTCGCGCATTGGGCGACAGCTCATGTTGCTAGTGAACGAACTATTGGGCTTCCCGCGGCATCTTTCACAACATGTTGGCGGCATGGTGATCACCCGCGGACCACTTTGCGAGCTGGTGCCCATCGAAAATGCCGCGATGGAAGACCGCACCGTCATCGAGTGGGACAAGGACGACCTCGACGAACTCGGCATCTTGAAAGTCGATTGCCTGTGCCTTGGCATGCTTACCGCCATCCGCAAGTGCTTCGACCTGATCGCCAAGCACACCTACCGGCAGTTGTCGATTGCCACGGTGCCGCAAGAAGATCCGGCCGTGTACGACATGGTTTGCCAGGCCGATACGGTGGGCGTGTTTCAAATCGAAAGTCGCGCCCAGATGAGCATGCTACCGCGACTGAAGCCGAGGAACTTTTACGACGTGGTGATCGAAGTGGCGATCGTGCGGCCGGGGCCCATTCAGGGAAACATGGTGCATCCGTATTTGCGGCGACGCGAGGGCGAAGAGCCGGTGAAGTACCCCAACCCTGAAGTCCAACAAGTGCTCGAGCGGACGCTTGGCGTGCCGCTGTTTCAGGAGCAGGCAATGCAACTGGCGGTGGTGGCCGCCGGGTTTACACCAGGCGAGGCCGACCAACTTCGCCGGGCGATGGGCGGCTGGCGGCGGCCAGGGCTCATCGACAGCTATCGCCAAAAGCTCATGACCGGCATGCTGGCCAAGGGTTATGCGCAAGATTTTGCCGAGGGACTGTTCAACCAAATCCGCGGCTTCGGTGAGTATGGCTTCCCCGAGTCGCACGCCGCCAGCTTCGCCAAGTTGGTATACGTCTCGGCGTGGCTGAAACGTTATTACCCGGCGACGTTTGCGGCCGGACTGATCAACAGCCAGCCAATGGGGTTCTATGCGCCCGCACAACTGGTCCGCGACGCCCGCGACCATGGCGTCGAGGTGCGGCCAATTGATGTCAACCAAAGCGACTGGGATTGCACGCTCGAACCAACCAAACCCGGTAGCGAAGGCGCGCTACGGCTAGGCATGCGTCTAGTGCGTGGCTTGCAGCAAACCGACGCCGAGAAAATTGTCGCCGCCCGCGAAACTCCCTATCCATCGGCGGCCGAACTCGGCAAGCGGGCCCGCGTTGGCAAAGCTACCATCGAAAAGCTGGCCGACGCGGGGGCGCTCGACTCGCTGGAGCGAGATCGCCGCTCCGCACTGTGGCAAGCACTCGAACCACCGCTTTCGACCGACGAGACGCCGCTGTTCGCGGCCGAAGCCGACAACCACCAGCCGCCGGAATTTCCACCGCTCAGTCCCCAGCAACAAGTGTTTGCCGATTACGCCGCCTCGGGCCTGTCGCTTCGCAATCATCCACTTTCGTTTTATCGCGAACAACTCGACCAACTTGGTGTGGTCACGGCCGAGCGGATTGTCGAACTACGTCACGGGCGTAGGGTAACCGTAGCAGGCTTGGTGCTCATGCGTCAGCGTCCGGGCACGGCCAAGGGCATTACGTTTGTCACTCTGGAAGACGAAACTGGCACTATCAACTTGATTGTTCACCTGCGAACATGGCAGAAGTACGAAATGATCGCCCGCCGCGCCACCGCCATGCTGGTCACCGGCCGACTCGAACGCCAAGGCATCGTGATCCACGTGATCGTCCGCGAGATTCAGGATTTGGAAACCGAGATGGACGAACTGGAACACCGGTCGCGGGATTTTCGGTGAAGAATCTATGAGCAATTGGTTGTCGGCTGTGAGCGTGTCTCCGACTTTACCCTCCTTCCAGGGTCGAGCCGAAGGCTCGGGGAGGTTGTGATGAACGATAGCCAACCTACTTCATACGATTGCCCTCCCCGGTCGCTCCCGCGACCGACCCTCCCGCCAACGGGAGGGTGAATTCAATGACGCGAGCCACAACATGCCCCACTCCGCACTGATCTTCGGCTACGGCTATCTTGGCAAGCCAGTTGCGCAGCATTGGCGCGAAGATGAATGGAGTGTCCACACTGTCACTAGATCTGAGGCGCACTCCAAAGAAATCCAGTCGCTTGGCATTTATCCCATTGTCGCCGATGTCACCAACCCCAGCACGCTAAGCAATCTACCAACCATCGACACGGTGCTCTTCGCCGTGGGCTACGATCGCACGAGCGACAAGACCATCGACGAAGTCTATGTCGGCGGCGCTAGGAACGTGCTCGATGCACTGCCCAAAGATACCGGTCGGTTCATTTACATCAGCACCACCGGAGTGTATGGCGACGCTGGAGGTGACTGGATCGACGAAACCACACCGCCCAATCCAAGCCGTCCGGGTGGCAAGGCGTCGCTGGCGGCCGAGGAGTTGATTCGCGCAAGCTCGTTTGCGGATCGCGCAGTGATCCTTCGCCTCGCCGGAATTTACGGCCCTGGCCGGTTGCCCTACCTCAAGCAACTCCAAGAGGGCGAAGCGATCGCGGCGCCGAAGGCCGGCTACTTGAACTTGATCCACGTGTACGATGCGGCGCGAATTGTCCAGTTGCTCAGCGATCCGATGCGGGAAATCTCTGGCCCCGTCACCTATTGCGTCAGCGACGGCCATCCCGTCGTCCGCAGCGAGTACTACCGCGAAGTTGCCAGGCGGCTAGGGGCGCCGGAGCCGACGTTTACCGATCCGCCAGGCGGCAGCCCGCGGGCGGCGCGGGCGGCCTCCGACAAGCGAGTGAATAACGCCCAATTGACTTCGGATTTGCAGATCGAATTGCTCTATCCGACGTACCGCGAAGGCCTTGCCGCGTCGATCGGATCGATAAAATAGGTCGCGGTAAGTCTGTTGAGATTCAGTTGCATTAGGGGTGCGTACGTTGCCCAAAAGTGGCCGGCCCTCTATCATCGATTCCCTTCATTCATTTCGGTTCGCCACTTCATCCGCGTTGCGTCATGCTTCCTCGCACTCCCCTGTTTCCCCACGTCATCGAACTCAATCACCAGGCCCGGCAACGGATCACCTGCAGCGTCTATCTGATTTATGACGACCAGAACCACTGGGCGCTCATGGACATCGGATACGAAGACGCAGTCGACGACGTCTTGGAGCTGATTCGCCAACTCGACTTTCCCTTCAGCAAGTGCGTCGGGCTGATCGCCTCGCATGCCGATGTCGATCACATTCAAGGCCTAGCCAAGGCGAAGCAGGTGCTTAAAACCAGCATCTACTGCCACCCGAAGGCGGCCGTTCACTTGGAATCGGGCGATCGCATCGCGACCTTTGCCGCCATCGAAGCGCAGGGCATCGATTTGGAGATGCCGAAGGTCGAGATCGAGCATCGCGTGGACGAAGGCGATACGATTCAAGTCGGCGACCTATTGCTCGAAGTGTGGCATACGCCCGGCCATACCGATGGACAGCTCTCGCTACGCATGGGCAACCTGCTGTTCTCCGGTGATAACATTTTTCGCGACGGCTCGGTCGGCGCCATCGACGCGCACCACGGCAGCAGCATCCCCGATTTTATTAAGTCGCTCAAACGCATCCAAGAAAGCAACGTCGAGTGGCTCCTCCCCAGCCACGGCCCTGTATTCCGCAAAGACAACGCCCACATCCAAAAAACAATCGACCGCCTGGAAACCTACCTTCACATGGCCGACTTCGGCACCTGCGCTATCGACTGGCCGTTGATGGATGCTTGGGAGAAAGAGTTGCTGGAGGGGAAAGGGCCGGAGTGAGAACTACTCTGGGAGTGCGAAAGCGTCTCGCCGAATATGACAACTGTCTACCTAGAAACGACCATTCCCAGCTTCTTCTACACCGCGAGAACAGATACTCGCTCGCTTGCACGCCATCGATGGACCCGCCAGTGGTGGGACGAAGTCGCTCCCGATTTCGAGTTATTCTCAAGCGACGCAGTCATTGCGGAACTAGACCGGGGAACGATTGAAGAACTGAAGTCTGAGCGAATTTTGCTGATCTCACGGCTGCCCCTCCTGGAGGCTACGTCCGACGTCCTCAACGTTGCTAGAATATACGTAGATCGGCTGGTTATGCCCTGCGATGGTGTTGGCGACGCGCTTCACTTGGCAATAGCATCCCACTACTCGATAGACGTGTTACTTACCTGGAATTGCAAACACTTGGCGAACCCTAACAAGTTTGGCCACATCCATCAGGTGAACGAGGAGTTAGGCCTCTCCACGCCTTTGCTAACCACCCCGCTGAACTATCTAAGCGAGGACGACACATATGAAGACTGAACCTGCAAACGAAGTACGCGTCATCCGTCAGAGTCTCTCTGCAGAGTGTGGAGACGATCTCGCAAGGATTCTCGAGTACTACCGCAGGCATCAAGAAGAGTCGAAAAACTCGGGGGCACTTCACTTTGTGGATTCACTCTCCTCTGCCACATCGGAGCACAACCGTTCGAGTGCATAACAACATGCAGAGTCCCTTGCGTTTGCGCCATCGACTGGCCGCTAATGGATGCGTGGGAGAAGGAGTTGTTGGAGGGGAAAGGGCCGGAGTGAGGTGATTGTCGGGATTGCTGTACTCTTGAGATTGCGGAAGTTACTGGCGGGTGACCGATCTCGAACGCCAACTGGCGCGTTTGGAATGGTGCAGTAATCGGAGCCACTTCGTGAAGCCTTTACCCAAAGAGTCGCATCCGAAGCAACTGCCAAAACTGCCATACTTCGAAAGGTTCGCCAGCACCGCACTCGCGCCGGTATTGCTCCTGTCGATAGTCTTGCTGATCGTAATCGGGCGATTTTTGTCCGCAGATAGTCCTGTGGAGTCGGCTGTCGGCCCCGATGCGGGGCCCGGCGCAATCTATGGGTTAATGGCCATATTCGCGATCCCAGTTACTCTTGCCCTTGTAACGATCCCATGGGTTGGCTGCCTATCGCACTCACAGCCGTTGCGTGGAAGCACTGGTACACGGCGTTTGCCGCAGGTCTAATAGCGGGTGCCGCATTGATGATTTGCGGGATGGCGATCGCACGACACCTATTCGGCGATTTGCCGATATGGCCGTCCGAGTGGTAGGGCGTACAACGCACTTGCTCAGACTGATGCGCTAACGTTCGTCAGCGCGCACCACACCACCCGCTCTGAGCTCTCCGTGCCTCTGTGGTTTCCAACCACGCTCACTCGTTCCGCGAGCAAGAACGCCGCTCACAGATGTCGCATCGCATCCCGCGACAAATCGTCATCTTGGCTAGCCGCGTGCTTCTCTTCGGCGTGCATGCCGAGAAAAATCAGGGCAGCGCCGACGACGATCATCCCGATGCGAATCGTAATGCCGACGGTCGAGCCCCACATGTCGATCCAACTTAGCAGTAGGAACTCCATACCCAAGAGGTTCAGCACGAACGATCCAGCCCCCATCAGAATCAGAAAGCCACCGAACCCTTGCATGGCATGCCCTCACGGTAGAGTAGAAATCACGCGACTCATCCTAAGCGACCACATACCGACGAGCAAGCAAATAGGGGCGGCGAAAGCCGTATTGTTGCCCCGCCCATCCCCGGTTCTCACCAATCCGCTTCCCCGAATCGGTTGGCCTGGGCGTGCTCAGTGCGTTACCATTAGCAATCCGCCCAGCGTATCGGGCTTGTGATCGCTTGTACCCGCAGGGAGTAGGCGCCATGGTTCGCGCTTGTATTGCTTCGGTCGTCTGCTGTTCGATGGTTTACACCCCAGCCGTTGCCCAGGATGAGGGCGGCGCCGCGTCCGCCGGTCCGAAGTGGTTCCGCACGAATGGCGAACTCACCGAGTTGCCCTCGTCGCCCGACCAGTGGCTCAATTGTTCGCCACTGTCGCTCGACAAGCTCGAAGGCAAGGGCATCTTATTCTACTACTTTGAAGAACAGTGCCCCAACTGTGAAAAGCGGTGGCCGGGGCTGCTCGAAGCGGCTGCCCGGCACCAGGGCGATCCGGTCATTTTCATTGCTGTCAACTCGGGGAACACCCCACAACAGATTGCCGGCTACCTGAAACGCAACAACATCAATTGGCCAGTGATCGTCGACACCGATCGTTCATTCGAGAAGGAGTCGCTTGGCGCCGAGATAAGCTTGCAGAACATCTACCGACTCTGCACGCTCACCGCTAAGAGAGAATGGCGCGGCGCCGATTCCAACCAGTTGGACGCCGTGGCTACCGCGGCTGCCGAAGGGGGCAAGTGGAACGTCGACCCGACAGGCATTCCGGACGAACTGCGAACCGCGTGGGCCAACGTGGAGATCGGCAACTACACGGTTGCATCGCGCGCAATCATGCGAGCCGGCAAGCAGAGCAACGCGGATACCAAGGCCGCCGCGAAGAAGCTCTTCGATGCCGTCAAAGCTTCCATGGACGAAGAACTAGCAACGATTGACAAGCAACTCGCCGCGGGTGAGGACTGGCCAGCTTACAAGGCGCTCGACCAATTCATGCGAGTCTACGACGGATACCCCATGCACCCTGAAGTAAGCAAGAGATACAAGGAAGTCGGACAGTCCGAAGCGGTCAAGAACGAACGCCTGGCCGTCAAGAAAGTAGCCGCCGCCATCCGCGCCGGCTCCAAGAACACCCCAAGTGCCATCAAGCGAGCCGTCGGCATGCTAGAGAAAGTGGTCGCCGACTTCCCCGACACCGAGGCCGCCGCCGAGGCGCAGGAGCTATTGGACAAGGTGGCGGAGAGTAGAAGAACGAATGCGGCGTAAGGTGCGTCTTGACGGCATTTCTCGAGTTTAACGAACCTCAAGATCAGATTAACTGTCATGTCAGTTTCAACAACCACTACATACCAGAAATCCAAATGGAGAACTTTCGTCTGGGGATGATTAAATCGACATTTTTCAACGACGCTCTGGGTGACAACACAGCAGGGGTCGCGCTCAACGCCGAACGACTCATCGTGTCGGAGTGCAGCGGCAAGGCGGTTGTCGCATGTCGCGACTTGGATGTTCAGCAGTTCGCCCGACTAGAGCTTTGCGAACTGGCACCTGACATCGTTCCCAAGTCGGATAGTTACCGCTACTGGGGCGGCGAAGACTACGATCGCCTGTACACCAGTTACAATCAGGTCGTCTGGCAGGTCCGCTGGAACGATCACTCGCTTCAGGTCGTGCACCTGGAATGGGAAACTGGTTGCGGTGGTGGTGCTCGCGACTGGGTGATCGCCGACGCTGTCGAAACAGCGGAAGCGTTTATCCTGGAGGTAGAACGCCGCACGCATGCCCCGGGGGACGCAATCCTGGTCTTTTCTGATGGGCATTGGCAGAGGAGCCATAGCCTATTCGCCGCGACTCAGGAAGCATCGTTTGACGATCTCGTCCTTGCTGATGATATGAAGGAGTCTCTGAGATCAGACTTCGCTCAGTTTCTGGAATCAGAAGACCGCTACAAGCGCCTAGGAATCGCTTGGCGACGAGGCGCGTTGATGATTGGTCCGCCAGGAAACGGAAAGACCCATTGTGTGCGTGCGCTTATCAAAGAACTAGCTATTTCTAGTTTGTACGTTCAGAGTCTGAGCCACAACTACTACACCCAACAGCAGATGTGGCAAAGAGTGTTTGAACGGGCACGAGGTCTAACTCCATGCGTGCTGGTACTTGAGGACTTGGATACTTTGGTGGACGACGACAATCGGTCGTTCTTTCTCAACCAGCTCGATGGCTTCGATCAGAATCATGGGCTCATCGTGCTCGCCACAACCAACTACCCCGACCGTATCGATCGGGCGATTATCGATCGACCAAGCCGGTTCGACCGCAAGTATCACTTCGGGCTGCCAACACACCCGGAACGTGGCGAGTACCTTTCGACCTGGCAAACCAGGATCGGCGACGAGACGGGATGGCAAATCGAAGAGATAGATGCCATGGCGTCCGCCACCGAGGGCTTCTCATTCGCTTACCTCAAAGAGCTCGTGGTCAGCAGCGTCATGAATTGGATGGGGCGAGACCATATGGACTTTGCCGACACAATGAAGTCGCAGGCTGCACTCTTGCAACGACAGATGGCAACCGAAGTGCAAGGGGAGACGAATCGAAAGCCACAAAGTCGGCGGGCTCGGCAGCGCGCTTAGGCCGCTTGTGCCGTGGGCTCACTCGCCGCCAGGGTCCGCTTGTACCGGTTACAACGTTTTTTCTCTCAACTCCGGTCCTGACGGTTGCCGATGGTAATGGCACCGGACGCTGTGTGTTCTTGCTGGGCGTCTGGTAACACACCCGCACTGCCATCGATCAACTCGGGGGAGATCCATGCATCGCCGCTTTGCTATCATCGCGCTAGGGGCCGCGATGCTGCTTGGCTGCCTGGGGGCCGAATCGGCCAACGCGCAGCAAGCTTATGGGCGGGCTTGGGGTCACACGTACACGACCCAAGACTGGAACCGCTTTTACCACTATCCGTACGTCTACTACCCACAGAACTTCTGGGGCAACGAGTACTACCGCAGCGCCGACAGCCTGTACTACCGCTATCCGCCGGAGATGCGGATTCCGGTGTACAACAAGCGATGGCACAACTATTACCCAAGCCCACGCAAGTACCACTCCGGACATCACTTCATTCTCGACGTCTTTTGATCGGCCGGCTATTGCCTGGCATTAGCTTCGCCAATGTTGCAGGTATCATTTCGGGGGGACTGATACCCGCAGCCAGCGTCAAGCGACTTAGCGAATGAGGGACCGTGATAACCGCGGCGCCAGCCTTCCGGCCGGCGTCGCGGTTTCGCTTTTCGCGGTTGTGAGTTGGATATTGGACGCTTTACTCTTCAGCGAACCCCCAACTTCCAACTCCCAACCGACTATAATGGGCGGCAGGCCCCCAAAATCCGTCGTTTCAATACACATGACATCGTGGGTGATATCTCGCCAGTTGATGAGCTAAAGCGGTTTCGCCAGCAGCAAGCTCGGCGATACGCCGAAGGCGGAACCGATGCGCTGGTAGGTGTCAGCCCCGCAATGGTTCGGGCGCGGGCCCAAGTCGAAGCGGCGGTTGCCAGCGGCGCGAGCGTGCTACTGGAAGGCAACGACGCTGTCGCACTCGCGGAAGTTGCCGAAGTAGTACACTATCGCCGTCATTCAACAGGTGAAGTGGCTCTTTGGCGGGTGGAAGTCTCGACGGCGCTGCCTAGCCAGTTCAGTCGTACGCTTGGATCGCTGCTGCGGGCAGACGAGCTTGGCACGCTGATTGTCGAATCGATCGACGGCCTGCAGGCCGAGCAGCAGCTCGAATTGCTTACCGCCATGACCGACGAACGCTGGCAGACCCAAGTGCTGGCGACGCTCCTCTCGGGCAGTGATGAAGTCGAAGACCGCCCGGGCATGTCGGATGAACTTGCGGCTGCCGTTTCCACCATCGCCATTGATATTCCGCGATTGGCCGATCGGCCGGAAGACATACCACCGCTAGTGAATTGGCATCTGGCACGACTCAATCGCGAATCGGACGACGCCGACCTTCGCCTGGCCGACGACACATTGGATGTGTTGATGGTCTATGCGTGGCCGGGTGAAGGTCCCGAACTGACCAAGGTGCTAACATCGGCTTTTCGGCGTGCAACGGGGACGGTGATCCACCCCAGCGACCTGCCCAAGCTGCTTCATCATGCCGTCGATCACGCGGCGATGGCTCAAGACCGGCCAGAGCCGATTGATCTAGATGCCTACTTGGATCGTGTCGAGGCAGCCCTAGTCGAGCGCGCGTTGGAACTTGCGAGCGGCAACAAAGCGGAGGCTGCTCGGCTGTTGGGTGTGTCGCGCCCGCGACTCTATCGCAAACTCGAACAAATGGACGTCGTCACACCGACGCCTGCCAAGCGCGAAGCGGAAGCAGACGTCGTCTCTCAACCGCCAACTTCGCCCGAGCCCGAGCCGTCGACAGGCGGCGACATTGAGTTCCTGCCCGTCGAAGGTGAAGAATGACTCCATGTGGATTGAACTTCCCATGGCCAAGGTCGGGTGAAGCGCACCTGGAAGTAGCGCTGATGGCCCACGATCCAATCTGGATGGCAGCCGTGCGGCAGCAGGTTACCCGCTGCAGAAGTTCTCTGCAGCGGCCGCTCCCGTTGGTGCACGTCGAAAAGGTCTCCCAACTCCCACCTAACTCGATCCGTATCGTGGAAGTCGCGGGCGATCGTTTGTCGGCGATCGGCGACTGGCTCGTGGCGACCCGAAATCGCCACTGGCCGGTGGTTGCTCTCCTAGAGCGATCGACTTGCGCGCCTTCCAGCGATCGCGCCGCTGCCATGAAGTTACTCTACGAGGCGGGCGCTGGGATTGTGCTCGCGAACGTTGACACCGCTGGCGAATTGTTGACTCTTCTGTCCGAAACTGCCCGGCGAGCCGAGTTGCAATCGACCGATCCGCTGGACGACTTGCCGCTACGATGCTGGGACCCCGCTTGGCAGCGGCGGCAGCGACGCCTAGGGTGATTCAGTAGCCGGGCTGTCGCGTTCGGCGAGCCAACTGTCACAACGTTCCCGGAGTTCATTATGTCCGAAAGCGCCTTGCAGCAGTCCGATGTAGAACAGGCGCTAGCCGACTTCAACGATCCTGAGACCGGTCGCAGCGTCGTGCGAACGGAGCAAGTTCCCAGCATCGAGGTTGCAGCCGACGGCGTCCAGGTTCGACTCGCCCTTACGTCTTGGGCGGGTCCCATTCGGCAGGCGGTGCAGGCCGATTGCATCGAGCATCTGCGCAGCCGGCTGCCACAAGGTACGTCGATTGAAGTTGAAATCGTTGAGCATCACCGGCCGGCCGAGCGGGTGGCGCCCATTGGCCTGGCGGTCAAAAGCGTTGTTGCCGTCGGATCGGGCAAAGGAGGCGTTGGAAAGAGCACGGTGGCTGCGTCGCTCGCCTACGCTTTGCAGAACAGCGGCGCGAAGGTCGGCTTGCTCGACGCCGATGTCTACGGGCCCAGCATTCCGCACATCGTCGGTATTAAACAGAAGCCAGCCATCGCCGACAATCGCATTCAGCCTGTCGAGAAGGATGGACTGTCGCTGATGAGCATGGGCTTCATCATCGACGAAGGCGCCGCGGTGATTTGGCGCGGACCGATGCTCGATCGCTCGATCAAGCAGATGCTCGGCGACACCAATTGGGGCGAACTCGACTACCTGATCGTCGACATGCCGCCGGGCACTGGCGACGTGGCGATCACACTGTCGCAATCGTTGCCTATCAGCGGTGCAGTGGTTGTCTGTACGCCGCAGGACGTTGCTCTGCTGGACGCGGTGAAGGCAATCGCCATGTTCCATAAAGTAAATATCCCAATGCTGGGCGTAGTGGAAAACATGAGTTACTTTCTCTGCCCCGACAACGGAAAACGATACGACATCTTCGGCTCCGGTGGAGCGCGCGAGAAGGCGATTGAGCTGGGCGTTCCATTCCTCGGCGAAGTGCCGATCGACATTGCCATACGCGAGCGCGGCGATGCGGGCGAAACCTCCGCGAACCTCAGCGACGAAGAAACCAGTCGCTACTTCCAGACAATCGCGGCCCAAATGGTACACAGCATCGTTAAGCAGCGAGTCGACCAGCCTTCCATGTCGTCGCTGCCGGTACTTTAGGGCATTAGCCACAACCATCAGCGCAAACAAAGAGCCGCATGGCCTGGGCATGTCGCCCAAGCCGCGGCTCTTTTTCTCGTTACTTCTCTGAAGTGGTCCGCGATTGCGCCAGACGCTACTTCTTCTTCGCGACTTTGCGCTTCACTTTTCGTTTAGCAGCCTTGCGCTTTACCTTTTTCTTGGCTGCCTTGCGCTTCGCCTTCTTCTTGGCGGCTTTCTTTTTCTTAGCCACCTTCTTCTTTACCTTGCGCTTCGCCTTCTTGGCCTTCTTTTTGGTCGCCTTCTTCTTACGTGCTACCTTCTTCTTTGCTTTCTTCTTAGCGACCTTCTTCTTGGCCTTCTTCTTAGCGACCTTCTTCTTGACCGCACGCTTCTTCTTCTTGGCCACAATCAATCCTCCATTAACGGGAAGTGGTGCCCCGCGCTGAACCACGCGTGATTTCGTTGATCACCGTTCAGACACCGGTTGGCACCTACGTAACAGCTGGCCGCCCTTCCGCGACGACCACCGGCAACCATCGTTGTTGGATCGACATCGATACGCTAACAGTTCAACGAACGATCCAAACATCAACGTGTTGCCATTACTCCTTAGTCGGTAGTTGTACGGAAACTTTTCGTTTATGCAACACGTTTTGCACAAAAAATATCTTCGATGTATCAATCGAACCAACGTCAAACGCACTCAATCAGGCAAAACTGCGCGCACCAACATGCGTAGAGCTCCTTCTCGTGGCAAAAGCACCTATGACATTCGTATTGCAGACGTGGCATTAGTAAACCGATAGCGCCGACCCATCACTGAAGGTCGTCGCGGGCTGACGATTAAACGACTCGCGTCCCAGTATTCGCCAACATCGGGGAAGCGACGTGTTTACGGAAACGCTGTTTTTGAAGGACAAAACGCACTTTTCGTCTACACGCGACGGTGACAACCACTCATCGAGGATGTGTTGCCAGGCGACTGAGCGATGTCGACGACGAACATGGATCGGATCGATTCCATACCACGCCTTTTGCATCTCGATGGACGAACAACTTTGCTCCACAGCAAGTTCGCGCAGCCTATCATTGGTCTCTTGTGCCTGTTGCAACGCTTCTTTGAATGTGAGTCGCGACGGTGGAAAAAAAATTGTGCGAAAAATCTGAAAGCGAACCCCTGATGTCGCCAAAATGGACGAAATCGGTAACTCGGTGACGACGACGTTCGCATCCATTGCGCGAAGGCGACCAACGCACTCGGCAACCCAACTGGTCAACTCACGTGGGCTCGCGCCGTACAACAAGTCGTTTCCAACGTCCGTCAACATTGCGAAAGTGGGTAAACTCGGCGAACGTTGTAAGTCGTTCCATAACTTGCACTCTTTGATGCCCGGCAGCGCGCGACCGGGTATGCTCGCCCAGTTTCCATAGGAACGTCCGAATCCGTCAGCGACGAAGAAGTCGATCGGTCCTGCGAGCCGCTTGAGTATCAGCCGTAGCACAAGCACTCGCGACAAGCGTAGATTGCTTGCGCCAAGCAACACGACGCGGGCGGCAGGCGCGAGCGTTTTGCTTTCGGCGCGCGACACAAGGGAACTCACCTCCAACCGAGCCCCGGGCCACGGCCTGTGTACGACTGGAGCGTGCGATAGTTATTGTAGGACAGCAAACCAAACAGAATGGCCATCCACGGCCCGTAACGAAACAATCCCCATAGGGCCACCACGACCGCAACACCAATTGAGAGTTGCAACGACCAGATCATCCCTTGCCGCGGGTCTGGCCCAAGCGTCATTACTTCCCGCGCGACTTGCCCACCATCGAGCGGATAGACAGGTAACAAATTCATCAAACCCCAGAAGATGTTGACATAGAGCAGAATGCGAAAAATGTCGTTGATCGCTGGAGATGAGAATCTCTCGTACCATATCGTGCCGATCGCAAGCCACACACCCGAGAGACGGCTTGTAAGCTCTGGCTCAAGTTGGGACGCCCAGCTTTGGTCGCTCCAAGCGGGTTGAAAAGCAACGTAACCGCTCACGAGCGTTAGCAAGATCACGATCACTCCGGCCAGCAAGAAGCCAGCAATCGGACCAGCAAGGGAAATCAAGATCTGACTTCTTGGTGATCGATCGCAGTCGCCACAAATAGCTAGCCCACCGAACCCATGCAGAACGATATATGGCCGCCCACCGAACCGTCGCTGAAGCACTGCGTGCCCCAATTCGTGAGCCAGAATCGAGACGAGAATCAACGGTACGCTCAGCAATGCGCCCAGCGGCTCGCCCTTGAAGGAACTGAGTCCAATGAGCAGCGCGATCGCCCAGAAAAACGGGTGAATGCGTACGGGGAACCCGAAGGCGTGGAAATGCACGTCGACTTGGGTGGGCGGAGGTTCCGATAGCATCTGCATCACACCATAAGGCAGTTTGTGGCAGCCTTGGGGAAAGCGCGTCTGCCCCAGCTTGCGCCGCTACATGTCTTACGCCGCGTCTGGCCGAATGTTGGAAAGTCGTTCGACAATATACTCGGCTGCACGCTCCGAAGCACCTCCATGCGCCACGGTTTGGCCCAACTCGCGCATTCGAGCGATCAATTGCCGCCGCGATGGCTCGTCGGTTAACCAGCCGACCACGTGCTCTGCAACGTCTTCGGTGCGGTCTTCACAAGTCAGGTACTCGGGCATCAAGACGTGAGCGTCTACAGGGTTGGCGGGGTCGTAGGCCGCCGGCTGGGCCGGAAACAGATCGTCGGTTGTCAGAAGATTCACCAGTGTGATGTACCGCACTTTGCGAAATCGCTGTTGCACGGCATAGGCAAGCCGTGAAATACGGTAAAGGACTACCGTCGGTGTCGCATGGTACAACAACTCGAGTGATACCGAACCCGACACAGCCATCGTGGCGGTGGCCGCTTCGATCAACTCGGGCGTCTTGCCGACGTAGACGTCAGCCGCCAGCCCTGAATCGTCGACCATCTTGCTTGCAAGTTTCGCCTGGCTTTCCTTGAACGACGCGACGGCAAACCGTACGTTGGGCACTTCTTCCCGTACCTGCTTGGCAGCCTTGAGCAAGTCGGCAAGGTTGTTCTTAACTTCCTGAGTTCTCGAACCTGGCAATATGCTCACCAGTGGGCGCGAGTCGTCCGATTGCAAGGCGATGAACCGTGCGTCCAGATGCCGGCTGCGAAGTTCGTCAAAGTACGGGTGGCCAACGTACGTCGCATTGACTCCGCGCTCACGGAGCCACTTTTGCTCGAAAGGCAGTTTGCACAATGCGTGAGCGACCGTGCGGCGCATCTTCTTGATGCGCCATCCGGCCCACGCCCAGATTTGTGGCGTGCCGTAGTAGTAGACCGGTATGCCTTGAGCCTTGGCGGTTCGCGCAATATGCCAGTTGAATCCGGGATAGTCGATCAACACCACCGCGTCGGGACGCTCTCGCTTGAAGTACTCTTCCGCTTCGCGGCGATAGCGCAGGAACTTCGGCAGGTGCAACAAGGCGCGACCGAACCACATGATGGCTAACTGGGTTAGGTCGCGGTGCATCAAGAATCCTGCAGCCGCCATTCTTGGTCCGCCAAACCCTACGCACTCCACACCTGGGCATCGGCTCTGAAGCGCGCGGATCAGATTCGCACCATGCAGGTCGCCACTTGGTTCGCCAACGGAAAAGAATATCTTCATCGATTCTGGGTGCTCTCGGACGGACGGATGGGGCGGAGTATCTCACAGTCGCCACGGTCGGCCAACCGCAGTTTGGACCGCTATAAAAAGGGGCAAACTCATCCGGTCCACTCGGGCGGGCGACGGAGTAATGGCGTCGTCCGACGAGTATTGGTCTCACTGAATTGCCTCTTCTATTAAGCTCGATTCGCCGTGGCGGGGTTCGGCGATGCGAAAGGTCTGCCACACGGCGAGCAGCAACGCGACAAGTCCCGCGACAAACACCGGCAAGTAGCCGGCAACCCTCGCTACCACGCCCACCAGCGGCGCACCAATAACCACCGGTAGTGCCAGACACAAGCCCAACGCGCTGAGGTACTTTGGGTGATCGTGTCGGGGAGCGATCTCCAACGCGTAGTTCGCCAGCAGGCGAATTGTTACCGGCGTGAAACCGATGGTCACGAACATCACCCAGGAGTAGTCGGCCATCAGTTCGGTCGCGCCGAGCGCCGCAACCACGGCGATAAGTGGTGCAAGCGCCACACCAATCATGGTGGAGTGCAATGCCTTACGATTGCCGTAGCGATCCGCCAGTGGTCCGATCACCAGGCTTAGCGCCGCGGTACCTGCATTTTGCGCGCACACCCATAGAGTCATCCGCCGGAGGTCGAACGACTGGTCTCCGCCCACCACCGCCACGTAGTGGGGGAACAACATGAACGTCGCGCTAAACAGCACGGCCAGAATTGCAAGCGCACGGGCGTTCGCGTCGGTCTCGATCAGTTGCCACGAATGGTGAAAATACTCCCACAAGGGCGACCGCGCCTGCTGAAAATCATCGGGCTCTTCTCGAATCCCCAGGACTGACAGCCCCGATACAGCGAATGCCATTGCGCAGCATGCGAAGATCGCCCCAAAGCCAGTTTGCGGATCGGCCAACCATGCCGGCATGCACCACCAGGCTGCGGCAATCGCCAGCGGTGCGCCCAGCACGACGCCGATAGTAAACAACCGCCCCCGCGCTGCGGCGCGAACCACCTTTCCCTGCAGGGCATGCGCGGCTAGTTGGTTCATCCCGGTCAGCGCGAAGAACACGCCGTACAGCACCAAGAACACGACGGGCATCCACCATCGCGGCTTACCCGCCGAATCTTGCCACGCACCGCTCCACCATAGTAGCGCAAGAACCAAGAAGGGAACCGACATCCCAAAGCTGCAGATGGCGAATAGCCACTTTTTGCGAGGTGCGATCTTCAATCGCCGAGAGAACATAACCGGAGGTACGCTGAACCCGATACGGTTAAGCACCATCAACAACCCTCGCAACACCGGCCCGCCACCGATGAAGTCCATGAACACCGGCATCACGATGCTCTCGGTCTTGAAGATCCACCCAATGCGCAGCACCACCTGGTGCAGGGCCAGCATCAGGAAGTTCGTCGCTTCGACGCGAGCTTCCCGCGGATCGGCCTTCAGTCGCGAGTCGTAAGGCTCAACGTCTACAGGCAGTTCGTCGGAGTAGCGCATGGTGGCAGACGTCGAGCGAGATTGTGCGGACGATGGGAGCAAGCGGCGTCGCTACGCGTGATGCGTCTTGTTCAACAGCATCCGCAAGTAACTACTACGGATTGGATCGGCGAGCCCAAGTTCGTCGGCTAGTTGCTGAATCGCTTGTTGTGCCGCCTCGGCGTCAGATTCGTCGGCCACGATCTCCACCTCGGCAAATTGGCCCACTTCACTTACCAGGTCGATTGTGACCTCAATGCGAAACGGCGGCCGATTCAATCCAAAACGGCTACGCTCTTTGGCGACGGTTGCCACTTCGCGAAAGCCAAGCGCCTCAAGTAAACTCGGCCAAGACTGGGGTTCGACCAGCGTCAACTCGATCTCGGGGCGGGTCTTGACCGCCGTGTCGTGCTTCGGCCCTTTGTAAGTCAAGAACACCTGATCGCCAGATCGACGAATCCGCAGCGCTTCATCAGTTGTCGCAAAGTCGCGAGCCGGATGATTGTAGTATGTGTCTTCTTGCTTGACCGTCCCTAGTGGCGTCGCCGACAGGTCCTTCAGTCGGCTTCGCAGACCATCGGCGTCGGCAATCGGAAACTTCTGTTCGATCTCGAGTTGCATCGACTTCTTTCCGTATCGGCTGCTCGCAAGGTGCTGCCGCTAGCCGCCGACATAAGTCGGCTCCGTGATCGTTGTACCGGAGATTTCCGATCCGGTAGCCAGACGCTTGGCTACTTCCGTCGCGTCGACCGCCCAAGTTGGGTCGATTTCCACGGCCACTCCCTCGGCGACGCTTACCCCTGCGGCAGCAAGCCACTCTCGGTGTTGGTCGATCATGAACCGTTGCACATATTCAGGAGTGTCTTTCGCCGCGCCTGGTGCGTTCTTCAGCGGGGCGAAGCACTCTTGCTCGGTATATTCCACCACGATCGGTCGAGCGGCTTGCGGCAGGAGGTCGAAGATAAACCGTTCGAACTTCAAAGCGTTCGGCTCACTCGGCTCCACCAAATCGCCATTGGCATTTACGTGAGGGACTTTCTTGTGCGCGATGTGGAACGGCAATGCATCCTTGTAGCCCAACATCCGCTCGAGAAAAGCAACGCCGAATACGTGAACCGCGATGCTGCCCGCCCAGAACTTCAACGCCTGATCGGCGTCGCGTTGTTGCGCGACGTCGTCGGGAAAGTCGCTGTACTCGATGATGTGCAGGCGATCGCCCAACATCACGAAGTTGCCAAGCTTCTCACCCGGCGACTGCTTGGCCACGGCTATGGAGGTGAGTTCCGAATCGGCAAGCAAGTGGTAGCCGACCAGCTCCGCGTCGCACACGGGCACGATTGGATTATCGACTTGAAAATAGAATAGGTGTTCGACGCCGCGGCGCTTCATATGGTCGATGGCACCGCTTGCGGCCAAAGCCGCCACGGTTCCGCCATGTCCATCGGGGCTCTTGAACAGTTCCCCTTTGCCGGCCATCAGCAACTTGCCGGTTTTGCCGTCCACGGCCGGCATGGTGCCTTGGCAAAACACCAAAACGTCGCTCTCGGGCACGCCGAAATTCTTATGCTCTGCCAGGAATGCGACGGTCTCATCGTGTGTAACCGGGCTGGTCATCAAATACACCGGGACGCTGGTGCCGTACTTGTTGCTCAGTCCCACCGCCTTCTTTAGGTGGATTTCCAGCAGCGTAGCATTGCTAACCGGACCAATGGGGTACATGCCCTTGGGATGCTCGAACCCCAACCGGCTGCCCTGCCCTCCGGCAACCAGCAAGATGCCAATCGTGCCGCCGGCAACGGCGTTTGCACCGCTCGTCTTGGCCTCTTCGGGTGACAGTCCAAGCACGGACTGGCCGCACCCCTGCCGGTCTGCCAACCGCATGGCTGGCGGCGGCTCGGCTCGTCGTGCTTCGGCAGCCCAGTCTGGTTGATCGACGTTGCCTTTAAATAGCGACTGGATCAGTTCCAGGTCAATCGAAACAATCTCCCGCTCTAGCTGCGCTTGCTCTTCCGACGACAAACCGTCCCAAAACGCCAGCAAATGTTGCTGTCCAAAGGCCTTAAGACGTTCAACAAGCTCTTGTGGGGGCATGGCTTTGGCAAGACTGGCGGGACGAAATGAAGAGACACGAATCGCAATTATCTGCCGTACGCGAGTCGCTGACTAGAGGACGAATCGCGCCAATGGCAACTGCCCGACCCATGGCTCAATTCGTCGTCAGCACGCCGGCTGCCTCGCTGGCACCGGCAGTAATGGGCGGGCTTCCCGTCGTGCGGCTACTCCGCTGAACCCGCGCCAGGAACCGGTCGAGCGCCGTGTAATAGTCGGGCGGAAGAGGTTCGTTGTGTCGCCCGGTTGGAATTTCATAGAACTGCTTAATCGCCGACGGCGCTTGGTCGGTGAGCTGCCGAGCCAGGTCTACGGGCACGATCTCATCGGTCGCGCGGTGGCTTTGAAACACCGGGCCCTTGTACTGCCCGATTCGGGATAGTGAATCGTAGCGATCACGCATGAACGTCCTTACCGGCAACCATGGGTAGTTGTAGCTGGCCGCATCTACCATCCGTGGAAACGTTGCGTCAAGCACGAGAGCACGTGCGCCGCGCTGCGCCGCAATCGCAACACTCACACCACCGCCCAGCGACCGCCCCATCAACACCACGTCGCCAGCAGTCAGTCCAGTACGCTTTAGCAACCACTGATGCGCAGCCAGTCCGTCGGCCATTAGTCCCCGCTCGGTGGGCTGTCCCTCGCTTCTGCCGTAGCCACGATAGTCGTAAACAAACACCGTGGCGTCGAGCATCGATTGCAGTCGGAGCAACTGGTTCACCTGGTTGCCGACGTGCTCGTTGTTGCCATGGGAGTAAAGAACTACGTGCTTTGGCTCCGGGTGAGGCACAAACCAGCCGTGAAGCTGCGTGCCGCCGCTGGACGTAAACACCACATCCTCATTCTCGATCCATCTCGGCGACCAATTACCTTTGGCCAACGACGGGGCTGGGTATACAAGCCAGCGCTCAAAGGCGCGAATCACGTTGAGTTCAAGCGAAGGCATGGGGGGCCAAAGCAGGGCCAGGTGGGATTGGTTGCGCGGGGTACGGCGCCACGGGCACTATCGGATCACGGCCCCGTAACCCACCAGCCTAGTCTACCTTGCGAGCCGTGTCGATCGGGCAGTTTGGGGTAATTTTGCGGGTTACGGGACACCGTTCCCCGAACCTAGCAATTCGCGATAACACGCCACACGATGGCCCCACTCGCCGCTGAATCGCGTGGTGCAGCCTGCGAGAATGGAGGTCGAATTCCGAACGGTATCACGGTCGCAGCCTGGAGATTACACTCAGGATACTACGACCAATTGAGTTTCCACTGCTTGCTCGATGAAGCCTCCATGACCCCCAAATCGCATGTCGCCCACGTCTTCAGCAGCCTGAGCCCCGGTGGCAGTGTCAAGGGTGTACTGCCCATCGCGCGGGAGCAGACAACATGGGCAAGGGTCACTGCCATCACTCGATCTGAGGACGCCGGACCAAGAGCGGACGAATTCCGCGCCGCCGGCATCGCAGTTCGATGTGGGTTCAATGCCACCGAGGATACCGCCAAGTGGATCGATGAAACCGGGTGCAATGTGCTCATTGTGCATCGCGTAGGCCGCCCCAATCCGGTCGACAACCAGAACCTAGAGCTATTCCGACGTCACGGAGTGGCGTGTTTTGAGTACAACATTTTCGGGCACTACGACCCCACGACAATCGATGGCGAGTGGACTGGGCACTGCCATCTTTCGAGAGCCAGTTTGCTGAGTTACTCCAAGCGCGCGGGGCGAGCGCCTTTGGCGATGCATCATCTTGCGGCAGGCTACGGAATTGAGTCGGAACCCTTGATCACAAAGGAAGAACGACTAGTTGCCCGCAATGCGCTGGGTCTGCCAGCCGATGGGTTTGTTGTTGCTCGATTGCTGCAGCCGAGCTTGCGTAAATGGGATCCCATGCCGGTGTTGGCCATCAAGAAGCTTGCTCGCCGTGGAGTCGACGTGCACTACGTGGTTCGCGAAGTCCCGCCCGAGAATCTCGCCTGGGTGCAGCGGCAGTTGGGCGACCGCGCCAAATTGATGCCTCTTACGACGGATGCAGATGAGTATCGGCAAACGCTGGCTGCCGCCGATGTCATTAGCAATCACTCCAGCATCGGGGAGACATTTGGCGTTGCGCTGGCAGAGGGCATGATGGTTGGCTTGCCCATCGTTACCAACTCGCAACCCAATTTGGACAATGCGCAAGTCGAGCACTGCCAGCATCTGCGAACTGGGTTGCTTGCCAATACCATTGGCTCGTTGGCCGATCGTTTGGAATCGCTAGCGCGTGCCCCTGAGAAGTGCGTCGAGTATGGGCGGCAAGGAAGGAAATACATCGAAGACTGTTTCAGCCCGGCTGCGGTCGAGCAACGCGTTCGCAAGTACTTGATCGAACAAATGCGTGCAAACAATCACCCGTCGGCCGAGTTCGTTCCGGCACCGCCCGAAACCGACGATCCCTATGAACTAACCGATGCATGGATAAAGGAATTCCGCAAAGCAGAGCAACTGCCGTTCTTGAACGATGGAACCGACTCGCTCGCCGACAAGTTCTCGCTGGAGCTTCGCCGAATGCAAAATCGTTTCTCTTATGTCAATCAAGTCGGCTGGGGTACCGCGGCGAAGGTCATGGCCAATCGCTTGCGAAAAGGCCGACTCGGTCGTACTTAGCTTGCAGCGTGGCGATTGACAATCACTCGAGGAATTGGCGCAGTTGCTGGTAGTACTCGCGTGGATAGGCCGAGTTGTGCATGGCACCGGGGAGTTCGAACCACCGCTTTCTCTCCGATGGCGCGGCCGTGAACAGCCGCTTCGCCTGCTCGTAGGGAATGGTCTCATCCGATGTGCCATGGCTTTGGAACACCGGCCCCTTATAGTTCGCAATGTGCGCCAGCGAATCGTACCGATTGCGCATGACCAGTCGCACGGGAAGCCAAGGGTACAGGTCGGCAGCCGTGTCGACCATCCGCGCGAACGTGTTCTGCAACACCAGGGCTTTCGCACCGAGTTCCGCAGCCGAGGCGACCGCCACACCACCGCCCAGGGATCTGCCCATCAGCACGACCTCGCCTGTCGGCAGGCCAGCCTGCTCGGCGAGCCAGCGGTGGGCTGACTTTCCGTCGGCCACGATCCCCGCTTCGTAGGGCTTGCCTTCGCTCTTGCCGTAGCCACGATAGTCGAAGATAAAGACGGTCGCCTGAAGTTCGTCTCGCAAGAAGTTCATCAAATCGGCATTGTAAGCCACGTGCTCGCCATTGCCGTGGAAGTACAGCAGGACATTTTTGGGCTGCGGGTGTTCGAATAGCCAGCCGTGCAGCCTGGTGCCGTCGGCCGAGTCGAACCAAACATCTTGGAAGTCGTACTGCTCGGGATTCCAGTCGCCGTCGGTTCGCGGCGGCGCCGGATAGACTAGCCAAGTTTCAAGAAAGGTCACGGCGAGAACGACTAATAGATAGGCCACGAGTAGCGGCCGCAACAATGGCCAACCGCGCTTCCAAACACTCACCATACGCCGGTTCCTATCGGAGGCAAAGTGCCAATGCTACACACAGCGCCGCGGCACGTTTGTGGTCAACCACGCGCCATCTTTCCTAGGAATCCACCAACTGCGAGAAGGACTAGTACGCCCAACTTGACGATGCCGCCCCATCGCCGGGCTCTCGAAGTTGCCGTTTCGTCAACAATATAGCCATTCTCATCTTCCATGACATCAAACGTCGTCCCGCAACTCGGGCACTTATCGCCGGCGCCGTACTCGCGCGCTGACGTCCAAGTGTGATTGCAAGAGAAGCACTGGTATTCGTTTAGCCACGTACCGCCGCCTGGATCGTTCGCGGCAGAAGTTGGGTAGGTCGGCTGACCAGGCGTGAAACTGGGCGGTTCTGGTTGCGCAAAGTCATCGGGTGGGCTTGCCGCTGCGGCCAATCGTTCTCGCTCTTGGCGATCCCGCTCCATCTTGGCCATGGGTTCTTCGTGCCGCCGCCGATCTTCGGCGATTCGCTGCTCGGCGTCACGCTGTGCTCGTTCCTTCTGGTCCTGCGTGCGGTTGTGGATCTCGTGGTGGGAGGCGGGCCTACGGTTCGAATACGCTTGGTTCAATCCGGGATTCATACGTCCTCGGACTGCATCCAGTCCGCTGTTGATTGACGATCTTCCGTTGGGTTCATGCTGCGCAGCGGTCGCGGCAACTAACTGATCATCTGCTCCAATCTGCTGGCGTCGGAGGTCAGAGACAAACTGTTGGTCGTCATCTGAGAACCTCCACAGCGGCACCTTCCATTCGCGATCTTTGAAGGTTAGCAACAGGTTCTTGTCTTCCACGCCGTGGAACTCGGCATCTATTGTTTTGCCGTCAACATCGGTCCACTCACGGGAGATAGGATTGGCAACTCGCCAATTCTGCGAAATTGCGGAGACTCCCTCTCGTCCCGCGGCCAGGGGGTCGGCGACTTTGCCAACGGAGATGCCATACGCAAGTCCCTCGGACGAGCCACTGAACCTAGTCGCACCGCGATTGGGCGTGTCGTAGATCGCCGCGACCCTTCCATGGTCCGCGTCGCCCAAGTCGCCGAGCGTCAACTCGAACGTCTCGCTGCGATCCTTGAACTCAAGACGATCGCCATCCACCGATTCAAGCTTTGCTCGGCGTGTGCTGCCATCGGCCATGGTCCATTCCCGCCAGCGTTTGATCTCTCGGACCAACTTGATCCATTCCTTATCCGCGTTACTTAGCCTGGATATCGGCGCACGGATGATCTCTCCATCACGGTCGAGGATCGCCGTTGCACCTGACAATCGCTTCAGCGACGCCTCGAGGGTTTGCCCCTCGTCGTTCGTCCAGGTGCGTGTAGGATACTCGGCAGCGCCAACGTCAACGTCGTTGGTTGTCGCGCAAACTGCAAGCAGTAGCAAAACAGCGAAAAGACGCATGGCTTACCTTCCTCCCCATAGGAAGCATATTACCACGATAGAACACTCCGACGGCCCGCAGCCTCCCCTCATAGTACCAAAGATTCGGACCAGTTGACGACAGATAAGGGCGAAGTTTCGAGCAAAATCTGAGTGGCCAATCCCAACAAATTGGCAGTTATCCACTAGCCGCCACGGTTTTCGTAGACCGCGTGGAGCAGTTCTTCGACGTCTTTGTATTTCTTCTTGCGCCCCATCGCCTCGTCCAGAAGTCGGCGGGCGTCCGATTCGCTATGCCCTAGGGCTCGTAAGGTCTCGAACGCCTCGCCCGCCAAATCGCGCTCGCGCGGCGCTAGGTCAGGCGTGTCGCGGCCGATTAACAGCGCAAATTTAGGCACTTTGCGCCGCAGCTTGGCGATCACCCGCTCAGCCGTCGCCGGGCCGATTCCGGGCAGCGCCGCAAGGCCCTTGGCATCCTGGTCTTCGATCAGTGCGGCGACTTCCTGAACGGGGCGAACCATCGCCCGGAGCGCCTTTTTCACGCCCACTCCATCCACTTGGCAGAAGAGTTCAAAAAACTCCCGCTCGATGGCGCTGGTGAATCCCACCATGCGGGGCGTCAGCCGTCCGCGCGTTGGGTCGCCCTCAAAATACTCGATGGTGTGCAGCGAGGTTTCCTTGCCCACGGAGTCCTGCAACTGCCTTCTTGTAAACTCGGGCACGAACACTTCATATTCATACGGCCCAACGGCCAATGTGAGCGTATCGCCAGCCAGTGAAATTAGTCGTCCAGTGACTTTGGTGATCATTTCGGAGGGGTCAGGATTCAGGGGTCGGGGATCAGGTTCAAAGGAGTTACGCTAGAGCCCTTCGGCATCATTGCCACCTGTTATTGATGACATGCAGTTCGGCCACCGCCTACTGCCTACTACCCACCGCCCACTCCCGTCGCAAGAACCAATGCGTCATTGCGATGGCGAGCGCGTCGGCGACGTCGGCCGGTTCGGGCGGTGCAGGAAGGCCTAGTTCGCGGGCGATCGCTTGTTGCATCTGCGTCTTCGGCGCGCGGCCGTTGCCAGTGAGAGTCTTCTTGATTTGCGTGGCGGCGTAGTGTTTAACTTCCACTCCCGACAAGTGTCCTGCCAGGATGATCGCCCCACGTGCGTGGCCCATTAGAATGGCCGTTTTGGGTCGATCGTAATGGGAATAGAGTTCTTCGATCGCCATAACGGTCGGCGAATGAGCGTCGATGACCTCCATCACACCACGATGCACCTCGGCGACTCTCTCGGCGAGCGAGCAATTCGCCGAACTGCCACCACGCACGACGCCCGCCTCCAACAACCGAAACCGATTGCCCGAAGTTTCGACCACTCCGTAGCCAGTGGTGTTAAGGCCAGGGTCGATGCCAAGGATGATCATGCGTTCTAGATAATAGTGACAGGAGCGGCCCGCGAACGAACGATTGTCATAGACGTGGTTGGGCAACGAAATTGTTGAAATTCAACGGCAAGATTGTGCTCCCCGTACCTGAACGTGTCGCTCCAGCGAAGCGCTACATCTACCTGACATCGCCCCGACCATAGCACCTGCCATGGTGATGCCGACATCGAGGCGTGCCAATCTGGGTAATTGTGATTGCAACAGAATTGGTGTACTTGATCACGGTCTGTGGGTGATAGATGTGATAGTGCGGCCCGCGGGCTCTGGCCATTGGCCAACCTCGCGAGATCACGGGCGGCAATGAGCGGCTGGAGGCGATATGCCAGAACGCCACTTAACAATAGCGTCAGCAATAGGACGCTACGGACTGAGAATCGGAAAGATAGGCGATGATGGCACTTCGTCAATTCAGCTCTTACTCCACTCAGTTCCCCCTGCCCGGTCTTCCAGCATCACGCCAATATCGGCGAGGCGGTCGCGGATGGCGTCGGCAGTGGCGAAGTCTTTGTTCTTGCGAGACGATTCCCTCAGCTCGATGAGCATCTTCAGCACTCCGTCGAGCGAGCCCTCGTTTCCGCCCGCCCACTCCGTGCCGCCAGCTCGGTCTTCGAGCACGATGCCGGTGGGACCAATTCCGTCACGAATCGCATCGGCGGTAGCAAAGTTCTTGGCGGCCCGTGCTTCGGCGCGAAGGTCGATCACAAGCTGCATAACCTGGCCAAGTAACTCGTCACCACCCGAGTCCGCCGGCGGCTGGAGAAATAGCCCGAGTACATTCGACAGCTCCTTAATGGTTTGCATCAAATGCCCTAGCGTCGCCAACTTCGCCTCGTTGCTGCCGCCGCCACCTTCTAAATCGGCCTCATCGCAGAATTTGTTGGTCAAGTTTGCCAGTTCAAACAACTCGGCGATCGCGCCGCCTGTGTTGAAGTCGTCGTCCATGGCGGCAAGGAAATTCTCTTTGTGCGATACGGCGGCCACTAGCGCGGGATTCTCTTGTTGGTCGGTCGTCGACTTGCCGCGCTTCGACGCGGCAGTAAGCGAATAGAAGTCGCCGGAAGTGATACGTGTGTACCGCTTGAACAACCGGTAGAACGTTTCTAGCCCCTTGGCCGCCTCTTCAATGGCCGGCTCGCTGAACAACACAGTGCTGCGATAGTGCGTTCGCAGCAAGAAGAACCGGATCCGTTCGCCACCCTGGCGCCCAATCAGGTCCTGAAGGCCGCCAGCGCCAGCGCTGCGACTCATCTTGCCGCCAGCCTCTCCGGTTGCTTCCGGCTGGCCTCGATCGCTCTTGCCACCAATCTTGCCGGCAGCCGAGTCCTTTCGCAGTAAGCCATTGTGCGCCCAATACTTCACCATCGGCCTACCGTGGCAGCACTCACTTTGGGCGATTTCGTTTTCGTGGTGCGGGAACACCAAATCGAGTCCTCCACCGTGGATGTCGAATGTGTCGCCAAGGATCTTCTTGCTCATGGCCGAGCACTCGATGTGCCAGCCGGGGCGACCCTTGCCCCACGGGCTGTCCCAACTTGGCTCGCCCGGCTTGGCCGACTTCCAAAGGGCGAAGTCGGCCATACTCTTCTTGCGATCCGCAGTGCCGCCCCCTTCGCCCTGCATCGAGTCGACCGAACGGTTCGACAGCTTGCCGTACTCTTGGTCCTTGGCGACGTCGAAATAGACATCGCCTTCGGACGCGTAGGCAAAACCCTGCTCGACGAGAGATTCGATGAACTCAATGATGTCGGACATGCAATCGGTGGCGCGCGGAAACTCGTCGATTTGGTCAACGCCCAGCGCGGCAAGGTTGCGGTGGTAGTCGGCAATGTTCTCTTCGGCCACTTCGAGCATCGTGATGCCGCGCTCGTTGGCCTTGTTGATTAGCTTGTCGTCGACGTCGGTGATATTGACCACCCAAGTCACGTCGTAGCCGTTGTAGGTGAGGTACCGCTTGATGCAGTCGAAAATCACCGGCCCGACCATATGGCCGATGTGCGCCTCGGCGTACACCGTCGGACCGCACAAGTAGATGCCAACCTTGCCGGGCGTCACCGTTTCTAGCGGCGCCTTCTTCTTGGTGAGCGTATCGTAGATGTGCAGCGTTGGATTAGCGGATTCGGCGGCGGGAGACGTCATCGTTTCAGTCAAAGTGGGCATGGGGCTAGGCGAACCTCTATGTTGCTAGCGACTCAAGAGATCGCCGACGAGCGATGTCGCCAGGCGTACGTCTGCCCTGTAGGTTAAAGCTTTTGGGCGGTTTGAGGGAAGGGCGAAAAGTTGGCCGACTACGGCAGTTTTTGTAAGAGCACAACCACCCGGGCCTCAATCGATTCGCCGCTCCCGACTGGCCCTACTCCCTCGCCGGTCTTGGCCTTCATACCAATGTCGAGGGGACTGACGCCAAGCAAACCCGCTAGGCGGTGCCGGATGGCGTCCTTGAATGGGCTTAGCTTGGGAAACTGGGCGGCGACGACGCAGTCGGCGTTCACGAGTCGATAGCCGGCCTCACGCACCTTAGCGTAGGCAGCTTGGATAAAATCGGTCGAGTCACGATCGCGATTTTGCTCGTCCGTGTCGGGAAACAACTCGCCGATGTCGGGTAGCGCCAGGGCACCTAGCAGGGCGTCGGTAAGTGCGTGGAGCAGAACGTCCGCATCGCTATGGCCAGCCAAGTGCCGGTCGTGGGGAATCTCGACCCCGCCAATCATCATCGGCCCGCCAGGAGCCGTGCGGTGCGAGTCTTCGCCGAGTCCAATTCGCAGCGTTTGGCTCAAGGCAACTTGGGGGATCGCGGACAGTCGTCAGATTGGCAAGCTAGGTAGCTTATGCTTGGTAGGCGGCGACTTCGACCGTGACGTTGGAATCTTCGAGCGACGCCTCATGCAGGTCGACCTCCACCTGCACCCCATTGTGCAGCGATTGAATCACCTTGGCCATCCCTGGAGGACCTTCAATCACCTCCGCCTCAACTTGGGGTACACCCGCAAGCGGCGGACAGAATCCGACATAGAGCGTGGTGCGCCGCTCGCCAGCGGCAAACTCGCCGCGTAGCGTCGCATGCACATGTTCGGATCCGTTGGCGTCTCGCACACGCACCACGTGTTGCAACACAACCTCTCCGTCCGACTGAACAGCAGACTGGTCATCGGTTGGCTCTACCGACGTGTCCGTACTGGTGCTGGTTGATCTGCCGGGCGAGTTGGATTCAGCTCTGTCCGAACTGGCTTGGACGACCTGTTTCGAGGACTCTTGATAGCGAGCCACTGCGAAGTCCAGCGCGATGGCACCCAGCCAGATAACCCATGCTTGTGGCTGCGACCCGGGATAGCTACCCACGATTGCCCACGTCGCGAGCACCACGGTCGGCAGCCATGGAAAGAAGAGTTGCCCGGCGGCGACCCTGCGTATGGCATAAACCAACAGGAGGAGTATGACCGCCGTGGCAAGGGTGGTCCAAATCGGCAACGGGGCAACCTGACCAATCAACAACCGCCTTGTGCCCAAGAGCAAGCCGAGAGCGATCAGAACGCCCGCTACCGTGTGAGCATACCGTGGAAACCAACTTCCCAACCGCTCCACCAACGACCGAGTAGCAAATTGTCGCTGGGCAGAACTCATTAACGAGGCAGTGTTGATCCGTGGGTCATGTCGAACGCAATGCCTTGTATCGTTCGCTACGTAATAGTTGGGAGTGCACAGAAATCGACCAGCAACCAATTTCACCTGGAAATTGGTGGAATTCAACCAAAATTCGAGAAGAAAGCGCCTTAGATGGTTGCGGCCGCGCCTTCGGCCGCCTCGGCCAACTTTTTGGCCATATTGGTCTTCTCCCAAGTAAACTCTGGCTCGTCGCGGCCGAAGTGCCCACCAGCAGCCGTCTTACGAAAGATTGGGCGGCGCAAATCGAGATGCTCGATGATGCCTGAAGGACTGAGAGAGAAGTGCTCCTTGACCAACTCGCAAATCGCCGAGTCATCGACGCGACCAGTGCCTTCGGTATCGATGTACACGCTCACTGGCTCCGAAACGCCAATGGCGTAGGCCAGTTGCACTTCGCACCGGTCGGCCAGGCCGGCAGCCACGATGTTCTTGGCCACGTAGCGAGCCATGTAAGCCGCCGAGCGATCGACTTTGGTTGGATCCTTGCCGCTGAACGCCCCACCGCCATGGCGGCCCCAGCCACCGTAGGTATCGACAATAATCTTGCGGCCGGTCAATCCACAGTCGCCGTGGGGTCCACCTACTACAAATCGCCCCGTGGGGTTGATGTGATAGGTAATGCCGTCCGACGCCCACTTGCCTAGCGAAGGCTTGACCACCTTCTCCTTGATGAACGTCTCGATCTCGTCGTTGCTCACGTTATCGGCATGTTGAGTGCTAACGACGACCGTGTCGACTCGCTGCGGCGTGGTCCCGTCGTACTCGACGGTTACTTGACTCTTGCTGTCGGGCCGCAGCCAGTCGACTTCTTTGTTCTTGCGGGCTTCGGTAAGCCGGTTGAGTATGCGGTGCGATAAGGCGATTGGCAGCGGCATCAGTTCGGGCGTGTCGTTGCACGCATAACCAAACATCAAACCTTGGTCACCGGCACCGATGTCTTTGCCTTTCGACGCATCGCTATCGACGCCCATGGCAATATCGGGCGACTGCTCGTCGATGGCTACCATCACCGCGCAATGATCAGCGGATAAGCCCATAGGCGAATCGGTGTAGCCGACGTCACGAATTACCTCGCGAACGATCTGCTGCATGTCGACCGTGGCTTTGGTGCTGATTTCGCCGGCAATCACTACCACACCCGTGGTGACCATCGTCTCGCATGCCACGCGGCTATTTGGATCTTGGGCAAACAGGGCGTCGAGCACGCCATCGGAGATCTGATCCGCGAGCTTGTCGGGGTGCCCCATGCTCACTGCTTCGCTTGTGAATAGGTACTTACCTGATGCCACTTGATATCTCCGGCTACGAACTGCTTGATCGATCGCGAAAAATATAGCTCCACAGTATAAATAGGCGATCGTTTGATTGGCAAGCGTGCGGCCTCGCCAACCAAAACTGTTTGCCTACACCTCGATGATCGACTCGGGCATCTCTCGCAGGAACAGGTAGACCATGACACCCAGACTCACCGCGGGAATCACTGCCGCGCGCACGGCGTCGCTCAAACCGAGAATCGACGACAGAAACACCAAATTCGAAGCGACAACCAGCGCGACGGCCACCAGAAACGTAGCAGTCAAGCTGATCGTCTCACCTGGCGGTTGCCACCACGTTCGAAGCTCGTGAAAAAACTGATAAGCCAGCAGAATAGCAATGATGCTGCTGGCGACGGAGTATTGCTCAAGCGCCGGGAGGACAATTAGCGCGTCATACATGCCATGAGCGACGATGACCAACAGCACGATGGCAATTGCCTCGCCCGCCCGCTGCCTAGGTTGCCAAATGCCGCGACAAACCGCGAGCCCGACCAATCCAGTCAGCGACATGTGCATGAAGTTAGCGGTCAGGAATCGTCCGGCCGAGCTTCCCGCGTTGAAGAAGTACGAGATATTCTCTTCCATCGCAAAGCCCAGACCGACGCAAGCGGCCACCAATAACGCCTCGCGTTCGCTCCCGCGGCGAATGATCCACGGAACGAGCGGCAGGAAAAGCAAGAGCTTCGATAGCTCCTCGCGAAGTCCAACGCCCAGAATGAAGAACTTGAGGCCGCCGGCAAGTTCCCCTGTTTCGCGCAAGTCCAATACCTGCTCTTGCCAATAAATGGCGAACAGCGTTGGCCAAATGCTCACGACCCCAAGCATCGGCCCGGCAACCGCAAGCGGCCAGCGGATGCCGGCCGATCGCCAAGGCTGTCCCGACTGCAATAAGAACGCAAACCAGCATGCGCCGGTGATTAGCGCCAATACTGTTGGCCCCGGAACCGCGCCAAGCCACATCGCGCGCGGGATTGCCCACCACAGCTCGGCCCATTTACCCGACGCTGCAAGTTGCTCCAGGCGATCAATGTAGTCGTTGTAGGCTTCTGGTATCGAGCCGTCGAAATCGACGGGCGTATCGGGCGATGCTTGCACTCCGTAGGCGACCATCGTACCCACTACCAAGATGCCGATCACCACTCGCCACACGAACTGTGGCTGGCGCGTCTTGTGTCGCAGATAGGATTCTAGCTGCATCAGTCGCGATCCTCAGGGCGAAGAGTCAATCGCACAATGCCTGCGAATATGGTCCTTGCCGCTCGATTCCGCAATCCGCGTTCTGCATTCCTCATCCGAGCGCACTTTTGGTATCATGCGGCGGAAACGCCAACCACCGCTCACGTCATATCTTATGCCCCGCGAAACGATCCTATCTGCCGACGATCACTGGCCGAACGACGAACCAGAACGCGACGACATCAAGCCGACGGACGATGCTTCGACGGAGGAGGACGTCGCCCTGCGACCGCGGCACATGCGCGAAATGGTAGGCCAGCGGCAGGTTGCTGAGCGGCTGCGGATTGCGGTCGATGCCGCGGCGAAGCGCGGCGAACCGCTGGGACATATTTTGCTCGATGGTCCGCCTGGGCTGGGAAAGACCACGTTCGCCACTTGCATACCTCGCGATTTGGGAGTGAGCCTGCAAATCGCGAGCGGCGCGGCCCTCGCCGCACCAAAGGATCTGCTGCCCTATTTGACCAACGCCGAGCAGGGGTCGGTGCTGTTCGTCGACGAGATTCATCGCCTTCCCAAAGCAGTGGAAGAATTCATGTACCCGGCGATGGAAGACTTTCGGATCGACATCACGTTAGGCGAAGGTGTGAATGCGCGTACGGTGAACATGAATCTGCGTCCGTTCACGCTCATTGGCGCCACCACGCGTACCGGGCTGCTATCGGCACCGTTACGCGATCGATTTCAAATCCGGGAGCACCTCGACTTTTACTCGCTCGACGAGTTGATGGAAATTGTCCGCCGGAACGCAGCCAAGCTCCGTACGGAACTGGACGACGACGCCGCCCACCAGATCGCCCGCGCAAGTCGCGGCACCCCGCGTATCGCTAACAACCGCTTGCGTTGGGTTCGCGATTACGCCACGAGCCGCGCCAACAGCGAGATGAACGGCAAGGTCGCTGGTGCCGCGCTCGAGATGCTCGGCGTCGACCACTTGGGGCTCGACCCACAAGATCGCAAGTACCTAGAAACCATCCTGCGGGTGTTTCACGGCGGTCCGGTGGGCGTGGAAGCGGTCGCCCACACGCTTAATACGGCTCCCGACACACTTACCGACGAAGTAGAACCGTTTTTGCTCCGATCGGAACTTGTCGTCCGCACGCCCCGTGGACGCAAGCTCACGACGAAGGGCTACGAGCATCTGGGGGAAACTCCGCCCGATGAATCTCCACGTGTAGCAGGGTAGCCCGCGTCGCTGACCGCGACCACGCGAGCTTAATCGAGCGTTTTGATCCAGAAGGCCATCGTTTCGGGCGGCGACCATTCGGAAGGGCCGGCGAAGCCGAACTTTCCGTACAGGTGTCTGGCAGAATGATTGTCAGCCCGCACTTCGAGCGTCAGGGCACAACAATCGTTTTGCCGCGCGAATTCTTCCACGGCCGTAAGCAGCTTCCAGCCGATGCCGCGACCTCTTTGGTCCTGCAATACGCCCACGTCGTGGATGTTGATCCGCGGCCGCGCCGCAAAGGTACTAAAGTTCCAAAGCGCGGTCAGTACACCGACTGGTCGCTCGCCCATCCACGCGAGCCACCCCAACGCACCGGCGTCGCTTGCGAGCCGTGATGCGAGCTTGTCTTGCACGGCGGGGGCAAGCGGCTTGCCACCACCCATCGGATCGCGGGCGTAAGCGTCGATCATGGCGACCATCGCCGCCACGTTGGCCTGATTCGTGAAGTTAACTTGTCTTACCGTTGCACCCATTTGCTCGCCTAGCAGTCCTTTACAGGCCATTGACAATCGTCTGTTTTGTACGGTATTCTCCTCGGTTTCCCCAGAGCTTCCTAGCCCACGCAAGATACCGTTACGAGGTCTGCCGATGGCCGTCCCCAAGCGTAAACACTCCAATTCACGGTCCGGCAAGCGTCGTTCACACGATCAACTCAAGGGCAAGCAGCTGCATCTGTGCCCCAAGTGTGGTGATCCGATTCCCAGTCACGTTGTGTGCCCCAACAAAAACTGCGGCTACTATATGGGTCGGGTGATGGTTGAGGCAACTTCCTAGCATCTTGCGATTCCGGCTGCGGTTCTAAGAAGGAGCTGAGCGGTGGCGGGCAAAACAGCATTTTTGTTCCCCGGACAGGGTGCACAATCGGTCGGCATGGCCGTTGAGTTGTGCGACCAATTCCCGGCAGCACGTGAGCGTTTCGCTCAGGCCAGCGAGCAACTTGGGTACGACTTGCTGGAGTTGTGTGCCAACGGCCCCGCCGAGCAACTCGACTCCACCGCCCACAGCCAGCCAGCTATCTACGTGGCAAGCTTGGCAGCAATGGAGCGGCTGGACGCCGAGAATCCCGATGTGGTCGACTCGTGCATTGTGACCGCCGGTCTGAGCCTCGGCGAGTACACAGCACTTACGTTCGCCGGAGCGCTCTCGTTTTCCGAAGGCCTGCGAGTCGTTGCCGAACGTGGCGCGGCGATGCAAGATGCTTCGGAAGCAACTCCCAGCGGCATGGTGAGCATCCTGGGCATGGCCTTGGCCGACATCGAAGCTATTTGCAAAGAGGCCGCCCAAGGCGAAGTACTCAATGTGGCCAATCACTTGTGTCCCGGCAACATCGTGGTGTCTGGAACCACTACCGCGTGCGAACGAGCTGCCGAGTTGGCCGAGAACAGCGGCGCGATGCGCGTGATTCCATTGGCCGTAGCGGGCGCATTCCATACTTCACTCATGCAGTCGGCAGTCAAACGCCTGGAAGCTGCGCTGGAGTCGGTTGACCTTCGTCCGCCACGAATTCCGGTGATTTCGAACGTCGACGCTCAACCGCACGACGACCCAATTGAGATCCGGCGGTTGCTAGGCGAACAAGTCGTCAACGCCGTGTGCTGGGAAGACTCAATGCGGCTGATGCTGAGCGATTACTCCGTCGCAACCTGTTTCGAAGTCGGACCAGGGCGCGTCCTCCGAGGTTTGCTCAAACGAATCGACCGGAAGATGCCGTGTGAGAACGTCGAGGCCTAGTACATTTTTGCTTTTCGCTTCGTGAAAAGGCGTTGAGCAAGACACTCGTTCGCGAAGCGAACGGCGATTACCTACAACCGCGAGTCACAATCCATGCCTTCCATCTCAGTCGACTTAGCTGGGCAAACCGCGCTCGTCACGGGTGCTTCGCAAGGTATCGGCAAGGCAATTGCACTGGCGTTGGGCTCTAGCGGCGCGAAGGTTGCCTGCCTAGCTCGAAACACCGAGAAGTTGGAAGCGACAGCTAGTGAGATTCGATCGGCTGGCGGCGAGGCAATGGTCGTAGCGGCCGATGCCATCGACAGCGAAGCAGCCCAAACAGCCGTAGACAAGCTGGTTGCCGAGTGGGGACAGTTGGACATTCTGGTGAATAATGCCGGCATCACTCGCGATACGCTGTTGCCGCGGATGACCGACGAAGATTGGGACGCGGTGATAGCAACCAATCTGCGAAGCGTATTCGTCTACACGCGCGCTGGAGCTAGTGCGATGATGCGCACCAAGCGCGGACGGATTATCAACATCTCCAGCGTGTCGGGACTCATGGGCAATCCAGGGCAGGCCAATTATTCCGCCTCGAAGGCGGGGATTATTGGCTTCACTCAAACGGTTGCCCGCGAGCTTGGCAGCAAGCGTCGACAGATTACGGTCAACGCAATTTGCCCCGGGTTTATTGCCTCAGACATGACCGAAGCGCTCGGACCGGCATTGGAACAGATGGTCAAAGAGAAGATACCGCTGGGGCGACTCGGACAAGCTGCAGAGATCGCCGATGCGGTGCTCTATTTGGCGAGCGACTCGGGTGCCTACATAACAGGGCAAGTCTTGACGCTTGATGGAGGCCTAACCGCCTAATGCGTCGGAAGTTACGCATCGCCTCGCGACCATAGAACACGGGTAGACAGTGGTGGTGAAACCCGTTATATCTTGACCACGCTTGTGCAAACGCTCTATCTTGAGGAGCTACACACAAACGCCAACCGAGTAACCTACCGAGGCCGGAATCGCCCGGGAATGGTGCCGCGGCGGACCGGCACTTCGAACCTCGCCTTCGACATCAATTAGCGGACATTTAGGAGGACCTGACGTGGCCTCAGTTTTGGAGCGCGTTGCCGACATCGTCGCCGAGCAGCTAGGCGTCGACAAGGACAAAATTACCCCAGAAACTTCCTTCGTCAACGACCTTGGCGCCGATTCGCTCGATACGGTCGAGTTGGTGATGGAATTGGAAGAAGAATTCGACATCAACATTCCAGACGATGCGGCGGAGAAGATTCAGACCGTCGGGCAGGCGGTGGAGTACATCGAGGCGAACAGCAGCAGCTAATCGCCGTCGACGGCGACCTACTCCCCGCGGCAAGCAACTTGTCGCGGTGTGCGAATCACCTCGCGGCGCACGCTCAACCGACGTGCGCCTTTTTTGTTAGGTGCTTCGTCAGCCACAGCACGCGATCCCAGGTCATGCATCGATCGTTGACGACTTGACCCCACACATCATCCGACGCCAGGGCGTTTGGATTACCTCCCCGAAAGCGATAGGACGATGAAACGGCGCGTAGTAGTAACGGGAATGGGAACGGTAACGGCGCTCAGCCTCAAGGTGGGCGAACTGTGGGAGAAGATACTCGCAGGCGAGAGCGGGATTCACGACCTGAAAGCCTTCGACACCACGAAGCACAAGGTGAAGTTCGGTGGCGATATCCACGACTGGAATCCCGATGGCTACATCGATCGCAAGGAACTGAAACGGCTCGACCTCTTCACCCAGTTCGCGCTGGTTTGCGCGGTAGACGCAGTGAACGATTCGGGCATCGACTTTTCCAAGGAAGACCTATTCCGCTGTGGCGTAATCGTCGGTTCCGGTGTAGGTGGCCTCAATGAAATCGAAGACCAGATGGGTCGGCTTATCCTTAAAGGGCCTGACAAGGTATCGGCGTTTACCATTCCCAAACTGATGGTCAACGCAGCTTCGGGGCACGTTTCGATTCGGTATGGTCTTCGGGGAATCAATTTCGCCGTCGCCACTGCATGCGCCAGCGCCACCAATGCGATGGGCTCAGCGTTCCAATCCATTCGATCGGGCGAGACTGACGTCGTCATCACCGGTGGCACTGAAGCAGCTTGTACGCCTATGGGATTGGCCAGCTTCGCCAACATGAGGGCCCTAAGCGAGCGGCACGACGACCCGCAAGGCGCCAGTCGCCCCTTCGACGCCGACCGCGATGGATTCGTCCTTGCCGAGGGTGCGGGCCTGTTGGTGTTCGAGGAGTACGAGCACGCCAAGGCCCGTGGTGCAAACATCCACGCCGAAATACTCGGCTACGGTGCAAGCGCCGACGGGGGACACATCACTCAGCCCGATCCCGAAGGCACCGGTGCCGGGCGTGCCATGAGCGAGGCGCTCACGGATGCGGGAATCAGCGGCGACCAGGTTGACTACATCAACGCGCACGGCACGAGTACGCCGCTTGGAGATAAGGCGGAAACGATCGCCATCAAGAACGTATATGGCGATCACGCCTACAAGCTAAGCGTTTCTAGCACCAAAAGCCACTTGGGCCACCTGCTGGGCGCAAGTGGCGGAGTGGAACTCATCCTTAGCATCTTAGCGCTAGAGCACAACGTCTGCCCGCCAACAATCAATCTCCAAACGCCCGATCCCGCATGCGATCTTGACTACACGCCCAACGAACCCAAAGAGAAGCAGATAAACGTCGTGATGAGCAATAGCTTCGGGTTCGGCGGTCACAATGCCAGCATCGTGGCAGGGCGGATCTGACGCTGGCGACTTTGATACGCGATTCGTTGGAGCGTTGGGGCAATTGTCATGGTCTGCGCCGGTCGATGTTTGCTGCTTGCTCTTATTCTTGTCGCCCAATCTGGTATCGTTGCGGCCTACACAGATCTGTTTTTCTTCGGGGACAGTCTTTCCGACATCGGCAACACGCAGGCGGCAACCAGCAGCACGATCTTTTTTGTATATCCAGGATCACACTACTACGAGGGAAGATTTTCCAACGGCCCCGTTTATGCTGAGTTGCTGTCGCAACAAATGGGAATGGGGACGCTTACTCGAAGCTCCGCCGGTGGCAATAACTTCGCCTATGGCGGCGCGAAGACTCTTGGCACATCGGGGATTACGGGTTCGTTCATCAACGATCTTGGCGAGCAGGTCGACGACTACACGAGTACCCGTGACGCGGACGCAGGCGCATTGTATATCCTGTGGGCCGGCGCAAACGATCTGTTCGACGGGCAGCTAGATATGTCGATTCCAGTCGGCAACATCACCAGCGACATCCAGCAACTGTACGACGACGGTGCGCGGCAGTTCTTGGTACTGAACCTGCCGAAGCTCGGCGCGACGCCCGCTTACAACGGCACAGCGGTGAGTCGCGCCGACTGGAACAAACGCACTCTGGCGTTCAATACAGAATTGTCCAGCGGGCTCGACTCGCTTGAGAACAGCCTGTCGCAAATCTCAATCAACCGATTCGATGTCGAAAGCCTGTTCGACAGTGTACTTGCAAGCCCAAGCACCTATGGTCTCACGAATGCCACGATCCCGGCGGCCCCAGGTTTAGAGCCGGGTAACTTCCTCTACAACGACGACAACATCGTGGAGAATCCCGACGAGTACTTGTTTTGGGATGAAGTACATCCCACCGCGGTGATGCACTCGGCTCTTGCTGATGCCATTTACGACTTTCTGATCGCACCCGAAGTATTGGAGGGCGACTTTAACAACGACAGGGTCGTGAACATGGCCGACTACACCGTGTGGCGCGACAACCTTGGGGCCGTCGCCGAAGCAGCGATCAACTTCGCGGGCAACGGCCAGCACGGTGTCGACGTGGCCGATTACGCCCTATGGAAAACGAGCTTTGACGAGATGTCTTCGAGTCCAGGCCCGCAGGCGATGGCCCCAGTGCCCGAGCCTTTGGCCGCGATTCTAGCAGTATTCGCATCCTTCCTACTCATGGGCAAGCTGAAGCTTCACGCTTGTCCGCAGCAAAAGGGTGCCGCACCTTGCTGGCCGCTGCCCGGTTACTAGGCATTTCTCTGACAGTTCACAGTGCGACGCTAGCAAGTCCGGATTCTCCGGCCGCTGCAAACCCTCCATTCTGGTGAAGAAGTCGTGAAAAAGGGTTCCCATGGCCCCCGGAGCGCCCATTGGCACGGTGATTGCAACTCCGATCGTCTCCCTCCAACTTCAACCTTTCGCCGCGAACGAGCAGGCGGCGTGAGGTACCCGCCCCTACCTAAGCGAGTCTTTGATTATGAAACGCGGTTTCCTGTTAGACATGGACGGAGTGATTTACCGCTCGAGCGAACTGATTCCTGGTGCCAGGGAGTTCATCGAGACGCTTCGCCATTGCGATATCCCATTCATGTTCCTTACCAACAACAGTCAGCGCACCCGCCGCGACGTAGCAACTAAGCTCGAACGGATGGGCATCCCGGTGACCGAAAAACACATCTTCACTTGCGCGATGGCCACCGCTCGGTTTCTGGCTCGGCAGCAGCCGGGCGGCACGGCCTACGTGATCGGTGAAGGTGGATTACAGACCGCGCTGCACAAGAATGGCTACGCGGTGGTCGACAAGGAACCTGACTACGTGGTGGTTGGCGAAGGGCGAACGCTCTCGTTCGAGATGCTCGAAACTGCGGTGAAGATGGTGCTCGACGGCGCAAAGTTGATTGCCACGAACCTCGACCCCAACTGCCCCACCAAAGATGGAACGCGGCCTGGTTGCGGCGCAATCGTTCGGCTAATCGAAGAAGCGACGGGCATCAAGGCCTTCAGCGTCGGTAAGCCCAGCACCGTGATGATGCGGCAAGCCCGTAAGGAACTTGGCATGGCCACCAGCGAGACTATTATGGTGGGCGACACCATGGAAACCGACATCCTCGGCGGCGTGCAAATGGGCTATCGCACCGTGCTCGTATTGTCGGGTGGCACTAGCCGCGACGACCTTGCCAGTTACGCCTACAAACCCGACCTGGTTGTCGATTCGGTCGCCGACTTGTGCGATACGTCGGTGCTGATCCACCAGGTGCTACCCACCAACAACCGCGAAGACGATACGCCGCACGATATCGACGCATGGGTGAAAGCGCACGCCTAGCATACATACCTAACGACCAGGGGCGAGGGCAGGGATCGTGCCCTCGCCCCTAGCTCATCATGCACCGTGCTACCGCTTGGCTGTCACTAAATTCGATGGACAGAGCCAATTGAGCACAACGGTCTTGAAACTGCGCGCCGGTTTCACCCTGCCCCGCCAAAACAAGGTCACCCCACAGTTCGGGATGTTCAGGCAACACCTTTGCAGCGAGTTGCTGTCGTCCAACCGCGTCGATTGGTCGAAACTCCACCACCCGGTCGACACGGCCAGGTCGTGTCGAACGAGCACCAACCGGTAGCCCAAGCGCCGGATCGACTCGATCGATGTGGTTGGTCGTGATCACAAGCAGCAAGCCGTCGGCGCGTTGCACACCATCGAGGCAGTTCAGCAGGCAATCGAATGTAAGCCCACCTTTGTCGCCTACCGCGATATTCTCTCGACCGTGAAACACTGCGTCGACGTCCTCCAACAACGCCATGCAAGGTACTTCGGTCAACATCTGCGACCACTCGTTCTGCAGTTCGTCGTTGTAGAGACTCGCCAAATCGAATGCGAACACGGGCAAGTCGAGATCTTCAGCCACTGCCCGGGCGAATGCCGTCTTTCCGGTACCTGGCTCGCCATGCAACAACCAACCGCGTCGCCAAGGCAAGCCCCGTTCGCGGTGCCAGATTTCGCTCGCCTTCCACCGCTCGGCCTCGATGACTAGCGACTGCGTTTCGTCATCAAGCGAGAGACCCGCAGTTGCACTTTGGCCCAAGCGCCGTGGAGAACCAAGCTCACTGAATTCCCAACCAAGTGGTCGGAACTGCAAGCAGCCGCGGAGATCGGTATGGGAACCGCGCGGGCCGTTGGCATACGATAGGCGTGGTCCGCCGACCCGCATCTTGCCCGCCGAGCCAAACACGTGCTTCACGTAATGACGCCCGGCCGCCTCACAGTTCTCGTGGACCTGTCGATTGAAGAACTCGGTCGCTTCGATCACTAGCTTGTCGGGATCGAACAACCCACGAACAAAGGTCAAGCACAGGCTGCGTTGGTCGTAACTGCTGGCGTTCACGCCGTCTTCCAATTCCATTCCGGCACGCCCGCCCGATGTTGCCCACAATGCTCGCCAGCCGCGCCAATAAATCCGACCGGCGGATGGTGTCACTTCCATCGACACAACTTGCACGCGCCGTTTCGGTTGTACAAACAACATCCATCCAACGTACGCGCGAGGCCCCCAACTCGAAGCGATCATCTGGCTACGCAGGTAGCAGAGCATAGCCTCGGCCTGGTAGCCTTCGAGCGTCACCGACATGAGCACTCGGCTCGCCAACACCTGGTAGGCGCTGCGCACGTGCGTCCAGAACGCGGCCAGCAGCGAACCGATCGCGGCGCCAGAGGCAAACAACCATGGGGAAAACTCGGAGAACATATCGAAACTTCCATTGGACAAAATCGTCCCCAAGGAGACATTCAACCCGCGATGCAAGTTCGCCCGCTTATTCGAAGAACGCTAGCATTGCTATTCCCGGTACACATCCCACTTCGGTGTGCAACCCGATACCCGGCCGCTGGCGTGTCGGGGTTGTGCGACCCACAGCGCGTTTCTATACTCGTCGCCCGCGCCGTTGCCGCGCGATTGTTGCCACTCTTCCACGGACGGAGAACCCTTATGATGGGCTCGCGATGCCAATCGTTGACCGCTTTCGTCATCGGCTTAGCCACAATTGGTGTGGTACGCGCTCAGCAGCCGGGCGGCTGGCAATCGTCGGTCACCAACCGATACGGAGCTGCTACCGCGGCGGCCACACCGGGTGCTCCAGTGACGCCGATTGGCAACGCCGGTCAACCTGTTGCTACGCCGCAACCTGCTGCCACGACTCAGCCGCTCACGCCGATCACCTCACCGCCACCCACGCGTGCTCGCGTCACCAAGGGAGACGGGACACTGCCGCGCGACCATGGTCAAGTTTGGAGGGAGTACGACATCCGCCCCTACACGTCCCGGGCGCAAGGCATCGCCAAACCCGAACAACGCGTGGTCGATTGGATACTTCGAGAAACTGGCTACGAAGCCTGGCACACACAACCGCTGGGCATCTTGAGCGCCAATAGCGAAACTCTTCGGGTGTATCACACACCAGAGATGCATGCGATGGTGGCCGATATCGTCGATCGATTCGTAAACCAGCAGTCGGAGAGTGAGGCCTTCTCGCTCCGCGTCGCCACGGTCACCAGTCCTAACTGGCGCACGAAGGCGTTGCCGCTGGTCACGCCGATTCCCGTGCAGTCGCCCGGCGTGCAGGGATGGATCATGGCGAAAGAGAACGTCGCGGTGTTGCTATCGGACCTCACTCGGCGTACCGACTACCGCGAGTACAACTCACCAACCCAGCTTGTTGGTAACGGACAATCGATCGTCATTAGCACCATGCGGCCGCGGAGTTACATCAAAGGAGTGCTCCCTACGCCCAATGTCTGGCCTGGCTTCCAACCCGAGCAAGGCACGCTCGAAGAAGGTTTCTCACTGGAGTTCGCGCCGTTGTTGGCGTTGGACAAAACTACCTGCGATGCGGTCATCAAACTGCGGCTGCACCAAGTGGAGAAAATGCGGCCAGTGAAGCTCGACATTCCGACACAAATGGCGGCCAATCAGCGGATGGAAGTGGAAGTACCTCAGGTCACGATGGCTAACCTGCACGAGCGCTTCCGCTGGCCCACCGACCAAGTGTTGCTACTAAGCATGGGCGTGATTGGCACCCCTGGTCCGACGCGCGACAATGCGTTTACTTCCGCGATACCTATGCTCAAGACCGCTCCGAGGGCCGACGCGCTGTTGTTCATCGAAGCCAAGGGCAGCGTGCTGCCGCCGGCGGCGCCGAACGCCCCGGTCTCGACCGCCCAGCGTAATCCGGCGAGTTTCCATGGACGGTACTAGGATCGCATGCAAAGCTATCCAACTCCCGCTTTTCTATTTTGAATGCGAATCCAACGGCCGCCCACGCAAAACCGCTTGAGACCATAAGCAGCCCTGCCCTTCCCTCCTTCGCGATTTCCCTGCTATGTTGCCCGAGTTATGAGTCATTTCGCGACGTCAACTCGGCAGGTCGTAATCACAGGCATAGGAGTCGTGTGCCCGCTCGGAAGTTCCGCGACCGATCTGTGGGATGCGCTCACTGCTGGCAAGAGCGGCGTTAGCATTTGCGATACGCTTCCCGTCAACTCAGCTCGTCTGCCACTTCGCTATGCTGGCGAGTGCCGTCAGTTCTCAGGCGATATCGAAGACTTCGGCGACTTGGAAAAAGGCAAGAAGAAAGCGATTCGCAAGGCGCAAAAAGTGATGTGCCGCGAAACTCAAATGGCCGTTGCCGCAGCGGAGTTGGCGATTGCCGATGCATCGTTTGGCGACGGGTTGCTCGACCCCGAGCGGGCGGGCGTCGTGCTTGGCAGCGACTACATGCTTACCATGCCGGAAGACTACGTCGACGGAATTCGCCAGTGCACCGCCGAAGGCGGTGCGTTCGATTTCGAAGAATGGGGCAGCGATGGCCTCGGGCAAATGACGCCGCTGTGGATGCTGAAATACCTGCCGAACATGCCCGCCAGCCACATCGCGATCCTCAACGACCTGCGCGGACCGAACAACTCGCTCACGCTTCGCGAAGCATCAAGCAACATGGCTGTTGGTGAAGCGTTCACCACCGTGGCTCGCGGCCACGCCGACGTGATGCTCGCCGGTGCAACCGGAACTCGCATTCTGCCGATGCAGGCCATTCACGCCATGCAAACCGAGCAGCTTGCCAACGACGATTGCGATCCGGCCACGGCCAGCCGTCCATTCGATAAGAATCGTTTGGGCATGGTCGCTGGCGAAGGCGCCGGCGTCGTGGTGCTCGAAGAACGTGGTCGCGCCGAAGCGCGTGGCGCTGCGATCTACGGCCAAGTGGTTGGCATCGGATCCAGCCTCGTTGCCGATAAGAAGCTGCAAGGCAATACCGAGAAGGCGCTCGCCAACGCGATCGCCGCCTGCCTGACGAATGCCGAGATGTCGCCGGGCGACATCGGCCACGTAAACGCGCATGGCCTGTCGACAGAGGATTGCGACACGCAAGAAGCCGCCGCAATCCGCGCGGCCCTTGGTGGCGAAACACCGGTGACTGCATTGAAGAGTTTCTTTGGCAACCTCGGAGCCGGCGGCGGCGTGGTAGAACTCGCTGGCAGCTTGCTCGCCCTCAAACACGGCACGCTGCCCGAAGTGCTCAACTACACCACGGCTGATCCCCAATGCGACATCCAAATCGCCACCGGCGACCAATCACCCGGGGCGAGCTTTCTCAAGCTGAATGTCACGCCGCAAGGGCAAGCTGCCGTGGTTGCCGTTGCGGCCGTCTAGGCCTTCTCCGTCGACATGCAAGCCACCTAGTCGGCATTGTCGCGCCCGCCGGTTGACACTCACCCACCAACGGACTACCCTGACCGATTACAACCCACCGTAAGTTGCGGCCCAGTAACGGCTTTCGCCGCTGGGCTGCTGTCTTTATTGGGGGGTAACACAATTCGACTCACAACCCGACAACTCGATTTGCCCGTCGCGGTGGGCGTGTAGACCGCGAGAACAGGAATTACCATGAACGCCACCGAAGTGCTGCGAATAGTCGACGCAATTCATCGCGACAAAAACATCGACAAAGACATCGTTTTTGAGGGGATCGAAGCAGCGCTGGTGTCGGCGGCGAAGAAGCACTACGGAGAAGAGTCGGACATCACCGTCAGCATCGACCGACAGGATGGCACCATCACCGCCAGTATCGACGGCGAAATGCTCGATTCAGAGGAAGCCGTCGGGCGGATTGGCGCCCAAACCGCCAAGCAGGTGATGATCCAAAAGATCCGCGAGGCGGAGCGGGATTCGTTGTACGAAGAATACGACGACCTCTTGAACCACATGGTCAGTGGCATCATTCAGCGGTACGAAGGTGGCGCAGCGACGGTCGCCCTGACCAATGTCGAGGCCATTCTGCCACGTAGCGAGCAAATCCCCGGCGAAACCCATCACGCCAACGAGCGAGTTCGCGCTACCGTGTACGAGGTCCGCAAAGCGGGCAGCCGAGTGAAGGTGATCCTCAGTCGTCGATCTCCAAGCTTGGTGCAACGACTGTTCGAACAAGAGATTCCCGAAATCGCCGACGGCGTCATCGAGGTCCGCGGCATCTCCCGCGAGCCAGGCTACCGATCGAAGGTAGCCGTCAGCAGTAGCGACGCCCGCGTCGACTGCGTGGGTGCATGCGTCGGCGTGCGTGGTAATCGCATTAAGAACATCGTAGACGAACTGGCGGGGGAGCGGATCGATATTGTCCGCTGGGACGAAGACCTGGAAGTCCTGATTCCAAATGCGTTGTCGCCGGCGACAGTCGAGCAGGTGATCCTCTGCAAAATGCTGGGGCGTGCCATCGTGCTGGTAAGCGAAGACCAACTCTCGCTGGCTATCGGCCGTCGGGGCCAAAATGTACGGCTTGCCAGTAAGCTCTCTGGTTGGGACATCGAGATCATGACCCAAGAGGAGCTTGCCGAATCGATCGACCGAGCGGTCGATGGCTTCAGCCAACTTGAAGGGATGGCGATCGAGTTGGCGGAGAAACTGGTCGAAGAGGGCTTTTTGAGCTATGACGACCTTTCGATCATCGAGCCCGATGACCTTATGCAAATGGGTGGACTTAGTGAAGAACAGGTTAATTTGATCGTCGAACAGGCGGAAGAACGCGCAGAGGCCGCCGAAGCCGCAGCCGCCGAGGCGCGTCGGCAAAAACGCGAACAAGAACGACTCGAAGCGGAGGTGGCCGAGGCCGAAGCCGCGGCCGCCGAGGCGCGTGGCGACGTGCCGGGCGAGGGAGGCGAAGCATCGGGCGATGCAGACGCGGGTGAAGAATCGCCAGCCGAGGAATCGGACGCAGAGGCAATCAACGCAGAAGCCACGGCCGAAGCCCAAGAGGAGCAACCGGCTCGCGAACCAGCCGACGCTGGACAGGAGCCCCCCCAGTAGTCGATAGTACAGGGCTTGCCAACTGTCGGACCGCCGAGCCGAATTGGCGTATTCACAGATCGTGGCGGACGGCTTGCAACCCGCTGGATGGTAGCAGGCTGACTGCATCGGCGGCGCATATACAATATGAGATTCGTTTATTCATCCGTAATCATCACGGGAGACGTGTCCATGATTCGGTAACCGATGAAAGGCGCACGCCGCGGGTGGCAAACGCACATTCAGGCATTGCACCACAGCGTGTCCCAATGGAGAGAACATTTTGGCGGTTCGCATTTACGCTCTAGCAAAAGAGCTAAATCTCGATAGCAAAGACCTTGTCGATATCTGCACGCGTGCTGGTATTCCCGGGAAAGGTTCTGCACTTGCAAGCCTAACCGAAGCCGAGGTTGGCAAGGTGAAGCAGTTCATCGAGGGCGGCTCGAACACAGCCAAGCCCAAGGCGACCGCTGCGGCGCCAGTCATGGAGCGCCCGAGAGCTGCTCCTGGTGTCGACGATCGAATGAAGGTGATCGTCACGCCGAAGGCAGCAACTCCGCTCGAGGCGGTCAAAGCCGCGCGGCAGGCCAAGGCCGCGGAGCAGGAAGAGCCAGCAGATTCTGCGGAACCCGTTGAGTCCGAGGCCGCTTCGGCCGAGTCCACGACCAGCGAACCGCCCGCCCCCGAAACCGCTGGACCATTGGCGGGCATGCTGCGTCGCGAAGACTATATCGCTCCAGGCGGCGCTGCGCCTGGCAAACCGCCAATCGTTGGCAAGCCGAACAAACCCAAACCGAAGAAGGGTGAAGGTGGCGGTGGACGAGCGAAACCGGCCATCAAACTTGCGCCCATCCCGGCACCCACAGAGTCCGCGCAACCCAAGAAGAAGCCCGTCCAAGAGGCACCGGCTCAAAAGCCCGACATGAAGCTGCCGGCCGACGTGCTCGGCGCTGGCAAGGCGGGTAGTAAGCCTCTGGCGGCTCACATGGCTCGGGCGGAGCGCTCGCTCGAAGCCGAGAAGGCCCGCAAAACCGGTGGTTTTGTGGGCGGCGACGAGCAGGAATCAAAAGCAAGGGGACGCGGACGCGGCAAGAGCGGCGAAGATGGCCGGCCCATGCTTGGTGGTCGCGAACAGCGTCAACTCAATCGACGCCGGTCGCCGCGGCAAGACGACGAAGACGGTAGCGGACGCGGCCCACGACGCACCATTCGCCGCACCTCGCGCCGTAGCGGCGCAAGCACTGCCGCCCCGCGAAAGGAACGCGTCAGCGTGCAATTGCCTTGCACGGTGCGCGATCTGTCAGAGGCGGCTGGTGTACCTGCCAACGAGATTCAGAGAATCTTGATGCAAGAAGGCGTGATGGCCAAGATCAACGACACCATGGACGAGGAACTCACCGAGTTCATCGCCGCTGAGTTGGGCGTGGATGTCGACTTCGTTCAGGCAGTGTCGCTCGAAGACGAACTGCTCACGGCCATTCGCGACCTTGAAGACCTGGAGCACTTGCTCGAACCTCGGCCACCGGTCATCACTTTCCTGGGTCACGTCGACCACGGAAAGACATCCCTGCTCGACCGCCTCATTGGAATCGATGTGGTGAGCGGCGAGAGTGGTGGCATCACCCAGCACATCCGCGCTTACCAGATTGAAAAGGATGGCGCGGGTATCTCGTTTGTCGACACACCGGGTCACGAGGCCTTCACCGAGATGCGGGCCCGTGGCGCGAATGTAACCGACATCGCTGTGTTGGTAGTCGCCGCCGACGACGGCGTCATGCCCCAAACCGAAGAAGCCATCAGCCACGCCAAAGCAGCAGAAGTGCCGATTGTCGTGGCACTGAACAAGATCGACTTGGCTGGCGTCGACCCAAACAAGGCAATGGCCGATCTGGCGGCCAACGAGTTGCAGCCCAGCGAGTGGGGTGGCGACGTCGAGGTCGTGAAAACCAGCGCCATTACCGGCGAGGGACTCGACGAACTCTTGGAAACCGTGCTCACCGTCGCCGACTTGCACGAGTACCAGGCGAACCCGCAGCGGCCGGCGATGGGCACGTCGCTCGAAGCGCAGCAAGAGGCTGGGCACGGCGTAGTCGCCAAAGTGATCGTGCAAAAGGGAACGCTTAAGGTCGGCGACAACGTTGTCTGTGGAGAAGCGTTCGGCAAGGTGCGGGCTATGTTCGATACGCTCCGCCCTGACGTGGCCATTGAGGAGGCTGGCCCCAGCACGCCCGTTAACCTGCTCGGCTTCGACGTCGCGCCGGCGGCAGGTGAGCATTTCTACGTCCTCGACGATATCGCCAAGGCCCGCGAATTGGCCGAGGCCCGTCGCGACGAGGCGCGTAAAGCGTCGCTCGGCAGCACCGGGCCAGTGCATGTGACACTCGAGAATCTGTTCGATCGACTTGAAAACACCGACGAGGTGCAGACACTCAACCTCATATTGCGTGCCGACGTGCGAGGTTCGATCGAGGCGATTCAAAAAGAGCTCACCAAGCTCGACCATCCCGAGGTAAAGCTCAAGACATTGCTGTCGACCGTTGGCGGCGTGACCGAGGGCGACGTGCAACTTGCCCACGCATCCGACGCGGTGATCCTGGCGTTCAACGTCGTTCCCGACGAAAAGGCCCGACAGTTGGCCGACCGACTTGGTGTGCAGATTCGTCGTTACGACGTCATCTACAAGATCACCGACGACCTGAAGCTCGCCCTTGAAGGCATGCTGAAGCCAGAAGAGCGCGAAGTGGAACTCGGCCGAGCACTCGTTCAACAGGTGTTCCGCATCAGTCGTGTCGGCGCGGTCGCAGGCTGCCGAGTGCTGGCAGGCGTAATCGAGCGGAACGCTCGGGCACGTGTGATTCGCGACAGCACGGTGATTGGCGATTACGCTCTGGAGACTCTCCGCCGAGAGAAGGACGATGCCAAAGAGGTTCGTGAAGGATTCGAGTGCGGCATCAAACTGGCGGGCTTTAACGACGTGAAAGAAGGCGATCTGTTCGAAGTGTACAAGATCGAGGAGATCGGTCGCACGTTCGACGAATAGCAAGATTTCCGCCAAGCTCTCCTCCCAGTCGTAACCAGTGCCATGTCCTCTCGCCGAGTCCTCAAAGCCGCCGAAGCGATTCGCGAAGTCGTTAGCATGGCAATTCTTAAGGATTTGCGCGATCCGCGAATCGAGGACGTTACGGTAACCTATGTTGAAGTGACGCCCGACATGCGCGGGGCCAAGGTGCACGTTTCGGTGATGGGGCCCGAAACCAAACAAAAAACTTGCCTCAGAGGCCTGCAAAGCTCGGCGGGGTACCTGCAGAGCAAGATCGCGGAGCGAATTGATACGCGGTACACTCCGCGATTGAAGTTTGAACTCGACCAGGGGGTCAAACAGTCGATCGCTATCGCTAAGATGCTCCAAGACGTCCTGCCTGACGAACCAGACTCGGACGGTTCCGCAACCGAAGCGGCACCAAACAACGAGTGATTCCGATCCAAAAGAGAAGCAACAGTTAGTCGAAAGAACATGGCAGCGCAAAATCGCGGTACTCGCATTACGAAGTTATTGGGGCAAATCAAAAAGCACTACAAACCAGTGCCACCGCCGCCAAATCGCACGCTCATCGAGCACTTGTTGTTTGCGTGCCTGCTGGAAAACTCGCCGCAAGATGCGGTCGAGCAAGCCTTCGCACGGCTTCAATCCGACTATGTGGGTTGGAACGAAGTGCGAGTCAGCACCAAGCGAGAGCTCTCTGAAACGCTCAAGGAGTTGAACGATCCCGAACGTGCGGCCGAACGCCTTAAGCGAACGCTGCACAGCGTGTTTGAGTCGGTGTACTCTTATGACCTGGAACTGATGAAGAAGCAGAACCTGGGTCAAGCCACCAAGACCATCGAAAAGTACGAAGGCACTACGCCTTTCACCGTAGCGTACGTAACGCAAAACGCGCTGGGCGGTCACGCGATCGCCGCCAACAAGGGGCTGCTCACCGCGTTTCTCGTGTTCGACATCATCAACGAGAAGGAAGCAGCCGCCTGGCACATTCCGGGGTTGGAGCGGGCAGTGCCCAAGAGCAAAGGTGTTGAGGTAGGCGGCATCCTCCACCAACTAGGCGTCGACATCGGCAAGAGCCCCTACGGGACGAACGCTCGCAAGCTACTGTTGGCCATCGATCCTGGGTGCAAGAGTCGATTGCCCAAGAAGCCCGAACCGCCGCCCAAACCAACCAAGAAAGCCCCAAAGAAAGCAGTTGGCGCCACCGCCAGAAAGAAACCAGCCAGCGACGCGAAAAAAGCACCGTCGAAGGGCGCTGCCAAGCCCACCAAGAAGGTGAAGAAAAAAGTAAAGAAGGTGGTCAAGAAAAAGGCCGTCAAGAAAAAGGCCGCCGGGAAGCCGGTGAAGAAAAAGAAAGTCAAAAAGAAGAAAGCCGCGCCCAAGGGCCGCAAGAAGATCACCAAACGCAAACCAAAGTGAGGCGGCAGGATTCAGGGGTCTGAGTCCAGGGACGCGCAAGCGAACGTTGACACCCCCAACCCCAAGAACCTTGTCTCTCCCTGATCCCCAATCTCTCTTCCCCCACCCCTCGCCATGGCAGGACATTCGCATTGGGCGAACATCGCCCGTAAGAAATCGGCGGTCGACGCCAAACGAGGAAAGCTCTGGAGTAAGCTCTCCAAGGCCATCATCGTGGCGGCCAAAATGGGTGGTGGCGATCCCGATGTCAACCTCAAGCTCCGCTACGCCATTAACGATGCCAAAGCGGTATCGATGCCCAAGGACAACATCGAACGGGCCATCAAGAAAGGCACCGGCGAACTCGACGGCGGCAACCTCGAAGAAGTTCTGTACGAAGGCATTGGCCCAGCCGGCGTCGCCGTGATGTGCGACATCCTCACCGATAACCGCAACCGCACCGCGCCCGAGATTCGCAAGCTGTTCGAAGTTTGCGGCGGGAAGCTCGGCGCAACCGGTTGTGCCGCGTGGACGTTCAACCGCAAGGGTCTGATTGCCATCGCCGCCGACAAGACCGACGAAGAGTCGCTCATGGAACTGGCGATCGAAGCGGGGGCCGACGATGTCCGCCGCGAGGGTGACTCGTTCGAGGTAACTTGCGAACCCGAAGCCTTTTCCGGCGTTTGCGACGCGTTGGCCGCGTCGGAAATCCAAACCCAAAGCCGTGAACTCACCTGGCTTCCCAAGGACACCGTCGAACTCAACGCAGCCGACGCACGCAATGTGCTAAAGCTGATGGAGCGACTCGATG
>JANQOF010000030.1 GCA_028279215.1 Pirellulales bacterium
TCCTTCTGTGGAAACTGGGAACAAATACATCACCGGTTTACCACGCACTCGAAGGAAACCCAACCACCTAAGGCGAGGCCTCCGTTCTCATAGTTTCACCCCAAGGTCTCGCGAGCCGGTGGACGAGATTGAATCTATCGTTCGTCTGCGAAGCCAAACTCTTCGTCCTCGGCAACAGACGACTTCCACCATGCCTCGGTGGTGGCGGCGTCAGCGGAAGCGAAGTCTAGCGGATTCCAGATGAACGCCTGCTCCATTTGCTCGCCCAGCGTGAGAATTCGTTTGCCGCGTTGCGTTTGGGTTTGACTCCAATGCGCGACGGCGTCGTCGACGCTCTGCTGCTCATTCAATGCGGCGGCCAAGTCCCTGGCGTTGTTGAAACCTTTGAAAACACCTGATGTCGTGAACGGCTGGACGACATCACCCGCGTCTCCAAGCAGACCGATGCGGTCGCGGGCGTATGCCTGAACGTCTGCTGTGTAGATTAGTTGAATGAACGTATTCTCTGATTTGTCGATGATCTCGGCAAAGTACCCGGGTAGGTTCGCGCCCATCAACTCCTTGAGGCGCTTTTCGTTCTCCCGCCGCATCGACCCTGGCGGCAACGAACCAATATGAGATCGACCTTCCCGATCGGTCATCAACTCGGGCAGCTCGTCGCCATCGACTGGGATGTAGGCACCCCAGTTGTACAGTCGCTCTCCTTCGGTCGTTGATCCGTCGATTCCGGGAACGATGTAGATGACCAGATGCCCTTCCAGTTGGGCGTAGGTAAGCCGGGGCATTTTCTCAGCCAGTGGGTCGCTGTTGCGCATGCTCGCCTCCGAAAGCAGGCCTCGCCACAACAGGTAACCGCGATAGCGTAGCTCCGAGTCTGGTTCTAGAAGACGTCGCCCCAGCGAGTGATAGCCATCGGCAAAGAGTACCAGATCGAACTCGTGTGTCGATCCGTCTTCTAGGTGTAGGATTGCTGTGTCGCTGCCGTGCATGTTGGCGCCGGTTACATGTCGCTCGTTCAAGTACGAACGGTCATCCACTCGTTCGCGAAGGTTTTCCCAAAGGCTTCCCCAGTGAAAGCAAGCGAGGTCGACAGATAGCGTCCACGCGGTACGCCCCAGCTGCACATCGTTCGGCGTGCGTGCGACGAACGGCATCTCCCGGACGATCGTATGCGGGAAATCGGCGTCGATGACGTCTTCTTCGACCAGCGATTGGAAGGTCGCCATCGGCGTGGCAATTCCTCCGCCCCGACCCTGTAGCTTCCCTGTGGAGCGTTCGAAAATGGTCACCTTATGTCCGGCACGACTTAAGTAGATAGCGGCCGAACATCCTGCAATGGAGCCACCGACGATTCCGATGTTTAGGGGGTTGGCCATTACTCTTCCCAAGACGAATGACGCTTGGTTGCGAGTTAGTTAGTAGGGTGCGTGAAACGCACCATGTCTACGTTACCCGTATCGGTGCGTTTCGCGCACCCTGCTCATGGAACGCTCTTGTCCCGAACCTCCAACAATTGCGCCGCAATACTCACCGCGATCTCACCTGGGTGATTCGTGCCAATCGGCAATCCCACAGGGCAGTGGAAGTCGAGCTTCGCGGGCTCGACGCCGGCCGCAGTGAGTTCTTTTCGCAGCACGGCTGCTTTGGCTTTGCTGCCGATCACTCCCACGAAGGGGAATTGCGTGGGTAGCTTGAGCAGGCGCTGGAGCACCGGGAGGTCGCTGCGGTGGCCTTGGGTCATGCAGAGTACTTGGGCGCCGGTTGGGATCTGGTCGACGTAGTCGGCCGGGGTGGCTAACTGCACCGTGGTAACTTCTGGAGGAAGCTTCGCGAGCCAATCGCCGCGTGGGTCGATGCAGGTCAGCTTGCAGGGCAGGGTGGTGAGCAGTCGCGCGAGGGCTTGGGCGACGTGGCCTGCGCCGAACATGGTAATTTGCCAGCGCGCGGGACCGAACAGCTCGAACAGCAGTTTGACGCTGCCGCCGCACGTCATACCGACGTCGGCTTTCAGGTTCCAGTCGACCCATTGGCAGCCGGGCGCGTTATCGGCGAACATCGCCGCGGCGTGGTCGATCGCTTTGGCCTCAATCCGTCCACCACCAACCGTGCCGCAGGCGAACCCTTTGGTGGTGACGATCATCTTGGCGCCTGCATCTTGCGGCGTCGAACCGGTCGCCTCGACCAGAGTGACGGCCACGCATGGCTCGCCGGAATCGACAAGTTGGGCCGACCGCCTGAGGATCTCGTCGGGCGTCATGGCGTCTTAGCCGGCGCGCCGGCTTTGCTAGGGGAGGCTGCGCCGTTGCCGCTCGCGGCGGAGAGTTTCGTGGCAGGTTTGCCCAGTTGGCTCATCGTCATCAGCAGCTCCTCACCCGTCGCCGGAATCGCCATCTCGAATGGCTGGCCTTGAGCGACGTACGAAACCGCATTGCGAGCGGCGAGCCAAACGCAAAGCGCAAGCATTAGCGGCGGCTCGCCGACCGCCTTGCTCTGGCGGATGTTCTTGACGTGCATGGGGTTGGCAATGAAGTCGACGTTGAACTCGCGGGGCAGGTCGGTGATATTCGGTATCTTATACGTCGTTGGCCCTGTACTGAGCAGACGGCCTTCGTTGTCGTAGCGTAGGTCTTCGTTGGTCACCCATCCAACGCCTTGCATGAAGCCACCAATTACCTGCCCTCGGTCGACGCCCGGATTGATCATCTTGCCAACGTCCATCAGTAGGTCGGCTCGATCGAATACCAGTTCGCCGGTCAATCGATCGACGGCCACCTCGGCAACAGCCGCGCCGGTAGTGTAGTAATAGAAGGGATTGCCGCGCCCCGTCTCGCGGTTGTAGTCGACGCCCGGCGTGGCAAAGAACCCGCGCGCGCCAAGGTCGATCCGCTCGCGCCGGGCGAGATTGCAAAACTCGCCGAATGAAATCTTGGCGTCCGGGTCGCAATCGCGATCGTCGTAAACCATCCCGCCGGCGATACAAATGTGCTCGGGCGACGCGACCAGGCCCTTGTCTCGATCGGCGAGTAACGTGGCGGCGAACGCTCGCATGCGATGCTTGATTTTGCGACAAGCCTCCACGGCCGCAGCGCCGTTCAAGTCGGTCCCAGCACTGGCGGCAGTAGGCGAGGTGTTGTTGCTCTTCTCGGTCGACGTCGACATCATCTGGACGCTGCCCAACGGCAGTCCAAATTCGTCGGCAACCACTTGCTGGAGCTTCGTGTTCAGCCCCTGGCCCATCTCCGTGCCGCCAGTCGAAACCTGCACCGTCCCATCGGTGTACACGTTCACCAGGGCGTTGGCCTGGTTGAGGAACTTAGTGGTGAACGAAATACCGAATTTCACCGGCGACATTGCCAAGCCCCTGGCATGCGTTGGGCTGGTTCGATTGAATTGTTCGATCTCGGCACGTCGCTGGTGGTAATGCGAACTTTCGGCAAGCTGGTCGAAGATTTCCTCGAGGACGTGATCGCGAACGATTTGCCCGTAGTGCGTCACACTGCGATCGGGATTTCCATCTTGGTAGAGATTCGCGCGACGGACCTCCATCGCGTCGCGCCCGAGCGTCTCGGCAATCATCTCGATACCATTCTCAATGACTGACATTCCCTGTGGCCCACCAAAACCACGGAACGCGGTGTTAGGCGGCAGGTTCGTGCGGCAAACCTGGCCGGTGACACGCATCAAAGGAATGTGATAGGCGTTGTCGGCATGCAGCATGGTGCGTTCGAGTACCGACGTCGACAAATCGGCATAAGCCCCGCCGTTTGAATAGAACGCCAGCTCCGCGGCCGCGATGCGGCCCGCATCGTCGAATGCGATGCGATAGTTGGCTCGGTACTGGTGACGCTTGCCGGTGATCGCCATGTCGACGCCGCGCGGCAACACTAACCGGGCTGGGCGACCAGTACGCTTGGCGACCATAGCGACCATCACCGCAGTGAGCGCCGACTGGGTTTCCTTGCCGCCGAATGCGCCGCCCATCCGCGGACAAACGCAAACCACTTGGTGCATGCCGACCCCGAGCGCTTCGGCCACCACTTGCTGCGTTTCGGTGGTGTTTTGAGTGGAAGAGATCACCCGAACTTCGCCCGCCTCGCCCAACTCGGCCAGCGCCGCTTGCGTTTCGAAGTAGAACTGTTCTTGGCCCTGACAGTGAAACCGGCCCGACACGGTGTGCTTGGCACGGGTGAAAACCGCTTCGAAAGCCGCATCGTCTTCCGCGCCGATACTCGTCATGTGACGGCGCGGGCCGATGAACTCTTCGCGACGAACGGCGTCGTCGATCTCCAGCACTGGCTGGCGCTCTTCGTATTCCAGCTTGACACGTCGACACGCAGCCGCCACCGCATCAGGCGTTCCTCCGGCGACTACAACCACTGGCTGTCCCAGATAGGCCATCTCGTCGGCCACCAAGAAGGGCTCGTCGGAAATGATCGGCCCAAAGTGATTCGGCCCACCAAGGTCGCGATGGGTGAGCACGCAGCAGATTCCATCGACCGCGGCGGCGTCCTTAATGTCGATTGCAGCAAGTTGCCCCGCCGCAACCGGCGAACCGACGAAGCCGACATAAAGTTCACGTTCGCGACGCGGCAGGTCGTCGATGTATGCGGCCGTACCGGTGACGTGGCCTTCAGCCGATTCGTGAGGCACAGGCGTTCCAACTTGCGACATGATTAACTCACCGCCACGCTGAGACTCGCCGAAAGGTCGTAGTAACACTTGGCGAACAGGTTCTCGACAAGTTGCAGCCGGTAGCCCGCGCTGCCACGCACGTCGGAGATCGGCGTCACTTCGCTACGGGCAATTGCGCCCGCTGCTTGCAATGAATCAAGCGTGAACTGACCGCCGGCGAGCGACTGCTCGGCCTGCGACAACCGCAACACCACAGGGCCAACACCTCCCACCGCGACGCGTGCGTCGGCTACTGTCTCGCCATCGAGTTGCAGCCAAAACGCGGCGGTAACGGTGCTGATATCCATGTCGCGACGCTTCGACATCTTGTAGAGCTTCACTGCCACGTCGGGCGGCGGCAGTGGCGTACGCACACGGGTGATGACTTCGTCGGCCGCCAGATCGATCTGTTTGTAACCTTTATAGAAGTCGGCGATGGGAATTCTCCGCGGGCCGCGCGTGCTCTCCACTTCGATGACGGTTTCGGTCACAAAATGAAAAGGTATCGAATCGGCGATCGGCGACGCGTTCGCAAGGTTGCCGGCAAGCGTGCCCATATGCCGCACTTGGGGGCTGCCAAAGCGGAGCAGTATTTGGTGATACTCGGGCAGACGGTCGCAAATGAACTCATCAAACTCTTGCCAAGTGGCCGCGGCGCCGACGACTAGCTCATCTCCGTCGACGGCGATCGTTTGCAACTCCGGAATCTCGCAAGTGGAGATGACCTCGACGGGTTCAAACAGTCCGTGGTTCCGCTGCACTCCCAGGTCGGTTGCACCAGCGACAAGTCGCGCCGAGGACATTTCCGTCCGAAATCGAATCAGGTCGGACAAGCTGCGCGGAACTGCAACCACTTTGCCGTCGCTCGATTCCATCACCACCGCCTCGCCGCCCAGCTTGGCGAAGTCGCTGAGCATCTGGCTCTCATCGAACAGTTGCGACATCGAAGCGATCGCGTCGGGCCGCAGCGAAGTAGCGGCTTGAAGAATCTGCAGGTAGCCGGTGCATCGACAAAGGTTGCCCGACAGTCCAATCCGCACTTCTTCGTCGTCGAGCGACGTCGGCAACGTACCAGCCTCTTCCGCCAGACCATGCAGAGCCATGACGAAACCGGGTGTACAGAAACCGCATTGGCTACCGTGACCGTCGACCATCGCCGTTTGCAATGCGGACAGCCCGCCGGAGGCGCGCAAACCTTCGACCGACACCACGTGCCGACCATCCATTTGGAACACGAACGCAATGCACGCGTCGACCGATTGGTAAGCGATCGCCTTGCCATCAGCCGTCGGCTTTCCAACAAGCACGGTGCAGGCGCCGCAGTCGCCTTCGGCGCACGCGATTTTGGTTCCCGTCAGTCGTTCGGAGTGTGGGTGTTGGCTCGAACGTAGAAACTCTGAGAGCGTTTGTTGCGCGGCATCGATGTCGACCGCGCGGCGGACGCCATTGACATAGAAGACGATGTGGTCGCGCATGGCGGATCCGATTCTTCGATCCGGGCCAAACGACAACTGCTCTCCGCCACCGGCAGATTGCCTCTCGGCCTGGAGGCAACTATGATCCTATTCACTCCTACGTGTAACGTTAGAACGAATCACTCTAACCGTCAACTCGGAACCATTCCATCGACGGAGAAGTCGCCCGCCTTATGCCTGTGGATACGCAACGCTTGGCTCAGCAGGTGATGTCGCGCTGCGACGAGTTGGCGGGTTGTTCGTCGGAGTCGGGGCGGATCACGCGACTCTACTTGAGCGAACCGATGCACGCGGTCCACACCCGCGTGACGGAGTGGATGCGTCTGGCCGGCTTGAGCCCACGCATTGACCACGCCGGCAACTGCATCGGACGCTTAACAAGTCCCACCGCCGAAAAGGCGCTGCTGATTGGTTCGCATCTCGACACCGTGCCTGGCGCCGGTCGCTACGACGGCGTGCTCGGCGTGCTGATGAGCGTGGCCGCATGCCACTTGCTGTCCGGCACCAGCTTGCCGTTTCACCTCGATGTGGTTGGGTTTAGCGAAGAAGAAGGCGTTCGCTTCAAAATGCCGTACTTGGGCAGTTCGGCGGTGTCGGGCGCGTTCGACCCTACTTGGCTCGATCGGACGGACGCCAATTGTATATGCATGCGCGATGCGATCAAAGCGTTTGGTCTGTCGCCCGACGCTATTGCCGATTGCAAGTACGCGGCGGACGAGGTGATCGGCTTTGTCGAACCGCACTTAGAGCAGGGCCCCGTGCTAGAACGGTTAGACTCCCCGGTTGGCGTGGTGACTGGTATCGCAGGGCAAAGCCGTCTGCGGATTGTGTTTCGCGGCGAAGCGGGTCACGCCGGCACCTCCCCCATGGAAGGCCGTCGCGACGCGCTGGTCGCAAGCGCGAAGCTCGTACGAATCGTGCGCGACGAGGCGATTCGATCGTCTGGCTTGAAAGCGACCGTTGGCAGCTTGCAAGTGGCGCCGGGCACTCCTAACGTGATTCCCGGTTGCGTCGAATTAACGCTCGACGTGCGTCATCTCGATGATCCGACGCGTGAAACCGCGGTTGAGCGGCTAATCGCCGCGGGCCATCGCGCGGCGGACGCTGAAGGATGTCGCATGGAGGTCCTAGAGCACAACGTACACCATTCGATCCAGGCGGACGACCGGTTGGCGTCGCTGCTAAGCGAGACGGTTTCCGAGCATGCGACCGAACCCGTACTGATGGAAAGCGGGGCAGGGCACGACGCTGTCGTCATGGGCGAACGCTTCCCAATGGCGATGCTCTTTCTCCGCCACCCTGGCGGCGTGAGCCATCACCCTGACGAACGTGTCAACGTCGAGGACGTGGTCGTTGGCATCGAAGTGCTGGCGGAGTATCTGAAGAAACTGTCCGGTCACTATCAACAGGTGAGCCTCAACACATCATGAGCAACCTACCCTTCGGGCACACCCGCACGGCCGTCACGACCAATCATGCGCTTATCGCGCCCGATGGCCACGTCGTCTCACCGCTTACTGGTTGGGAAGGCGCAGAGGGCGTCGTGCTGATTAGCCCAGTGATGAACGCTGACCGTAGCGCGCCGCGGTTTACGCAGTATCTGGTTCACGGATCGTACGGCGCTATGACGCAAGACGCGGCGGACGGTGTCGAACGACTGGCGTACGTGCTCGAAGGCGAAGTTCAACTCGACGGCCAGGAGCTGACGACCGACTCATTTGCATTTCTACCGCCCGGCGACCAATACCAACTCCAGGTGCCCGACGGGGCGACGCTTCTGGTGTTCGAAAAGCGGTACGAGCCGCGCGCTGGAACCGAGACGCCGCAGCGTATCACAGGACACCTTAACGACGCGCCCGGCGAACCGTTTTTGGGCGACCCGGACGCGGTGCTGGCCACGCTGCTGCCGGTGGAGCCAGCGTTTGACATGGCCGTGAACGTGTTTCAATTCAACCCCGGGGCGACACTGCCGTTCGTCGAGACACACGTGATGGAACACGGCCTCTACATGCGCTCGGGGCAGGGGGTCTATCGGCTTGGCGATTATTGGTATCCGGTGCGAGAGGGCGATTCGATCTGGATGGCGTCGTACTGTCCGCAGTGGTTCGTGGCGATGGGCAAACAGGACGCATCCTATATCTACTACAAAGACATCCATCGCGATCCCCTCTCTACCCATTCGAGCTAAGGAACCGCGCGAAGCCATGGACCTGCCGGCACTCGAAGTCGATGTCGAAACGCTTGTCGACGAGCTGCAGGAGCTCGCCAAGTTCTCGGCCTGCGACGAACCACCGCCCGCGGTGACTCGCGTGGTGTTTACCGACGTCGATCGGCAAGCACGCGACTACCTGAAGCAGCTTCATCGCGCAGCGGGACTCACGGTGCGCGAGGACGCGGTGGGAAACACGTTCGCACGCTGGGTGGGTTCCGACGCAAACGCGTCGGCGGTCGGCACCGGTTCACATACCGACGCCATCCCGCACGCCGGTATGTACGACGGAACGCTCGGCGTGCTGGGTGGCCTAGAGGCGATCCGATCGCTTCAGCGAGGCGGATTTCGCCCGCAGCGTTCAATCGAACTAGTCATGTTCACTTCCGAAGAGCCGACACGGTTTGGTGTGGGGTGTACTGGCAGTCGATTAATAAGCGGCGCGATGGCCCCGGACACACTCGCTGCACTCGAAGACGATGCCGGCAATTCGTACGATCAGGCGCGCGCGGCCGCTGGTTTCGAAGGAGAAATCGCTTCGGCTGTGCTAGAACATGGACACTACACCGCATTTGTCGAGCTGCATATTGAACAAGGCCCCGTGCTGGAGCAAGCCGGCGAGGTGATTGGCGCCGTCACTGCCATCGCTGCACCTTCCACCGTAGCGTTTGAAGTCACTGGCCAGGGTGGACACGCAGGCGGTGTGCTAATGCCCGACCGTCGCGACGCACTATGCGCCGTCGCCGAAATGATCGCAGCAATTGAGGAATGTGCCCTTCAAAGCGCTAGCCCCGACCTCGTTGCGACGGTCGGCAAAATGGAAGTTCACCCAGGCGCGGTAAACTCCATCCCCCGCCGCGTTCGTTTCACTCTCGACCTCCGCGATATCGACGGCGCCAATCGTGACCGCGTCCTTGCCGAAATCCTAGACCAAACCAATAGCATCGCCGCGCGGCGGAAAGTCGAAGTCGAGAGTACAGTGCTCAATGCCGATCCGCCAGCAACGGCCGATGCGAGAGTCGTGCAAGCGGTGCGTCAGGCAGCCATGTCGCTCAATTTGCCGTTTCGAGAGATGGTCAGTCGAGCGTACCACGATTCGCTGTTCATGGCCCGCATCGCGCCGATGGGCATGATCTTCATTCCATGCCGTGGTGGCGTGTCGCATCGGCCCGATGAGTACGCTTCGCCCGAACACATGGCCGCTGGCGTCGAGACGCTTGCGCTCACACTTGCCCAACTGGCGGGAGGGCGTCCAGCTTGCACCTAACGGGCGACCGTCGCGGTGATGTAGCCGTAAGGCTCATCGGTCGCTACAAACACTTCGTTGTCATTCTCGAGACCGAATGGCGCGAGGTTCGCCAGCAGATGGTGCTTGTTCGGAAGCGTGAGCTTGACGCTCTCAACGTCGCTCGACGCGTCGAGCGCCGCTTGACCCATGAAATAGAGCGTCTCCTGCACACTCTTGCTGTAGTGGTCGACGAACCGCGCAAGCAAAGCCCCAACCACCGCCGCCCGGGTCGAAACGAAATCCAAATCGACGTTGTTGTAATGCCATTCGGCGGTGACTTCGGTTGCCAGGATGCGATCGTGGGTATCGACAAGCGTGCGAAAGTCACTCTCGTGAAAGTTCTCAAAACCGCTCTCGGTGGTTTTGGCGATTAAGAGGCGATCGATACCCGAGGTCACCTTCGGCGTCGCCCCTCGGGTCGCTTCCACCACGGCGGTTGGCGTGGCGCGGTCGCTCGCAATGAATCCGTGAGGGCAATCCATCAGTCGTCTCCAAACGCGTTCGGTAAGCGATACGGTGCAACCGGTGACGTGCTCGTAACGCGCGATGAAGTCGTTGGCGACCGTTAGACCAAACGACTCGATGCTGTGAAGCGGATCTTCTTTCGCAAGGACGTAAACCGTGTTCTTGCATGTATCGGTCGCCACTACCAACCGATTATCGCCTTCGAGATATGCAGCCTCGAAATCGCCATCGAGTTCCACGTCGACGCACGCCTCCACGAATTCGTGCGTTTCCTCATTCGATGGAGCCGTGCGCGGTCGCCGCACCTTGCTAACGCGCACGCGGTGTTTTCCATACCGATGGGCCGCCAATCTGCCTGCCATGCCATCCTCGCGGGGTCTTGGTATACTCGCCTGAGTTCGTTTCTATGATAATGATTCCAGTTTCCCTCGCCAGCAGCCGCCATGTCCGAACTGGTGCTATCGAGCCAACGTGTCGTCACTTCCGCCGGCCAACGTCCTGCCACGCTGACCATCCGCGAGGGACGCGTCGCGGCGATCGACGATTACCGCGAGGGAGCCGGTGAGGACTTTGGCGACGTGGCACTCCTGCCGGCGCTTGTCGACACGCACGTCCACTTTAACGAACCGGGGCGAACGGAATGGGAAGGCTTAGCAACCGGCACGGCGGCCGCGGCGGCCGGCGGCGTCAGGCTCGTGGTCGACATGCCTCTGAATAGCTCGCCCGTCACAACCACGACCCAGGCCCTTGAGCTAAAGCGGCAATCCGCCGAGGGGAAACTTAGCTGCGATGTCGGCTTCTACGGCGGGCTCATTCCTGGCAACGAAAATGAAATCGAAGGCCTGGCCGATGCCGGTGTGCTTGGCATCAAAGCGTTCCTCTGTTTCAGCGGCATCGACGAATTTCCTGCCGCCACCGAAAAAGAACTACGAGCGGCCATGCCAGTGCTTGTCGAGCGCGGGCTGCCGCTGCTCGCCCACGCCGAAATCCTCTCGCCTGTGGCCCCGGTGGCCAATCCCCGACGTTACGCCGACTACGTCGCCACCCGGCCACCGCAATTCGAGCGCGACGCGATCGAGCTGCTCATTCGGTTGTGTCGCGAAACGGGGTGTCGTACGCATATAGTTCATCTGTCCGACGCGGGCAGCCTGCCCATGCTACGGGCCGCGCGCGAAGCGGATTTGCCACTGACGGTCGAGACGTGCCCACACTATCTCCACTTCGCCAGCGAAGACATTGAAGACGGCTCTTGCCAATTCAAATGCGCGCCGCCGTTTCGCGATTCGGCCAATCGCGAGCTGTTGTGGCAAGGACTCATCGATGGCGACATCGACTTCGTGGTTTCCGATCACTCACCTTGTTCGCCAGAAGAGAAACACCTGACGGACGGGCGATTCGATCTTGCGTGGGGAGGCATCAGTTCGGTGCAATTGACGCTTCCAGTGGTTTGGACTGGCGCGCGAGAGCGAGGAATCGAGGTATCGCAAGTGGCAACCTGGCTCAGCACCGCGCCCGCGGAGCTCGTTGGTAGATCGGGCGGTCTGGAAGTTGGCGGCGAAGCCAACGTTGTCGCCTTCGACTCCGAAGCGCATTTCACGGTGCGAGCCACCGAACTACTCCACCGTCACCCCATCACTCCCTACGATGGCGAAACGCTCTACGGCGTCGTCCAGCAAACCTACCTGCGGGGCGAGCCGGCCGCTGCCGGAAGGGGCATGGCGCTTTGAACGATGCGAGGCTCGCCATATTGAACGACCTGCCCGCGGACGACGCCTCGGCAGAGTTGCGCCAATGCTGTGGATCGAGTTGGTGGTGCGAGCAGATGGCCAAGCAGCGGCCGTTTTCTGATGCAGGCACCCTACACACTGCGGCCGATTGTGTATTCGACAGAATGCCAAAAGAAGCTTGGCTCGAAGCATTTGCAAGCCACCCGCGAATTGGCGACCTTGATTCACTCAAGATGCGACTAGCCGGCAACCGGCAGTGGTCGTCGGCCGAGCAAGCGGGTGTCGCCAAGGCCGACGAGCAATTGCTCGAGCGGTTGCAGCAGCGCAACAACGACTATCATCAGAAGTTCGGCTACACGTTTATTGTGTGTGCGACCGGCAAGTCGGCCGCCGAGATGCTGGCGAACCTCAAGCAACGGCTCGAACACAACGCAAATACGGAGTTGGACGTCGCGGCCGAGCAGCAGCGCCGCATCACCCACCTGCGGATCGACAAACTCTTCGCCTCCAAACCCCCCGACGCCTGAGAAACACTATGAGTGCGATTACCACGCACGTACTAGATACGGCCCTTGGCCGTCCGGCCGCCGGAGTGCCGGTGACGTTGACACGGCTTGATGAAGACGGCGCACCCACCGCTTCGTTTGCCGGCACCACCAATAACGACGGCCGCGCCACCGATCTACTTGGCGCCGAGCCGCTAACTCCGGGCATCTATCGCTTAACCTTCGACACCGCCGCGTACGTAGCGGCCAACGGCGACGAAGCCTTCTTTCCCAAAGTGGAGATTGCATTCCGCGTCGCAAACGCCGACCAGCACTACCACGTCCCACTATTGCTCTCGCCGTTTGGGTATTCGACCTATCGCGGGAGCTGATCACTGGACAGCTGCTTTGCGTGAATGGTGGGAGCAACTTTTTGCGAGGTGCACACCAATGGCGTTTCCCTTTGCAGCGATGTTTATCGACATAATCTGTTTGATGTGCGTTGCTCTAGGCGGATCGATGGCTCTGGCGACGGGAGTAGGCATTGCCCTATTCAACGAGACCAATATTCCCGAAGGATCAAGACGGCTCGATGGCCTTGAAACTGGTGGCATCTTGACATTTGTCGCTCGCTTGGTTGAGGGCTGGCCGAAAGCCAACAGTCAATCGAAGGCGATTCTCGTTGGACGTCTGACGCTGTGTCTGATCGCCGGTATTGCATGGATATGTAGCTGACTGTTTGAGTAATGTAGCTCAATCCCATACTCAAGCGCCGGCTTCATCGTCCCAAGGTCGTACGGTCAATCGCAATTGCGCACACACCTGTAAGTTGCGGCATGGTTGGGCATCACCGCGAAGATGATTCTCAAGAAACGGACGACTGACTAGACTAGTAATTCCTGGTGGCGAGAATCACTACTTGGCGCCCGATCTGAGAGCACAACCGATGTTTCACCTTACGATACCAGCATATTCGGCGTTGAGTTGCTGGACGACGTGCCGGCGTCGATCCATGAGCGTGCGTATACTTCGCCAGTTTGATACACTCCTTGACCGATTGCCTGATGATGCACAGCAGTAAAAGGAAAGCCATCACCATTCTGGCGGCGGCCGCAGTTTTTTCCTGCCTCGTAGCCGACGTCGCGACCGCTTGGACGGTGGTGCCGCGTGGCGACGTGGTGCTCGATACCTCGGCAGTTTCTGGTGTGGTGGAAATGAGCGGCGTCACGTATTTGGGGCTTCAGGATGGCGAGCACGAGTTTGCCGCGGTGCAAGACTCGAATAATCAATTGGTGAGGTTCACCGCCAATTTCACCGCGAATGGCACCATCCAATCGGCAGTGGCAAGCAGCGTTTTATCCCTATCTCCGGGCGCCGACTTTGAGGGAATCGCCTACACGAACCCGGCGCGGAATAGCGTCTTCATAAGCGAGGAGACCACGCCGGCCGTGCGAGAATACAGTCTGGCCAGTGGGTTGCAACTCCAACTGGTGTTGCCTCCCACAGTGTACAGTAGCATCGCCAACAATCGCGGGCTTGAGTCTCTCACTCGCTCGATTGGCGGAAGAACGATGTGGACCGCCAACGAAGAGGCACTGACTATCGACGGCAGCCTAGCCACCGGGTCGGCTGGCACCACGGTCCGCCTGCAGCAGTTCGACGTGGATGGCAACATGCTGACCGCGACAAGCCAGTATGCTTACGAGGTCGATCCCATACCTAGCAGCATCTTCACCAACCGCAGTGGCTTGGTCGACATGCTGGCGCTGCCCGACGGCACTATGCTTGCCCTTGAACGCTCGCTCTCTGCCGGATTCGAGAGTCGCATCTACAAAATCGGCTTTGCCGGCGCAACGGACACGAGTGATCCCGAATTCGACAGCGGCCTTTCGGGAAAGGCCTATACGTCTGTCTCGAAAACGGAGTTGTGGACGGGAGGCGTCGGCGGTGGAATCGGCAAGAACCTCGAAGGTCTAGCGCTGGGGCCAAGGTTGGCTGAAGGAGGTTGGCTGCTGCTTGGCGTAGTGGATGGCGGTGTCCCGAATGGCGACAACACCGTCGCCACGTTTCAGGCGATTCCACCAACCTGCGATCTGGACGGCGACTACAACTGCAGTGGCGAAGTCGACGCGATGGACTATGCTGCCTGGAGCGACACGTTCGGATCCAGCGAGTTGGCATTCGCCGACGGCAACAACGATGGAAGTGTCAACCTAGCCGACTACACCGTGTGGCGCGACAATCTCGGCTCGACTTCTTCGCAATCCGCTGCGCTATCTCAGCCATCGCGGGTCCCCGAGCCGCGTGGTTGGATCGTCCTGTTCGTTGGGATTGGCTTATCTGTGTCGTTAGCCACCCGTGGGGACCCCCATCGCCAAGGGATCGTGAGCTTCCCATTAAGTTCGAAGAAAGAACCTTGACCCTCCCCGACAAAGCGTAATGCTATCCAATAGGCCGCAGTTCGGCGCTAGGAACGCAAAGGGAGGGCGAATCGCGTTAGGGAAGTGCAAATGGAGGGCCAGGGCTGCTGGCCTACTTTTCTGTTCTCCCGCGATCTTGCGGGCTCATAACACCGTGCTGGGGAGGATTCAACCTTGAGCGCTGAAATGCTTACCGCCTTGTTGGGCTGGTGTGTGGTGCTGAACCTTGGCTTCTTGGCCTGCTGGTTTCTATTCTTCCTACTGGCGCACGATTGGATGTATCGGTTTCACAGCCGGTTTGCCAGGCTGTCGGTCGAAACGTTCGATTCGATCCACTATGCCGGCATGGCCATCTATAAACTCGGCATCGTGCTGCTAAATCTCTGCCCGTATCTGGCGATGCTAATCGTCGCTTAGGTCAGCGGGCGAACGGCGGCGGGAGTTACTTCCTTCCCGTGACGTTGGTGCGCATCGTGTGGGCTTCGATGGCCCTGGTTAGTTCGGCCCCAAGCAGAAACACCAGCGCGGAGTAGTAGAACCACGCCAGCAACATGGCGAGCGAGCCAGCGGCGCCGTACGCTGAGCCGATGTCGACGCGGGTTAGAAACATCGCCAGCAGTGCCTTGCCAACCATGTATAGCGGCGCCGTAATGACGCCGCCTAGCCAGGCGAACTTCCAAGTCACACGAGTATCGGGCAACCACTTGTAGACCGCCGTGAACAGCAGCAGACTGACGACGAGATCAGTCACAGTCGAAGCAACCCAACTGCTCGTCAAGCTGGCGGCAGCGAGGATCGGGTTGATGATCTCACCAAGCGCGGCGAGCACACCGCTAAGGATCAACGAGAGCACCAGTAGCAAACCCATCACGAATACGGCCGCGAACGACAGGACTCGCTTGATCACGAAATTGCGGTTGCGCTGCCGCGGCGAATCGGGATCGACGGGCCAAATCGTGTTTAACGACAGTTGCACTTGCATCATCACGGCCGAAGCGCTGATGAGCACCATTACCCCCGCCGCGACTACACTGAACCGTGAAGGGGGAAGCTTAGCGGAGTGCTTTAGTAGTGTCGCGATCTGGTCAGCGCCTGCAGGACCTAACAGGTGTTCGAGCTCGTCCTCCATCTGTTTGTGAACCGTTTGCTCGGGCCCCAGCGTCACCATGCGCGCCACATAGCCCGTGGTGTTTACTGCGATCAGCAAGATCGCTGGCAACGAGAACAACATGTAGTACGCCATGGCCGCAGCCATTTGCGGGCACTGGTGTTTGACAAAGTTGACAACCGCCGTGCGGAGTACTTTGAAGGTGAGGTGCTTCGAGGTGTTGCTCAATGCCGCGCCTCCCTGAAGTTAGCCGTGAGTTCCGCAGCCCAGCCCGACCGCGGATCGACCACGCGCCCGTAGCACAAGTCGAACTGGTAATATCACCAAAACCGCGGCAATAGTGAAGACGAGTTGTCGCGAGATGACCGCAAACCAAGGCCGACTCGACTTCCCAAGCCAAGCCGTGTGCACTACGCTGAACAAATCGCTGAACGAGCGCCGGCGCCGCTGCAGCGCCCGCAACACGAGTGAAGTGCAATAAGGTATGTCGTCGCCCACTGACCAGTCGTTTGAAACGCCCCGCTTTCCCGCGCTGATGGTGGAGCTTCCGGCTTGGGTTGAGAGCCATTTGGCCCACGCGGACACAACCTACGATACCGTCGAAGATCGAATGCGGCTGGCCGTTGAGCTGTCGCGATTGAATGTCGAGCATGGAACGGGCGGGCCGTTTGGCGCAGCCATCTTCGACACGCAAACCGGCAAACTAGTCGCGCCAGGGGTGAACATCGTTGTCGATTCGCGCTGGTCAGGCGGTCACGCGGAAATGGTGGCTTTCGCCATCGCCCAACAAGCGGTTGGCACCCACGATTTGGGCGCGCCTGAGTTTGCGCACCATGAGTTGGTGACAAGCACCGAACCGTGCTCGATGTGTTTGGGCGCAACCCCTTGGTCGGGCGTCAAACGACTGGTTTGCGCCGCGACCCACGACGACGCTACCTCCGTGGGGTTCGACGAAGGGCCTAAACCGGCCGACTGGGTCGGTGAGCTCGAGGCGCGCGGTATTTCGGTAGTGCAGCAAGTGCTTCGCGACGACGCCCTACGCGTGCTGCAAGCGTATGCCTCCCGTGGCGGCTACATCTACAACGGCCGGGCGGGCAATTAGCATGCACCGCGTTCCCGCATAGCCAGTTATCATTCTCTTGATCGAATTTGAAAGCGTCTCATGCCTACCGCTCATCCTCCGATTGAAGTCCCCAATCGTTTACTCCATGGGCCTGGGCCTTCGCCCGTCGCGCCGTCGGTGCTAGCCGCGCTAGCCAAACCATGCATTGGCCACATGGATCCGGAGTTCATGCGGGTGATGAACGAAGTGAGGGAGATGCTTCAGGCGGTGTTTGAAACCAACAACGAAATGACTCTCGCCTGTTCGGGCACGGGTTCGGCAGGCGCGGAGATGCTCGTCGACAATTTGGTGGAGCCAGGCGACACCTGTTTGGTAGGCGTTAATGGTGTGTTCGGCGGACGGCTCGTAGAGAAATGCCGCCGTGCTGGTGGTAAGGTGGAGACCGTCACGGCGGCGTGGGGCGACGCGATCGACGAAGACATGTTTATCACTAAGATCGAAGAGCTCAAGCCGCAACTGGCCGTGCTGGTGCATGCCGAAACGTCCACCGGCGTGCATCAACCGCTCGACCGAGTCGCCGACGCGGCGCACCGTCACGGCGGGCTGTTCATGGTCGATTGCGTGACCTCGCTGGGCGGACTGCCCGTGAAGATCGACCAGCGGCACATCGACGCGGCGTACAGCGGAACTCAGAAGTGCTTGTCGTGTCCGCCTGGGCTCGCGCCGGTGACGTTGTCGGAGCGGGCGATGCACAAAGTGCAAAACCGTTTGACGCCTGTCAATTCTTGGTATCTCGACTTGACGCTCGTTGGCAACTACTGGTCGGGCAGTCGGGCGTATCACCACACAGCTCCAGTTAACATGAACTACGCCCTGCACGAAGCGTTGCGGTTGATTCTCGAAGAAGGACTCGAGCCGCGATTCGAGCGACACCAAAGGGTTCACACACACCTGAGCGAGCAGTTGGCCGCTCGCGGCTTCGAGTACGCCTCGGACCCTGACAACTCGCTGCCTATGTTGAATCTGGTGACTATTCCAAAGAGCGTCAACGACGAAGCGGCTGTCCGGCGGGCATTACTCGACGAGCACGGCATCGAAATCGGCGGGGGGCTGGGCGACTTGGCCGGAAAATGCTGGCGGATCGGGCTGATGGGCCACGGCGCTCGCGAGGAGAGCGTCGACGCCATCGTCAAAGCGCTGGACGAAGTGGCATAGTCAATCGCCGCTACTCCTCAATACAAAACAGGTGCCGCTCTCCACGGATGAAGAGTTGATCGTCAACCGGCGCCGGTGTGGCATCGATCGTTTCTCCGATGTTGTTCGTGGCGACCACTTGGTAATCATCTGCATCCTTAATCACGATCGTCGTGCCATCGCGGTCCGACAAATAGACACACCCGTTGGCTGCAACCGGCGAAGCATAGGTAGTTCGCAGTTTGGTGCGTTGGGTAGAGTAGTGAGGCTCGCCGGTGGCGGCGTCGACGCACGTCAAAATGCCTGTCTTTGCCTTGTAGTAGTACAGCCGACCGTTCGACAACAGCGGCGAGGCGATGTCGGGTGTGTCGCGATCTTTCACCCACAACACCTTGGACGATCCTTCGATGTCTCCCTGGCCATCGAGCTGGAACGCCCCCATGAACGAACCCCGGAAGCCGCTCGCTATGAACACCACGTCGCCCATCGTCACCGCCGATGCTGCGGGTCGCTGCGTCTGGCCACCGCAACGCCAAAGTTCGTCACCAGTTTCGAGATCGTGCGCGCGGGCGTAATTCTGGCCATTCATCACCACCTGCTTGCGTCCGTCATGCTCGACCACTAGCGGAGTCGCCCAGTTGGTTGGCTCGTCTCTCTCTACCCGCCAAACGGTGTCGCCGGTCCGTTTATCCAGCGCGAATAGGTACGATTGTCCCTCATGGTCCCAAGGCACCAAGATCTTATCGCCGGCGATTGTGGGAGAACTTCCCTCGCCGAACTCGTTGCGCGTTCTCATGTCGCCAAAGTCGCGATCCCACACCGGCTCGCCATCGAGCGTGAAGCAGTAAAGACCTTGTGAACCAAAATGGGCGTACACATGCTCGCCATCGGTGGTGGGCGACGCCGAAGCGTAGTTGTTGGTGCTGTGGGTTCCTTCGTGTGGCTTGCCCGTGGTAGCGGTTCGTTGCCAGATGATGTCGCCCGAATCACGATCGATGCACATTAGCATGAAGTCGAGCGCCCCGCTCGCGCCGTTCTGCGCGGGAACGCCGGTGACCACAAACACCCGGTCTTCCCATACGATCGGCGAACCAGAACCGCGCCCGGGAATCGGCGCCTTCCACTTCACATTCTTGGTATCGGACCACTCAGTGGGCGGCGCGGCCGATGTGGAAACGCCGTTCCCTCCATCACCTCGCCAATGCGGCCAGTTGCCGGCGAGTGAGTGCGACGCGAGCGTCAGGCAGAACGCGGTTGCAAGCAGCAAGCTTGGAGACATCATCGGCGGGGTTCCTGTGGAAGGGCGAATATCGGTAGGTCGGCGCGACAGCAAAGCAGTCGTCGCCGCGGATTGTACCAGACCGGCCGCACTGTGGGGCTGTGTGATAGCTCACACGAAACGACTCTTGGAGCGCCCCAGGCGGACTGTCACCGAGAAATGAACACCAAACGGAGTTCGTTGTTCCGTTGAATCCTATCAATTGCCTTGTGGAAGGCAAAGTTCGCCATTCTTGGGACTAGCTGTGCAAGATTCGCCCAATCCCCGGCGAACTACTGCCAATGCATCGTCGTCCAACGACTGGACGTTTTCGTACTAAGTGGAGGGCACTGCGATGTTCTGCGACGCGGGCGGCGATTTCGGTCGATCCGACGAGTTGATTTGCCTGGTTTCGGGTTTTGTCGACCAAGAATTGTCGGCCGCACAAATCGAACGGCTCGACGCGCTCTTGCTTGCCTCGGAAGATGCACGTCGATACTTCGCCGAAGCGATGACTCTGCACCTAGAATTGTGTCACGAATTGCGGCAGAGTTCTTAGCTACGCAATTCAGCCTGCCAAACGCACCACTCTGTCACCTGTCAACCAACTGTAAGTCAAAAGCGGGTTGGATCTACTTCTTGCAAACATGTAGTTCACCGGCCGCGGATGTGATTCCCATTTTCTCGATCTCTTCGGCGCTTAAGAAATCCTCTTTGCAAACCTCCTCGACGGTGAACCCTTCTTCTTCCAATCGAGACGTATAGTCTGGACCATATCTCCTTACATGATCGTCTTGACCAAACAGACGCAGTCGTTCTTCAGGGTCTTCAATAGAACGGTCCTCAATCGTCTCCTCCGCCGTTATGGGAACTAGCAGCAGCGCAAATCCATTGGGGGCTAGAACTCTCCGAAACTCCCTCATCGCTCGTCGGTCATCAGGTACGTGCTCCAATACGTGGCTGCACAAAATGAAGTCGAAGGAGTTATCAGGGAATTGAATGTCTGTGATGTCCATCTTCAGATCAACATCGGGAGCGAACAAGTCGGCGGTGACGTAGCCTTTGCCAATCAGCGGTCTGAATCTCTTCTCCAGAATCGCCTCTGGCGCTATATGAAGAAACCTCTGAGGGTGTTCCGAGTTGAATGAGGCCTTTCTTTGAAGAAACAGCCAAAGAAGCCTGTGCCGTTCAAGCGCGCCACAAAAGGCACACCTTGCATCTGCTCTTGGCACAATGCCAAACTCAAGAAAGTGTTTCGACCCGTTATCGCAAATCGGGCATTGTCGGTTACTTCCGCCGTACTGCAGGCGTATTCTCAGCGGCCTGAACTGTTGCTTGATGCGATGGATCACGATACTATCTCCAAATCGAACGAGGTGTGCAAAATTGGGGATCTTACCGATTTCGGTCTCCGAACAACTCATGCGAACGTATTGGATAGCGTGCGTTACTTGCCGCCGAACCTCGTAAACCCACTACCACTTCGCTCTGGATATCGACGACACTCCTCTCCACATCTCTCCAACAAGAGCTGCATTTTGGTCTTCGATCGCAGTAGCTGGAAGAAGCTGGCTAGACAATTAGGTGGACGAACAACGGCGTCACCTCCCCCCTTTAAGGTCGCGTCCAGAAGTAGCTGCCCGAGCTACGATTGTGGCCTACCACCAATGCAGGTGCAAGTTTTTGCCAGCTGAACTCCATGGAATACCCCATGTCGGGGGGGGGCCAATAGCTTCTGCCAACTCCGGCGCGAGTGTGTAGCGCGGGAGACGTAGATGCAATTCAGTAGCCGTTGACTACGCCGTTCGGCCCGCAAGAGGCACCAGTGTCCCATCCCCCAACTCTTCCGCCACCTCCTACCGTTCAGCAATCTGTCGCTTGATACGTTGCACCTCACCTAAGAGCTCACTCCGGTCGGCGCGTTCGTACAGTTTGGAACATAGCTCGCGGAGTTCTCGTTGGCGAAGGTCGCGGAGGACTCATAGGTGGTGGGTCATTGAAGTGGCTCTCTGTTCTGGTATCGCAGCCAGGCGGAACCAACGCTGTAGAACACAAGCGAGATTGTGGCTCCCGTTGCACAGCTGCGTATTACTCCGTTGCGATATAGTACGAGATTGTCTAACCACCCTCCCGTGCTACGCGCCATGCTTCCGAGGAACTCTGGCATAAGGCTGCCGACCACGACACCAACAGACAGCACTGCGAAAACTCGACGGCTGTGCGACAGAAACGCAACGATTGCTGCTACCCCCAAGTAGCACGTCACAACGATTGCCTAGTTGGCCGCATAGTACTTGTCCACGATGCGCCCCCGAGCGGGTGTATTTGCACCACTTACGCTAATCTAAGCACTCCGGCCCCTCATTCCCCACCTTGTTCACGTAGCAACACACGACTCACCATACCCAATTCATGAGCGTGATCAACAACACTGTAAAGATGACGAAAGAGACCAAGTGCCAGAAACACCCGTCGTCGCCTGTGCTTGAGCCGCCGGAGCCTTCACCGCCGCCAGGGTCACCAGGGCTGTCGTCGAGCAAGTCAAAGTCTCCGTGTTGTCATCGGGCCATCTATGTAACGTCCGCACATTGGTCATTGCCGCCGCCGACAACAAACAGACGCCACAATCGCCAGGCCGGCTAAGATGAGGGTGGTGGGTTCGGGGATGTGGGTTGTGATGAGCCGGACAGTGACCGATTGCGGGGCAATCGTGACTCTCGCGCTGCCGATGTCGGCGACATCGATCAGTAGGCTGTTGTCTGAGAAAGACAAATCGCCGTCGTCGATTTGGTCCCATCCCTCTCCAACGGCGTCCACAACCGTTGCGCCCGTGATCCTACCTGGAGTGGGGAGCCAGTCCAAACTTGTGAACGAGAACGCCATATCATCGACCCATATCCGGCCATCCTCGAAGTCGAAAAGCGACCTCACCGTAATCGTGGCGGAGTCGAGGTCGTACTCGATCTGGTTAAACCAATTTCCCTCGGGTCCGGTTCCCACGATATGCAAGTTGGGCCCATCAAAGTTGCCACCGTTCCTTAGAAGTTCCGCTGAAATAGCGTCACCCACCAGGCTCGCCTCCGCTGCTGTACCTACAGCGAGAATCAAGAAGATCAATACCAATCTTTGCAGAATCATCATTAGCTTGTCTCCTGAGTGTATTTCTGGACATTCCGCGCGTAAATCAAACGTCACCATTGTTGCTGCGCGCCACGCCCCGTGCAACCTATTGCCGCGTGGACTCCATTGAATGCCGTACGTTGGGGTGGAATGGTAGCTTGTGCCAGCTTCGGCACAAGTATGTGGCACTCGCCTTCGTCGGTGTGTACACAAGACTGTCGCCCGACTCGATTAAGAGCGTACACCAAGCTGCAGCACCATAACTTAAGTCCGCATTTGTTACCTTCCAGCAAGCTTCGGCATTCACCGGCTACTCCGAAGATGTCCTCGTCTGGCAAGACACAAAACGCAAGCCAATGTTCCGAATTCCGCACGATGGCCAGGGCTACGAGTCGATCGTTTCCAGGGACGGTTGCGAGTGACGTCATGTACAACACTTCAGAGCGCTCGGCAAAGCTATCCCTCAGAAAGACGGCAACATGTTTTCGCCTAAGCGACTAGGACGACCCTCCGTGCTCTATGAAGACGGCGCTCCCCTCATACTAAATGGAAGTGTACACTTCAAGCAGAGCGAGGAAGCCGGGAGCCTGCCGATTCCACTGGCAGAGTGACGTTTGAAAGGTAAAGATGATAAAGATGATAAGGCACCAGGCTCCGAGCTCTAGCTACCGCTCAAGAAATTGATGACGACCTGAACAGTGCCCGACATTGCTCGCGGGGGATTCATGTTGTTCGTTTACCATCAGAGATTCCCACGCACTACGCTTCTGCCTACGCGCATCGGATTCTTCGAAGCCTCGCTGTCGTCGCAATGAAAGAGAAACAACAAGATGAACACAAGTAAGAAAATGGCTATTTACGTGATTACAACGGCAACCTCAGTTATCTGCGGGGCAGTCGTGGCCGACGACGGAAAGTTGCAGCCGATAAGCGTGGAGTCCCTACTAACGGAGATGGTAAATCGAGATGCCGTGGCAGAATTCCCTAGGCATGATTTTCGGCTTAGGCAACAGAGTAGCTACAACCGAGCCTCACAAACGCCTCAGGAACCGGAAGGCTGGTTTGCAAATCGAGATTTCAACAGTGATGAGAACAGCCGCAATTTCGTTCGCGTCGAGGAGAACAATGGCCAAAAAGAATGGGTCTTGATGGAACATGAAGGGGCTGGCGCCATCGTACGCAGTTGGATGCCTTACGGAGGCGCCAACGACCGAGACAATCAAATCCGCATCTACCTTGACGATTCTATCGAACCAGTGATTGAGGGGCACATGCTCCGAACGTTTGATGGCAGGGGACTGATTCCTTATCCATTGGCGCATCAGTCGCTACGCTCTGCGGTTTCCTTCTTTCCGATCCCCTATGCTAAGCGTTGCAAGATAACAACCACGAAGATGCCGTTCTTCTTCCAGTTTACCTATCGCGAATATGATGACGACACCGCAGTAGAAACCTTCAAAATGGAGGATTTCGAGTCCGTCAAATCGCTCACAGAACGTGTCGGCAAGCAACTGCTAAATCCTCAGGACCACTTGGCCGGAAAGAAAGCGGAAATCAACAGCACCTTGCATCCCAAAACGGAGGAAACCATCGACTTGCCTGCGGGCGCCGTAGCGGTTCGCCATCTTTCTGTAAACTTAGGTGACTACGCCGACCCCTCGGTTACTCGCTCAGTTGTCCTAAAAATGGAATTCGATGGCAAGCAAACGGTCTGGTGTCCGGTCGGTGATTTCTTCGGCTGTGGCATCGGTCTGCATCCCTTCCAAGGTTGGTATCGGACTGTCGCTGAAGACGGCACCATGACCTGCCGCTGGGTGATGCCGTATCAGAAGACCGGCATGATATCGGTCGTTAATCTAGGCGACAAACCCGTGGACATCCAACTGACTGCCCAAGTAGACGATTGGACCTGGAACGATCGCAGCATGTATTTCCATGCCGCTTGGCGAGGCCAGTATCCGGTGACCACCAGACCTATCTCAGATTGGAACTATGTGACGCTACGAGGTCGTGGGGTTTATGTTGGCGACACACTGACCATCATGAATCCTGCTCGCGGGCCATGGTGGGGTGAGGGTGACGAAAAGATCTGGGTGGATGGCGAAGACTTTCCGTCAATTTTCGGCACGGGAACCGAAGACTACTATGCCTATTCCTGGGGCGGTACTAGCACGGACTTCTACGAACATCCCTTTCATGCTCAGGTGCGATGCCACAAGTTCAACAAGCTGAACCGAAAAACGGTGAACACCAAACCAAATACACAAGGTTTCAGCACGGAAACTCGCAGCCGCTCATTGGATACGATGCCTTTCAGTAGCTCGCTGCAGCTTGACATGGAGGTGTGGTCCGAGGCTAACTGCGATATGGCCTATGGCGTAGGCGTCTACTGGTATGGCTTTTCCGAGACGACCTCAAATCGGCAACCAGACCCTGAAGGTGCTTTGATAATTCCACCGCAGCCAGATCTGAACGCAGCGGAATAGTTGCCGCTACACTGCGATGGGGCTCAGAAAACCCAATAGTGTTCCGCCAACGAGCATCAGCACGAGAAGGAACTCGAGGCTGACCCGTCGCCGGACTTGGGCGCGCCGCGGTGAATCGAGCATTGTTTCCTGTGGGGCCTGCATAGGATCACGTTCCTCCCGCGAGCCGCAGAATGCGACCTAACTACCGCAAGCACTTACGACCACTCGACAATCCTGAATTGTTAGTAGGCCTGGCGTAGCGGGAGTGGTGTACGGTCGTGCGGATTGCGGTACATGATCGGCAGCGTAGTAGTCGCGGATGCCCCATTGTGTGCCACTTTGTCTTCGCCGGTGCCAGTGATCGGCTGTGGAAGAAGCCACTGGCACGCCAAAATCTCCTCGAGTTTTTGCTCGCTTTCGGCCACCTAATCTGCTACAACCATACACGTGGTTGTATACATATGTATATTCGTTAATTTCC
>JANQOF010000031.1 GCA_028279215.1 Pirellulales bacterium
ACAAACACATGCGATACCTAACAATCCACCCACGCGGCCGCCACTCAACCAACCGACCGGTTTGCATGGGTAGCGTAGCATAGTGGGTGGCTCACTTTCTACAAAAATCGCTCCAGAATTCGGCCACAACTAGTCGATTTCAGGAGCCCCCAAACTGCCCCAGGACGATGAAGCGGAGGTAGGCTCGAGGCATCAGCTTTCTCGGACGACTAGCGGATTAACCCAGGTGATTTGTATGTTGTTAGAGTTTGCTGACTAAAGCAACTTACTTAAATCCGTAGCGTTGTCCACGCGATAACTAAGGGAAGCTACGCAGTGCGACCCGGCGACACCGCGACGCATTTTCGAAATCTGCTATAGAACCGGTTATGGGAAAGAGAAAACGTAGGCATGAAAATCTTGGTTACAGGTAGTGCGGGCCACTTGGGTGAAGCTCTAGTTCGCACCTTGCGAGAAAAGGGTGCTCCGGTCCTCGGCATAGACCGAATCCCATCGAGCTTCACTGACAAGGTTGGGTCGATAACGGACCGAACGTTTGTCAAGCAGTGCATGGAGGGGGTCGACCACGTGTTCCATACGGCGACCTTGCACAAACCTCACGTCGCCACTCACGATCGGCAGGAGTTTGTCGACGTCAACATTTCCGGGACACTCAACCTCCTGGAGGAAGCAGCGTCTGTAAGCGTCAAGACGTTTGTGTTTACGAGTTCGACAAGCACTTTCGGCGACGCCTTGACTCCCTCACCCCAGGGCCCAGCGGCATGGATAACTGAAGAAGTCACTCCAGTCACCAAGAACATCTATGGAGCAACCAAGTTGGCTGCCGAAGACCTCTGCTGGCTGTTCCACCGTAATCGGGGACTTCCCTGTATCGTGCTTAAGACCTCTCGCTTCTTCCCCGAGGAGGATGACAGGAGAGCTGTCCGCGAAAGCTACGAAGACGACAACTCGAAGGCGAACGAGTTTTTGTACCGCCGGGTAGATATAAAGGACGTTGTTACCGCACACCAGCTAGCAATAGAGAAGGCGTCCTCTATTGGGTTCGCTCGCTACATCATTAGCGCAACGACGCCGTTCCAACAGGAGGACCTCATCGAGTTGCGCACCGATGCTGCTGCCGTGCTAAGACGCCGAGTTCCTGAATACGAGTCCGAGTACAGCCGACGAGCCTGGAAGATGTTTCCGGAGATAGACCGGGTCTATGTTAGTGAACGAGCGAGGAAAGAACTCAGCTGGGAACCTCGTTACTGTTTTCGGGACGTACTCGACCAACTAAAAGCAGGCGGGAAGGTACTAAGTCCGTTGGCATACACTATCGGAGCAAAGGGCTATCACGCCACGGAGTTCACCGACGGCCCTTACCCGGTAGACTCCACCAGCCAAGGTGCCTCGGCGTGATACGCCTGGCGTCGACCGGACGCCCTGTCAATTGGCAGTTGTAGCACGATTTGGCTACAATCTCTCGTCATGCCTTTCTACTGTCCTTGTGTCGAACAGCAAGTTGAGGAGATAATGGATCTCTCTCTTTGCCCCTTTCGTCGGTGCAATTGTATTCGTGGTGCTGTTGACGTTCCTGGGCGCTGCGCTAGTCTGGCAGCGTCAAGCGTTAAAAGGGCAAGATACGGCGTTGCAAGGACAAGACCATGCGTTGAGGCAAATTGATGAGTCACTTGCGCTCACGAGACGAACCATTGAATTGCAAGAAGAGACTAACAACTTGCTTCGCACGCTGATTGAGAAGCAATCTTAGCTACCTGACCGATGGCTGCCCCCGCCTCTCGTCCCACCATGGGTACCTTGGGAAGTGTTTTGGTGCGCACGACAGGCAACACTTCGGAAGGTATCTTGCGAACCCAACTTGAGCATCCATGACGGACTACCCCACCGCTGAGCACGCCCGGTTAGCCCTCGACAAGGCCCATCAGGAGAATTGGAAGCGATGGGGGCCCTACCTTTCCGAGCGGCAGTGGGGAACCGTCCGCGAAGACTACTCGGCGAACAGCGATTCGTGGCGAGACTTTCCGCACGAGCACGCTCGCAGTCGCGCCTACCGTTGGGGCGAAGACGGGCTGATGGGATTTACCGACCGGCAGTGTCGGCTCTGCTTCTCTGTCGCTCTATGGAACGGCCGAGATCCAATTCTGAAGGAACGCCTGTTCGGCTTGACCGGTCCTGAGGGGAACCACGGCGAGGACGTTAAGGAGTGCTACTACTACCTTGATTCCACGCCAACGCACTCTTACGCCAAGGCGTTGTATCGGTACCCGCAGGCGGAGTTTCCCTACAGACAGTTGGTCGAGGAAAATGCCCGTCGCGACAAAGGCAGCCGAGAGTTCGAACTGGTCCAAACCGGCGTATTTGATGATCGCCGCTACTTTGACGTGGTGACCGAGTACGCCAAAGCAGGTCCGAACGACCTCTTGGTCCGAATCACGGTGACCAATCGCGGCCCCCAGGCGGCCGAGGTTTGCCTGTTGCCCACCTTGTGGTTTCGCAACACTTGGATATGGGGCTGCAAACACGAGGGATGCACCTTGAAGCCGACGCTCGCTGCCACGAGCGACAGCTCGCTCGCGGCCGACCACGAATCGCTGGGCAAGTTCATTGCCCACTTCGGCCCTCACCCGAGCGGCGACCCCGCTGAGGTGCTGTTCACAGAGAACGAGACCAACTCTCAGTTGCTATTCGACACACCTCAGTACACGCCGTACGTGAAGGACGCTTTCCACCGTTACCTGATCGAAGGGCAACGGGACGCGGTGAACCCAAAGCGACGTGGCACCAAGACCGCGGGGCTCTATCGTCTCAACATCCCAGCGAGCGAGAGTCGCTCGGTGGAGTTTCGATTGTATCAAGACGGCGCAGCGAGCGGCGAGCCGTTCGGCGACGGCTTCGACTCAGCATTCAACGATCGCGTTGCCGAGGCGAGTGCCTTCTACGACTACGTCATCAGCCCAGACGCGGACGAGCAGCAACGCAGTATTTCACGGCAGGCGCACGCGGGATTGAATTGGACTAAGCAGTTTTACCATTACATCGTCCAAGATTGGCTTGATGGCGACGAGGCGATCAACAAACCACCGCCCGAACGGCGACACGGACGCAATCATAAGTGGGGTCATCTCTATGCCCGCGACGTCCTGAGCATGCCCGACAAGTGGGAGTATCCTTGGTTCGCCGCCTGGGACCTGGCGTTCCACATGATTCCGCACTGCCGGACGGACCCAGAGTTCGCCAAGAATCAGTTGCTAGTGCTGCTGCGGGAATGGTACATGCATCCCAACGGTCAACTGCCGGCGTACGAGTTTGCCTTCTACGACGTCAACCCGCCGGTGCACGCTTGGGCCTGCTTACGGGTTTACCAGCTTACCGGTGGCGACGACCGCGAGTTCCTCGCCAAGTGCTTCCAGCGGCTGCTGCTGAATTTCACATGGTGGGTCAATCAAGTGGACGATGGTGGCGACAACGTGTTCGCTGGCGGCTTCCTCGGCCTCGACAACATCGGCATCTTCGATCGCTCGAAAGGGCTTCCGCGCGGGGCCAAGCTGGAGCAGGCCGACGGTACCGCTTGGATGGCGTTCTACTGCGGCACGATGCTATCGATCGCGTTGGAGTTGGCCCGCGAGGCCCCCTCCTATGAAGACATGGCGTCGAAGTTCCTCGACCACTTTGTCCGCATTGCCGATGCCATCAACAACCGTGGCGGCGTCGGTCTGTGGGACGACGAGCAGGGTTTCTACTTCGACCAACTGCACATCGACGGCCAGACCATCCCGTTGCAAGTCCGCTCGCTGGTCGGGCTGCTACCTTTGATCGCTGTCGAAGTGATCGACGAGCCATTGGTGCAAAGCCTGCCTGCCTTCAAGAACCGCCTGGTGTGGTTTCTCAGATATCGGCACGATCTGACCGAACAAGTCTCGCTCGCCACGTGCCCAGAAGGATCGCGCAAGATGCTGCTGGCGATCCCCAATCGCGAGAAGCTTGTACGCGTGCTTAGGGTGCTGCTCGACGAGTCAGAGTTCCTCTCACCGTTCGGCGTTCGCTCGCTCTCCAAGCGACACGAACAACATCCGTTCGAGCTTTCCATTCGGGGAGAAAAGCACCACATTGCCTACGTTGCCGGCGAGTCGGACAGCTATATGTTCGGCGGCAACAGCAACTGGCGCGGTCCGATTTGGTGGCCCACAAGCTACTTGTTGATTGAAGCACTGGAGCGGTACCACGAATTCTACGGCGACGACTTTCGAGTCGAGTGCCCCGTCGGTTCGGGGCAGATGAAGAACATGCGCGAAGTGGCCCGCGAACTGAACGACCGCCTCACCAAGCTCTTCCTGCCCGACGACCCCAACGGCCGCCGACCCTGCCATGGACAGACCTGTTGCCCCACCGGCTACTTCGACTGGCATGGCGAGGTGCTGTTCCACGAGTACTTCAACGGCGACACCGGTGAAGGCCTCGGCGCCAGCCACCAGACCGGGTGGACCGCTTTGGTGGCAAACTGTATCGAGCGACAAACCGGCATGCACCCACGGTGACCAGTAGACCAACTGCACAACGGCGCAAGCCTCGGATGTTCTTGGCAACATCCGACGGTAGCGCGTTCGGCTCACCCTGCAATTCGGCTAATTGGCGTTATCGTCGGTCGGCGTGATTGGGATCTGGACGTTGTAGGTGTGGTTCCAACCTGGTAGGCCGGCGCTCGCCACCGAAAGCGTTGTGATCTCTCCATCCTCTCCAAAAACAAGCTGCGGTCGGTCGGTGAAGCGAACCTTGTAAGTCTTACCGTCAGGCCTTTTGATTTCCCGGAGCGTTACAAGCGGATGAAGCGCGGGCGACCAATCGAGCGCGTTGGTCGACGTGATCAGCGCAAGGGCACCGTGTTGCGGCGCCAGTTTGCCTTTACCGAACTCTTTCACGATCGCGTAGTATTTCTTGCGACGCGCGTCGTACCACAGGTACGGGTCCTCGGCGCCGAGGTCGTGATCGAGCATCTTGCCAGCCAGCGTGAAAGGATGGTCTGGCTCTTCGGATCTTGCGATCCAGTGCACGAATCCACCCGCCTCGGCCGTACTCTTGAACGCCATGTAGTAAGCTCCATCGTGCCCACGAGTCACCGATGGATTCACGGTTCGTCGAAACGTGTCCTCGTGGTCTGGCTGCATGATGTTCGCGGCCGGCGGATGAATCTCTCCACGTTCCACCTGTCCGAAGTCCTTGAACGTAACCACTCCGATCGATTGATTATCCAACAGCTCCCTGGCGGTAACTGCGTCTTCAGATGGCTGCGTGGCGATGTAGTAGAGATAGTAGGTGTCGCCAAACTTCTTAACATGGGGGTTGTGCGCGTTGTAGTAGTCCCATCGGCCTGGGTCGCCCGACCCTTGCAGCACTGTTCGGACGAACTTGTAGGGGCCGCGCGCATCGTCCGAAACGGCGTAGGCAATCTCCGACCCCTTCTTCCAGTTGCCGAATGGACCTTTCCAGCGAGAGTAGAACATGTGATAGCGACCATCATCGCCACGGATCGCGCTACCGCCCCAGACGTTCCAGCCTGGGTTATCAAAGATGCTGCGGTCTTCGACGGTTCCAATGCGATTGCTCAGATTCAACGTATCGCCTTGAACTGCGAGGCTGCTCTGCGAAGCAAACAAACCGCAAATCAAGGTGAACGCGGCAAGAACAGGAGTAAGTCGGTTGCTGGGGATCCAGCGGCTGGCTGAGTTTGCCATCGTGATGCTCTACAGAGGGCCGGCGTAGGTGGAAGTCGAAGTAGGCCGTTGGTCGGTAATGTTGCCAAAACAGCGATTGTAAGTAGCCGACGGTCCTCGAATCCATCCCGATAAGCAGATAATCGACTCGTCTGACGCTTTCCAGGCGAACAAGGACTCTTCGAGCACGATAACCTCGGCGCTTTTTGTGAACCCACTCGGCCTTGGAGCAGCCTCCCAATCAAATTCTTTCTCTCGCGGGCCAGGTACGTCTGCTCGCCGGTAATGTGAAAGTTTGACGATTAGGCGAACTCTTCGTTGTTTCCTGAGGTTTTCGGTCAGGTTGGATGTACCAGTTGCCGATAGGGGATTGCAGGCAATCTGTCTGCCGTGGCATTGGTGCTACGCCCAGGCCATGTGGCCACCTCCTTTAGCAATCTACTCGTCGACAATTACGGATTGGTGCATCAACATGTGTACGTTGTGTAACCTCTGGCTGCGTTTTTCACCTCGCTGTCACATGGTCGCAATAGCGGCAGCCGTGCTAGCACTATCGAGTGTTGCTAGCGCGCAAAGTCAAGGCGTCGCGTACGTCGACGACTTCAAGCAGGCGCAGCGACAAGCGGCTCGCCGAACGGCTGCAACCCAAGTACTGAGCTCGGCTCGCCCCTACGCGATGCCCCATGGAGCCCCGGCGCCGTCGGCTCAATCGCGGTTTCCGCAACCCACGGTTCGCAACTTGTCGCCAGCGCAGCCGAACGCGGAAGAGAAATCGGGCTGGACCACCGGGATCAAGAAGTCGCTCAGCGGGCTATTCGGCGGTGGTGGCGGCGACCAGCAGCCACGGAAGCAACAACTCCAGAACCAGAAGAAGTCGAACTCAAGTGCCACGCGACCATCGTTCACCGAGCGACTCACCGGAAACCCGAGCAAGGCACCCCAAACTACCGAGCGCGCGCAGATGGCTAGGGCTGGTGGCATTCAGCAGCGGTCGGGGCCCTCGCAACCGAAGGGCCTATTGCAGTTGTGGGGCAACGATCGATCTGACAACAAGGTAGCAACGATGCAAACGCCGCAGCGCAACGCGCGCTCATCGGCCAACGTACCTGTCAGTCGATCCAAGCAATTGGCGCGAACATCGTCGTCAAAGCCCTCGTCGCCGAAGCAAGATTCGTGGGCGAGCAGGTTAATGAAACCCTTGGGCGGTGGCAGTCGCAAGGCCGACACGCTCGCCGAGCCGATGCCGCAAAGTTGGAGCGACGACTCAGTAGCCATGGTGACCGATCGCAAGGCCAACCAGCTTCGTCCAGCAGGAAGTTCCGACTTCCCAATCGTCAAGGCGGCCGCGCGTACCGAGTCAGGCCAGCCGACGGCGCTGCCAAAAGTCGTCGTTCCGGCAACCAGTACCGACCGCCCTGCGAATCGCCAACAGATAGCGCAATCGAAAGCCTGGCCGGCGGCGCGGCCACGACCAATGTCGGCCCAGCGTGTCAGCAACGCGCCGCAACAGATCATCAACCAGCATGCGGGTGTTCAACGCAGCCCGCAAGCCATCGCCGAGCGACCGCAACCGAACAAGCAGCGCGACGGTTGGAAAGCACCCGCCAAGAACCAGGTGAACAACCCGCAGGCGACGCGCTTGGCCTCGCATACTGCTGCCGACGCGCGGATGCCGGCGAATCCCGTCAAGCGACCAGAAGTAGTCGCCGCACAGCCATCGCGAAAGGCGATCGAGTTACTCACCGAGGCCAATCGCTTGTCGACCACTGCCGACGACGAAGCAGAGTACACCACCATCCTCCAAATGTGCCACCATGTGCTGGCCATCGACGAAGCGCCGTCCGCCGTCGACTACAGTCACAACCTGGCAAGTTGGGCACTTAATCGACGCGGTGAGGTGAAGAGCGACCAAGGACGTGTGAAGGAAGCCCGATTGGACTTTGAAGACGCTCTGCGACTCGACCCCTCACGGTGGCGAGCTATTCACAATCGCGGCGTGCTGTCGGCCCAGTCTGGCCGTTTCGCCGACGCTTTCGACGATTTCAATCGCACCATCGAGATGAATCCAGAGTTTGCCAAAGCGTACTCCAACCGTGGCGCCCTGTACGTGCAGGCGGGCAAGCTCGAGAAGGCATCGGAAGATTACCGTCAGGCAATCGCTCTCGATCCCGACCTGGCGGTTGCCCATAAGGGTCGCGCCCGTGTGTGCCACATGCAAGGCCAGTTCAATCTCGCCCTTCGGCACTTCGACGCGGCCGTGCAACTTGCGCCCTCAGACGCTCGTATCGTAAACAATCGTGGTGACTTGCTGACCGACATGGGACGCTACCGCGAGGCGATGCGTTGCTACGAGGCGGCCATCGAACTCGATTCGTCGCTACACGTCGCCGTCCGCAATCTCGCGTGGTTGCAAGCAACCTGCCCCGACAAGCAATGCCGTGCGCCGCAACAGGCGGTTTCCAACGCCAGTCGGGCCATGCAAATTTGCAGCCAACCTGGCGATCTGGAATACGACACGCTAGCTGCGGCCCAAGCTGCGGCAGGCGACTTTAGCGCGGCTCTGAAGACCATCGACCGGGCGATCGAAGTGGCTGCCGACGACGACAAGCCCAACTATCAGTGGCGACGCGGACTCTACCAGCGGGGACAGCCCTACATCACCGAGCCGGCCAGCAGCATCCAGCAGGCCAGCTACGCCGACTGAGCGAGTGACGACCAAAGGGAGGGGGGACGCAAAGGCCCGGTCGAGTAATCGACTGGGCTTTTGTTGTGCGCAGTCGGATCTTCAACGTCGCTGACGCCAAAGATACTGGGCGAAGTCCAATAGCCCCGCAAACTTGTACTGGCCGTCGACGTAGTGCGCAACAACGTAGAACGCGAAGTAGTAAGCACGGCAGAACGCCCAAATCGTAAGTGCCAACAGGCCTGCCAGTTGCCATCCGGGATGACGCACGAGGATCAGCGTTGCGGCCGTGATACCGACAAGTAGCAGTAGCAAGGCCTTCAGATACATCAGCTTGGGGGATTTCAGATCGGCCATTGCTTGCTGCGCCGAGGTCTCCGCGAGAAAGCCCATGAGTGTCATATCTACCACAAACTCCACCACCCGGTCGCCACCACGACGATGCCCAGAATCAGGTTGGTGATCGCATGCGCGGCGACGCAGTCCCAATAATTCTTCGTACGGACCATCAGCCAAGTGACGAGGCTAAACCACACAAGCGCTGCGAGTTTCTCGGGGTGGTAGAGCACGGGGATCAAAATGCCGGCGACGATTGCCACGCGGTTGACCGTGCCGAACGGAATCTCCGTCCAATTGTCGTGCATCACGAATCGCATGAGAAACGCCCGCAGGAAGGCTTCTTCGATCACCGGCACCAGCAGCACCAGCCCGAAAAAACGAATGGCCAGAAAAGCGTAGCCAGCCGCGTTGTGGCCGAGTGCTCCCAGCGGGTTGTAGGCAGAGCGTTCGCTCAGCCCCAGCCAACTGATCACTTGGTGGTCCTCGCCCAGCCAGTCGACCAGGTACTGTTCCAGATTGAGCCAACAGCACAATATCCAAAGCCCACCGCCCACGACTCCCACACCTAGGGCGAGCAACGAGATTTTGAAGGGCCACTGTAGGTACACGGGCAAGAACCACAGCACGACAGCCAACGTAACAACAATCTTCACCGTGTAAGCTACTGGGTAATAGCTGCCTGGGATTTCGAGGCCGAGCCAGGTCGACGAGGTGGAATCGTCGGAAAAATCCTCGCCCTCGATGTCCGCTTCGTCGAGCACTTCGGAACTTGGAGCAGCCGGATCGATCAGGGCCTCGACCGGGTCCAAGCCGCTGTTGGGCTGTGGTTCGAGACTCTGCAGCAGCATGTAGACGGCCAGCGGCAACACAAACGCCAACAGTTGGCGGCGGCGCTCGGCGGATACTTCGTTCGACGACGATTCGCTCATGATTGGCTTCGTTTTCTGAAGGATGAGTGCAAGCTTTGAGCTAACAACAACTTAAGGTAAGCACGAATTCCGCGGGAGCCGCCCTACAACCTAAAGTGTCAATGAAGCGGCGGGCGATTTCCACAGCTACGCTGAGAAACGGGCCACCCTCCGTCGGAAAACGGCGGTGTTTCGCAGGAATTTAACAGTACCTCCTAGCCATTTGGGCTAGCGATCGCCAACGTTTCGGATAAGATACAGGCTTCGTTTGCCCTTCCCAAGGACCAGTTCCGCTTCCAGGCGGCCGCCGGATTCGGAGCCCGCCACTGGTCCTGATCGTCGCCTCACACCAGCGCCACCGGAATAGACATAGTCCTACAATTTGGCCCCTACTCGTTTTGGCCTAACGACCGCCAACCAGAATTGGCAAAGGTTTAGAGAGAAAAATGGACCTCAGCAAAGTACGAAATATTGGCATTTCCGCTCACATCGACTCGGGCAAGACAACGCTGAGTGAGCGGATTCTGTTCTATGCAGGCCGGATTCACAAGATCGAAGATGTCCGCGGCGGCGGTGACGGCGCCACGATGGATCACATGGAGCTCGAGAAAGAGCGTGGCATCACCATTACCAGTGCGGCCACGTCGCTGGAATGGGATAAGCATAAGATCAACCTGATCGACACGCCCGGCCACGTCGACTTCACCGTCGAGGTCGAGCGAAGCTTGCGCGTGCTCGACGGCGCAGTGCTGGTGCTCTGCTCCGTAGGTGGCGTGCAGTCGCAGTCGATGACGGTCGACCGCCAAATGAAGCGCTACCACGTGCCGCGATTGGCATTTATCAACAAGATGGACCGCACCGGCGCGAATCCGGAAAGCGTGATTGAGCAGGTTCGAGAGAAGCTGGGTGCCCACGCTGTGGCCATGCAACTGCCGATCGGCAAGGAAGACAAGTTCGAAGGCGTTGTCGACCTGGTCACCATGAAGGCGATTTACTTCGACGGCGAAAAGGGCGACAAAGTGCGCGAGGAGGAAATCCCCGCCGAACTGCAAGAGGCTGCCGAAACCGCTCGTCACCAGATGCTCGAAGAACTGTCGATGTACAGCGACGAGATGATGGAAAAGCTGCTCGGCGAGGAAGAGATTAGCGAAGAGTTGATTCACGACATCACACGCCACGCAGTGATCGAACAGGAGTTCACGCCTGTGTTCATGGGCACCGCATTCAAGAACAAGGGCGTGCAACCGCTGCTCGACGCCATTACGCGCTACCTACCGGCACCAACCGAGGTTCAGAATAGTGGCGCCAACCCGGAGACCGGTGAGAAGATTGTTCTAGAGTCGGATGCTTCGAAGCCGCTCATCGCCATGGGCTTCAAAATCACCGACGACGAGTACGGCCAATTGACCTATACTCGTATTTATCAGGGCAAGGTCGAGAAGGGCGGATCGTATTTCAACCAACGCTCGGGCCGCAAAGAGCGGTTTAGCCGCTTGGTTCGGATGCACTCGGACAAGCGCGAGGAAATCGACACCGCCGAGGCGGGCGACATCATCGCGGTGATGGGCATCGACTGCGCTAGCGGCGACACCTACTGCGATACCGCCAAGTATTGCTCGCTGGAGAACATCTACGTCGCCGAACCGGTGATCAAGATGTCGATCAACCCGCTATCGCGCGACAACGCCGACAAGCTTGGCAAAGCGCTGCAGCGGTTCCGCAAGGAAGACCCGACGTTCCACGTCTACACCGACGATGAGACCAACGAGACCATCATCGCCGGCATGGGCGAGTTGCACCTCGAAGTGTACGTCGAGCGAATCCGGCGCGAGTACGGTGTGGAGGTCGAAGTCGGCGCGCCGAAGGTAAGCTACCGCGAGAGTGGCCAGCAGGCCTACGAGTTCGATCACAAGCGCAAGAAACAGTCGGGGGGTTCGGGGCAATATGGTCACATCATTGGTGTCATGCGACCTATGACCGACGAAGACCGCGCCAAGATGGAAGAGAACAAAGAGTCTGGCGAACTCTACTTCGAAGACCAAGTGACCGGCGGACGTATTCCGAAGGAGTACATCCCAGCGGTCCGAAAGGGCTTCGAAGAGATGATGGACAAGGGCCCAGTGGCCGGCTACCCGGTCGTTGATATGGCGGTCGAGTTGAAAGATGGTACCTACCACGACGTCGACTCAAGCGACATGGCGTTCAAGCTCACCGCCCGCGAGTGCTTCCGCGAGCATTTCAATCGCATGAAGCCGATTCTGCTCGAACCGATCATGCGGATGGAGATCGAGTGCCCCGACGAGTTCCAAGGCTCCGTTGTTGGGCAAGTGAGCTCCAAGCGCGGCATGATCGTCGAGACTGAAACGGCCAATAACGTCACCCGCATCCTAGCCGACGTACCACTGGCCGAGACGTTTGGATACTCCAACGAGCTTCGCAGCATGACACAGGGACAGGGCACTTTCTCAATGGAGTTCGCGAAGTACGCCCCCGTCCCAGCGAACATCCAAACCGAAATCGTCGAAGCTCGCAAAGCCGAATTGCAGCCGGCCTAGCGTGCTACATGCCAAAAAACTGTCAAAGAGAGCGAGCCCGGCGGCGTTCCGTCTGGGCTCGCTGCATTATTGGACCTTGGGTTCCTTAATGAGCTAGATCCCATCATGCCAGTGCGATTAACTCTCTTACTGCTACTTTGCCTCTTGTTGGTAACTCATCCGGTCGCGGCCAAGGAAGCTGTCTCCCATCTTCGCCATCGACAGATGGGTGTACCCGCCACCGCGCTCGATGAGTACGTGGCCAGGCCCGATGATTCGTTTGCTTGGACAGTGGTCGACGAGCGAACCGAAGGCGACATGCGGTTCTTTGTGGTCCGCTTGACGTCGCAAACCTGGCAGCCGGGCGATGTCGAGCCGGGAGTTTGGAAGCACTGGCTGCTAGTTACCGCTCCCAATGACATACGGAGCAACACCGGCATGCTCTTCATTTCCGGAGGTCGTCGCGACGAGGCACAGCAAGCCGCGCCCAGCGCAATGCTCATGACGATCGCCAAGGAGACCTCGTCGGTCGTCGCTGAGTTGCGCTGCGTGCCAAACCAGCCGCTCTTGTTTGCGGGCGACGGAATGGAGCGGCATGAAGATGACCTGCTGGCAGAGAGTTGGAAGACGGCAATCGAAGAGGAAAATGTTGCGTGGTTGGGCCAACTACCGATGACCAAGGCAGCCGTCCGGGCGATGGATGCGCTAGAGCAGTTTACCGCGAGCGAAGAGAGCTTGCCAAACCTATCTCGATTCGTCGTGGCAGGTGGTTCGAAGCGCGGATGGACCACATGGTTGGCGGCGGCCGTCGATACCCGAGTCGAGGCAATCGTTCCGATTGTGATCGACATGTTGAACATACGCCCGTCGTTGAACCATCAACTCAAGGTATACGGCGAGTGGTCGCCTGCTTTGGACGACTACGCCGCGCGCGACTTCGACAAGAAGATCAACGATGGCCAATTCGATGCACTCTTGGAATTGGTCGATCCGTACTCCTACCGCGATCGGCTCGACATGCCCAAGTGTCTCGTCAACGCGTCAGGGGATGAGTTCTTCCTGCCAGACTCTTCCCAGTTCTACTTCGAATCGCTGCAAGGAGAGAAGCACTTGGCCTACGTACCCAACGCGGGGCACTCGCTGGCGGGTTCGAATGCGATGGACACCATCATCGGCTTCTACTCATGCGTACTTGCGGGGGAAAATCGCCCAAAACTTGAGTGGGACGTTGATGCTACCCGATGCTGTTTGAACTGCGCAGCACCACCAGACAAGGTGCTGCTATGGCACGCGGTGAACGAAGACACCCGTGACTTCCGCTTGGCGACAGTCGGACCACGATTTGTTTCGAAACCATTAACCGAGACGGCCGAAGGCGAGTATCGAATAGAGATCGAAGAACTGCCAAATGCAAAATGGGTTGCCTACTTTGCTCAGGCCGTGTTCGATTCCCCAAGCGGGCGACCACTCAGACTGACGACACCCGTATGGGTGCGTGGCTCGGATGAATAGGCACGATTTGGGAGATCACGCCTCAAGCTCCTCCCATCGCGAGTACGCCTCGGCCAGTTGCTCGTTCAATGCGTTCATGCGTTCGCTGTTCGCGGTGATTTCACTGGCTGGCCGTTTGAAATAGTCGGGTTCGCTCATGGCCGCGGTCAGTTCGGCAATCTCCGCATCGATTTCTTCAATCAGCCCGGGTAGCATCTCCAGTTCGCGCTTTTGTTTGTAGGAGAGCTTTGTCGTTTGCGGCTTGGCGATATCTGAGTCCTTCTGCGGTCGCGCCGCGCCAGGTTTCTCGATCTTTGGCTCGTCGACTTTCCGCTGTCGCACCCAGTCGTCGTAGCCGCCCACATACTCACGGGTGCCGCCCGGCTCGAATGCGACAATGCTAGTGACCACGTTGTTCAGGAACGCGCGGTCATGGCTGACGACCAGCAGGGTGCCGTCGAACTCGATCAACCGTTCCTCAAGCATTTCCAGCGTTTCGGCGTCGAGATCGTTGGTGGGTTCGTCCATAACAACCACATTCGCCGGCTTCGCGAACAGTTTGGCCAGCAAGATGCGATTCTTCTCGCCACCCGAAAGGAACTTCACCTGCGTTCGGGCTCGCTCTGGAGTGAAAAGGAAGTCTTGTAAGTACCCAAGCACGTGGCGGCTGCGCCCGTTGATCACGATGCTTTCGGAGCCCTCGCCCACGTTTTCTTGCACCGTTTGCTCGGCGTCGAGCGTATCTCGAAGTTGGTCGAAGTAGGCTAGATCGAGATTCGTACCGAGCTTCACCCCGCCCGATTGGGGTACAAGTTGACCAAGCAGCAGCTTGAGAAGCGTCGTCTTGCCCGCGCCGTTGGGTCCGACGATACCGACTTTGTCGCCACGCATGATGGTGGTGGAGAAGCGGTCGACGATGGAGCACTCGTCGTACGCGAAGCCAATGTCGTCGACCTTGGCAACCAGAGCGCCGCTCTTCTGGCCCGATTGGATTCCGAGTTTCGACTTGCCGACCCGCTCACGTCGCTGGCTTCGCTCTTCGCGCATCGCCTTGAGTGCTCGCACGCGGCCCTCATTGCGTGTCCGTCGAGCTTTGATGCCCTTGCGGATCCACGCTTCCTCTTCGGCGAGCTTCTTGTCGAACAGGGCGTTCTGTTTTTCTTCCGCGGCGACCGCCTGCTGTTTACGTTCGAGAAACGTATCGTAGTCGCACGACCAATCGAACAGCCGCCCACGATCGATCTCCAGAATCCGTGTCGCCAGTCGCCGTAAGAAAGCTCGGTCGTGCGTCACAAACAGCAGCGTCGTCGGCCATCCGAGCAGCAGTTCCTCGAGCCAGGTAATCGCTTCGATGTCGAGATGGTTGGTCGGCTCGTCGAGTAGCAATAGGTCAGGCTCAGTCACCAGTGTTTGCGCGAGCAACACTCGCCGCTTCATGCCGGACGACTGCGACTCGACCCGGAGCGACCCATCGATCCCCATGCGTCCCAGCAGCTTTTCTACGCGCGGGGCTACGTTCCACTCTTCGAGATCAGGTTCATGCTTATGGAGGCTCCCGACGACGACGTCGAACACCGACTCACGCAAGTGGTTTGGTACGTCCTGAGGCAACAGCGCCACTTTGGCTCCTGGGGCGATCACCACTTCGCCGTGGTCGGGTTCCTCGGTACCGGCGAGCATTCGCATCAACGTCGTCTTGCCAGCCCCGTTGCGGCCCAACAGGCCGATCCGCTGCCCGGCTTCCAGTTGGCACGACACGCCGTCGAGCAAGGCCGGACCGCGGTAGGCGATGGTGATGTCTCGTAGTTCAGCAAGGGGCATACAGGAAGCCGCATGATATTCACTGGGGAAGAATGGCGACTCCCAATCGTATCGCAACAGCGGCAGAAATACACTAGTCGTGGTAAGTCATCCGCAAATGTTCGACATTTCGCGCGCTGTTGGGCAACGACCATGGTCAGAGCGTAGGATACTCGGGTAGATTGACGGCTCGACCGACCCTTGTTGACTGCATCCTGCCATGCCGCCGCAGACTATTGAGAAGATCGAAAAACTCCGCGCCGAGATTCGCGAGCACGACCGGCTGTACTACATCGAAGCCAAGCCGACGATCAGCGACCGGGATTACGATCGGTTGCTCGACGAGTTGAAGCAGCTTGAGACCGCAAACCCAGAGTTGATCACGCCCGACAGCCCGACGCAACGCGTGGGCGGCGCGTCGATTGAGGGATTCGAGCAGGTCGCGCACAGTCGGCCAATGTACTCGGTCGACAACAGCTACGATGCCGACGATCTAACAAAATGGGTCGAACGGCTGCCCGAGAGCGTCGACAGCTTCGTGGTCGACCCAAAGATCGATGGAGTCGCGATCAGTTTGCGTTACGAGAGTGGTCAGCTGGTTCTGGCTGCTACTCGCGGAGATGGCCAGCAGGGTGACGACGTTACGCAGAACGTTCGTACGATTCGTTCGGTTCCGCTTTCGCTCGACACGATCAACCGCGCCCCGCCCGCGGTGGTGGAGGTTCGTGGCGAGATCTACTGTCGCTGGGACGTGTTCAACGAGTGGAACGACGACCTTGAATCCGAAGGGCAGCAGATGCTCGCAAATCCGCGCAACGCTACTGCCGGCCTACTCAAACGACACGATCCAGCGATCGTCGCCAAACGGCGACTCGAGTTTTGCGCGCACGGACGCGGCGAGTTTGTTGGCGTCGACGCCGCCTCGATCACCGAATGGAACGCCCAACTCGAAGCGTGGGGAGTTCCAACCAATGTCCACACCCAAACCGCCAGCAATATTTCTGAGATTCTGAAGATCATCAACGACTTTGACTCGACGCGGCATCAACTGCCGTACGCAGTCGATGGCATGGTGGTGAAGGTCAACCGGTTCGACTTGCAAGACGAACTCGGCTTCACGAGTCGCTTTCCTCGCTGGTGCATCGCTTACAAGTACGCGGCCGAACAAGCGACCACGAAGCTCACCGAAATCCAGTGGCAGGTGGGAAAGACTGGCAAACTTACTCCGCGTGCGAGACTCGAGCCAGTGTTTGTTGCCGGCACGACGGTGCAACACGCGACGCTACACAACATGGGTGAGATCCTCAAGAAAGATCTGCGTATCAATGATCAAGTTGTGATAGAAAAAGCTGGGGAGATCATTCCTCAGGTGGTTAGAGCGGTTGTCAAAGATCGTCCACCTGACGCGAGAGTTCCAGTACCGCCGCAACGTTGTCCAGAATGTGATGGGGACATCGAGATTGAATATGACCAGAAGCGAGTAGATGACATTCAGAAATGGTCTAAGAGAGTAGATCGAGAGGTGCAGCGCGCCAAGCGACATGGGGAAATGCCGAGAGACATACCCAAGCCACCGCCGCTAGCGGACGCTGACGAGTCCGCCCGATTTTGCATCAACCCCGAGTGCCCCGCCCAATTTCGTGAACGGTTAGAGCACTTTGCTGGGCGCGGGCAGCTGGATATCGATGGCATGGGCGAGAAGGTTGTAGAACAACTGACCGCCGCCCGGTTGGTCTCCACGATTGGCGAGGTGTTTCGTCTGCGTGATAAGCGCAACGAGCTGCTCGAGCTTGACCGCATGGGCCAGAAGAAGGCCGATAACTTGCTCGACGGCATCGACGCGGCCAAACAGCACGGTCTCGCCCGCACACTCGCCGCGCTTGGCATCCGCCACGTTGGTTCGACCGCATCACGGATTCTTGCCGAGCACTATGGCACGATCGACGCGATGATCGCGGCGAGCGAAGAAGATATTGCCACCTTCAAAGTGGGTGAGAGCGAGTCGGGTATCGGACCTGAGATCACCAAGTCGCTCTACCATTTTTTGCATTCCGATACGGGACGTACGGTGATCGACGAACTCAAGCAGGCGGGCGTGTCGCTTGAAATGCCCCAACAGCAAGCGAGCGGTGCGGCGGGCGACGCACTGGCGGGAAAAACGCTAGTCGTTACCGGTACGCTCGTACGTCACTCGCGCAAAGAAATCGAAGAGTTGATCGTAAAGCATGGTGGCAAAGCGAGCAGCAGCATTTCGAAGTCGACAGCGTACTTGGTAGCCGGCGAAAAAGCTGGCAGCAAACTGGAAAAAGCAAACAAACTCGGTGTGCCTGTGTTGAGCGAAGAAGAGTTTGAAGAATTGATAGCGGACTAGCGGCACTGCTTACCACTCGCTGTGAGCGTTTCGCTTTGCAGCGCGGATAATACAACTGACCGGCGCGTTGCGGCGCGCTTAACATTACTCAGGAACGCTTCGCTACGCGGCGCGGCTAACACATTATGCTCGAAGTACCTTCTGGAACTGTCGCGCTGCTATTCGACTGCGACGGCACGCTCGCCGACACGATGACGCTGCACTACGAAGCTTGGCACGAAACACTGCTTGCCCACGGCATTGATTGCCCGCGGGAATTCATCGACGAGCACGCTGGCGTACCAACTAATCTGATCGTCGAAGAAATCAATGAACGGTGGGGCGTTTCACTCGACCCACAGAGCATCACCGACGAAAAAGAAGGCCGCTTCGAGCAGCAGATTCATCGCACCGAACCGGTGGAGGAAGTATTTGCAACGGCGCACGCGCACCACGGCAAACTACCGATGGCCGTCGTGTCGGGCGGAACGCGCGACGTGGTGCACGCAACGCTGGTGGCGATTCACGCCATCGACATGTTCCCCGTGATCGTTACGGCAAGCGATCCCGTGCCGCCTAAACCGTCGCCCGAGATCTTTCTCGACGCGGCCCGGCAACTCGGCGTCGAACCAACGGGGTGCCACGTGTTCGAAGATGGCGACCCCGGCATCATCGCCGCCAAGGCGGCGGGCATGACGTTCACCGACGTGCGGGAGGTGATTGCGCGGAGGCAAGCCTAATAGCGCTCTCGGCGCTCTTCAGTGGACCATCCAGTCGCTTTGCGTGGAGGATCGGACCGCAGCTGTTGACCGCCTATGGGCCCCATGGGCCTCTTCTTGTCCTTACTATTCTCTACCTGCAATTGAGTGAGCAGTTTGTTGATCTCGCGATGAACGTAGTACGTTTGGCGAACAACAATCCGGTCTGGCAATACGGTGGATATCGTAAACAGTTTCTCCTGGGGCAATCCCTTCCGTTCTGCAAACCATGAATCAGGGGCGATGGTTTCCTTGATCAACTCGGCTAGCTCTTCGGAGTCGGTGCCCAAGACGTCCGTCGGATAAGCACGTGCTTCAATACTCTCCAACGCCCTGTTTTCGCTCGTAATCAACAGAACCTCATTGTCGACAATGTACGTCAGGTGAACTGGCTCAAGCATGAGGTTCAAAGCCGACTCAAGTGAGATGTTCTGCAAACTGACAGTAATCTGCTCGTCTGGCGACAAGCCTTCGTTTACGAGGCCGATCCTATCGAGTTGGATCTCGATGTCGTACTCTGCGCGAAGAAAGTCGACAACTTCTGACAGCGGCGCACCGTGAAAATCCAAGCCCACACTGCTCAGGGGTCTCGCAAGCGCGTTCTCGATGTTTTGCTCGGACCATGAGCGCTGCTTCAAGTCGACGAAACGGACGGGCGGAGGATCTTTCTGATAGCCTTTCGACTCACGTGCTTCGATCGCTGTCGTCGGCCGAGGCCCTGGACTGGGCGCGAACGGGTCGTCAGCAACGGTGCGGGCGTCGGCGTTGTCAAACGGGCTATCGTCTTGCGCTACAACGTTTACCGCCTCACTCGCGGCGTCCGGCGACAATTGATCCGCGGCGACCGCATCGAGACCAAACGGATCTGCCGCACCTTCGTCCCCCTGCGAAAATGCCACCTGGGTGGTAACCATGGCCACAACCACAGCGCCAGCACTTAGCGCCGCGACGACTGGTTTGGACAGCACAACTGCGTTCATGGCATGAAGCTCCTGTAAGGCAAAGTGAGTAGATGTGGTTGGTTCGCACGCCAGCGACGAGATTGTTGCACTCGCTCCAGAAGCCGCTAGTTCGACGGCTGATTCGGTCAGTTGCGTCGGCACCTCGCTCGCTACCACGCGGGTTGCCTTGAGCGTGGCGACCACCGCAGCAAGGGTAACGCCACGCCGCAACAGCCGCATACGAAGCCGCTGTTTGCCGCGCTTCAGACGCCCTTCGAGTGCGGCAACCGTGATGCCCAGTTCGTCGGCCACTTCCGCGTTACTCTTCCCAGCCAGATATCGCAGCACCAGCGGCGCTCGGAGGTTCGCCGGCAGCGCCGTAAGCTCTTCATCGGCGACCATCTCGTCGTGTCGGGCGAGCAGCTCATCGAGCGGGTCGGTCTGTTCGGCGGCCACATCCATTAGTTCGTGCGTGCTGTGTTGAGCGGCTTCGCGGCGCATTCGTTGGCAAACCCGCGTGGCCACGCCATACAGCCAGGCGGCCAAGGCGTCGCGGTTGCGAATCTTTCCGGCCGAACGAGCCAGCACCAGGAAAGTTGCTTGAAACGCGTCGTCAGCGTCCGCCGCACCATGCAAGCCTCGCCGGCAAGTCCCGAGCACTAGGGCGCTGTGGCGATCGACCAGTTGGCGAAACGCGTCCGCATCGCCCGACTGCGCGAACATTCGCAACAGCGCGCGGTCCGAGAGCGATTCGAACTCCACCGAAGCTGTTTCTGCCATGCGTCCAATTCTAGCCGTTCGTCGGGCTGTCTACCCGATTAGTGCGTCGAAGGGTGATTGCCGGGCGCAAAAACTCCGAAAACATAACGAATAGCTTGTCGGATGGGCTGAGCTCAGCGTAGTGCAGCATTTGGCCAGAAGACCCCCCCGAGGAGAGAGGGTGGCCGAAGGTCGGGTGAGGGGCAAGCTGTGGCCCGAAAGCTATTTCCCCTCACCCCGACCCTCTCCCGTGAAACGGGAGAGGGGGCATTTTGTGAATAGCGATAACACACGAGGCTTGCACCTGCGGCTCAGCCAGCGACGCCGAAGTAGACGCAGTAGTGCAGTAGCTTCCCGTCGAGCATGTTCTCCTGCAACGTGAACTCACGGCCGATTTGCTTGACTTCTTCCATCCGAAAGTTGCTTGGAATCCGCAGCACTACCTGGGGAGTTAGCGAGAACGCAAGATTGAGCAGCGCCAGGCCATCGGGCGCGAAGTTCGACAGTCGAAATTGGTCGATCTTGCTGTAGTCGACGCCGCCCCACGGAGGATCGAGCACGATGGTGTCGGGCTGGAGTGTGGGCAGAACCGCTAGCGCGTCGCCGCGCACGAACTCGAGTGAATCGCCAGAGCCGAACAAGTTGGCGTTCTTTCGCGCCATCTCGAGCCGCTCAAGGGAGGAGTCGATCGCAACGACCTGCTTGCCCGCCAGCGCCAGCCCAATGGTCAACCCACCCGCGCCACAAAATGCATCGGCAACTACGTTGCCGGGCACCTTCCGCACGATCTCGGCGGCCACCACCTGAGGGGTCAGCGAGTAGAGTGCTTCTTCATCGAGTGCCATTCCGCGTTCTTGTTCAGAGAGGCGATCCCAGTAACGCTGGAGACGAGTCCCGAATGGGCAGGTGCTGGAGTTCATAGGGAGAAGTTATGTAGGGTGCGTGAAGCGCAGCGTAACGTGCCATGTCTTCGCCCGTTGCTGCGTTTCGCTGACGCTCCGCGCACCCTACGGCTTCGCTGGATTGGGTGTTACATCAATCTGTCGAAACCCCATTCGCTGCGTGATGCGATGACTCTCGGGCGAAATTTCAGTCAATTGATGTTTGGCAAACAAGGGGATCCCAGTTTCAAGTTCGATCGGTATTTCCGTGATACTAATGTCGGTGATCAGCCCACGATCCAAGAACGCGGAAGCAAGTTCACCTCCACCAATAAGCCATAGGTGCTGTAACTGAAGGTCTTGTGCTTGGTGCACCACTTCGTCAACCGAGGTACTCGTTCGCAGGTTGGCCCCGTCTAGCGTTTGCAATGGACGGCTGGTGCAGACCCACGACCACTTGTTGCCGTAGGGCCAGGAGCCATAGTCGTACACAAAATCGTACGTCTTCCGCCCCATGACCAGCCCGTCAACCTGTTCCAAAAACTCCGCTAGCCCCGTCTCGGACTCATCAATCGGTTGCTGCTCAAGCCACGACACGTCCCCATCGAGTTTGGCAATGTACCCATTCTTGCTCGCGGCGGCGTAGTAGGTGATTTTCATTGGATGCGGGCATTCGCGTGGAGAATGGTGCCGCTTCCAATTTCGCAGCCTACAGGACTGCCGGCGACCCCCGTACCCCTCGCTCACGACCAGAAGTATGTAAATTCTCGAAGAACCTGCTTGACACGGGGACGCTACCAGCCCAAAATGCGGCCCTTCTGGAGTTTGACTATTCTATTGGCATCATTGGCGTCCAGCGCCTGGGGGGTGGATCTGATGAAGCGGACGATTCTCGGTGCGTTATGCACCGCTGGCTTGCTACTGATTTGCTCAAGTGCATCGGCCCAAAGCGAAGTTGCTGCCGGGTACGACCTCTATCAGCTTGAGTTTCCATTCTTTCCCGCGCTCGATGCTCCAGTGGACATCCCCCTCGCGAATGGGGAGCTCTTCCCAGAACCTGGCCGAGGCGAACCAATTGGATTCTTCGACCAATTCGATGTCGTCAGCAATCCTCTGGGTGTATTCGATTTTGGATCGGGGTTGGTCGATGTCGGCGCGGCCGACACCATCGTCCGCCGAGACGCTGCCGCAATCGATCCCGGGGATGGTAGCGGCGTGGTTGTGCCAATTGAAATCGTTGCCTTGTCGCTTCGTTCGGTACAGCCCGTCGAAGTTGGTGGCGGCCAGTCCGACTTTCTGTACGTCTCACTCAATCCAGAATTGCCCAGCATCGGGCAGTACGAGTTCTTCTTTTCCGGACTTCCCGGCGACTTCTCCGTCGGCGACATGAGCGCCGAAGTTACCCTTAACTTTCAAACGCGAGTCGGATCACCCGATGGGCTAGTTCTCGACACCGGCAGCGTTGTACTTGGAACCGATTTCGGCTTTGGGTCGGTTCCGTTCTCCAATTTCCCTGAAGGCTTGGGTCCATTTAACGAGCCCGATAAGTTGATCGACGGTGTCAACTTCTTGTTGAACGGCAACAGCCAGGATTCCGACTTCTTCCAACTCGGCATTCCGCTCGTGCTACAGAACTTCGACGACTTCAACTTCTACGAATTGGCGTTCGAGCACGCCAATGCCGATGAGCCTGGCGACAGTGCGGAGAACCCGTTTCTGCCGGACGACCAGGATGGACTTTCGTTCATCTTCAACGATGTGCCGCAGGAAGGTTGGTTCGATCCGCCGGCCACCAACGCCTACTTGTATGAGACCGATGGCAACTCCAACTTCGTGTCGGTCTTTACTCCCGGGTTCGCGCTCGTGCCCGACGCGGATGGCCAGTACTTGATCAGCTCGGTGCACGGCGACGTCACGGTGTTCGCCGGGACGGGCTACACATTCCCCTCTCCGGTCGAGAGTTTCATCATCAGCGGCATCGATCCTTCGGTCGACGGTGGTGATCCCCTCGCCTTCCCGACCTTCCTGTCGTTCGACGAACTCTCGAACACGTTTACGCAAACGCCCGTCCCCGAACCGGCCTCCGTGGTTCTGTGTCTGATCGGTCTGGTGGCCGTTGGGGTGATTCGGAAGCGGTAACGTTTGGGCGACACACGTTACTCGTTAGGCCAATCGCGCGCAGCGCAAGCTCACGTCCCGCGTAGCAACGACAGTCGCTACCAACCTACTTCGCAACGATGGCCAAAAAACGCCATAGAAACCGGCCACCAGTTTGATCTAATACAGTTGCCGCAAGAGGTGACAGCGGGGGTTTGGTAGTGCGTGGTGGCCAGGGCTAGTGGCGGGCGGATTTGACGGCGCGCTGGCGAGCAGGGTTCGGCCAGATTGTGGGGTATTGCCCCAACTGGGGCAATACGTGGGGCAAAACTCGGTGGGTAGATTTACACCCATGCGGATGGAAGTCGTTGACAAACAGCAGGTTACGACGATACAACGTCGCCGTCGAGGAGAGATTTTTTGCCCCAATGAATCGTTTAACGCGATTGGAGGCAAGAACGGGGTAGTGGCGAGTGCTAATGGGAAGTGGCGAATGGCGTGCTCAATGAACCGTGGCATTCTTGGTCATTGATCAGAGCGCCCATCGCCTATCTGTAGCGTGCCCGCGTACTGCGTATGCATCTGGCTACGTTGGCCTGCATCGACGAATCCTGCAGATTCGTCTGCTTCGGCCGCCTTACCAGATTTGGCTCGTTTGCGCCAACATCGCTACAGCTAGCCAAAGCACGCTCTAGTAGTCGTACCAGATGGCGAAGCCGTATTGTTCTTCGGATTCGCGGAAGAACTGGTATTGGTTGCTGTGGCCGGTTTGGAAGTTGAAGCCGGTGCGGAATTGGCTGCCGGAGTCGCCGCGCCATAGCCAGCCGAGTTGCAGGGTGTAGTCGCCGCCGAAGTCGTTTTCCTCGCGGAGGTGGCCATTGGTCGCGAAGAACGGAGTGCCACGTGGGCCGGTGGGGCCGAACTTGGAGTACTCCACGCCGAATTGGAACTCCCATGGCCGGGCACCGCCAGCGGTGAAGAAGGCGTAAGCCGTTTCGCCGTAGAGTCGCCAGTTGAGATTCGGGTTGTACGAGGCGCCAAAGATGATGGCGTCGCGAACGTAGTTGATACGGTCTCGCGAGGGATGGCGAACCATCAACTCGTCGCCCAAGTGGGAGCTGACATGGTAGTAGCCGAACTTGTACTGCCACTGGCCCCACCCGTAGGTAAGCGGTACGCCGAAGCGAAAGTCGGAGGCATCGACATCGCGATCTTCGTCGAGGTTAAGGCGAACAAACGCGGCTCCTTCAATATCGAGCTGCCAGCCTTGGGGGCGGAGTTCGTCGTAGGTGCCATACCGCCAAATGCCACGGCGTCCGCCGAGGATCACGTCCCAAAAAGTCTGTTCACTCGACGCTTCGTAAAGGTGATTGAGCTGAAACTTGGGCTCGCGCGGGCCGGCCATGTAGCTCCGGTAGATCAATCCATCGGGCAGAAGCTGCGGACCCCAGCAGTTATCAGTGGGGCAGTACCCGTCCTCGCTGAAGTAGTTGCTAAGGACGAGGTCGCCCTCGACGGGTGTGGCGCCGGCCGGTTGGTCGGTAATCCACTCGCCGTCGTAGGGTTCAACGAGCGATTGGTCGACCAGCGGCGCTGCTTGCACCGGCGCTTGTGCAGCGGCGTGTTGTGCGAAGATCGCCGCGCATAACAACAGCCCTCTCGTAACCCAACTACGGAGCGCAGGCACAGCAGCGGGAAGCGGCGAAGACGATGGACAGGGCACCAGGCGAACTCAGGCAATAGCGGTAGCGCGGGTGAAACGTATCACAACGTATGTATCGTCCATTTAAGGCTCGAGCGTCGGCGTGGAAAGGTACTGAATTGTGATTTCGAACAGAATAGAGAAGTCCGAAGAACGTAAGTCCCTTGTGAGTAATGAATTGCACAAACCGCGAACTCGACAACTGGGTCCGGCTACCCTAAGCTACGGGGAGTTTGCCGGCAGGGCAGTTTTCGCCCGCGCGTTTCGCTAGCACAGACAGCAATTCGGAGCCAACATGGTACTGCTTGAGATGAGCGTTGTTCCTATGGGTGTCGGCGAAAGCGTAAGCAAATACGTCGCGCTTTGCGTGGAGATCGTTGAGAAGAGCGGGCTCGATTACGAGCTGCACTCGATGGGCACCATCGTCGAAGGCCCACTCGACGAAGTGTTGGGGTTGCTTCGGCTGTGCATGGAAGCCGTATCGGCCCACACTCACCGCGTTACGTGCACCGCCAAGCTCGACTATCGCAAGGGGACCAGCGGGCGTTTGAAGTCGAAGGTTGCTAGCGTCGAGGCGAAATTGGCGCACAACGCAAGCAGCCGAGGGTGATACACCAGCAGTGGTCTGGTCAAAACATGTGTGGGAGGGCTCTCTGATCCCGATTGCGTTTTGCACAGGAATCCGCCATCGGCCTCGGAGAGGACTCCCACAAAACAGGCGTCTAAGCTCTCAAAAAGGCAAGCCGGCAGGTTAGAGCGGATATCACTCGCCAATGATTTTCACCAGCGCTCGTTTTTTGCGGCGGCCATCGAACTCGCCATAGAAGACTTGCTCCCACGGTCCAAAATCGAGTTTGCCTTCGGTGATGGCGATGGTCACTTCGCGGCCCATGACTTGCCGTTTGTGGTGGGCGTCGGCATTGTCCTCGCCGGTTTGGTTGTGGTGGTACCGCTGTGGCGAGGGATCGAACGGGGCAAGTTCCTCCAGCCATTTTTTGTAATCGCGATGCAAACCAGGTTCATCGTCGTTGATAAACACACTGGCGGTGATATGCATGGCGTTTACCAAGCAAAGCCCTTCGAAGATTCCGCTTTCGGCAAGGCAGGTTTCGATTTCCGGCGTGATGTTCACAAACTCCATTCGCGCCGGCAGATTGAACCACAATTCTTTGCGATACGACTTCATGAGAGGGCTCCAACTTGAGCATGACGATGCTTCCACCGCCAAATCATAAATCAGAGTTCCCAATTCATGAATCCCTCAGTTAGCGACGCGTTGCCAGGTGCCGGGGATGACTTCCATCGGGTCGCCAGCCGCGAAGCCTGGTGGAGGGTTCCTGAAGCACTGGTCGTCGTAATTGAGCCGGAGCCGAACCGAGTTGTTCACGTACAGCGCCCCAGTAACAAGGCACCCATCGACCGTCGTGTAACCCGTGAAGGTGGTGGTGCCGCCGATGTAAACCAAACCGACAAGCTTCGATGGCAACACGTCGGCGATATCGGAATCGTCGTCGCCGTTGTAGGGAGTATCCGCAGGATTCAAATTGATGCCCGAGGTTGCCTCGGAGAGGGTTTCAACATTGCCCGTGGAGGTGCTCAGCGTGAAGTCGCCATCGACCATTAGGACAGGACGATTCGCCGCGACGGGCTCTAAGAGCGCCGAGCTTGTGATGCCCGAACCGGCTCCCGGGTTCAGCAAGACCAGCGTGCCGACGATGCGGCTTTGTTCGACTATCAACGTTTCACCCAAGCAGTCAACAACGTAGATGCCCTCGGGATTCGTTCGACCGTATGGATTGCGTGCAGGACTGAATAATTGACCGCGGATTTCACGAGTGGAGCCATCGAGTGGGATGCTCGCAATGGGAATCCAAGTGCCGGTCGATTGGTAGTAGGTAAACACATGTTCGTTCGGAAGCTCACGCGGGGAAGCATCCTCGGTCACAGTTTGCGTGAAGTTGCCGTCTTCCACTTCCGAAGCCGTTTCCACATCGATATCAAACGTGGCATTCGATCCATCAATTTCGCCATTTGCGGTTAGCAATCCGGTGCCATTTACGATCGAAGCATTACCGGCATGTACATTCGTAGCTACACACGCGGCAGCCTCCAAGCAACTAATCGGCGCGCCGGTGGGCATGAGCAGCACTTGCTCGGCAAGTGTCGCTTCGTCGAGACGGCCAACGCCAGTAACGGTGATGACGTCTTGCAGATCGTCGTCGAAGTCGCCGTCGGTGTCGGAAGCATCCCAGGAAATGGTGCCGTCGTTCCAAGCGTTCTGCGTCTGGGCAACGTCGGGAAGGATCGCGTTTCGCCAGGCGGCATGTCGGTTGATCCAGTTGACACCAAACTCGACGCCCGATCTCGCCAGAATCTGAGCCTGTTGGTGATCGCTATGCGCAGCTTCAACACGTCGCTCGACTCGCACGATCGACATCGCCGCGGATGCCATGATGCCAACGATGAGCGCAACGCAGAGCACTGAGATATACACCGTACCGCTGCACTTTGTGCGGCTGTTCATGATTGAGTGGGTGAAGTTTGCCATGATTGAAGTGTGCACGAGAACCGCCGCACCCTATTCGCCATTGTGGTTGGACAGGGCCGCTTGCGCCGTGAGCACCTCTCCCATTGTGTCCAGCGTGATCGCTATCTCGGAGACCACGTTGGTGATGACGCCGGACCGTTGCTCCAGCGATCCATACTTGGAGCGAATCGCACAATTGCTCGTCGATACGCCTTGCGGATTAGTCACCGTTACGATGACCTTCTTTGCTCCCTGGTCGGGGCTTGCATCGCCTATCTGCGACAGGAAGTCGCTCCAACTCACCTTGACCACATTCACGTCCCGTGTCCAACCAGTTAGGCCCGTCAGCGGAGTGCCGTTGCGATCGACTGGTGGCGATTCGGTCCAACCATCGAAATCATCCACATCGTCGAAGGCAGATCGATTCGACGGGCTTGAGGGTTCCTCGGATTCGATACCAAACACCACGTCGTTTGGGTCGCCGGGGTCTTCGTACGGCTTTGCAACGACTTCAGCCAAGAGACTTTCGGCCAACAGTCGGGCATCGACCTGCTGGTCGCCAATCCGAGTGGCCAAGACGGCTCCACCCACCGCGTCGAGCGCCGCGACAAGCACCAATCCGGTCAAACCCGCCGACACCACAACTTCCACCAGACTGGTACCGTAGCGAACCGAACGATGCATCGTTGGAGGACAACTCATGGCGTGGCCACAAATAGAAGGAACAACTGGGATAGTGACGATTCGACGGAATACGAGATGGTATTGTTGTACCTAGTCCAAGGAACGAGCATCAATGATTCGCACTACATAGCTGAAATCGAGGTTGTCGACGCTGTCGACAAGATTGCCACCGCTCTGGCCATTCAGTTCATAGGTCAAAGGGTCGCCCGCAACACCACTCCATGCGTAGCGAATAGTCTCTGGATTGCCATCGCTGTCGCGGTCGGGCACCGTGAAGGCGATGGCAGTGGTTGTGCGTTCGGAGAAAACCAACGCGTGGCGAACGTCGCTCACAATCTGGTCGAGTGCTCGGGCAGCGTAGCTCTTGCCGTGGGAGTTGTTTTGGGCCACATCAAGGCCAAGACTGGCGACGTACACGCTCGACGCCATGCCCCCCAACAGTACCGCGCCCAGGCCGCTAGCGACCACTAGTTCCATCAGTGAATATCCACCTCTTAACCGTGAGCGATTCATGTTTGTGATTGCCGTACCAAGTTTCATAGGTGCCACCGTAGATGCATCGCTGCGGGCGAACGATTCGTCTTACTGCACAGTCGCTAGACCAGTCACTGGGTTGATGACAACCGTGCGCTCCTCGCTCCCCGAGCGCACGACGATTCTTCCGTCGACCATTGGAGACACGGGGCTGTTGCCACACCAGGGCCGACCGTACATGTCGAAGCTGATAGACATCACACTCTTGGCGCCAAGTTGGTTGGTGAACGTCGAAGAGACCAAATCGACCGGGTAGGACGCATTGGAGAGATTGACCCAATAGTAGTTCGAAGGATCATCGATATCGGGAGTTAACCACAGCGTGTACTTCTCCATACCGGTATAGAATTTGGCCGACTCCATACTGGAACTGCCCTTGAGTACTGCGCGCGCCCGACATAGTTTCAAGTCGGCAGCAATCCTGTTGGCCGCTGCATCGACCCGTGAACCGTCTAGCGAATCAAAATACTTCGGGATCGCAACCGCAGCCAGGATTCCCATCACCATCATGACCGCAACCAATTCGATCATGGTATACGCGCAGATTCGGCGATTGACTCGAGCAGAGTGTTTCATCGGTCGGTGGCACGGTTCTGGAGTTGAACGACGCAGGAAAGGCAATTGCCCTAGCCAAGTGTACGTTTCAAGAGTCACGGCAGGTGCGAACCCTCGCACCACCGACCGACGGCCCTACACTGCTGCTTGTGGTATGACCGGATCAATTGCTACAACCGTGCCACACGGCGAGGCACCAGCCAACGCGGGGGGCAGCGGTCAACCTACGAGACGTTTGGCCAGTCGGTCGACAAGAAGCTGGCCGATGTTTAGCGAGGCGGTGGCCGCGGGAGATGGGGCGTTCAGAACATGCAGAAAGCGATCGGTTTCTTCAATCAAGAAGTCGTCGACAAGCCCGCCGTCGGTGCGTACGGCTTGCGCGCGGATTCCAGCCGGAGCTGCGGTGAGGTGTTCAGCACGGATGTCGGGCACCAGTCGCTGCAGCGCCTGCACGAACGCCTGCTTGCTCACGCTACGCCACATTTCGCCAGCGCCAGTCTTCCAGTACTTGATGGCCAAGCGTCGGAATCCGCCAAAGCCCAACGTCTCGGCCAGTTCGCTTGGCGTCAGTTGCCAACGACCGTACGCCTCGCGACCGAATGCCAAGACGGCGTTGGGCCCACACTCGACTCCCCCGTGAATCATCCGTGTGAAGTGCACTCCCAAGAAGGGAAACGCTGGAGCAGGCGTGGGGTAGATCAGGTTGTTCACGAACTTCGCGGCTTCCGAGGTCAGTTCGTAGTACTCACCCCGGAACGGAACAATCTTGATCGACGGAATCGCACCAGCAATGGCCGCCACACGATCGCAGTAAAGGCCAGCACAGTTCACCGCGTAGTCGCCCGTAAAACTGCCCAACGTAGTGCCAAATACCAGTTGGTTTCCGGCCGTCGTGACTGCGGTGACTTTGGCACCTGTCACCACACGTCCGCCCGCGTCGATCACTTTGTCGGCCAATCGCTGGCTGACTTGAACATAGTCGACAATGCCAGTCTCGGGAACATAAATCGCTTGCACTCCTCGTGCGTAGGGTTCGAGATCGCCGAGGAGTTCGCGATCAATCATTTCACACGCCACGCCGTTAGCCCGCCCGCGCTCGAAAATACTCTCCAAAACTGGGATTTCGGATTCGTCAACGGCGACAATCACTTTACCGCACCGATCGAACGCGATGCCCTCGGATTCGCAAAACTGCTCCATTGCCAGCTTGCCCGTTCGGCAGTTGACGGCTTTGAGCGAGCCGGGTTTGTAGTAGATGCCTGAGTGCAACACGCCCGAGTTATGCCCGGTTTGGTGCTGAGCGATCCGCGACTCTTTTTCGAGCACGGTAATGCCGACATCGGGAAGCCGTTGGCTGAGTCGATAGGCGGTTGCGAGGCCCACGATGCCCCCGCCCACGATCACGACGCTGGAGTTAGCCATGTGCGGGCTCAGTAACGTGCCCCGCTCTTGCGTACATGTACCATCGGCTTGCCATCGCCAACCAGCGCACCACGCACCACACGCGCCAGGAACACGCGGTGATCGCCCGAGTCTACATAGCCTGCCGGTTCGCATTCCAGATGCCCAATCGCATCCGAAAGCATCGGCACACCGGTGCGGCAGTTCTCGGTCGCAATTCCTTCGAATGCAGCAGCGCCTGGCTCGAACCCCTTGGCGAAGTGCTTAAGAAACTGGTTCTGTCCTTCGCCCACAAGATTTAGCACAAAGGGTTGCCCTTCGTTGATCCAGTCGCAGATGTACCGTCCCTGCTTCACCGCCACACTAACCATTGGCGGTTCGAATCCCGATTGCATCACCCAACTGGCCAGCATGCCGGTTGCCCGCTCGCCAGTGCCGATCGTGAGGACGAAAATCCCGCTGGGCACGCGGCCAAGCGCCGCATCGAATTGATTATCTGTCGCCATCGTGCGAACCTCAATTGCTGTCGAGCAGTTCTTGTTTCTCGCGTTCGTACTCTTCGGCGCTCAAGATGCCATCCATGAATAGGGCGTGTAGCCGCCGCAACTTCTCGTCGAAGGGCAGTTTCTCTTCAGGGTCTCTCTGCCTCAGATCGATGCCCGCCTCGTCTAACGCGTCGCTCACCACACCGCCGGTCATCCGTGACCACGGCTCCACATCCTCGCGAGCCTTCTCCGGATCGAGCACCAGTCCCGACCCCGCCGCGCCGCGTGCACCGATGTTCGATACCACTGCACCTACCATGATTAAACCCATTCCCACGAGTGCACGAATCCCTTCGTTGCGTGCGCGAGCATGAAAATCGTTGAAGTTACCGAAATTCATGATGCCGGTCACGAATACGGACGCGAACGTCAAGAACCCTGCAACACTAAGTACCATGCCGAAGTAGTAAAGGGCTTTGCGTTCTGCCGGAATGCGTCGCCGTGCCATGGTTAAGATTCTCTTTAACGGTAACTGACCCGTCTACAGTTTCGCAGGTGTACTGCTCCTCTGCAATGCGCTACACCGGGTGCCGTAGATCGGGCCGATGGTAGACAACTCTAACGCCTGATCATTGCCGAGAAGTCGTCGCGTCCCGCGAATTGACTGGCCCGAGGGTTGATGTAGGCTTGCGCCTTCGTTTGTTCAAACGTGCCGTGGCGAACGATGAGTCCCTGGTCGTACGCGAGCTTGTCCGACAAGCCGGGCAGTAGCACTCGAACGTCGTACGTCACGCGGCGAGGTTGAACTCGATTGATATGGTCGATGATGTTGGTGGTGCAATTGTTGGTCAGTGTGTCGTAGAACTCCGGCTTCACGGCCAATCCGTTGACGCGCGACATCACGTCGATGAAGAGTCGTTGGGACTGTTCGGGAGTCGCGGTCGACCGGTAGAGGTAGACGTCGCGATCCTTGAATTGAGTCTGCGATTGAATGCTATCGCGCTCGTCGGCCACCACGTAGGTCAACTCGAATTGCCTGGCGCTACCTTTCACCGGCCCGTACGACTCGCCCACCTCTTTACGCACTTCGGCACTTACTACCAAGTAGTCTGGCGGCTGGCCCGGGGGCTGAATCTCGAAACTGATTTGTGTGTGCGCAAGTGTCGGATTCGTTGGGAACGGCATCAATACGAAGTCCACGGCCTGGATGTGCCGCACGTCGAACGATTTGTCGTACCAGTTGGGCACGTAGGTGTCGGCGTCCATGTACTTGCAATACCGAATGTTTCGTACGGTCGCGACGGTTCCGTCGTACTCAATTGTCGGTAACACCGAGTAAAGTGGCTGCCACTCGCGATGCTGTGACGGTGCCAACATCTTCTGCGCGCTGTTGCAGCCCGTGGAGGAGATCGCCAACGTTGCGAACAGCGCGCAATGCGCGGAACGCGAGCGAATCGGCGAGCAAGCGATGAAGTGCGAAGGCATTCCAGAAGCCGACCAGTAGGCGACAGCATCCCCCCAAGATGAAAAGCGAGCGAGAGCATAGTGCCTGTCGCGCATGCAGGCAATGGCATCGCGCGGATACGTTTTCGGCCCATCATTGCAATTCGCCCCAACGATCGGCGAAGTGAGTGACGGCTGTTGCCGAAACAAATGGCTGCTAGCACGCCGGCAAGCAACCTCGGGCGCGGCGGTGGCACCCGGACGGCCGAACCGGCAACCCTGCGGTGGAGTCGTCGATCCACCAAGGCCGCCCAATGTGCCGCAACTGGCATAAACGTGACTGCCTTTCGCCTCGACCCCAGAAGCGGCATCATTGCTCTCCATTCCGGCTTTTGGATAGCAATCGGCCACTTGGCCAGCTACAACTAGTACAGCGTGCGGTCGATCGTTGCGACGAACCTTTGGCCGCTGGGTTTGTCCCCAACGCAGTGAACTCACAGGAAAAAACTCGGGCCGCCTTGCACCTTACCGATGCCGCAAGTTCGCTTTATCATGAAACTTACGAAATCGACCGCGACAAGGCTGAGTGGGTTTTTTCCCATAAAATCGATTTTCGCTATGTTGGGAAAAAACCCCGTTTGAGAAAAAACCCGCGCTAGCCAGTAATCCTCGTCGGCGGATTTGGCGCCTTAGGCGCCACTCCGGAGGCCCGTTCCCTAAGATTCCATCGATGTCGTCCCAAATCCAAGTTGCCCAACGCGTCACGCGGCTGCCGCCGTACCTGTTTGGTCGGATCAACGCGATGATTTACGACAAACGGTCCGCAGGCGACGACGTGATCGAGCTGGGCATGGGAAACCCGAGCGATCCGCCCGAAGAGATTGTGATCGAGAAGCTGGCCGAAGCGGCGCGCGACCCGCGAAATCATCGCTACAGCAAGAGTAACGGCATCGCCAATCTGCGCCGCGAGGTCGGCGCCAAGTACTTCAAGAAGTACGGCGTGCGGCTCGACCCGGCGGACGAGGTGATGGTGTGTCTGGGCTCGAAGGAGGGCTTCAGCCACATGTGCCTGGCCATGATGGGCCCGGGCGACACGGCCATCGTGCCGGCTCCCTACTTCCCTGTGCATGTGTACGCGGTGGCGCTGGCCTCGGGCAATGCGATTACCTTGCCGGTGGCCGATAGCGAAAAGTTCTTGTCCAACATTGCGCATACCTGCGAAACGCTCTATCCGCGGCCCAAGCTGCTGATTATCTGCTATCCGCATAATCCTTCCAGCGTGGTGGTGGAGCAAGAATTCTATGACGAGGTCGTGACACTCGCCAAGAAATACGGGCTGATGGTAATAAGCGACTTTGCCTACGCCGACGTGGCATTCGACGACTACAAGCCGCCAAGCTTTCTGGCATCGAAAGGGGCAATTGATGTGGGTGTCGAGTTCACCACGATGAGCAAAGGCTACAACATGGCCGGCTGGCGGGTGGGCTACTGTTGCGGCAACCGGGAGATGATTCAAGCGCTCGGCACGATTAAGGGCTACTACGATTACGGCATGTTTCAGGCGATCCAAGTCGCCTCGATCGTCGCCCTCCGCCACACCGATGCGGCCGTGGAAGAGCAGGCCGCCACCTACCAAAGCCGCCGCGACACGCTGTGCGACGGCCTGGCGCGGATGGGCTGGGAGCCCAACGTACCGAAAGCTGGAATGTTCGTCTGGCAACCGATCCCAGAACCTTGGCGCAGCCGAATGAGCACGATGGACTTCGCCATGATGTTGCTCGAAAAAGGCAACGTCGCGGTGAGCCCCGGCAGTGGCTTCGGTCCCGCTGGCGAAGGTTTCTTGCGGATGAGTTTGGTGGAGAACGAAAATCGACTGCGGCAGGCGGTTCGGCAAATGAAGGCGTGTCTGAAGGAGGCGGAGGAGGAGTATAATACAACTGGCGAGACCAATACTGTCGCATCGAATTGAGTCGAATTGGGACACGTTCATGGCTACAAAGACCGAAATACTAAGAACTCAGATACGTCACTTGCAAAACAGGTCGCCGTTCTCACCCTTTGAGATCAACCTCGAAAACGGAGATCGAATCGTTGTCGAGCATCCCGAGTTGATTGCCTACGACCCCAGAGACGGAGCCGAGATGGGAACCGGCAGACTCGCGATACTCACGAATGAAGTGAATATCACGACTACATTCGAATCGATTACTTCGGTTGCAGAGATTGACCGGGGCCGACCACTTAAGGAGTCGAATGGGAGGTAGCATTGCCAGCTCGAATTGCTTCGCCAGATGTTGTCGAGAACTCTCAAGCCATTGGCGCTATGAACCTCCAGCCCGTAAGCATCGAAAGGATGGCCTAAGCCGTGGACACGGTCCGCGATCGCTTGAATCGAGCCGTGAAGATACTCGAAGACGCGAGCATCGCTTACGCGGTGGCAGGTGGAAACGCCGTCGCGGCGTGGGTGACGCGCGTGGATGCGGCGGCGGTACGGTATACACAGGATGTCGACATTCTGCTGAGGCGGGAAGACTTGGAAGCGGCTAAGGAAGTCTTTGCTAAAGGTGGCTTCATCTACAGGCACGTGAAGAGCATCCCCATGTTCCTGGATGGGGAAGGGGCGAAAGCCCGCGATGCGGTACATGTCGTCTTCGCGAATGAAGAAGTTCGATCTACAAACTTGGCCGAATCGCCATCGATTGACGAAGTCGACACTAAGGGGGATTTTCGCGTGGTCGACTTGCAGCCGTTGGTGAAGATGAAGTTGACCTCTTACCTGCTCAAAGACCAAGTCCATTTGCAGGACATGTCGCAGGTTGGGTTGATCGATGAGACCTGGCCTAGTCGGTTCGAGCCCAAGTTGGCGCAAAGATTGAAGCAGATACTCGATAATCCGGAACGTTGACGTCACCAGAATGCACAACCAATGCTCTGCGGCGGCCAGGCGCTTGCAGCCGCGGAGCTTCATTTCGTAACATTGACCCGAGTCTCCCCAGCCATTATCTCCCGTAACACAACCTCTCCCACCATGACTGCCAAACTCGCACTTGAAGATGGAACTGTATTCACTGGTACATCGATCGGAGCCGCGGGCGAAGTCGATGGCGAGGTCTGTTTCAACACCTCGATGACGGGTTATCAGGAGATCCTGACCGATCCAAGCTACCGAGGGCAAATCGTCACGATGACCTATCCGCAGATCGGCAACTACGGTGTGAATGCGGAGGATGTCGAGAGCGCGAAGCCGCGTCTGGCGGGGTTTGTCGTCCGCGAACACAGTCGCACGCAGAGCAATTTTCGCTGTGAGCGCAGTTTGAGCGAGTATCTCGACGAGCATGGCGTGGTCGCCATTGAATCGATCGATACCCGATCGCTTGTGCGAAGGCTTCGCTCGCAAGGTGCGATGCGCGGGGTGCTCTCGACCGTGGACCTCAACGACGCCAGTCTGGTCGCCAAAGCCCAGGCGAGCCCTGGCTTGGTAGGGCGAGACTTGGTGCAGGAGGTGGCCGCGACCGACGCTCGCGAGTGGAACGAACCGCTGAGTACGTGGACCAAGTTGAATGGTGGCAGCCGACAGCAATCGGACGATAGCCCTCACGTGGTGGCCATGGATTTTGGCATGAAGTACAACATTCCGCGCCATCTGGTCGACATGGGCTGCCGAGTAACGGTGGTGCCGGGTAGCTACTCGGCCGACCAGATTCTCGAGATGCAGCCTGACGGGGTGTTCCTCTCCAACGGGCCCGGCGACCCCGAGCCGATCGAGTACGCGGTGGATACCATTCGTGGTGTGCTGAATAAGAAGCCGGTGTTCGGCATCTGTCTGGGCCACCAATTGTTGTCGCTGGCGTGTGGGGCGAAGACGTTCAAAATGAAGTTCGGCCATCGTGGGGCCAACCAGCCGGTGCACGATCTGACGACCGAGAAGGTGGAGATCACGTCGCAAAACCATGGCTTCGCGGTCGATGAGACGTCGCTGCCAGATTGCCTGGAGGTAACGCATCGCAGCTTGAACGATCAAACGATCGAAGGCGTCCGACATCGCGAGTTGCCGGCATTCTCCGTGCAATATCACCCCGAGGCTTCGAGCGGGCCGCATGACAGTCATTACCTGTTCGATCGGTTTTACCGATCGCTCACGTGATCGTGCGTCAGGCGTGTAGCGGTATCTGGGCACGTCACGGCATTGCGGCATTCTCGTTTGCCAGGTGGCAAACCGTAACCTAGTCTTCTGATGTTGCCCGGTGTGCGCCCGCAGTGCACGCATCGTACAGCGCCTTATCCACCTGCCAGCTCCACCCGACCTACTGGTCACTTCCGGTGTGCGGCGGCAGTTTTTTCCATTTTTCATGCGTGCTTCGTAGACGGCGATCCGCCCTTGGCGGCATTGCGGCATGCGAAAGTAGCGCAAGCGAGTGAGCGCCCCGTGTCCGAGCCCGAAGAAGTCATCCGCAGTTGTATGGACGCATTGTCCAAGGACCAGGAAGAGTTCACAGCGCAAATGGCCGAAACGCTTGCCGCGCTGGAGTCCTACGAGCAGCAATTGCTTGAATGGCAAGCAAACTTGGTGAGTGACGCCGACCACCTGGCCGAACAACAGCAGGAGTTTGAGCAGCAGCAAAACCAGCTCGCCAAGCAACACGCGACCGACGTGGCGAGGACCGCCGAACTCGACCAAGCACAAGCCGAAATTGACGAACTCCGACGCCGCTTGGCCGAAGCGACCGACACACTCGTAGTCAGCGAGACTGATACCACACCCCAAACCGCAACCGCCGTGGCTACCGCTTCTAGCTCTGTGGTTGGTTTGATGGATCCAGCAGTGAGTGCCGTTGCCAAGCAGTTTCACAAGCTGCGGCAGCAGCAAGCGGCACGCCGCGGTAACCGTTCGACAGACGGAAACTGATACAAGCCGATTCCAAAGGTAAGACCCCCAACGAGACCTCCGATGCAAGCAACTATCCCCAGTGAATCGCTCACGCCCCCTTGGCCACGCTGGGCTACCATCGTGCTGCCGGTGTCGGCGACTAGCGTGTTTGTGCTCGGATGCGTGTATCAGAACCTTGCCCTGATGGCAGGCGGAGCGGTGGCGATTGCCGCCATGTGGCGGTCGGTTGGCGGTGTGAAGGGTCTCTCCCTGCACCGCCTTGCCACCCACCGCCAAGGCCCCCTGCCCTCTGAGCAACGTGCCGAGACGAGTCGTCCGGCAACCGCGCCCGAGACGCCACCCAAGCCTGCGCCGCAAACCGAGTCGCCCTCCGAGCATCGCATGAAGGCGATTGCCCAGAAGCGAAGCACTACGTCCGACTTGGTGAGTAACATGATTGACCAAGGCCGCTATGCACTGTTGTTGCGGCATGAAACCGCGTCGCAGCTTCAGGAGGGCGAGTTGGCCGAGGTGCTGGCCGTGATGGACGACTGCATGTCGGTCGTGCCAGCCGGCCGTGTGTTGGTGGGCGAGTATGCCGAGCGGGCCACCTGGGGGTCTGCTCCCGTATCGGCCGATTGCTCGGGCTTGGAGTATGTGGAGGGATGCTATCTCGACCGGTTCTGCGTGACGAACGAACAGTTTCAACATTTTGTCGATGATTGTGGGTACGAGCAGTTTCAACTGTGGCCCGAGGAAGCCCTGCCTGCGTTGTTCGAGTTTGTCGATCGCACAGGTGTGCCAGCTCCCGCGGGATGGAGCCACGGTGAACATCCCGAAGGCGAAGGCCGTCTGCCGGTGGTTGGTGTGAGTTGGTTCGAAGCGGCCGCCTATGCGCGCTGGGTCGGCAAGCGGTTGCCTACCGACGCTGAGTGGACCAAGGCTGGCGCTTGGCCGGTGGAAACTTCGCCTGGCCGCGTGTCGCAACGTCGTTATCCGTGGGGCGACACGTTCGAGTCGCGCCGCGCCGGCTTGTGGTCGAGTGGCCAACGCGGCCCGCGTCCGGTCGATTGTTTTGAGGAAGGTGCTTCGCTCGGTGGTGTGTATCAGCTCATTGGCAACGTTTGGGAATGGACTGGCTCGTCGCTCGACGCGACCAGCCGCGAGTTAGGTAGCTCGGGCGACGGACACAGCATGAACGTGCTCCACGGAGGAGCATTCAACACTTACTTCGAAAATCAGGCAACTTGCCACTTCCGTAGCGGCGAGCGTCCGCTCAATCGCCGGTCGAACATCGGTTTCCGTTTGGCCTTGTCGTTCGACATCATCGCCGATCAGGATGGCCTGGCCGATGCCGAAAATCCGACCACCGCCGAACCACCCGACGCGTCGTAGCTTCCAGCGCCGCGTACTGCGCGGCGGCAGCAACCTTCGCGCGTGGGGGCTGTACTCACGCTATGCCTATCCAATTCCTTTACCCCCTAAGACGCCATGGCAACGCTCACTCGCTTACCCTTGGATACCTACCTGCTAGCTGGGCAGGCGGCGCCGCTTGAGTGCGCCATCTGCCAGCACGAGAATCGGGTGTCGGCCGAAATGTGTCACGTTTGCGCGGCACCGCTGTCGATTGCGCGTATCAGCATCGAGGAGAAGCGCCCCACGAGCATCGTCGCCTGCATTGGAGCCTCGAGCGCCGGAAAGACGGCCTACCTCGGCATGCTGATGGACATGCTGATGCGCGACTCGGGTTCGCTCCGTACGACGCTTCTTGGTCCCCATTCCATTTCTCTGCAACAGTCCACTACCACGGCCCTGGCCGCTGGTTGGTACCCTGACAAAACGCTTCGCGACCCCGAACATACGTGCTGGGTCCATTGTCGTGTGGAGTGTGGCCGGCGGCGGCGGCACAACGATGTGGTATTCGCCGACTTTGCCGGCGACTGCTTCATCGAGGAACTCGAGCACCCGGGCAGCTACCCCGCCGTGCGTTCGATCCTTGGCAAGTGCGCCGCAGTAATGGTTTTCGCCGACGCCCAGCGGCTTCAGTCCGGCGAGCACGACGACGACTACATTTCGCTCAAAATGCTCTCCCTCATTAGTGAACAAAACAACAAGGACAAAAAACGGAAAAAAGCCTGGACGAACCGTAGCAAACCCACGCCGCTGGCGTTGGTGCTCACCAAGGCCGATACTACGCCCGCTTGTGCGGACGACCCCCTGACATTCGCCGAAAACCACGCCAGCGCCCTATGGCAAGACTGCCAGCGACGGTTCCCCAAATCGAATGTGTTCGCCGCGTCGGTTACCGGGTCCACCGGGTACAAACTGGTTGGTGGACGCCGCTGCCGAGTGCCGCTTCGGGTCGAACCTCATGGAATTGTCGAGCCATTTGGTTGGCTCGTCGAGAACCTTCCGTAGGCACGGTGCGTACCAAAAAACCCCTCCCCGCGCCTCTCTGTGTATGCATCCCATGAACAAACGCCCCCACTCCCAGTTCCCTCCCGATCCCTCCTTCAGCCCCTCCCATAATCTCGTGGTGTCGAGCGCCGATGGATTGGAAGTCGGCAGTGCCGCCCTCGAGAGACTCGAGGAACTCGACGACACCATCTTCGCCGCTCTCGATGGCGATGCCGAAGCCCTCGATCGCTCGCGGATGCTTTGGTACGACGTGCGTCAGGAAATCGACTCCCCGCTCTTGGACGAGTCGCAAGCCCAGTACGCACGCCGCGCTCGCACCGTATGGGACGCCGCCTGCGACACCCCCGAAGACTCCCTCGCACGTGCCTTCGCCGCGCTCGAAGTCTTGGGCATGGTGGAGCAAGACTAGAGCGTGCTTCGGCTAGCTGTAGCGATGTTGGCGCAAACGAGTCAAATCTGGCAAGGCGGCCGAAGCAGGCGAATCTGCAGGATTCGTCGATAGCAGGCCAACGTAGCCAGATGCATACGCAGTAAGCGGGTACGCTAAAGATAGGCGAAGGGCGCTCTAGTAGGCGGTGGGCGGCAAAAAAATCAACTCTAGGGTTGCCCCGCCTTTTGTCCATTTTGTCCTCAATACCGAAAAACGATTCTAGGCGACTTTATTCGTCCCCCACTATCCCCTTCGAAGTTCGTTTTCCTCTGTTTTTCTCGGTGTGTTTTCATTTTCCAAGGGGAGTTGAATTGTCCATTTTGTCCGTTGGTGCGTGGCGAAGAGACAATTGAGGGCGCCAACTCCCTACCTCTAACATCAAAAATGGGCGGACGTCCGCCGGGGTGGTGAGTGGCTCAACTCCGCGCGCGGCAAGAATTGTCGGGCAGGTGGAAGGATGCACTCGAGGTTTCGATAGGGAGACAAAGCCCTACCCTCGTTGGCCAACACATCCCACAA
>JANQOF010000032.1 GCA_028279215.1 Pirellulales bacterium
ACAAACACATGCGATACCTAACAATCCACCCACGCGGCCGCCACTCAACCAACCGACCGGTTTGCATGGGTAGCGTAGCATAGTGGGTGGCTCACTTTCCACAAAAATCGCTGAAGGAATTCGCCCATAATCAGTCGATTTCAGGAGCCTCCAACTGCCCCAGGTCGATGAAGCTGAGGTAGGTTTGACGTCAGGGTAACGGCCTGGTTTTTGCTCCGTTCTTCTGTAGTATGGAGATGGTACAAGTACGCTGGCGTTCAGTTGCTCCGCAAGCGGTCCGGGTGTGACGCAAACGCACGCCGGGGGGGGGCGATTATGCACATTTGTAATTCACTGAACGCAACTCTCGTCACATACTTCCTTCTTTCCTCGCTCTCTGGATGTGGTGCACCAGTTAGCGGGTCTCCGGAGGACACAATGAAGAAAGAACAATCTGAAGATGTCGCCGCCGTCGAGCAACTTTCCAAGGACTATGCTGACGCTTGGGCCAAAGGCGACCCTGAGATACTTCTCTCTTGCTACGCCGACGACGCTGTCGTGATTATGTCGCACGAAGACCCAATCGTTGGCAAGGAAGCACTCCGGGAACTGTACGAACACGTCTTTGCCAGCCAGAGGTCAGAAGAAGAAGGCGAAGGTATGGCATCGATGGCAGACGCGATGGGCATTAACCCGGAAGACTACACGTGGAAGACGGAGGGTGATGGAGTGAAGCCGGAAGTCTCTGGTGACTTAGGGTACCTCTGGAGTACCTACGCGAACATCGCTATGCCAAAGCCCGGTGTCGATGCCAACCCGATTGGCGACTCTGGGGTTAGCCTGCTCATTGTGAAACGGCAGCAGGACGGTGCATGGAAAGTTGCCCTGATGATGGCAACGCGGGGCGAGGACCCGGTTGCTGCGAGCCAAGAAGGTGAGCCTGCCGAATAGTGCCTCAGCGTGAAACACCTAGATGCTTCCCGCTACCGAATGAGAACGGTAGGTGAACCCGTAGTTCCGGCAGAACTTCCTGCCCTACCGGCTCCGCTGCCGAAGATGGTTGTCGAGCTGAATTCTAAATCGTTCTTCATCGGCGATCGCCTCGTCTAGGCCAGTTGAGCTCAGGTCCTCGCCATTGTGATCGAGCGTCCAATGATGGTCTCGTTTTCGAACCGTCAACACGTCACTTCTGTCCGCGAACATAGCTGTTCCTTCATCGTGGTCGCTGATGAAGTTTCCGTAGGGTGCGTGGAGCGTAGCGCAACGCACCAACGTTCTGATTACAATCCCGGAATGGGCCGTTATCGACGCAACCGGATTGGGAAGACGTTTTTCTTTACCACCGTCACCGATGGGCGGCAGCCGATTCTGACCACGGATCTCGGGCGATGCGTGCTTCGACATTCAATTTCCGCTGTACGGCATGATCTACCATTCCGCATTGTGGCGATTGTCTTGCTGCCCGACCACCTTCATGCAATTTGGGAAATGCCGTCCAGCGATACAGACTATTCGAAGCGGTGGCGGCTCATCAAAACGGAGTTCACCAAACAATGGCGAAAGCTTGGCGGCGCGACAATGCCCCGTTCTTCGAGTCGCCTGACGCGTGGCGAACGCGGCGTGTGGCAACGACGGTTCTTCGAACACACCTGTCGAGACGAGGCGGATTTGAAACGCTGTATCGATATATCCACGTTAATCCGCTCAAGCATGGCTTGGTGCATCGTGTTCGCGATTGGTCCTGGTCGTCGTTCCACCGATTCGTCGCCCAAGGAGAGTATTCGATCGATTGGGGAAATGCGAATGATTGGTACGGCGATGAGTTCGATCAGTTTGAGTGATTAATTTGGTGCGTTGCGCTTCGCTTCACACACCCTACGCGACAACCAACTACCCCAGCGCCAAGTTCCTCAAATAAGCCACCGCGTTGCCCAACTCCGTCACCGCATCCGTCGAGTCGGATCCGGTTGCGGTGATCCAGCCGAGGTAGTCGCGGGCGTCGAGCGCGGCGAGCGCCGCGGGCATGTCGGCGGTGCCTCGGCCTAGTTCGACTTCTAAGGTGCGGCTGGCGCCGAAGTCGCGTACCGCGTCGTTGGCATAGGCGTAGAGTATGAGCGGCCCGAGCACTTCGAGCGCATCGATCGGTGTTTGGCCGCCGCCGAGCAGATTCGCGGGATGCAGGGCGACGCCTACGGTGCCTTCGGGGAGTTCGGCGAGCAGGTCGGCCAGTTCGCTGGCTGGTTGGGCGGTGGTGAGCGCGGCGAGTTGGGCGCCGACGCGGGTGCCTTCGCGGGCGAGCGATTCGAGCCCGCCGAGCAGCGTGTCCCGCTCGGACGACCCTGGCTCGGGCAATTGGCCGTACGCCCGATTGATGACGACTTTGGCGCCGAGTTGGGCGGCGGCGTTCATCGCCTGGCGAGTGCCTGCGAGCCGGCGGTCGAGCTCGCTCGAGTCTTCGTAGCCCCGCCGCGTGGGGTAGCTGACCGCCGCCAGACGGAGGTTGTAATCGTCGAGCAGTTTCCGGAACTGCCGAACCGCCGACTGCGACAGCTCGGCCAGCGGTAACTCGGTGCGGAGGTCGATTTCCACGCCGTCGGCCCCCAACTCGGCGGCCGTGGCAAGCGCCCGGCGGAGTGGCTGGCGCAGAGCGCGGGTTGGCAGACCGATATTGACGATTGTCACGACTAGAAGCCCAGTTTTTGCGAGGAACGGTGCGGCCGGAAATGTACGTTGCCACCACGCTACAGTACATTTTCACAGCGCTAGCCGGCAACGGGGCAACGGGGCGATGGGAATCAACGATGGATAGTAGCGTGGTCGACGGTAACGTGTTGAAGTTTGGGACGAAATCAGTGTGCCACTGGCTCTGCCAGTGCCCGTGGTTGGAAACTGTTCGCACTGGCGTAGCCAGTGGCACACTTGCAGTTGCGATGCTCGTGGGCGCAAATGCCAATGCGCAATTCGATACGCACTCGGCCATCTTTGCTACTTCGTTCGAGGAAGAGGCCGACGCCAACTACGACTTGTGGCCCGACCACTGGAATCGCAAGACGAGTCCCAGGTATCCGCACTACACGCAGATCGAGATCGTCGACGACGCGACCGCTCATAATGGCCGCAGTTTGCAGGTCGATTTTGACGGCGGCGGCGCGTTCGTCGCCACGCCCGCCATACCGATCTTGCCCAAGTTCGGCTACAAGGTTTCGGTGCGGGTGAAAGCCGAGAACCTGAAGTTCACCCGTCCAAGGATCATCGTCGAACTACAGAATCGCAATCAGGAGCGGTTGCAAGTGGAGGTGAGCGAGCCAATTGTCTCCGATGGCAAGTGGCACGTGGTGGAGTTCAAGAACAGATCGATTCGACCCAGTAGCGAGGAGATCGACCGCGCGATTATGTACCTCGATGCGCCGCGCGAGCGGCGTGGCGACCTGAAAGGCAAACTGTGGATCGACCAACTGGTCCTCGAACGGTTGCCTAGCATGGTGGTCAAGACCGGCAGTCCCTACAACGTGTACAACGATTTTCGCGAAGTGAAAGTCGAGTGCACGCTCTCGGGCATTCGCGAGCAGAATCCCGACATCCGCTTTCAGTTGCTCGATGAAACCAGCCGCGTAATCCGCGGCAAGAGTCATACCGAACCACTGCAAGGCAAGCTGATTGTCGAAGATTCGTTCAGCGCTGATGAGATCGTCGGCACGATCGGAAATCGGCCAAGCGGCTACGAGGGCTCGATCGACTGGACGCCGGACATCGAAGACTACGGATTCTATCAGATTCGCGTCGAGATGCTCCGAGAAGACGATGGCGAGAGTCCGGAAAGCGAGCTTAGCGACTATATCCGCGAGCTGGACAAACGAGTGATTACCTTGGCCGTGCTGCCAAAACTACCCCGCCCGGCGCACGGTGAGTTTGGTTGGACGCTACCAGTGGCCGATAAGCCGTTGTCGTTCGACGTGCTGGCCGACTTGCTGCCAAAGGTAGGCGTGCATTGGGTAAAGATGCCAGTGTGGTACCGGATAGACGATCGCGCGCGGGGGGAAGAGATTGTGCGATTCGCCGAGCGGACTTCGGCCTCGGGCATCGAGGTAGTAGGCATTCTCGACAACCCGCTGGTCGAGGACTGGCACCTCCGCGACCCGAACACGCCGTCGGATATTGCCGACTTGCTGCTGACCGATCCGTCGTTCTGGCAACCACAATTCGAACACGTAATGACCAGGCTCAGCCTGCGGCTGCGTTGGTGGCAACTCGGCAACGACTGGGACACCAGCTTCTATGGCTACTCGGAGCTATCCGAAAAACTGCTTAGCGTTCGGCAACACCTGTTTCGGTTCGGCCAAGACGTGAAGTTGGGCCTGGGTTGGCGATGGCCCAAGGCAGGCGAAGATGAGTCGTGGTTGCCCTCGCACCCCGATCCGGTGTGGGACTACGAACAAATGTCGTCGAATCCTCCGCTCGATTCTGAAGGATTGAATCGCGCCATGGTGGCCCATCCGCCCACCAAGGCGATGCGGTGGGTGCTGGTCGATCCAACGATGCATTCTCACTTTTCACGCGAAGAACAAGATCTCTCGCCCGATGAGAGAAAACGGCTCCACGAAGATCATGTTCGCGAGTTTGTTCGCGAGTTGGTGACCGCCAAGATTCACGGCGCCGACGGCATCTTCGTCGCCAATCCGTTTACTGGCCCAGAAGGGATCATGAAGGCCGATGGCACGCCGGGCGAGTTGCTGTTGCCCTGGCGAACCACGGCCCACCTGCTGGGCGGTTGCCGCTACCTGGGCAAGCTCGATCTTCCAAATCGCAGCACGAACCATGTGTTTGAGAACGACGCCGGCGAAGTGCTGATGATTGTGTGGAACCACAAACCAACCGTCGAGCGCTTGTACCTCGGCGAGTCGATCGCGCGAATCGACGTATGGGGCAAACAGACGCCGCTTGAAGCCGATGAGGTGGGCCGAGTGACGCTTGCGGTGGATCGCAATCCATCGTTTGTCGTGGGACTGCATCCCTCAGTCACCGCGTGGCGCATGGCGGTGAAGTTTGACCAATTGCGCGTGCCGAGCGTGTTTAGCCGCACTCACGAGAATCTCGTGCGCGGCACGAACCACTTTCCTCAGGGCGTGACCGGAAGCTTCTCGATTTTCGTGCCACCAAGGGCCGAGGAAGTGGTGGCGGCGGACGAACCGTCCGAGTTCGTCAAGCCCGATGAGTTGCGAAACAAGACTTGGGAAGTGCTGCCTCGGCGCGGCGAGCTATCGGTTGCTCCGCATGGAGAGTTTCAGCTCCCGATCCACATTCTGCTCGACGACGCAGCGTACGGCCCACAACCAGTGCGAATCGATTTTCGAATCGAGGCCGATCGGAACTACCGCTTCAGCGTATGGCGTAACCTGAGCGTTGGCTTGGGCGACGTTGAGATCGAAGTAGCCACGAAGATCGACAACGGCCAACTGGTCGTGGAGCAAAAAATGCTCAACGCCGGCTCGCCAACCGACTTCAAATGCCTGATGTTTGCTCCACCTCGGCGGAGAAAGCGAACCCAGGTGGTAATGCTCGGCTCGGACGGAAACAGCAAGATTTATCAGTATCCCAACGGCGAGCAATTGCTGGGCAAGGTGCTAACGCTGCGGGCTGAGGAAATCACCGGAAACCGCGTGCTGATCTACCGGTTTCGAGCCGAAGCCGGCGAAGCGGCGGCTCCAACCGCTGGACAAACCACTGAGACCACGTCCGTCGCGGCGCCCGCCGAGACTCAACCCTCAGGCCGCGGATAGCCTAGGGCATCCGGCTCAAGGTACACTACACCTCCCACCAAGTCCTCTCGGCTGAGTCTTCACCATGTTGCTCGAAGAACGCATCGGCGCCCACCCAACCGGCAACGACTGCTTTTTCCGCGTTTGGGCCCCTAATGCTGAGCAGGTTCGCGTTCGCTTGCAACAAGGCGACCTGTGGCGGCCGCTTGGCGAGATTCGCGATGCGGACTTGCACCGCGCGGCGAACGGTTATTGGAGTGGCTTGGTTGCCGACGTGGGTCCTGGCACGTTGTACCGCTACGAGATCACCTACGCTGGCAATACGAGCGAGCGGCTCGACCCAGCGGCGCGCGACGTGGTGAGTTCGGCACTCACGCGAGACGACAGCAACAGCAGCAACGCCTCGATCGTGGTGGGGCAGCAACCCTATCCTTGGGAGCCATTCGAAACGCCATCGTTCGAGAATTTTTTGATTTACCAGTTGCACATCGGGAGTTTCGCGGGCCGCAACGACCATTTCAACAAGCCGATTGCCACGTTTGCCGACGTCGAGTCGAAGTTCGACTACGTCAAGTCGCTCGGTTTCAACGCCATCCAACCGCTGCCTGTGCAGGAGTTTGCCTTCGATCGTTCGTGGGGCTACAACCCGGCCGCGTTCTTCGCGCCCGAGAGCGCCTATGGCTCGCCAAGCGACCTGAAGCACTTCGTCAACACGGCCCACAGTAAGGGCTTGGCGGTGATCTTCGATGTGGTGTACAACCACGCCGGCCCAGGCGACAACGTGTTGTGGCAGTTCGATGGCCACCACAACGACGGCGGCATCTACTTCGAAGGTGGCGGCATGACGCCCTGGGGCCGCGGTCCCGCGTGGTGGAAGTGGGAAGTGCAAGACTACTTCTACCAGAACGCCCGTATGTACTTCGAAGAGTATCACGCCGATGGATTGCGATTTGACGCCACGACGTTGATCAACGGCAACTACTTGCGAAATGTCCTGTGGCGTCTGCGTCAGGACTTTCCTGAGAAGTACCTCATCGCCGAACACCTTCCGGCCCACCCGTGGATCATCTCCGCCGGCAACTTCAACGCCACTTGGCACGCCGCGGCGCACCACGAATGTCAACGCGCGCTGGTGGGCGATATGCCGATCGATCGCCTGCTGGGTGTGCTGGGCCGCGAGCCATTTGAGCACAGTTGGAACTTAGTGAACTATGTGATGGGATCGCACGACGACGTGGGCGACCCACACAACGGCGATGCCGAAGACGGGCACCGCAACTGGGACCGCCGGCATCGCTACCTCGTCGATTTGCTTGGTGGTCGGCATAACAGTTGGGCGCGGGCGAAGTGCCGGCTCGCTTGGGCGCTGAATGTCGCCATGCCTGGTACGCCGATGTGTTTTATGGGTAACGAGTGCATGTTGGCATCGCCTCACGTAGCCTGGGGCTACTGGCACGATGGTGTCGACCAGTGGGGCGATCACCGCTTCGACTGGAACACCGCCGGCGACGCGCTGGGCCTCGAAATGCGAAGGCTAGTTGCCGCAGCAAACGGCGTCCGTTGGGACAACCCCGCGCTGCGGTCCGACGACTTCCGTATTGTGCATGTCGATCGCGACAATCGAGTGCTCGCGTTTACCCGCGAGTTCTACGACAACCGATTGCTGGTGATCGTGAACATGGGCGACCACAACTTCTCCGACCAAAGCTACGAAGTGGCCACCGGCGGCTTGAGCGGGCCGTTTACCGAATTGCTCTGCACGCAGGACAAGCAGTTTGGCGGCTGGCCCGGGGCTGGCAATTCGGGAGCCGATCTATCGCCATCCGCCGAAGGGCGGCTGGGCATCAATCTGCCGCAATGGAGCGTGCTGGTGTTCCAGGCCGGTGGGTGAAGTAGACCTGGGCGACCGCATGTAGAGCCCACGTTGAGGGTCCGCGCCACCGGGTTCATTGACGCTTGGTAACGCTCCAACATAGGGCCAAGTGCTAGATGGCGTCTCATGCCCCGGACGGTAGCCGCGAAGAGATCGCTGTCGCTGGCCAATCGTCGCCGGCCACAGTTTTGGATCGCCTAAGTAAGTCGGTTTGGGCGACGTGAGCATTGTGGCTGGCTGGCGATCGGCTTCGGGCTGTTGTCGCGACGCCCACCGCGGTGCTAACTCACGCTTTCTGAGCGCAGACTCCAGTGGGTCTGGGGGCATCACTACCCGCACCCTGCCCTGCAATTCCGGGGCGGTTTGCCACTGCTGACCACCATGCGTCTTGAGTTCGCGCAACGTGGCGTCCAGTGGCATGACGCCCGTTGAGATTTCGGGAATCTCATGCCAATTCGTCTTGGCTTTCCTCGAACCGGCGTCGTCGACCGGGAACTGTCGCCGCAGCGCTTCAACTACCGAATCGCGGTCTTGAGGCGGTTCGGGTGGCTCGAACGATAACTCGAAGTTCAATTCCGGTCTACCGCTGCGAGCGTTGGCGACTCTCACGCAGCCATTGGAAGTCGCCAACGGAACCTCTATCTTGGCATGGCTCATCTCCGAATAGCCCATCTCGATATGGACTGCCGGGGCCGCTTGAGCAGCCGTGAGGTCGACTTCGTCGTGCAGAGACTGCATGTCCAATACTGGCAAGTCGGGTATTGCGAGATCCGGGTCGATCGCCAAATGGACGCTAAAGTCGGCGACCATCTGACCCACATGCGGTAGCTGGTCACTGCACTCATACGCAGAACCGGCAAACCCGAAGGGCATGTCTTTCTTCTTTGCTCTATGCTCCACCTTTGCAACCGACGCAACTGGCTCGTCGGGCGGTTCGGGTTGGCGACCAGTTGCAATGGCATTCACCTGCGGTTCGTTCTGCGGCGCGGGGTGCGCATTCAGACCAGGTTCGGGAGATTCGGTCGGTGGTTGTACATCCACGTCTGCTCTCGGCGCGATGGACTCAACTGCGACTGGAAATTCCGTCGGGCTGAGCCAGCGGAGTACCCACGGTGCACCAAACGCAACCAACGCGCTAGCCGCCAACGCTCCGACGACTCGCCACCGGATGGAAGGCTTGGGAGCTGGCGACTCGAACTCTCGAGCTCCGGGTAGCGTCCGCCGGAACTCCAGTTCGCGCGTGATTTTCTCATACGCCTGCTGCACCTGCTTGAACTTGGCCAGGCATTCCGAATCGTTGCCATTGTGATCCGGATGATACTTGTGGGCCAATCGGAAGTACGCTTGGCGGACCTGTTCGACAGTCGCCGATAAGTCTAGTTCGAGCGTGCGATAGGGATCATCGACCATGGCACCGATTCACGAAGAGAAACTGCCACGACGAAAAGGCCACCTTGAGCATCACCCTGTCCCTTGGACGACGCCCGCCCCAGTTTATCAGTAGTGGCTGGCTCGCACCACCTCATCACTCAGCCACTGGCGTGCTCGCCCAGCAGTTTGGTCTCACCTGTGCGAATATCATACGTCACGCCCACGATCATGGCTCGGCCCTCGTCGACTGCCTTGCGAACCACCGTGCTGCGCTGGGTGATTTCGTCCACCGTGCGGAGCACGTTTCGCGCGACGATCTTGTCGACCATCTGTTCGCGATCCTCTTCCGACATTTGCAGGTATTGCCGGCCTTCGTCGCCACGGACGCTTTGTTGCACTTCGCCCACCACGGCGCCTAGGTGCTCGCAGCCGGTAGCTTCTTGCACGTCGATGCCGGCTGCCAGCAGGTCGACGGCCGACGTGACCGCGCCGCAACGTGTATGGCCTAGTACCATTATCAGCTTTACGCCAGCGACACCGACACCGTATTCGATACTACCGAGGCTCTTGGTGCCAATGACGTTGCCAGCGACACGAACGCTAAAGATGTCGCCGATGCCGACATCGAAGATAATCTCGGCTGGCACCCGTGAGTCGATGCATCCTAGCACCAAGGCCAAGGGGTTTTGCCCTCCCGCTGTGGCAATCACTTGCCGACTGTAGTCGCGGGTGAGTTGCTGGCCTTCTCGGAATCGGCGATTGCCCTCCATCAAGATTTCGAGTGCCTGCTCCGGCGCTAGTCGATCTTGCAGTTCCCGCGTCGAGTAATCGGCGAACTGAATGTCGTCGTGCAACTCGTATTTGGTGCGGAATCCGCGCGTACTGACCTTCACGCCATGCGCGGGGGCTACGTTGTTCTTGAAGTCGCGAATCATGCTCAGCACGTCGGGGTCGATATAGTCGGTGCCGCTAGCGTCGATCAGCACGTGCGATCCCCGCTTGGCTTCATTGAACACGGTGTCGAGCGACGCCCGATTCAGAAAGCTCACCTGATTGGCCAACTCGATGTGCAACACGTCGCCGCCAAGGTGTTTCTCGACGATCTGTCGTACCGGTCGTCGCAGGTTGCTGTTGAGGATGAACAATAGGGCGATACACAAACCAATGACGATGCCAATCAATAAGTCAGTGAACACGATCGCCACCAGTGTGATGATGAACGGCAGGAACTGATACCGCCCTTCGCGCCACATGCTGGCGAACAGCTTGGGGCTTGCCAGCTTGAAGCCCGTCACCAGCAGGATGGCCGCGAGCGCCGAAAGCGGGATCCTATTGAGGTACTGCGGGAAGAAGCCAACGCAAACGGCCAATAACACGCCGTGGACAAAAGCCGACCTCTTGGTCTTACACCCGCTGTTGACGTTCACCGAACTACGAATGATGACAGACGTCATGGGCAAACCGCCGATCGAACCGGAGAGAATGTTGCCGACGCCTTGGGCCCACAGCTCGCGGCTCGGCGGCGAGTGGCGCCGCTCGGGGTCGATCTTGTCGACCGCCTCGAGATTCAGCAGCGTTTCTAGCGACGCGACAATCGCAATCGTGACCGCCGCGGTATAGACGGCCGGATTGGACCACGCCGACCAGTCGGGGAACGTGAAGAACATGCGGAATTCTTCGAGCGAATCCGCTTTGGGAATCTGCACCAAATGCGTGACGTCGATTGCCCACTTCTCGCCCAGGCCTTTGAACCACCATTGCATGGCAACGCCCATCAGCACTGCGGCAAGCGGTCCAGGAAACAGCGAGTTCCTCAGCACCGCCGAACGCCCCCAAAGTACCAGCAGGATGACCGATGCGATTCCGATGACGGCCGCGCCTAGGTGCATTTCGCCCTCGGAGAACATTGCGAGCAAGTCGCTGAACGTATTGAGCTCGGCCTCTTCTGGTTTTTGGCCCACGGTCTTAAACGCCAAGTTACCTTCAGGATCTTTGTCGTGACCTAGCAGGTGCGGAATCTGCTTTAAGATCAGAATGACGCCAATCGCTGCGAGAAGTCCCTTGATGACACTGGACGGAAAAAACGCCGAGAGCGCGCCCGCCTTCAATAATCCCATGACGACCTGAATGACTCCACCGAGCACGACGGCTAACAGAAACGCCTCGTACGATCCCACGCCGGCAATCTGCGAAGCCACGATTGCCGTCAGGCCTGCGGCCGGACCGCTCACGCTAGTGTGCGAACCACTAAGCCAGCCGACGACCAACCCGGCCACAATGCCGGTGAGCAACCCGGCAATCATGGGTGGTTCTTCCACGCTTGTGTCAGGGCGCGACGCCAGCGCAATTCCCAAACACAACGGCAACGCGACTAGGAACACCACCAGGCCGCTCGATAGATCCTGCGGCAACGTGGAGAGCTTGTAGACGGAGAACGCATCATTGTTGTTCGTCGGCTGGTCGGTCATCGCAGAGTTTCAAACGTGAGCATGCCGCAAGACTGGATCAGCCGTTTGGCAAGAATGGGCGTTCGCTCGAATGAGGGTGGATGCGCCACCCAGAGCATTCGAGCTTGGAAGAATCGAGGAGCGTCTGCGCGCTAGTGGCCGCTTAACACCGCAGCGGAGCGATGAGACCGTTGCCGAGTCGGTGCCCGGCAGTAAGGACATGGCGCGTGGGTTGATGCGCGTAACCTTCTAGACGCAGGTCATCCGTGTTCAACGGTTCACGCGCACGGATAGATCGTTCGGAAGTAGCTCGACGGTCTTGTACCCACACCAGGCACTTTGGGCCGTCCTTACAGTTGCTTTCCTTTTCGACACCTCCGAGAAATCCAGCTTCGGCTTCGGCCGGCACGGCGAGTGGCAGGGCGAGCAACAATAGCACCATCGCAAACCGACCGGGAGACGCGCGTCGGCCAACATTGGGACGGAGCAACTTGGGCATGGAAGGGGATAGGTGGCACGAGTGAAGCGATTGTCCCAATCCACGTAGGATAAGTCGCCCACCGGCAGCGTCAAGAGCAACCGAAGTAGGTCGTCGAGCGCGTGCGAACTTCGAGATAGGAGGGGAAAGCCGCGCCAGCCTTCCTTTTCACTCTTGGTCCCCTCAAGCATCGACATTGTAGGTTTTTTCACGAAGTCGCTTGCTTGGCGGCTTTTTCGGGAATTTTCACTTGGCCCGGTGCCGAGCTACCGCACCGGGCCGCGGTGGGTGTTAGTATTCAAGTAGCTCCCTTCGACGCCTCTTCTTTTCGACCCTCATCTTCAGGAGCCGTGAACATGCATCTTGGTAAGCTATCTATTGGCGGTTCAAACACCTTGCTAAAGCATGCCGCCGAGCGCTGGAACACAGCCACTTGGGTAGCAGCAGGCAGTCTGGTCTTGGCAGTAGGCTGCGCGTACCTGCCCACCGTCACGACCTATCTCGGCCTATTTCCTACGCTGTTCTTGGGAACCGTGATTGGCTCGTGCGTTGCCATGCACTTGGCCGAATTGGCTACGCCCGAGCAGGCGTAGCACGGTTGGTTGCTCAACAAGGGTGGCTACCGCCGCGCGTGGCGGAATCCAATCCACGCTCAATAGCCAGGCAAACGCTCTAGCTGCTGCGACGAAGGCCGACCAGGCCTACGATCGCTATGGCCAACAGGGCGCACGTAGTTGGCTCGGGGACGACGACCCAGGTGCCAATCGGGGCCAGGCCCGAGATGTCGTCCAACGTATCGGCCGGAATATAGATGTCGCCGCTCGTATTGCCGGCTAGCAAGTCGGCAAACTCATCGTTATCAGGCACCAGCCAAGTGGCCGAACCAGAGAAAGCCTGCACCCCGGCCGTGAAGTCCGACGAGTCGTCGTCGGTATACGAGAATATACTCAACCCGGGATCTACGCCTCCGAATGTGCCACGAAACAAACACGGTGTTCCGTCCGACGTATTCAGGAAGCTCGTCAGGTCGCCCGCGACAAACGATTCGGAGAGTGCGCCACCAGCGTCGCAAGATGACCAACGAAGTCGAAGCCTTAGCCCTGCGTCCGCATCCCTACGAGTTCTGCATGGACGTACGACATGTAGAAATTTGTTAGCGACGATATTTTGGTGCGCTCTTGCAGCTCCGGCCATTAGGTCGGGGCTAGGCCTAGCAGCTTTATGCTTGCAGGCCTATACCCTCGACTCCTCACACTTCGGCAAACGCTACCACGTAGTTCTTGCCAAAGTGCTTCGCACACTTGGGGCAGGTTGTGTAGAAGAAGTAGAGTTTCTTTAGCTGCTTGCCGCTCGAGCCAACGTACTGCTCCATCTCCTTGACCCATTTACCGGCGTCGCGATATGGTCCCTCGAACACTTTCGTAAGGAAACTGCCGGACAATCTGACATTCTCCGCGTTCGGCACGTCCTTGGTGACGGCAAAGTAGTGCTCGCCGCGCCACGGCGAGGGGTCGGTCGACAGCATCAGGTACTCGTCGTCGGACGATGCGCCCGCGTCGAGGATCTCCTTATGCGTCTTCTTGATCATCCGATCCATGTTGAGCGGAATGTGGAGAAAGTTCACTGTCGTCGACCGTACAAACGGCCGCTCGCGGAACACGATCTCCGCACCGTCCCAACCCGATGGATCAAACCGCGGGCAACAGCCGGTCTCGGCGTTGTCCATGTTGAATTCTGGCAAAGCTGTGGCCACCATGAGTTCCTCCTTTCTAGAGTACTGATACGTTACCAAGATAGCCGTGTGGCGAACTGAATACGACAGCATCCCCGACCAAGTTTAGTCGGGGATGCGTACATCATTGTGGACTTTACTGACCTGTTTATCGCCAGCGTTGGCCGCCTTCTCACTCAGACGGCCATAAACGCCGCATGAGCGTGCTGACGGTTGGGCCAACTTTGCGGTCTTTTCGGGTGGTTGATCCACGCCAACCGCGCTGTCAACTATCCGTCCACCGGGGTGATCGTGAACTACGTTTTCCATATAGGCCTCGATGGTTGCTGTACCGCCACCGGTGCGGAGGCAGCCAATCGCAAGTTGCCTGGTTCTTTTCAATCACTCGCGTTGCAGTCCAATGCAGCGCCCGGCCGCACGTTTGCGAGTGCCCATTACGTCAAAGGAAGCTCAATGATCGAAATCCTGTTTGTCGACGATCAGCCCGAACAACTGGCGGAGTTGGAAAAGAGTCTCCGTAGGTTTCGGAATGAATGGAGCATGGAGTTCGCCGGCAGCGGCCAAGAGGCATTGCGGCGGCTAGCGAATCGACAATTCGATGTGGTCGTGACTGACTTGAACATGCCCGAAATGCCGGGCGGCGAACTATTGCGCCAGGTGCAGGAGAGGTGGCCGCAGACTGTGAGGATCTTGTTCTCGGGGCGAGGCGAATGTCAGGAGGCGATGCAGTCGACGACTTCCGCTCATCAACATCTAGCCAAGCCGTGCGACCCGGATCTTCTGGAGATGACCATCTCCGACACGTTCTCGTTGCGATACCATTTGGAGAACGACGCCATACGTGATCTTGTCGGCCGTCTGGGGCAGTTGCCCACTTTGCCCGACGTATATACCGAGTTGATGCACGAACTTGAGGCGCCCAACTCGAGCGTTGCCCGCGTTGGCGACATCATTCGAGGCGACGTGAGCATCTCGGCCAAGATTCTGCAACTGGTCAACTCTTCGTACTTTGGGTTGCCGGTGCACGTGACCGATGTGTCGCACGCCGTCGCGCTACTAGGGCTGAATGTTGTGAAGCCGCTAGTGTTGTCGTCTGGGCTGTTTCATCAGTTCGCGCCTGGTTCGCTGGGCGAGTTTTCGCTCAGCTACTTGGTTGACCACAGCACCGAGGTGGCGCTTGCCGCCCGTTGCGTAACTCAGCTTGAAGGCGCAGCGCCCGAAGATTGCGATCATGCGTTCATGGCCGGCATGCTGCACGACCTTGGACAACTCGTACTCGCCAAGAACTTCTCAGCACAGTACGACCAAATGCGGGCAGTTGCCCGCGACTCCGATACTCCGTTGCACGAACTCGAAACCGCCGAGTTCGAAGCCAACCACGCCGACCTAGGTGCCTACCTGTTGGGGCTGTGGGGGCTACCTGCACCGATTGTTGAAGCAATTGTCTGGCATCACGCACCATTCCAGTCAACGCACGACCGCTTTACGCCGCTCGCCGCGGTGCACGCGGCCGAGTCGCTGCTCGCGCGGCGAACCAACGCAACGGGTGAAAACTCGGAGATTTCTCATGAATTCCTCGCACGCATCGGCCGCACCGATCGCGTGAGCGTATGGTCGGTCGCCCTGGGCGGCGAACCGCAGGTGGCGTAGGGTGGTTGTGAATCTATATCGCTGATCGTACGCGCGTCCTTAAGTAAACTGTCGTTTGACATCAGTAACAAGGCAGTTGGTCGCGCAAATCTCTCCATTGTTCCCCAAGGCCAATCTTCATCTGGTTGAGCAGCGGGTGCTCCTCTCCGAACCAGCGCTCTCGTTTGCTGCTGCGCACACTACGGTCGGGCTCGATGATTCGTATAGTAACCTGACCTGTTCCAGAGCTAACGGCAGCAGGCACAGGTAGTTGTTCAGGCACACTTGGAATTCCCACAGATGGTGCCGCCGCATTGACCTGCTGATTCACAGCAGCCAACGATGCCTCGATACGATCGAGCCGGTCGAGAAACTGTTGCGATTCGAATGTCACCTCATGCTGAGCGACGGAGGTAGGAATGCTCTCCTGCGCGAACCGAGCTGGAATACGCTGCCTAGTGGTAGGCCGCCAGTAGGTGGCTTGCACATCTTGGCAACCACAGTCGGTTTGCGAGTCTTTCGGTAGGAGTTCACTAGCCGGATGTGGTTCTAAACGCAGCACTGGTGCGGTTTTCACTGCTGGCAATTCAGCTGACCCGCGCTGAGTTGGGATTCCCGAATCAATGGAGAGGCTATTGCCAGACGAGGTACCTACCATATTGCCATTGATAGTCTCCAGTTTCACTTCCAAATCTACTTCTTCAACTAATCGTGTCGCGAGCTGTTGTTGGTGAGCAGGTTCAGGTGGCTGATTAACCAACGCGTAGTAAACAATCTTCAGTTGAAGAGGCTTGGAACGATCGGCGGGAAAATCACCAAGTTCGAGATGTTCTTCCAAGGCTTCAAGTAATGGCCGACGCTCATCTGAAGGTTCACACGCCGTAGGGCTGTCGTCCGTCAACAGTTTCTTGTTCGTGCCGAGTGCGGGGATGTTTGCAGATTTGTTGAACTTGAAATCGCATATTCTTGCAAGCCCCATGATGAACTGGTCGTCTTTCTTGACCGACGCTTCAATTCTAACATTCTTACCCCAAAGACTCGGGTCATTGGCTGCCTCGTACTTCACACAGTACATGGACACACCATTTTCAATCAGTCTTAGGGTGTCGCCGGCGGGCGTTGTTGTCGCGTGCGCTGTTACCTTAACGATCTTATTGTTCTTGTCGCCTGGCGTGATACTTGCTGGTCGTGGCGCGATGTTCATCGCCTCAAGGGCTTTGGTAACCTCGGACTTGACCAAGTCCTTAGTTTCTTTCGGCAGTTCTATTGGCATCACCGGCACGTGCAAATGATTGGTCACGCCATACGGTGTTGCGACATAGATCGCGACGTACTCGTTTTTCTTGCCATTCTCCCCCAGCGTCACGGTATTCACGCACGATGGAATCGTTACTCGCATCAGCTCGCGACTTATCAGTTGTACGTGCGGAATACAAACTCCGCCGGCAATCACTTTGGTGTCGTGGACACTGAAGTTGTCGCCGACAAGAAATAGGCTAGTTCCAGCTCCCTCACAAATTGGTAGCGGCCGTTGTTTGTCGCTAGATAGCACTGCCTCTCGTCCCGCCTTCAATGTGGCATTCACCTTCTCCAAAGCCGCATTCAGTTTGTCACAGCTTTCGCCGTCCGTGCATTGTACACGCAACGTATCGCAAGCTTGAAAACACCCACATTGGTAGTTTTCCGTCGTGTTAATGCCAGGTGCTCCGTAGAATCCGATTAGCTCTGGAGCCAAGTCTGTGACACCGGTGTTAAACATCTCAAACCCCCCGAGAGTATTCTCGTACGGCACGAGGGCGCGCTCTGTTTGCAATGGCAATTCTCGATCGAGTTGATCGACGCGTTTTAACAAGCGTCGCAGTTCACCTTCCCGATACAAGTGTTGACATTGTGCGCACTGGGCACGCGAGTTCCGCATGGCGGTGACTGCGCGGCTCAGTCGCATGCTATCCTTCATGGTCAGTGCGGCATTCTTGGGGTTGGTCAGCTTGAACCAATTGCTGCGAATATCGAAGTCGGCGTAAGGTACAAACGATGGCATTAGCACCACCGCCACACATTCTCGCTGGCCCGCTTCAAGTTGTCGGTGTTTTAGATCATAGTCGCGCGAGGCGCCGCAGAACGTCTCGCGTAGCACTCCCATCGTGCCAGGTACGTGGAGCGCCTGCACTCGCGGATAAAATCGCCAGCCGAAGGTATCCGATCCATGACCAAAGCCGACAATCGTTCGGTTGAGGCTGATTGTTTCGACTTGGGTTTCAAGTTGCCTGGAGTATTGGGTTAGCGAGTTGGCCCCAATTTTTCCTGTCGCAAAGCCAAGAGCTAAGGCGAATTGCATCTCTCGCTTTCGCTGCGATACATCGGCAACATTCTGATCCTGTTCACGCGGATCGATGGCGAATACGTGGATGGGCCAGCGGACGCGTACGTATTCTTGGAATACCTGACTCGCTTCTACAAACTCTCCCCGTACGTAATCGAGACCAGCATTCGGCCGCTGAACAGTCTCGGGAATGAAGAAGTTGTAATCACGACCTGTCTCGAGTTGAAAGGCTTCTTTGGCGCGGGCCAGCTTGCGGATATCGTCATTCAGTCGTTGGTTGAGCAGTGCAGACTCTACGACGATCGCCCAAGCGAGTTGGTCAAGTACGTCGTTCCCTTCTTCCCCCTCACTACTAGTAAGATTGTATTGCTCGTGCAGCTTTGAGAAGAAATAGTCACGGTAGTGCTTAACCGACCAGTTCTCGCAGTTTGCGGTCGGCACCGGTATAGCCTCTAAGTCATCGCTGATCGGCGACGAGATTTCCGGCGTTTCTTCCGCCGGTGTCCCAATAGTCTCCTGGTACGCGACTCTTAGCCCAGGCGTCCGATTGGCACTTGAGGAGGTACAACAGGCGGGGGCGCTACTGTGCACGCGACCTGAGCGGATTGCATTAGCAAGACCGCCGTCTGCGCGGGCCAACTCGTACCAGAGGGAGATGTGTTCAGGCTCACTCAGGAGTTCGTAAGCCGCTGATAGTTCTGCGCCCAACCACTTTTGGGCATCTAGTAGGTTTACCCGTGGCTCCTTGACATCAGCATTTGACACGCACTTCGGACTGCCTGCCCAGCGAACTTGGCGGCCACTGTAAATCGGGCAGAAGTAGGTGGAACACGAGATAAACAGGTCGGGCCCGTACACATCAACCACCTGTGACGGTGGCAATGGATGCCTAGCCCGACGAGCTCGGCCCGAACTGCTGCTATTATGGACGGCCAACTGTCCTGTGAGTGAACGTTCCAATTCTTGGTCAACCTCAGCTAGGCCTCTAATCAGTTCTGCAGGCACACCTCCAACTAAACCTCTTAAATTGTTGAGTCGAAGATCCTCCGTTTTCGCCTCAACAATCAAGCCATTTGCTCGATCGCGATTATTGGTTGCTGATACAAATAGTTCCTTTGCTTCCTTTTCCATATTGTAGGCTTCTGTGTTTTCGGCGTCTTTAGCAAGACCATCCGATGCGGATTCCGTTGAGCCAGTCGCAGAACTGTCCGAAGCCGACTCGCCCTGTTGCTCCCGATCTTTCGGCTCTTTGCGAAGATCAGCATCTTGCTTGAGTGCCGCGGCCCTGCTCATGAGTGCCTCGGCTCGGCTGTTGAGTGCCGCGGCTCCCTCTTGGAGCACAACGGCTTCTCTACGCTTATTCTCAATTGCCTGCGACTGAGAACCAATTGCAACAACAGCATTGATGAATGCTGTCCTCGCAGCATCAAGGTCTTTCTTAGCATCCTTAGCGACTATCGTCGTGCGAACAATCGCCTTTAGGAAATCAGCAATTTGATCGGCGATGTAATCTGGGCTATTTCTTGAGGAATTCTGGAACTTGCCACTCAACGCTTTGCCTATCTTGTCGATTTCTGGTAGGTTCCCACTTATTGCTCTTGAAACGACTCGCGTCACATTGTCTCGAAATGCTTTGTTGTTCAACAGTGGATCAATGAGTTCGCCGATCTCTTCTCGATCCTTGGGGTCACCGGTGAATGACCACTCGTTTAATATCCGTCCTAGAGTCTCTATACCATCTTGGGCCTCACGCAGCTCTTCGCGGATACTCATCAACTCAACATTTTCCACCGTTCGCACCAGTGGCAAGCCCAACTGATCGACCAAGTCATTCACCACCAAGTTACGAAACGTCGTCGGCAACAAGTCGTCACTTAGTACCGGTGTAGCGGTGACCGTAATCTCCGCGCCAAATCCCTCGCGGGTCAACTTGCCTGGGAGAATGGAAACCGGTATACGCACAAGGTTCAACGAGTAACCGGGCGAGTCGCTGGTGTCGTCGCCTTCGTTGATGCGGCGTAGCTCGTGTAGGTGCTGCAAGTAGCGCGATGTTTGATCGAGCACGATGACTGGTTCCAGCTGGATGGCGCCCTCGCCTTCGATGCCGAATCGTCTGGCCGCGTCAGAGAAACCGGAGGCCGCTCGTGTTGCCGCGGTGATGGTCGGAGCCTGGCCTGTTGCTGCGGTACTTACCGAAGTCGTCGTGCTCTCCTCCGTTGTGGCCGCAACCTGGGGCGTACCTCCCGCCGCCGACGAGAGGGCGAACGCCTGGGCCAGGAAGGAACTGTCACCCTGCGTGATAGCGGCGTTGATCGTCACTTTGAATTGATTCAGCTCCCCGAACATGATTCGTTCGTACTCATCGCGATGCTTCGTAAGCCGGGCCTCACCCCAAATGTCAGGCTGTTTGGCGACGATCGATCCGTAGGTATCGATGTAGTGTTCGAGCCAATCGATGTTTTCTGCCAAGTGTTCTATGGCACAATCTTGACAGGTTGCAGGTTCGGTCCCTTTGTATTTTGTTTCGTGCACCAAGCGGGTTAGACGGCCAAGAAAATGGTCGGCACTTGCAATCGGAGATAGCGTTGCCTGCAGTATTACTACAGCAGCTAGCGAAATGCGCGCAGTTGCAGATGGCGTTCGCATCGGACTCCTCCTTGAGTACAGATGATGGCACTGATCCAACGGCACGGGCGGGTATCCGTTGCCACTGGCACTTAGAGTGGGTCAAGTTCTTGGATTTGCGGGTTGGGTTAGCGGGTTACCGCCAACCGAAATTGGTATCGGAACCGCGCAGTTCGACGTTTAAGAAAAGCGATGAACAATCGTCGAGTTTCGCCGAATGCCCATGCGATATCGCTGCAGTTAGTGTAAAAACATTAATTAAATCAACCACGCATGTGCTGGCACCGATGTAACTGTGCAATGGCAGACCCCCGCCGAGTCGTCGCTCGTTCGCATTGGGCATGGCGAGCGAGCAACCCATTGCGAGATGGGCCCGGATCGAGCATCGCGAGAACTGCGGGTTCGCCTTTCACAACTGGCTCAGATCGACTCGCAGTCCAACGTTTTTGAGCCACAAGTTCTCGATCCAGGCGACACTTTCCGCGACCGTCGGCGTTGGGTTGCCCATCGCGATTTGCCAGTGCTCGACGTTGCCCGCCGAGGCAACGTAAATGATGATTTGACGGAGTTTGAACAGATCGTCGACGAACGCGAATTGCTCGTCATCGATCGTATGCTCTTCTCGATAGCCACGGACCATCGTCGCCAACACGTGCCCAGCCAGCTCGGGTGAGGCATTGGGGACTCGATTGCTAGGATAGTAGTAGTGTCCAAAAACCATCACCAAGAAGTCCATCGCCCGCCAACCATAGCAACCAAGATCGAAATCGATGATCTGCACGTCGCCCCGCTCAATGAGGAAGTTCCCGGCGTGCAAGTCGCGATGAACCAGGCCGTAGTGTTGCGGCTTGATCGAACGTCCACGCATCTCGTCGGTAAACTCCTGCATGCGTTTGGTAACCGCCGGGTTAAACCCTCGGGGAAGCGGATCAGGAATCTGCGACAGCTCGCTCTGGTACCATTGGCGACGATCGTGTTCTGGTGGTAGACGAAAACTGTCCGACACGCGATGGATGCGGCCGATTTCACGTCCAAGCTTGTGGAACAGCTCGTCGTTCCAACGTGAATCGGTCGCCGCATCGATCTGCTCACCTCCGAAACGTTCGAAGCAGCAGACGTGATACGTGCCCGTCTCGAGATCGACGGTCTCAAGCAGATCTCCGTTCCGCGACAGACGTGGATTCGTTACGGTGCATCCATGCTGAATCAGATGTTCAAGCCAAGCGAGTTCACCTAACAGCTCACCACGCTCGCGGATCGTTCCGTCGGTAATACGGATGATGACCCGTTCGCCATCGACCGTATCCGAAGCGAATACATGACTCACGCCGTCGCGCACGGACTGAGTGTGCTCCGGAATGAGTGCCCAGTGGTCCACGCACTGCTCTAGTGCGTCGTGGTAAGGGGCGGAATCGGCGACCGGTACGCGGTTGGGATGCATGGAACGCTTCGATACCAGACTAACTTGGGACACCTGATCCGCCGATCGAATTTTATCTGACTTGCCCGCTGTGCCAACCTGTTCGTGCCGCTGAAGCACTGGATCCGCGGTGGTGATCAAGCGCCGTCTTGCACTCTCACATGGCGTGTCAATCCAAAATCGGAAAGTATGGCGTACATGCACGGAACCACAAACAACACCAGCACCGTCGAGGCCATCAAACCAAAGGCAATGCTCACCGCCAGGGGAATGAGTACCTGAGCCTGCAAGCTGCGCTCGAAAAGCAGTGGAAGCAGGCCGGCGATCGTCGTAAGCGACGTAAGCAAGATCGCTCGAAACCGAAGGCGACTCGCTTGACCGCAGGCAGCGAGTATGTCGCGACCCGCTTCGCGTTCATTCTTGAGAAACAGCACTAGCAGAATCGAATCGTTCACCACGATGCCCGCAAGCGATGCGAAGCCAACCATACTTGGCATGCTGAAGTCGACGCCCAATAACAAATGGCCCCAGAGCACTCCGATTAGTGCCAGTGGAATGGCAATCATCACCACAATCGGTTCCACGTAGCTTTGGAATTGAAAACTCAAAATCGCAAATACGCCCAGTAACCCGATGAGCATCGCGCGCATCATCGATTGCTGGGTGGTGGCTGCCTCTTTACTCTGCCCTTCGAACTCAAAGCGAAGATCAGGGTAGCGCTCGGCCAGCCCCGGCAGGAAGTCACGTTTCAGCCTCCCCAGTAGGTCTGCCGAATTGGCGATCCGAGTATCGACACCGCCACGGACAGTGACCGTCCGCAGCCCGTCGACCCGCGCGATTCGCGACCAGCCACGGTCCTGTCGAACTTCGGCAACCGACGCCAGAGGAATCTGCTCGCCATCTGGGCCCGTGAGATAAAACGTCTCGAGATCAGCTAGCGTGTTCTGGTCTTCGCTGCGCAACTGCACGTCGATTTCGTACGATTCGCTCCCTACCTGGATTTCATCGGCTTCGGCACCCTGAAAAGCGGAACGCAGTTGCCGGGCGACATTACCTGCGTCGAGACCGAGTCCAAGCGTTCCTTCTCGTAGTGTCACATGCAGTTCCGACTTACCGGGCCTCAAGTCGTCGTTCAAGTTATTCACGCCCGGAAACGGCTTCAGCCAGGCGATCACTTCTTGGGCTGCCTGTTTAAGCTCGGCCAAGTCGTTGCCACGAACGCGCATCTCGATGGCGCGGCCGGCAGGTCCGATCGATGGCTCGTCGAAGACCGTATCGATCACCCCGGTCAAATCGCCTGATTCCTCTCGCCATTTGGCCAAGATTTCGTCGACCGTTGCATCGCGCACCTCGGCCTCCAGCAGGTCGACCGTCACGGTGGCCACATGCGGTCCGTTCTCGAACGCATCGGCGTTCTCGTTGAATTGGACCACCACGGTGCGCACTAAGTCCTCGCCCTCGGGCTGCCACGGAGCGAAGTAGGCGTTCACTCGCTCGATCCCATCGGTAAGCTGCTTGACGACTTTCTCAGTGCGATGAAGTGGCGCGCCAGGCGGCAGCAGCACACGGGCAACAACCACGTCGCCATCAAGTTCAGGAAAAGCCAGAAACTTCACGACTCCGCCAGCCATCAGGCTCACGGAAACCAGGAACAAACCAATTACGCAGCCAACAAACAGGTACCGTCCACGCAGGCATACGTCGACCGCAGGACCGACCACCCGCGACCTGACAAACTCAAGGACCACTTCGACCCCTCTACGAAACCAGCTGGTACGCTCCGTCGACTTCAGCGAGTGGCCTAAGTGCGAGGGGAGGATCAGGAAGGCTTCCACCAGACTGATGGCGAGCACCAAGATCAACACCAATGGAATCTGCCGCAGGATCTTGCCCAAATCGCCTGAAATGGTTGCCAGCGGCCCAAGCACGCAAACCGTAGTAAGAAACGATGAGAAAACGCCGCTTTGGACCTGCGTAACTCCCGCGATGGCGGCGTCCATCGGCTTGAAACCTCGACTCATGTGCGCGGCAATGTTCTCAGCAATCACGATTCCATCGTCCATCAAAAGACCCAGCGCCAACAGCATGGCCACCATGGTGATCATATTGATGGTCATGTCGGTCTGCGCCATGAAGAAGAACGCGCCCAAGAACGAGACCGGCACGCTCATCACAACCCAAAACGAAAGGCGGAAGTTAAAGAACAGCCACATCGTTAGGAACACCAAGATGATGCCCTGCCAACCATTGCGCAGCAGCATCTGTAGGCGGTCGCGAACCAAAGTCGACGTGTCTTGTGTTACAAAGAGTTCGACCGCTGGGTGGCGAATGCGTTCTTCGTCCACAAGTTGTTTGACCGCTTCGGCAACGCGGATCATGTCCTGATTTTTCGTTTTCTTTACCTGGACAATTGCGGCTCGGCGACCGTGCAGCATCACCTTATCTTCGGCGAACTCAAACAAGTCGCGCACCACGCCCAGGTCGCGGAGCTTGACTTGGGCCCCGCCTGGGCCTTCGACGATCACTAGCTCCTCGAGCTCTTCTGGCGACCGCCGCTGCTCGACGAAGCGGATCAGCAGTTCACGCTCCGAGGTCTCCAGCAAGCCTGCGGGCAAGTCGATACTCTGACGCTCGATAATCTGCGCCACGTCAGCCGTACTAAGGCTGTACTGCATCAGCGCCGAAGCCGAGAGTTCCACGCGAAACTGGTGGTCCGCGAAACCCTTGATCTCGACCAAGGAGACCTGGGGCACGAGTTGCAACCGGTCTTTCAATGCCTCGCAGTACGCCTTCAGGTCGGGCGGCGACATAGGCCCCGATACAACGAGCGACAGCACGGGATCGGTCTGACCCAGTTGGGTGACGACTGGCTCCTCGGTATCTTCTGGGAAGTCGTCGATGGCGTCGATTTCCGATTGCACGTCGGCCAGAAACGTGGTGAAGTCGCCTCCCTCGGCCATTTCCACGGTTACTGTTGCCACGCCCTCGCGAGCGTCGGCCCTCAGTTCTTTGACGAAACGCACACCGTCGATGGCGTCTTCGATGCGCTGGCAGATCGCCTCTTCGACCTCCTCGGCAGTCGCGCCAAGATACGGCACGCGGATTTGCACCTCGCTGGGCGTGATATCGGGGAATGTCTCGCGGCGGAGCGAAAGCGCACCGAGCAGCCCAATCGCCACCAGAGCGAACATCAGCAAGTTGGCGGCGGTCGGGTGGCGAGCGAAGTACTCGATCATCGCACGGGGCTCTCCCCAGACGCGTCGGCAATGAGGCGGGATGTCACGTCGGGATCCTCGATGGGGACGACGAGCATGCCCTCGACCGCCGGGGTTGGATCCGATACCACCAGCCGCTCGCCGCCTTCAAGACCCTCGGACACTACGGAAAATCCGCCCTGCGAGAACACCAACTTCACCGGTCGTCGCTCCAGTCGATCTTCCGCGTCGACGATAAACACGTGCCCGTCGCGGACACTTGTGCGGGGGACGACCACCTGATTCAATCTTGGCTTGCCTCGCAGCTCCACCTCGCAAAACATACCGGGCGCAAGTGGCGGTCGCTCGCCGGGAACGAGATTCTCGTACGGCTTTTCGACTGCCACCACGACGCGGAGCGTGCGAGTTCGTAGATCGAGCTCTTCGCGAACGCGGTCAAATTCTGCGACCCATTCCACCATAAAGTTGCCCGTCTGCATGCGAACGATCGCGTCGACGCCGAAAACGCGCCGCACGACGTTCATCGCATCGAGAGAAAGGTCGATCGGCGCCGTCTCGGCGTGCAGCAGGTTGCGGACCTGGTCGATGGGTAGTTGCGCTTCGACCTCGGTGACATCCGCTCCGTACGCTTCGAACAGCGATTGGCCCGCGGCAACGTATTGCCCCACTTCCAGCGACACGTCGCTCAAACGACAGTCGAACGGGGCGTGAATCGACGTATGCTTCAAGTCGAGCTGCGCTTGGCCCAAACTGGCCTTCTTCGCTTCCAAGCTGGCGGCCAACGCCCGCTGTTGCGAAGGAAGTACGTTCAGCGAGTTCTCCAGCGACTGCACCGCCTGTCGTTGAGACAGCACATCGCGCGTCGCCTGATCGAAGTCCGACTCGGTCACTGCCGAAGTTCGACGCAGCCCTCGCATCCGCTCCACTTCGCGCTCCGCGACGCGGAGTGAATCTTGCTCGATAGCCAGGGCGGCGCGGTAGTTCGCATCCTGCGCCGTAAGTTCCGCTTGCTGCGCGACGATCTGGTCGATCTCCGCTTCGAGCTGGGCGATTTGTAGCTCGTACTCGGTCGGGTCGATCCTTACGACCAACTCACCCTTATTGGCAATCGTGCCTGCTTTGAGTTCCGGGTGAATCTCGACCACGCGGCCCGATACGTCGGCCACGGCCGACCAAATGTCGCCTGGGCGCGCGGTGCCATAACCCAGCACTCGCGGCACCACATCGGTTCGCGGCGTAGCGATCACCAACAGCGGCCGCGCCGCCTCGACAATCTCCGCCTGCTGCGGCGCGTTGCGATTGGCAATCACCACCGCTAACACCGCGGCGCCAGCGATAATGGGCGGCAGCATCAAGAGCGGCCGACCGAACCGTACTAAGTGACGTTTCCATTCCACACCCCAATTATAGTTGACGGGGAGAGGCAGGAATGCGGTGCAGCGACAGATTGCGGCCGTTACGATCGTGTTGCTGAGTGGTAAATCGGGGCCAATTCCGCCTAAATGTAGTCCGAGAACTCCACCTCGCCTGCAACCAAGTGGTAATAGGCCCAAACAATCTTCACGCCGCGAGCCGTTCGGATGATTTTGGATCGCTCACGCAGTTCGTTCGCCGCGAGCTTGGCGTTTGTCTTCACCGCATTGGTGAGCCGCTGGTCTTGTGCCTTCTTGGTGCGGCCCGCTGGCTTTGGTGTCGCCGCGACCGCTGGCGCTATGTGGGCGACCAACGAATTGAGGTTGTATCCCAGGTCGGTCGGTGTGTCGGCAACGTCCAACGCCGCCTGCACCGCTCCACATTTTTCGTGCCCAACCACGACGATCAAATTCGTATTCAGGTGGGCTACGGCGTACTCGATGCTAGCAACCGCTTCGGTCGTGGCGATGTTGCCGGCCACGCGAATCACAAACAATTCGTCGAGCCCCTTATTGAACATGATTTCTGGCGACACGCGACTGTCTGCACAACTCACAATGGCCGCGTATGGCTCTTGTCCATTCCAAAAATCACCTCGCTCCTGTTCGGTTTGGTAGTTAATGGGGTCGTGCCCCAGATAGCTCCTGTTTCCCTGCTTCAACTTGCGCAGGGCCTGCGCTGCGGAGAGGGTGTTCTTCTTGGGCGCTTTGATCTTCTTCTTGGCCATGGCTCGCGTCGTCGGAACTGATAGTGAATTTGCACAATACTATAGCCCCATACTATTTATTCCATCCGGCCGATGCAACAACATGCTCAGTACTGCATAGTTTGCACAGCGAGCCCTCAGGTGCTAGATTACTTGTTGACTTTCATCTTCAGGAGTCTGCTAATTCACCCACAAAAAGACCTCCAAGTTGCCGGCGCTGGCAAGCGCTGCATCTTGGAGGTCTTTTTGCTTGGAACAATTATCAAGGGGTAAAGACCTTATGATTCGACAACAATCCGCGTATTACTTCGCGGCATTCGCGATGCTGGCCTTTGCATGCCCCGCAGACGCACAAGCAGCTACCTTCATCGATAAACATCACCCGAACGACCTCCGGGTGGTTTCTTACAACATCTACTTCGACTCCATTTTTCGCGACGTTCTGCGCCAGCGCTTTGTGCGGGTCGTTAACGCACTCAATCCCGACATTTTGAATCTGCAAGAGATTAGTAGTTCTGCAGCAGAGGTCGCCTCGCTGATGAACACTTTCGCGCCACTACCCGGCTCGGCGACTTGGTACACTCATAAGTTCTCCGATAACGTCATTGTCAGCAAGCATCCATTCATCAATACGGGGCGTCTGTCTCGGGGCGCTGCGACCGCGCTCGTTGACGTTCCCGGTGACGTGTACCCCAACGATTTGTTTGTCGTCAACGACCACTGGCCCTGCTGCACCAATGAATCAGGACGACAATCCGAGGCCGACCGGATGGTCGCCGAACTGCAAGACCTGCGCACGCCAGGTGGCCGGTTCGAAGTATCCGAAAACACTCCCTTTCTCGTACTTGGTGACTTGAACATCGTGGGATCAGGTCGCCCGCTCGAAACCATTCTTCACGGCGATATTCTCGACGAAGAGCGATTCGGCCCTGATTCGCCACCCGATTGGGACGGCACTTCGCTGGCCGACGCGCGTCCGCTTCACAACGCCGTAGGCCCAGACGACTACACCTGGCGCGAAGACTTAAGCCCCTTCGATCCAGGTATCCTCGACTTTATCCTCTACACCGATAGCCTCTTGGAAACGGCCAACGAGTTTGTGCTGAACCCCTCCATCATGTCGCCTGCCGAACTCACGGCCACTGGCCTTGAGCCCGGCGACGTTGCCATCAATCCAGATACCGGCTTCTTCGATCATTTGCCAGTCGTTGCTGACTTTCGATTTGTGGTCCCCGAGCCATCTTCAATCATACTGCTGGGCCTCGCCGGTAGTGTGCTCACTCGTCCTATCGCCGTCTCCAACTCCAAGCGGTGATAACAAGCGCCCCCGCGCCTGCCAGCGCCGCTGATCCTGGCTCAGGCACTCGGTTCACGTACGTGAGCGACGTGACCGAAGTGAAGCCGATCGCGCCCACAAAGCTCTCGGACCCGGTCGCTGGGTCGACGCGGTACAGGGCGTCGGGGCCCACTTCCACATCGATACCGAACAGGTCTTTGGTCGCCGTGTTGTACGCCACCGCGTGCAGCTTGGCGGCACCGGTCGAGCCGATCGACGCTCCCGCTCCCGTCATCGGGTCGATCTCGATCAGCTCGTCGCTAAAATACGACACGCCAAAAATTGTCCCCGCGTCCTGGTCTGCCGCGAGCCCGCCCATGAAGTTGAACCCTACCGGGCCAATAGCGCCGGCCGCGCCGGTGCCCGTATCGATCTTAAGCAGTTCGTTGGTGTTCGCGTCGACGCCCAACAAGTTGCCGCTCGTCGGATCGAAAGTCAGCCCAAATACGAAATCGTACCCCAGCGGACCAACCACGGCCGCCGCCCCCGTATCGGGATCGATCTGCAGTAGATCGTTGGCGTTGTTGTCGACCGCGAACAGGCTGTCGGTGTTCGCGTCGTAGGCCAGCGCCTCGACTGCATACCCGGCCCCACCGAGCGGGCCAACAGGTGCCGATGCCGCCGTCGAAGGGTCGATCGAAACCAACTGCTGGGTAAAGTTGTCTACCGTGTACAACTGCCCCGCCTGAGCAAACGCCGCAGGGCCAATCGCGAGCAACAACGAACCGCTAACTCCGAACATCTTTCGTGAGTTCATCTCTGCTGTTCCGTGGAGGTCAAGTCGATCAAACACACACCGGGCTACCCCAGCGAGCGAGCCCCAACTACGGGGCCACCCGAGGTAATCAACAAAGCGGCACCCAACCCGCCAGCGGGCAGCGAGAATCGCGGCCGTTTTTTCCACAAACAAGCAAACACGATTCGCTGTGCATTTACCCCGCTGGTTTTTTCACAGGCGAAGTCGAAAGTCGCCCGTTTTTCTGGGCAATACCGTATAGCAGCTGTGCAAGAACACGCTGAGTTTATGACACCGTAGCGCCCCAGGTGTGCAAAAACCTCACACGCAGGTGTGACACTGCTGGCTTACCCGGCGGTGGACAGACGTCCTCCATGTTCGACCAGTCGCCAAATCGTCGCGTCAGGTTGTCAAAGAACGGGCCAAGACTCGTAGCTTGGCACACCTATTGGAACGTAGTAGGTGGCCCAGTTTCAAGCGAAAAGTCTGAGGAAGCGCGGGCCGGTTGTGGGGTGAGAATCACACGCAGAAGTCGATGGCTAGAGCGTTCTTCGGCTAGCTGTAGCGATGCTGGCGCCAACGAGTCAAATCTGGCAAGGCGGCCGAAGCAGGCGAATCTACATGATTCGTTGATGTAGGCTAACGTAGCCAGAAGCAGACATAGTAAGCGGGCGCGCTACAGATAGGCGAAGGGCGCTCTGGAGGTGGCCATGGCACGTAAGCGCCCACGACGTCATCCCCCAACTTCGGCCCGGCCGCAGGCAATTCGTGCTTCGGCCTTGGCCGGAGGTTGGGTGTGCTCGATGAAACCATCGGCCGGCTGGTGGGCGTAGAATACGCCGCACTGCCGGCCGGCCCCCGAATGGCGGGTGCCAGTCTAACCGAATCAGCCTCGGTTGTGGCCGCACGAAAGGCGCACGCTACTCGCAGGTGCTTATATTCCAACGACTTGCGACTTGAGCGTTCGCATCTTGTGCGCATAATTATTTCTGCGAGCAAACTTGTCGCTTCTCCGGGGAACCCATGACGGCGCGGCGTGGAGCAGAGGATCGTTTTTTGAGTTGCAATGGAAGTGCGATTCGCGCTCGGCGTCTGGCCCAAGGCTGGACCCAAGACGATCTGGCAGGGCGGTCGGGCTACAGCCGACGCTTGATTCAAAAGGCCGAGTCCGGCGGGTCGCTCGCGCCCGCGACCCTGCGCGTGTTGGCTCAAGCCCTCAGCACCGACGCCGAGCAGGTGATCATCGACGACCTCACGCTCACGCCGCTGTCGGTCGTGCAAGAGTTTGTCGCCGCTATGAATTCCCACTACCACGATATCGGGCCCGCCGTCGAGCATCTGCTGGCCGACGATTTCGTCCTCTGGTCGGCCGGCGACCCGAGCGTCATGCCCTTTGCTGGGGAGTTCAATGGGCGTGACGCGATCGTTGAGTATGTTCGAGTCTTCCTATCCGTTCTCAGCCCGTCGAAAGAGGGCTTCCTGCGAAAAGTTCGTTACCTGGCCAGCGGCAACGAAGTGGTGTGCTGGTTGGAAGCTCACGCCCAGGTCAAAGGCATGGATACGACTCCCCCGGTTTGGGTTTGCCACCGCTATGTAGTCGAAGGCGGGAAGATAGCCCGCTACGAGAACCACTTCGACACCCAAACCGGCTCCGAGCACCTCGCCGAAGCGCGAGCCCGAGGGCTGCTCGACGCGGATGGACAATGCCCGGCCGAGGAGTAACGGTGGGCGAATCACCCGAGTGCACCGCACGAGTTTTTTCCCAAAAACAGCAAACACGATTCGGTAGCGCGCCAGGTGTGCAAAAACCCCCGCCAATGCCCCATCTGGCAATGGCCGAATCGTCTTGTGGAGTTGTCAAACAGCGGGCTAATGCGCGGAGCTTGGCACACCTATTGGAACGTGGTGGGTGGCCCGGATTCAAGGGAAAAGTGTGGGGATTCGGGCGTTCGGTTTGAGCGCGACTTGTCTGATTGGACCGCAGCGCGTGTTAGCCGTATGACGGTGCGTATCGCGGTTATGCCAAAACGCTGACAAAGTTGCTACCGTTAAAAGATGCCTTCAGTGTCGTAGTCGGCGTACTCGGCTTAGTGATTCGATAATCGTCATATCGCATGTACGCGACTAGAATGTCAAATACTTCAACTACGCCATTGGGGTCTCTGAATAGCAATGCCAAGTGCAACCCTGAGTGGGCATGGTGGCAGTCCACAGCAAATCGATTGCGACACGTCTTTATTTCGAGACCGTCCGGTACCCGAACCGGTCTGCTCTTGCCCTTGAGTGCCGCGCCGAACTCTTTCACATTGCGTTTGAATTTTGGAAGACCGTCGTAACTTCGGGACCGGATGAATAGATCGGGGTAATCGCTTCTGCCGTTAGATGCAAGCTCCCCTTGATCAAACCTGTCAATCAAGAACCGTTCAACCACCTTGCTAACAATATCGCCACCAACTTCGTCTAGCAGCACCAATTCACGTTCTAGCTCCCGGTCCATTACCTCCAATAGATGGCTCGGAGTTGCAGCACGCACGTTGGATCGTATTTCTTGCCAAGTATCGCGCACAAGAGAAGGCGAGTTGAGCACCTCCTCCACAAACGTCTTCAAATCTGGTCCTACACGAACCAACCACGGAATCATAACCTCGACTGTCTCGACGCTCCGCGAGTACCAATCAACCTCGGGTGGTGCATAGCTGTCGAGTTCAGATCGGGCGCTCTCGACTTGGACCAGGACAGTATCTAGCAGGGTCGTCATTCAACACCCCACCAGTCAAAGAGTCTTGCAGGCGAAATTTCAAGGGCTTCGGCAAGCTTGCAAATATTCTCTAGACTAACGTTGCGTTCACCCCGTTCTATACAGCCAACGTAGCTGCGATCCAGCTCGGCAATGTCGGCCAAGTGCTCTTGAGACCAGCCACGTTCGATGCGGCTTCGGCGTACTTGTTCACCAAATAGTACCTTTACATCCTTATCTGCCATACGCTAACATTTAAGTCGCTGCGGACGATATGTCCACGGGCGATGCGCACCAATCCGACCGAGACCCGACGTCATGAAGCTCGCGACCGAAGCAAAGGCGACTGCCACGCGGTCAACGGAACGCGACAAGTCCTTCTGCGAATTCTTCGCCGGCATCGGGTTGGTGCGGGAAGGCTTGAAGACTTCGGGATGGCGTTGTGTATATGCCAACGACAACGACCCCAAGAAGCAGCAACTCTATGAAGCACATTTCTCGGCCGATCACTTTCACTTAGAAGACGTCAGAGATACCGACCGGGTACTGGCTGAGATCGCCAAATCTCCAACTCTCGCAACCGCCTCTTTTCCGTGCATTGACTTATCGCTGGCCGGATGGGGTCGTGGGTTACACGGCAATCATTCGTCAACATTCTTTGGTTTCTCAAATGCTATCGCAGCGATGAGTCGACGACGCCCAAAATTGTTGCTAATCGAAAACGTAAACGGGTTGCTAACGTCGCACGACGGCAAGGACTTCCAAGCTGTCGCCACAACTCTTGCGTCGCTCGGCTACTTCCTCGATTCGTTCGTGTTGGATGCAAGGTTCTTCGTACCACAAAGCCGTCAGCGCGTGTTCATAGTAGGGGTACATCGCAGCGTAGTAAAGCAAGCTCCGGTCGTTCGCTCCAATGGTTCGGCCTTGGACCCTTGGCGGGCGAGTATAGACCGAACGGCGAAGGTCCGACCAAAGCGGTTACGGCAACTTATGGAGTCTACAGAAATCGAGACCGGATGGATTGCCACGCCGATTGCTGTGCCAGACACCGAAGCGGCGCACCTACGCAACTATATCGACCTAGACGACACGCAAGACTGGTGGAACAAAGCACAAGTTGATAAGCACTACGAAATGATGAGTGATCTACATAAGTCGCAAGTCAACGCGATGATGAACGACCAGAATGCCATTCATGTCGGCACGATTTATCGGCGGAAGCGATACGGCAAGACGCGTGCAGAAGTCCGGTTCGACGGTATAGCTGGTTGTCTCAGAGTGCCACGCGGCGGCAGTGCAAGGCAGATTGTAATTGTGATTGACCAGGGCAAGCTCGGTATTCGTTGGATGTCGCCACGCGAGTACGCACGGCTTCAGGGAGCACCAGACTTCCCGTTGGTGGGGCGCCCGAATCAGCAAATGGCCGGATTTGGCGACGCGGTGTGCGTTCCAGTGATTGAATGGATAGACAAACACGTACTATCCCCAATCTATGAGTCGATTGCGTAATGGCCGACAAGCTCACAACGCGACAGCGAAGTGAACAAATGCGGCGGGTGCGGAGCGGCGACACTAAGCCTGAAATGGTAGTACGCCGCACAGCTTTTGCACTAGGCTACAGATTTCGTCTACATGTTAATACGTTACCCGGCAGTCCGGATTTAGTCTTTCCAAGGCTTCGAAAGGTAGTGTTTGTGCATGGCTGCTTTTGGCACCAACACTCCTGTAAACGTGGCAACCGACAGCCGAAATCGAATGTCGAATACTGGAAGACGAAGCTGGACCGGAACAAGCGCCGAGACCGAGGCACTCGGGTGAGGTTACGGAAGCTCGGTTGGCGCGTGCTCGTGGTTTGGGAGTGCCAAACGGTACCAAGTAAACAAGGGCGAATGGCCGAGAGGCTACAACAGTTTCTGACCGCTACGTGACCACCCTCACCTGCCAATATGACACCCCGAACCCCCGCCGTCCTCGCCCAAGTCCCGCTCACCCGTCACTCTGACAGCCGGACGAATCCCCGTCCAAATCGCTAAACCACTACTCAATAAGCACTTGCGCCCGACGGGCCAATTGGCGCGCGGGTTGCATTTCGCGGGCTCGTCGGACCCCCTGCGCGCAGGTGGCGGGATGGCGGAGACTAAGGGGTCTCGCTTGAGGGGAAATTGTCACTCAGCGGACCTCTCCCCAGCGGGAGAGGGACATAATGGGAGGCCCCTCACCTAGCCTCTCCCTAGAGGGGAGAGGAATAACGAACAAACTGCCCGGGGTTTGGTGACTTCGGCTACTTACATTTCAGGTACTTATTTCAGGAGCAAATGCACATGGCTGCGACCGCAACCAAGAAGAAGGGCAAAGTGAAGCTGCAACCGTTGGGCGACAAGGTGGTTGTCGAGCGTGACGAGTCGGAAGACGTCACCGCTGGCGGCATCGTGCTGCCCGACAGTGCCAAGGATAAGCCCAGCCGCGGCACGATCGTCGCCGTGGGCACCGGCAAGACGCTCGACGACGGATCGCGCGGCGAGATGCAAGTGAAAGTCGGCGACCGCGTGCTGTTCACCAGCTACGCACCCGAGACGATCGAGATCGACGACAATGAGTACTTGCTGATGAGCGAAGGCGATATTCTGGCCGTCATTGAATGACGGCTGTGATCCCTCTCCCCAAAGGGAGAGGGAGAAGGCACGAAGCGGGCGACCCGCGTTCGCCAACATCCAAACAAAACTTCCGCACTCCGCGGATAACCAACTCAACCCCCAAACAATCGGAGCCCAACCATGGCAAAAATGATTGCCTTTGATCAAGAAGCCCGTGAGGCGATGCGGCGGGGCGTGCAGAAGCTCGCTCGTGCCGTGAAAGTGACGCTCGGTCCCAAGGGCCGCAACGTAATTCTGCAAAAGAGCTTTGGCTCGCCCACCGTGACCAAAGACGGCGTGACCGTGGCCAAGGAGATCGAGCTCGAAGAGACCTATGAAAACATGGGCGCTCAGATGGTGAAGGAAGTCGCCAGCAAGACTTCCGACGTCGCCGGCGACGGCACCACCACCGCGACCGTGCTGGCTGAAGCGATCTTCAACGAAGGTCTCAAGGCCGTCGTCGCTGGTGTGAATCCCGTGCAAATGAAGCAGGGTATCGAGCAAGCCGTTGAAGACGTGACTGCCCAGCTCAAGAAGATGAGCATCAAGGTCAAGAGCAGCGAAGAGATGGCGCAGGTTGGCACCGTTGCTTCGAACGGCGACCGCGAGATCGGCGACATGCTGGCTCAGGCGATGGAAAAGGTTGGTAAGGACGGCGTGATCACCGTCGACGAAGGCAAGTCGCTCGCCACTGAAGTCGAGTGGGTCGAGGGCATGCAGTTCGACCGCGGTTACCTGTCGCCTTACTTCGTGACCGACCAGCAGTCGATGGAAGCGGTGCTCGAAGACTGCTACGTGCTGATCCACGAGAAGAAGATCACCAACGTCAAAGACCTGGTGCCCGTGCTCGAAGCGGTAGTGAACAGTGGCAAGCCGTTGTTGATCGTTGCCGAGGACATCGAGGGCGAGGCTTTGGCCACGTTGGTGATCAACAAGCTCCGCGGCACGTTCAACGTCGTGGCTGTGAAGGCGCCCGGCTTTGGCGATCGTCGCAAGGCGATGATGGAAGACATTTCCGTGTTGACCGGCGGTCAGGCGATCTTCGAAGACCTTGGTATCAAGCTCGAGAGCATTGGCTTGGGTGAACTGGGCCGCGCGAAGAAGGTGATTGTCGACAAAGACAACACCACCATCATCGAAGGCGCTGGCAAGAGCGGCGACATCAAGGGCCGCATCGACCAGATCCGCGGCGAGATCGACAACACTTCGAGCGACTACGATCGCGAGAAGCTCGAAGAGCGACTGGCAAAACTCTCCGGCGGTGTCGCTAAGGTAAACGTTGGCGCCGCGACCGAGAGCGAGATGAAGGAGAAGAAAGCCCGGGTGGAAGACGCCCTGCACGCCACCCGCGCGGCAGTGGAAGAGGGCATTCTGCCGGGCGGCGGCGTGGCTTTGGTTCGCTGTGCAGCCAAGGTGAAACCAGCCGATTTGTCGCACGACCAAGAGGTCGGCTACAACATCGTGCTACGTGCCTCACGTTCCCCGCTCACCAGCATCGCCAACAACGCCGGCAAAGACGGCGGCGTGGTGTGCGAGAAGGTGGCCGGCGAGAAAGCCAACATGGGCTACAACGCCGCGACCGACAAGTACGAAGACCTGGTGACCAGCGGTGTGATCGACCCCGTAAAGGTCACACGCACCGCCCTGCAAAACGCCGCAAGCGTCGCCACGCTGCTGTTGACCTCCGACGCGCTGATTGCCGACGCGCCAAAGAAGGAGAAGAAGGGCGGCAGCGCACCAGGCATGGACGACATGTATTGATGAGTGAGGGGTCGGGGGTCAGGGATTTGCTTACCGACTGGGATTCTGATTCTCGCTCCGATAAGAATCCACCGCCGCTTTAGTGCGAGTGGTTTATTATATGAAACCCCGGTAGGGCATTAGTTCTGCCGGGGTTTTTACATGAATGTGGGTGAAAACACTCACCGTGTATACCCGCAACTGCTCTCGCCCCGGTTGCGGGAATATGCTAGTTGAGCGCATCGCTCTTCGAGTTTGCTTTTCTAGGTTCGTGGGAAGGAACCCATGCGAGTCTTGTTCATGCTCTTGGTAGTTGCTGGCACCTGCGTACCGAGCGATAGCAATGCTGCTACCGCCGACTATGCCGCGTTGCCAATGACTGCCCAGCAGCGCGTGTTGGGCGTGCCACTTGAGCACAAGAGCGACACGGCGGTAGAGCCTGCCATGTATGCAGCTCCAGAACCAGAGATGACCTCAGCGCCCGAGCAACTCGCGCCGCCGACGGCAAGCGATCCGCTAGTCGACGCAGCGCTGACTTGCCCAGCGAATGTGACGGGCATCGATTCGGACTGCGCGAATTGCTGGCACTGGTCGGCGGGAGTCGATTTGGGGGCTACGGAGGCCATGTTCTCGAGCGGCGCCTTCGCAATTTCCGACGACGAAACGGGGTTTTCTGCGCGACCGTACATCATATGGGAAGGTGCAAAGGGAAACGGAATCCGCGTACAGGGCTGGATTTTTGGTGTCGACAGTGAAGCAATGTTCGCGACAACTCATGAACGGTTCGAACTTGAGCTAGCCACAACGATTGTCGACGTCGACCTATTTCGCCGGTTGCAGCTACAGGCAACCAGTATCTTGGTAGGGGCCGGAGCGCGAGGTGCGAAGACGAAGCTCACTTTTCCAAACAACGCTTCGGAGCGTTGGAGTGGGGCAGGGCTGTCCACCTTTGCTGAGTTCTATCATGCCGACCATGTGACGCCCGTAAGCGAGTGGGGGTGGATCGGCGGAGCTCGATTGAGTTTCCTCGATAGCGATGCAACGTTCCTAAATGACAATCCCTACCCACAAGCCGACCATATTCTGACGATCGGTGAGGGATATCTGGGATGCCAGTACCGTCGTCACCTAGTAGCATCTGACTTCGTATTCCAAACGCGCTTTGAACGCCAAGTATGGATGAGCAACATAACGACAGATCTGGCCTTCGATACGACCAGCGTCCGTGTGGGATTCGAGTGGTAAGCTCTACGTAGGCGCAGCCGCGGTCGGCTCCGACTCACTTTGTACGTGGTCCGTCACCTATCCTGAAGGTCGGAAACACTTCGTCCAAATGCAGCATTGCCCCGCACCAACGATCCACGTAGGCTAGGCCAAATGTCTACACCCAACCAAGTTGATATGGTGTCTGTCGACGATTATCTTGCGGGCCAGCAGAAGTCTGACCACAAGAGTGAGTTCTCGGCCGGCTGCGAGTACGCGCTGGCCGCTGAAAGTCGCGAGCACGACCAAATCGCCGAGAACTTCTATAAGGCTCTGCAAGCAAATCTCGACGGCGTCGCCTGCCGGTTGTTCAAGTTTGGCACGTTGCTTCGGGTACGATTTCCCACGCTTACGCGGTTCTACTATCCCGATGCCATGTTGGTGCTCCATCCCAACAGCGCGGACGAACCCTTTGAAGACCGGCCCGTGCTACTCGCCGAAGTGGTGAGCGACGCGACGCGGCGGATCGACGAGCAGGAGAAACGAGGCGCTTACCAAACGATCCCTTCGCTCGACGTCTACCTGATGATCGAGGTCGACCAAACGCGCGTGGTGGTACACCGCCGGACGGCCAATGGTTTTGCGTCCGAGTTGTTCGAAGGGCTCGGCGCAAGTGTTCCACTGGAGAGCATCGACGCCGAATTGCCGCTAGCGCGGTTGTACGGCGGGGTGTAGGTTTAGACAAGGAAACTACGCGTCACTCTCCAACTTGTTTCGCCGCAGCCCCGCCAATCGCCATCGACTTGGCATCTTGCACGTAGCCGACTACTTCGACTTGATCAGTAGTCAGTTCCTTTGGCAGTTCCAGCGACACGCTGCCTGTTCGGTCGTTGGTGGGAATTGTCTTGAATGCCCGTACGACGTGAACGTGCGACAGGCGTTGCCCTGCGTTCTCGCCGCGGCGCACGTCGTTCGCTGCGGCCGGCTGGACGGCGGCGAGGTTCAAGACCTGGCCCTCGAGTTTACCGCGAGCGTCGTAGGCCACGTCGATCGTTCTCGCGTCGCCGCCCGGCTTTGCTGAGAGCATCACTTGGTGCGTCGCGGGCGTTTCCAGCGCGGCATCGATGGCGGCCTTTGCCTCCTTGCCGCGTGAGCCGACGAACTCGGCATTTCCGCCTACCACCATTTGCGGCGTGTACAGGCGGCTGCCAAGCGCTTGAGCGTACCGCCGCTGGCGATTGGAAAACGGTGGGCTGCTGTAGGGGTCGGCCCACCCTAGGTCGTTCCAGTAATCGACGTGCATCGAAAGCACGTACACCGGCAGCTCTCGCTCGTCGCTCCAACTTGCGATTCGTGCCAGCAGAGCGTCGGCTGCTGGGCAACTGCTGCAACCTTGAGACGTGAATAGCTCGACGATCACAGGTGACGGCAGCAGGTCGGCGGCGACTGAAGTCAGCGGATAAGCGCAGGCAATCGCCAACGACACGATTCGCCGAACGGTTGCGGTAAACATCATGATGATACTTGTGAAGGAGACTGCGCAATTGGTTGACTCAGAAGCCAATTATTGCTGCGTCGATGCCGCGGACTGTTAGATGTAGTACAAGTCTGCCGCATCACTAGGCGGCGTGTGCGAAATCGGTTGCGTCGTGCAGAGCCCGAGGTTAGTCTGCATCCAACGAGAATCTGATCTTTGTGGCCAAGCGTAGCCAGGAATCTCGTTCTTGGCGGCCTACTGATCCTCCCGGCGTTCGAACTGACACCAGGGACCAACTGCTACCCAAGAAACTGCTTGCAGGTAGTTTCGCATCGGTGTGTCGAACACTGATGATTCACGGAACAAACAAGACTGACTTCTATCGGAGGCATTGTTGTGGAACAGCGCAGAAGAACGATTGGCTTGTGGATCCTGGGCGCGGTGCTTGCCGGACTGTTCAACGCCCAAGCATTGGCCCAATTCGGTGATCCGGTGAGTCCGGTAGACCTCGGCCCCATAACCACGGGAGCGGTGTCCGGGATTCGCGCGAATCTGATCTCCGACGTTGATCGCACCCGCCTGACCCAAATGGCTTTGGCCCCGGGCTTTGAGAGCTCCATTTTCTTTTCCGAGCGCGAGGGCGGCATCATCCAGGTTGATCTGACCAATCCCAACCCATCTACTAACTTCACGTTGGTCGGCGATGTGGCAAACGAGTTAGGCAGCGCCTTCGGAGATGGTCGAAGCATCGATTGGTCAGCCGGAGACGGAATGCGTGGCTTGGCGTTTCATCCCGATTTCGCTGACCCCGAAGCACCTGGGTTTGGCAAGCTATATACCACTCATGAAGAGGTGTACAACAGTGGGACGGCAACCTTCCCCGATCCCGCCCCGGCTTTGAGCGACCCGAGCGCTCGGCAGGATGGAGTGCTAACGGAGTGGACCTATAACCCTAGCGATGGCACTTTCCTTAACAATCCCCGCGAAGTCCTACGCGCCCAGATTGTCGACGGCCACCACCCTGTTCAGCAAATTGTGTTTAACCCCACCGCCCTACCAGGCGATGTCGATTATGGGAATCTCTACATTGGCGTTGGCGAAGGTGCGTTGAATCCAACCGCCGAAGGCGGCGGCGGTGGCACGTTTGGCGACTTCGACCCCGACCCCGCCAACATCACGCAGGTGGCGGATAACGTACATGGCAAAATCTTGCGCATTAACCCGCTGCAAGATGGACAAGACGCCTACTCTGTTCCCACCGGGGCCGGTGGCAACGTGTTTGCCAACGACAACGACAGCTCGACTTTGGCCGAGATCTTCGCCTACGGGCTCCGCCACCCACAGACTCTTGGGTTTAACCGCCAGACGGGCGATCTATTTGTTGGCGACATCGGCCAAGACTCCATCGAAGAGCTCAACATCGTCGTCAATGGAGGTAATTACGGCTGGGGGATCCGTGAAGGGACGTACATCGATGGCCTCGACGACGGAAGCGGAAACCTGGTTTTCAACGGTATCTTTCGCGAAGCACTACCGGCGACACGCGACAGCGACGAGTTCATTTATCCAGTTGCTCAATTTTCGCACATACGCGGTGGAAGCGGTACGGGGCCCAACGCAATTGTCGGCGGATTTGCCTACCAAGGACAGTTGGCCACGGAGTTGGAAGGACTGTTCATCTTTGGCAATCTATCCAACGACGACATCTTCTATGCACCTGTGTCCGACCTAACGAACGACAACGACCCCGCGCAGTTCTTTGAGTTGCAACTCGAAGACGACAACCAGAATCCGATTAGCTTTAGCAGCCTGGTCGGCAACATACGCACGCTTATGCGATTTGGACAAGATCAGGCTGGAGAAATCTATGTCTTCTCACAAACAACGGGACAAGTATTTCGTTTGGAGGGAACGCCCGCTAACGCCGATTTCAATGGCGATTCGATAGTCAATCTGGCCGACTACACCGTATGGCGCGACAACCTGGGAGGCACGGGTGCCGACGCCAACGGCGACGACCAGACCGATCTAGAAGACTACGCGATCTGGAAACAGCAGTTCGGTGGCCAATTCGCCGCGAGCAATGCCAATGGGTTGCGGCAGGTGCCGGAGCCGGCGAGTCTATGCGTGGCACTCGAATTGCTCGTCGCCGGCGTGCTCGTGGCAGCAAGGCGGGGCGACCGTCGATGCGCCCAATCGGTTTGAGTGCGTCGCGGATTGGTATACAGTAGGTCAACCGCCGCCACCGACCCGTTGCTGGTGGTGAGCCCAATCGGATGGGTATTGTTGGTTAACGCGCGCTAGTCGTTGGCGTACTAACGTGGATTGCGCGTCGAATGCTGTTCTTCTTTCCGCGTCATGCCTCCAACCCAACGCACTTCGAAGATGACTCGCTGGCGGGCGGCCAGTTTGATCGCGGTGTACGTGTTGGCCGTGATCCATTTCTTGCACTGGAAGCTCAACGGCTGGACGCTCGCGCCGGTAGAGCCGAGCGAGATGTTCGACACGTTGCATCTGGGCGTGATCACAGTCGGCTTTCTGTTCATGGTCGGGGTCGTGATAGCGACGGCCATCGCCGGAAGGTTCTTCTGCTCCTGGGGGTGTCACATCCTGGCGCTGCAGGACCTGAGCGCGTGGATCTTGCGCAAGCTGCACATCCCCACCAAACCAATTCGCTCGCGCACGCTCGCGTGGGTCCCGCCGCTGGCAGTGGTCTATCTATTCGTCTGGCCGCAGGTCGAGCGGCTGCTCGAGGGAAAGCCGCTGCCCAAGTTGCATGTGGTGACCGATGCGGATGGTTGGTCGTCGTACTTCACCACCGACCTGTTGCGGAGCTTTCCGGGGCTCGGCATGACGCTCTTTACCTTCGCGGTCGTCGGGTTCGCTATCGTGTACTTCTTAGGTTCGCGGAGCTTTTGCAGCTACGCATGTCCCTACGGTGCGATCTTCGCCGTTGCCGATCGGGTGTCGCCGTTGCGCATCGTGGCGGGAGATGGCCCCTGCACCAAGTGCGGAGCATGCGTCGCCAGTTGTCCGTCGAACGTGCGAGTGATTGAGGAAGTCGACAAATTCGGCGCCGTGGTGAACGCCAACTGCATGAAAGATCTCGACTGCGTGAGCGTTTGCCCTACCAATGCTCTAGCGTATGGAGTCGCGAAGCCTCCGGTGCTGCGATCGTGGTGGAAGCCGCCCGGGCTCCGTAAGACGTACGACTTTACACTCCGCGAAGACCTATTGATGGCAGCGTTGTTTCTAGTGCTGCTGGTGATTTTTCGTGGGCTGTACGACGCCTTCTCGTTTTTGTTGTCGCTGGCGATGGCATCCATCGTTGCTTACTTCTGTGTGGTCGCCATTCGGTTGTGGCGAAGCGAGCCAGTCGCCCTAGGCCATCTGCAGCTCAAGAACCACGGGCAGTTGACCCCCGCGGGAAAGTGGACTGCGGCTGGATTGCTGCTATTGGGCGTGCTGGTGGTGCATAGCGGATGGGTGCAGTTCCACACGCTTGCCGGTAAGAGCTACATGGCGCGGCTGGCCACGCCGACGACCGAGATGGCCAAGCCGGGCGACGCTGTTGACGAACCTGGCGCCCGCTCAACGGATTTGTCGAGGGCCATCCATCATTTCGAGCAGGCCGCCCAGTGGGGGCTCGTTTGCCCACGAGGACTCCGGGTGACTTTGGCAACACTCTATCGTCAGGCTGGTGATACGACGGGCGCGCGCAATCAATTCAACACACTGTTATCGATAGACCCGAGCGATTACCAAAGCCGTCTGCAGTTGGCTTGGCTGTGGGTCGTCGACGGCCGGCCCGAGATCGCCCGTCGACTTGCCGAAGAAGTGCTTTCGGACGTTGGCGATGCTCGTGACCTGGCGACGCAGATGCGCAACGACAAGACTGCATCCGCGGCTCAATACTTGCTCGGCGATATCGCCGTTCGCTCTGGCGAACGCGGCGCGGCGATAGACTCATTCCAACAGTCGATCGAACTTTACCCGAAACATGCGCAGGCACACCTTTCGCTCGGTTCGCTGTTGGCCGCCGATCAACAACTCGACCAGGCCGCGCTGCGATTCGCCACGGCTGCGAAGTTGAGCCCTCAATCGGCGGCAGCACACAACAACTTGGCCGCGGTGTTGGTTCAACTCAATCGCAAGGCCGAAGCCCTCGAACACTACCAGCGCGCGGTCGAGTTGATGCCGGAAGATCCTGTTGCAGCAGCCGATGCCGGTACGCTGTTGTTGGAGCTTGATCGAATAGACGAGGCGGAGCAAATGTTTAAGAAAGCGTTAAGTCGTCAAGCCGATGACGCTGTGGCGCAAGAAGGAATGGACGAAATCTCTCGGCGACGCCAACGAACTCCCGCAACTGGCCGATGAGCTACTCAAAACACTTGCTAACCCGAGGTCTAACGAATACAAGGGTAGCTTTGTCGTACGACGCTTTGCACAACGCTTCTCTTTAGGCGGAAACTGAATGGCAATGAATCGCTATCTCTGCACGGGTCCCTTACAGGCAGTTTGGATTTGGGCGTGCTCTGTCGTTTGTCTTGCCGGCGTCGAGCCTGAGTATCTCTTTCCCGACTTGTTTCCCTATGTGGAAGAGAACGCACAGGGTGATCTTGCAACCCTTCAGAACTGGCGGCTAGAGGGCAACGAGATTCGGTTCAACACGCTGTTCGCCAACCAAGGAGACGGTGTGTTCGAGATCCGCAAAGGTGCGAATCTGAATCCCGACGAAAACGAACTGCTGCAGCGGGTGTACCTTGACAACGATTATACTGGCGGGCCAAACGACAACTTCGTGGACTTGAACATTGGCATTTCCCCTACACCGGGAGCCGGTACACCGTTCCCCACAGATTTCAATGTCATTTGGTTCGAAGACTTCACGCGGTTCTCGTTGCATGAAGCACTTGTGGTCGACGGATCGCTGACCGTGGGCAACGAGGTGGCGGGCGATACGAAGATGAGTTGGCGGCTGAGCCCCAACACGGGCCCGCTGCCAGGCTACGAGGGTTTACCGCGCAACAGCAGTTCCAACCTGTCCGAACAACAGCGGATCGGCGTCGGTTGGGCCGACCTGTATCGCTCTGGCAGCCTCGGGCAATTCATCGACATCACCGGCGTACCGGCGGGACCACTCTACTGGTTGCGACAGCACGTCGATCCGGCCAACCGCATTACAGAAACCGACGAGACGAACAATTCGTACGAAGTGCTCATCGACTTGAGCAACCCAGGTTTCGCCATTCGACGGGGCTACCAAACGGGCACATTCTTCCAGCCTGGTGATGCCCAGCCCGGTGACCTGAATGGCGATGGACAACTGAATGCAGCCGATTGGGCCGCGTTCAAGGCTAGTGCCGAAACCGACCTAACGGGATTGAGCGAGGAAGATGCCTACCTGCTGGGCGACTTGAACCTCGATGGCAGGCATTCGTTGGCAGACGCCTCGATTTTCCGCGAGTACTACGAACTTGCGAACGGAGCGGGTTCGTTTGCGGCCATCAACAGCACGGTGCCCGAGCCAGCGTCCGCGATCTTTGCAGCCGCGGCGGCGATCGCCGTTTGCTACGTTGGCCGCCGCAAGTTGTACCGCGCGCGGCGGGCATTGCTAGTAGCGTTGACAATCACGACTTTCCTGGTTGCTTCGTCGCCGCAACCAGTGGTGGCCGATATTACGATTTGGTCGGAGGACTTTGAGAGTGTCACGCTTCTGACGAGTCCACAAGAAGATCCATCACGGAATGGCGTATGGACCGATACTCCACCCGCCGGTTGGAGTGTTGACGATTCGGGAGTACCTGGTGTTGGAGACTCCAACCAAGGAGTGGAAGACTGGGAGGGGTGGGCATTTGTCGACGAAGATTTCTGGGTCGATGCAGAACAAGGGCAATTACGCGAGAATTTTCGCGGTGGCCTTGCCGATGGCGTGATCGCGGTTGCCGAAGTAGATGAATGGGACGACCTAGGCAGCCCAGCCGATGACATTGGTTTCTACAACGCCTTTATGACGTCGCCACAAATCGACATAAGTAGTTCAAACCCCAACACTTTGCGACTCAAGTTCGCCAGCAGTTGGCGTGATGAGTGTTGCGACGATGGCGATACCCACGATCCGAATGGTAACAATCAGACGGCCATTATAACTGCGTCCTACGATGGCGGCGCTGCACAAGAAATTCTTCGCTGGGAGTCGGATAGCTCAGACGGCAATCCCTTCTTCAAGAACGACGCACCGAACGAGTTGGTTGAATTGCCTCTCAGTAACCCAGCAGCGTCGACCGTGCAGTTTGAGTTTGGCCTTGTCGACGCCGGCAACGACTGGTGGTGGGCGGTCGACAACCTCGAGTTGGTTGTAGCGACGCCTCCTCCGTCGCTTGAGGTAAACACCACGACTGGCGAGTTGACGGTTTTGAACGCGGCCGACCTGACTGGCTATGAAGTGATTGGCCCGACGGGATCGCTCGATGAGGTAAGTTGGTCGGAAACCAATCTCGACGCTCGCAACGTGGGGTCGTCCGTCACCGCCGACTTCAATAACGACCATAAGGTAACATTGGCCGACTACACTACCTGGCGCGACAACCTTGGCAACTCTACCGCTGGCGACTCCGATGGCGACGGAATGACCACCGCCAGCGATTACCAAGATTGGAAATTGCAGTTTGGTGCTGAGATCTCCGAAGGCGACTCGTGGGAACTCTTGGCCGGATCGGACGGGCGCCTGAGTGAGTTCTACCTAAATGGACAAACTTCCGATTCCGCCCTTTCGATTGGTCAGGGATACAACACGGTCGCCAACCTGGGCAATCTGCAGTTCTTCTACAGCACTCCCGACGATCTTGAAATTGAAGGGTTGGTGAGTTACGTCGGAGGGGGAGGTGAACGACGTTTGACCTTCGCAGCACAGCAGGTCCCTGAGCCGCAGAGTTGGTTGCTGATCGCGTCGCTGTTGGCCGTTGGAAGTTGTGTGCGGCATCGAGTGTACGTCGAGCCCTTAATTTAGTCGTCGACCTGCAGGATACCGATCGGAAAGGGCGTCCAGCAACCGGTGCGAATGCCCGCCACTTCCAGGGCGTCGCCCGTCCAGGCATTGCAAGTGTAGAGCGCGGAGTAGATGCCTATCGCCTCGTAGAAGGCGTCACGCGGCCCGTAGTTCCAACCGGCAATCAGGCGCGGCGCGGCGTTGCCCAGTTCTACGGAGCCATCCAGAACAAACGATTGCTCGATGAACTCGCACATCCGCTGGTAAGCCGCCGGTTCAATCGTCACCTGACGATATAAATCGTTGGTCGGCGGCGGATCCATCAGCGATACGTGCATCACGGTGCGTGTAGGCCAAAGCATCGACCAAGCCGTAAGATCGGCCCGCACGTCTTCCCACCGCGGCGTTTTGAGGAAGAATTCTCGGTCGCCCCAGCCGAACGCAACGTGCGTTTCGTTACCCGAGATTCCGCGAAAGTCGCTGGGCGAGAACCAAGGTTGCCAGTCGCGCGCGGCCGTCGTTATGGGGACGATGATCTCGGAATGGGCCGAGTCGACATACACCGTGACCTCGATGCCCTCGTCGGCGCTCCGGAAGCTGCGATTTACCGGCAACAGACCGATGAGTACCGCGCCGGCGAACGCCAGTAGGACGATTAGCGCGGCTTGGGCGGTGCGCCAAGCAACACGCTTGGCGCGGGCGAAGAAGGTCGGTTTCGCTCCCTGAGTAGACACGTGTAGGCACCAGATGATTGGATAGTCCGTCCACTATTCTCGCGTTCGCCATGCCCACGGGCAATCACCGATTGCTAACTTACTTGCGATTCGTCTGGTCCAGCGGCGAAGTGGGCGATCGTGCTATCGGTGCAGCCTCCCCAACCACCAAAGCCCGTTCGGCGAGCAGGCGGCACGCAGGATGATTTCTTGCTACTTATTTGTTGAATTTGGGCCATCTCTTCAGCTACAACTAGCTCTTCAAACGGTGTTAGCATGTGCATTACATGGTCGCGAGAAGCGGCGTATGGCGTTGTGAATCTGCGTAGAGCTACGAAGGCCGTTCAGCGTGTGAGTACGGTTTTTTCCCATCTGCACCGACAGGGGTGAATTTACTCGGTCCGAACACCGAACCCTCGAACTGCAAGACGTCGGAGAAAACCGTCAAAACGCAGCGCCGGACGGTGGGGCCAGAGGCGAGTAAATGCACACCGAATCGTGTTTGGTGAATTGCGAAAAAAAGCGGGTGGGCGACGAATTTCGAACCGGAACAAAGCCCCATTTGCGGGTTGGGCTGAGATTGCGGGCCATTGGCTACGCGCGGTCGTTTTGGCCCTGGCGGAGGGCAAAAAACGTGCCAGCGAGCCCTTGCAGGGGTGGGCGAGTGGCCATATATTCAAACGTTTCCCATCGTCGGAACATCGACGCCCATGCCGCGCCGGTATCGACCGATTGCCGGCCAAAAGCGAGAGGATTGGCACGATGAAAGTTCGAGCCAGCGTGAAACGTATGTGCGACAAGTGCAAGATAGTTCGCCGCCGCGGCGTGGTCCGCGTGGTGTGCGACAACCCCCGGCACAAGCAAAGACAGGGGTAATGACCAATTACGAATGTCTAATAACCAAAGGGTGCCTGACAACTGGTCATTGGTAATTCGTAATTGATCATTCGCGCGGGTCTCTGGCTTACGTAATGACACAGTAGCAACCTACACTCGCTCCGAATGAGGAGCCAAGCAGGAAAATAAAATGCCACGTTTGTTGGGTGTTGATATTCCCGCGAACCGCCCAGCGGTGATTTCGCTGACTTACTTGTACGGGGTTGGCAATCAGACGGCGCGAGAGCTTTGCCACAAGGCGGGCATCAAGCCGGACGTTCGGGCCAGCGAATTGAGTGAAGACGAAGTGGCGCGAATTGCCGCTTTGTTGGACAAAGACTACGTGGCCGAAGGTCAGCTCCGTCGGCAAGTGAGTCAAAACATATCGCGACTACGCGACATCGGTTGCTATCGCGGCATCCGTCACCGTCGCGGCCTACCGGTTCGCGGCCAGCGAACCAAAACGAACGCCCGCACACGCAAAGGCCCCAAGAAGACCGTGGCCGGCAAGAAGGGTGTAAAGGACCTGCGTTAAGCGTCGGTCACCAGCAACCGATTTCACATTCGTTCCCGAGACGGAGACATTTGGCGGATGGCCAAGCAATCGAGTTCCAAGACGAAGAAGCGCGTCAAACGTAATGTGGCGGTCGGAATCGCGCACGTTGTTGCGACGTTCAACAACACGACGGTCACCATTACCGACACCAAGGGCGACACGCTGTGCTGGGCCAGCGCCGGCACCAGCGGCTTCAAAGGCAGCCGTAAGAGCACTCCGTTCGCCGGCCAGTGTGCCGCGCAGCAAGCGGCCGAAAAGGCCAAGAAGTTTGGCATGCGTGACGTCGACGTGAAAGTTCGTGGCCCAGGCAGCGGCCGCGAAAGCGCGATTACGGCCTTGGAAGCCGCCGGACTGAAGGTTAAGAGTATCGAAGACGTAACTCCGCTGCCGCACAATGGCTGTCGACCGCGGAAGAAGCGACGCGTGTAGTGCTTGTAACGTCGTGCTTGGCTGCGCCGCGCGGCTAACGTAATTCCCAAAATCCAACATTCAACTCCCAACATCGATGGCCAGGTATACCGGACCCGTTTGTCGACTTTGCCGCCGCGACGGCATGAAGCTGTTTCTCAAGGGCACGCGCTGCGACACTGCCAAATGTTCGTATGAACGACGCGACTCGCCGCCGGGCATGCAGCAGGCCCGCCGTGGAAAGCTCACCGACTACGCGATTCACCTCCGCGAAAAGCAGAAAGTGAAGCACTACTACGGCGTGCTCGAACGGCAGTTCCGCCGCTACTTCTCTAAGGCCGAACAGTCTAAGGGCAACACGGGCGACAACTTAATGTCGCTGCTCGAGCGGCGCTTGGACAACGTGGTGCATCGGCTAGGTTTTGGGCTTAGTCGCGCCGCTGCCCGTCAACTGGTACACCATGGACACATCACGGTGAATGGCCGCACGGTTACCATACCAAGCTACCAAGTTCGCCCTGGCGACGTGATCCGTGCCCGAAACAAAGCTACTAGCTTGGGCTGCGTGCGACAAGCGTTGGGAGAAGGAGGCGGTCGCGAGCTGCCCGATTATTTGACCGTCGACCCCGAAGGCGTTCCCGAGGGAATCGTCGGTCGACTCCCCGGACCCGACGACGTATCGCTACCGGTCCAAACCCAACTAATCGTCGAGCTTTGCTCGCGCTAAAGCAGAGGACGAGTGACGAGTACCCAGTTGCAAGGAAGTGTCAAGAACCGACTGACGAGCTTTCCTTGACATTGGCTTGAATTGTTCGTCCCTTGGCATTGCACTGCCCCGTAGTCATTCCGTCATTCGCAGTTCGTCATTTCCAGCCGGAGGTATTCGATGCATATTCGTTGGCGTGGCCTGGAACTTCCTAGCACCGTTGAGTGCGATCATGAATCACTCACCGACACCTATGGCAAGTTTGTTGCTGAGCCATTCGAACGCGGATTCGGAACGACCGTAGGCAACGGCTTGCGGCGGATTCTCTTGTCCAGCCTCGAAGGCAGTGCGGTAACTCAAATCAAGATCCACAACGCCCAGCACGAGTTCACGACCGTGCCCGGCGTTTTGGAAGACGTGACCGACATCGTGCTGAACGTCAAATCGCTCGTGGTGAAGAACCATAGCGAATCGACGAAGGTGCTGCGCGTGGAGCGCAACACGGCCGGCGAAATCCGAGCAGGCGATATCGGGACGGACGAGAGTGTCGAGATCGTCAACTCCGATCATGTCCTGGCCACGCTGACCGACGACGTTCCCTTCGTCATGGAAATGGTGATCGAGAACGGCCGTGGCTACGTGCCATCGAGCGAGCATAGCGACAACGTGCAGGAAATTGGCATCATTCCGATCGATGCCATTTTCAGCCCGGTGTTGCGGGTCCGTTACCAAGTGGAAGAAACCCGGGTTGGGCAGAAGACCAACTATGACAAGCTAACGATCGAAATCACCACGGATGGATCGCTGGGCCCCGAGATGGCACTGGTCGAGGCGGCGAAGATCCTTCGCAAGCACCTCAACCCGTTTGTGCAGTACTCGAGCTTGGGCCCTCAGATTCGCTCGCCGGCCCGCGTTACATCGACCGACGGGGTCGACCCTGGCCTGGAAGCCAAGCTCAATTTGCCGATTGCGGAATTGAAGCTCTCGGTGCGGGCGAGCAACTGCCTGGAAAGCGAGAATATTATGACGGTCCGCGAGTTGGTATCGCGCAGCGAAGACGCACTGCTCGAAGTGCGAAACTTTGGCGAAACCACACTGACGGAAGTCCGCGAGAAGCTCAGCGAGTTGGGCTTGCACCTCGGCATGCGTGTTCCAGCGCCAGCCGGTGTATAAGCCCCAATCGATTCACCACGTTTTGCAAAGACCAGAGTCATGCGACATCGCCGCCGTGGCCGCAAGTTGGGCCGCAACCCGAAGCATCAGCGGGCATTGCTCCGCAGCCTGGCCAGCGAGTTGATTCTCACCGAGCGCTCGTCGGACCACATTCTGTTTGATAAGGACCTGAATCCGAACGCTCCCGCGCCACCAAGGGTACAAGGCCGCATCGTCACGACACTGGCCAAGGCGAAGGAAGTCCGACCGTTCGTCGAGCGGTGCGTGACGATTGCCAAAAAGGCGCTCGAGCCGTTGGAAGCTGCGGCCGCCATGGAACCGGATGGCGAGCGGCGGAGTGACTCGTGGAATAACTGGCGAAAGAGCGCGCAATACGGCGAGTGGAACGCCACGATTGCTCCTGCTCTTTCGGCGCGTCGCCGGTTGATCCAACTTCTCGGCAACAAGGAAGCGGTTGAGATTCTGATTGACGACATAGCGCCGCGGTTCGTCGATCGCGAAGGGGGTTACACCCGAGTGGTGCAACTCGCCCAGCCAAGATTGGGCGACGCCGGCGCTCAAGCGATTCTGGAGTTCGTGGGCGTACGCGACCGCGTGGTACAGAAAGCCGAGCGACCAACCTTCGACGACACGGGAGACGAAGCTGAGGAGGAGGTCGCCGCGTCGGAAGCAGCGGAAGAAGAAACCGCCGAAGCCGAAGAGGAGGCGACCGACGCCGAAGCTGGCGACGAAGAGACGGCCGAGAGCGAAGAGGAAGAGAAGAGCTAGCGCTGGTCGCGAAGGCTGGCGCATCGCACTGTCAACCGGCGAGGCGTCGCTCGCTGGCGAGTTCCGGATGCCAGGGATGAGCACTCAGGGCTTCGATTTCACTTGCGCAATCAAGGCCGTTTGCGACGACATGGCCCGCCGCCTACCGGCGCTCGCCCACATCGACATGTCCCGCGTGGCGGTTGGCTTTTGCCAAGCTCGCAAGCGAGTGCCCCACGGACTGCAAGCATCGCTAACGCCGCTGCGATTCGAGGGCGGAGCGCGAGCTACCGTCGAACGAGGTCGAAGATACACCTGCCAATCGATCCTGGCGCCAGACGGACGCGAGTACCTGTACCTGCTGAACTTCTACCTGCCGAGGTTTCTCGACCATTCGCTCGGCGAGAAACTCACAACGGTAATCCACGAGCTTTGGCACATCAGCCCGCAATTCGATGGCGACCTGCGACGGCACGAGGGTCGCTGCTATGTTCACGGGCCGTCGCAACGCGACTTCGATCGCTCGGCCGCCAAGCTTGCTGGTCAGTGGCTGGCGGGCGACCCTCCGACCACGCTGTACGACTTCCTGCGATACGACTTCCGGCAATTGCAAGCCCGATACGGCAGCGTGTACGGTCAAAGGTATCCCTCACCCAAGCTGCTGCCACTGGCAGATGCTTCGTAGCCGGGCCAAAGCCTGCTAGCAAAGCTCGTGTTGACCCCGTGACTCATCACGCCTACCCTACGCCGCGGCTTATCTTTGGCTGGCGGTGCTCTTGCGAGGTTGGGGTCGATCGGTTGTCACGTCTGTTTGGAAGTCGAATCACGCTCTTGCTTATCGCCATTGGCGCGGTGGCCGGCTGCCAGTCGATTGGCGACCCGGGTGATTTGTCGTCGGAGTCGCTGCTCAGAGCGGCGCGAAGCTCGTCTGACGCGGTGACGCTCGACATCTATTGGGCTCGGACCCGGTTGGACGATCGCGAGTTTGCCGACTCGCTTTGGCAATCGGTGCAAGAAGATCGCATCCCAGTGGAGGTTCGGCTGGCGCTCGCTAACGAGGGATTGCGAGCCGGCGTGGTGGGCGGCACGCCGAGCGAAGAAATCGTACGCCTGTTGAATCCCGACGGCGCGGACGCCCAGCTCGCGGCCGATGACGCGCCGGCACCGTTGTCCGCCACGCCAGCCAAGGTCACCCGCCGACTTCGCCAACTGCGACCTGGAAGCCGCTTGGAGATTCAGGCATCTGAACTGCCAAGAACGATGGCGCTTTTCCGCTGCACGCCGGACGGCCTGGTCGGCGATACCTATGCGGATGCGCAAGGCATCTACGCGGTGCAGCTTGTAGGTCAGCAGGACCGGCAGGCGGTGCTCGAGTTCCTGCCCGAGCTGCACCATGGCGAACCGCGAATGAAAATCACACCGGGTCCAGGCATGGTCGTCCAGCAACTCGGCCGCGACGTCGAGACGTACGAAGCACTGCGAACTAAGGTGTCCTTGGCACCGGGCGAGATGCTTGTCGTCACCAGTTTGCCCGATGCGCAGCATCAACTTGGAGGGCTGTTCCATCACTCGAGTTCGGATTCGTCGGCCGAACAGAAGTACTTGTTGGTACGGCTTTCGCGAGCGCCGGAAACGCCGCTTCTCACTGCCGCGGACGACACCGCTTGGCCTTGGAATTAGTTCGACATTGCCGTGTGCGATCTCGCCCATGGCAATGCGTCTCGGCGGCATTTGCTCGCCGCGTCGACCCTCCTCAGCCACCCGGCAATACAGTAGAATCGGGACCGTTCTGAGGCCGATACCGTTCCCTCCATCGAGGAGTCCATTAGTCATGCCACTGGTACCAATGCGTCTGCTGCTCGACCACGCCGCCGAAAACGACTACGGGTTGGCGGCATTCAACGTGAACAACATGGAGCAGATTCAGGCCATCATGGAAGCGGCCCAAGAAACCAACTCGCCCGTCATCGTGCAGGCGTCGCGTGGAGCCCGCAAGTACTCGCAGGACGCCTATCTGCGGCATCTCATGTTAGCGGCCGCGGAGCTCTATCCAGAAATCCCCATCGTGATGCACCAGGACCATGGCAACAGCCCCGACACCTGTCAGAGCGCCATCGACAACGGTTTCACAAGCGTGATGATGGACGGCAGCCTCGAGGCCGACGGCAAGACGCCCGCCGACTACGCTTACAACGTCCGCGTGACCAAGGAAGTAACCGAAGCCGCACATAAGCAAGGCGTGTCGGTCGAAGGTGAACTCGGTTGCCTGGGCTCGCTGGAGACAGGTGGCGGCGAGCAAGAGGACGGGCACGGCGCCACCGAAGCTCTATCGCACGATCAACTGCTAACCGACCCCGACGAAGCCGAGCGCTTTGTCGCCGAGACCGGTGTCGACGCGCTGGCTGTTGCGATTGGTACCAGCCACGGAGCCTACAAGTTCACGAAGAAGCCCACCGGCGATGTGTTGGCGATGGATCGAATCGAAGAAATCCACAGCCGTCTACCCAACTGCCACTTGGTGATGCATGGTTCGAGTAGCGTTCCGCAAGAACTGCAAGATATCATCAACAAGTACGGCGGCGAAATGAAGCAGACGTACGGCGTGCCGGTCGAAGAAATCCAAAAGGGCATCGAGCACGGCGTGCGAAAGGTGAATGTCGACACCGATAACCGCATGGCCATTACCGGTGCCATTCGTAAGGTATTCGCCGAGTCGCCCGAGAAGTTCGACCCCCGCGACTACCTCAAACCAGCCCGCGAAGCGATGAAACAGGTTTGTATTGCCCGCATGACCGCATTCGGCCAGGCTGGCAATGCCGACAAGATCAAGCCAGTCTCAATCGATAAGTTCGCAAGCTTCTATGCTGCTGTGTAGTCGTTAGCGTTCTGTGCCTACCAATACTAAGCAGCCAGTACCTTGAATGGGTGCTGGCTGTTTTGCGGTAAAGAGGTGGTCGTTGGACTTACTTTGCCAGTTCGCGTACTTTGTGTCGGTCTTACGAGGTGTAACTGCGGCAGGCGATTCGCCCCGATACCGATGATTCGACGCAATGTACCACGGGTCGACCAACCCAGCCAATGGCTGCTTGTTTCTCAAGTCGAGCATGCGCGAGTGAGCGCCGTACTGGGAGCGGCTTGGGGTGGCGGCCGTGTGGCCGATGTGGTTTGTCCAGCGAGTAGCAACAACGCTCACCTGCTCGAGGTTCGCAACGAACTACTTGTGGCCGTGTTGCACCACGACGACGGGTGGGCGTCATGGGAAGCAAGCCCCTCGTTGGATATGGACGAAGGACGGCCCTACTCGTTCATGGAGTTGCCCCGTCGTAGTGCGTTGAGCCTGTGGCGCGATTCAGTTCTGCGGACACGACAAGTAGGGGCACTGGCCGGGTGGGTAGTGGCAGGCCACTTCGAGCAGTTGCTCCACGACTCCCACGACGCCTATTGCGAGATGAGCGAGAACTGGTTGGCGGAGATTCGAAACTGGCGTGAGACATGGATTGACAGTTGGCGATCGATCAATCGTCCTGTGCACCGGCAAGAACTGGCGAATGAGTGCCTTGAGTGGCTACGTGTGTTCGATTGGCTCAGCCTGTGGTTGTGCTGCTATTGCCCAGCGCGCGACGACGACCCTTCGTGCAATGCAACGACGCTTTCCGAGGGTATCTTGGCAGATAGCCCAGTGACTTTCACACCGTCAGCTTCCAAAAGCATGGGTGATCCTTCGGTGGTGCATGTGGCCCCATGGCCATTCGCCCAAGATATCGTTGACATTGACGTACTAGGGTTCGCGGTTCCGGCGAAGAGCTACACGAGCCCCGCCGAGTTGGCCAAGAGCCGCTCGCCCACACGACTTCGGTGGCGGCTGTCACCGTGAAACCCAAGTCGCTACCGCTCTGCCGGCTAGAGCGTGCCACGGCTAGAGGCAGCGAGGTTGGCGCAAGCGGTCAAGTCTGGCAAGGCGGCCGAAGCACGTTCTAAGCTCCCGTTTCGATTTCGGCCATCACTTCGTCGGGAATATCAAAGTTGGCCGCGACGCCTTGGACGTCGTCGTGATCATCGAGTCGCTCCATCAGCTTTAGCACATTGCGTGCGTCGGCTGCGTTGAGTTCGACGGTGTCC
>JANQOF010000051.1 GCA_028279215.1 Pirellulales bacterium
GTCGGGAGTCTTGCCCTTCAAGGTTGTGTGTGGACGGTGGTGGTTGTACCAGGTAACGAACGACGAAAGCTGCCGGCGGAACTTGCGCCGCGCAAGCGCTACCGTGATTCTCCGTGTTCCTTCCTCTTTCATCGTGCGGATGAATCGCTCGACCACCGCAATGCTTCCTTGCCTGCCCACCGCGCCATGACGCAACCGAATGTCGCGCCTGCGGCTCCATCGCTTAAAACCCTCGGCAACGAACTGCATACCCCGATCGCAGATCAAGGTCTCTGGGGCGGTGCCGACTTGCGTAACCGCCCGTCCAAGGAATTGCCTTACGTCGATCGACGTCGGTTGCTTCCCGAACACCGTGAAACCGACCACCCGTCGCGAAAAGTGGTCGACCACGATCGCCACCCACCAACAGAAGGGCCACCGCTGCGGCAACGAGAACGGAAACCATGGCAGCCAGAACCCGCCGCCGATGGGAACGGTGGTCAAGTCGACGTGCCAGACTTCGTTGGGCGCGTCGGCGACGACGAGTCTCTCCGTTGGGCGACGAGTGGCGCGCGGCCTGGGGACCGGCGGCTGGTCAAGCATGCGGCTTACGGTCGTCGCGCCCAAGTGCAATCCTGCGCGGCACAACAGCCGGGCAATTCTTCGCGTTCCCATTCGGGGGCAAAGCGCTTTGAAGCGTTGCACCACGTAACCGACCAGCTGCGGAAACTTGTTGACCGGCACGGCGGTTTGCACCAGCGCGTCGTCGTCGATCCGAGCACGCCAGGTCTGGATCGTCTCGGCGGTGACCATCAATCGCCTGGCGGTTTGCGCGGCGTTCCAACGCCGAGCGGCTTGCAATTCCAGAATCGCCAGGCGTTCGACCGGCGCGTAGTGCGGCCGTTTGTGCGGCGCAACCCGCGCCAGCCGCGCGTGGACCAACCGCAACTCTTCGCGCATCAGCGCGAGCTCTTGCTCCAGCCGATCAACGCTGGTACCCTCCTTCGAGCGGCTACGCGCGCTGGCAAGCGCCAACTGCGCCAGCGCGATCACTCGCACGATTGTCGCATGGACCGAGTTGGTCCAGCCCCGCGGCGGGAACAACTTCGCGGCGCGGGCGACTCCCATAGGCGGCTTCGATCGATGTCGCATAGGTTTGTTCAGGACAGGAGTTTGGGTGGAACGCCCACCATCATTCCAGCAAAACCTACATCCACAAAGTGCGCACTTTGCGCTTGAAATCGGCCACTTATATGGTCTAATGGAATCACTCTAAAGCGCGCATTCTTGGCGCATCCGTTCTTTGAAAACTCGGTGGTAGTGTAGTGGCCAGTGTGGGGTTCCCCCCACACCCCCTTTCGTCGCCCCTTGGCGGGAGGGTTTTGCCCCACGTGCGGGAAACCCTGGGGCAAAACTCCACGGGCTCCGGCTGTCTCTCAATCGTGTAACTCTTTGAGAGGCAACGGCTTACGAAATCGTCCGCTCGTCCCACGAGTCGAGTAAAGTCTCAACGAATCGTGTTGCTGCTCACGAACATTGGGTAAAAACCCAAGTCGTTGCTCCTCAACAGGTTACGTCGACGAGTAAATCCCCAACGTGGGTCTATTGGGTATTTACTCTAGTTCGCGGTGAACGACGCGAATCCTCCGGTGGCCGGCAACGGGCGGGTGACCAGCCCCCACGAAGGTTACTGGTTGCTAAGTTCAACTCTGAATCACCGTTAGGCCAGCCACTTCGCGGAGCTGAGACGTCGCCAAAGCCGGCATCGGAACTCACCCTTCGCGTAGCTTCATCTGCTGCCCGACAAAGAGCCGAACACTTGCTGCCTCCCAAACTACTTTGCGCGTTCGCGGTGTGGTCGGGCAGTGCGTCGCTGCCGGCTATCTTCTCACGCTCCAAGCTTCGGTGATCTCATTGTCTTCTAGAAGTTGCTCGACTTTCTCTCGCTGGTCCTTAAAGGTGCTCCACACCGAACGGCACCAATCGTGAATCATCGAGTCTCGCTGATCCGTGGCGGCAGCGAGCACGGAAGCCACGTTGATGGGCCCTCGCTCGTCGGGGATCTCGAAGGTGGGCCACCTTTGCTTGATGCGACCGAGCTTCATGTGGGCCAATTGAACCTCCCGACCCGTGAACCCCTTTTCGACGTGAAGGTAGAGCCCAACCAATGCGAACGTCAGTTTGATTGGCTTGTCGTCGAGCAACGCATTTTGCGCAGCGAATGCGTCGATCACGTGCTGATGAATGAAAGCTGGATCACCACGAACAAGGGAGTAGCAGCAGAGTTGGTCGAATGCCAAGGAATGCACAGTCGGTCCTTGCAAAAATTCTGTGGAAAGTGGGCCACTTGCTGTGTTACCTTGTACGGACAAATAGACCTGATGCGAGGTTCTCGCTATGTCTGGATTCTACGCGACGAGCGCTTGGGGGCGTTCGGTGATGAGTGTTAGGTTGGGGAATCTGATGGATCGTTGGGTACTTGGCCATTGGTCCTTGCAGATTCAATTGTCCCTTGTCCCGCCGTACAGCTAACAATTGGCGGGGCCAACAACACCGCTTACGGAATGAAAACGTGTCGGCAAGAACAGAGGAAAGCGAAAACCGATAGGGATGGCAGGAGATGAATAGAGCCCCCTAGAGTCGTTTTTCGCGTTGTGGGACAAAATGGACCTATGATGGGCAGAAGGGAACCGGAGGAGTTAATGAGCATGCGGTTACGAGACGTGTTAGTAGCGCTAATTGGGATTGCATGCATAGCCATTGCGATTGGCGATGTGGGTGCTGCTGACGACGGTTACGGCACGAACCAAGTACTTCGAGTACCGGCGGATTACTCGCGCATCCAGGAAGCAATCGACGAAGGGAACACCGTGCTCATTTCGCCGGGCACGTATCACGAAGGTTCGGTGGTCCCCGGAAAGTCGATCAAACTACTGACCGAGGTGGCCATATCGAACGGCAATAGGGCGATCTACAAGACTGTTCTTAGCAGTAAGAGTGAGGAAAGACCAACGAGGGCCGACGCGCAGAAATCATACTCATCGAAGAAGACGCTGGCGCCGACACGGAGATCAACGGCTTCACCATTCGTGGTAGCGACGAAGGAATCGCCTGCTATGCGTCGATTACGATTCGCAACAACCGATGCATCGACAATGAGGACGCAATCGACTACGGGGGGGGTGGCCTGTGCGAGCACAGTCACTTTGAGCGCAATCAAGACGACGGTATCGAGATTCGCCTGCATTCACATAGCGGCGAAGCACTAGAGGTTGACATCCGAAGCAATGTGATCGCCGGTAACGCGGAAGATGGCGTACAAATCATCGACTACTCGGGCGTGATCCAACGAACAATACGAATTACGAACAACCTGCTGGCGCGTAACTCGATGGCAACGATTGGGATGATGAGCGACGCGAATACAAGAGAGGACTATGAGGCAGCGAGCATTCCTATAGAAGGTGGAAGTGATTGGCAACACTATCGCGGATGGCGAGTATGGCATAAGCGGTGGCGGAAACCTGTCGATTGCGGAGAACAGCTTTCTGCAACACCAAGCTGCTACGATTCGTTTATCTGAAGGCAGCGATGAATCGCTCTTGAATAAGTTGAATTCGAACAACTTGTTTTGGTCCAGCGGCCAAGACTTGGAAGTCGCTACGGTGAACGATCGCTAAACGAAGCCGTGGCGCTATGCCATGAGTAGGTGCGCGATCGTCAAAGCGCAGCGTACCTCCACCGGAGAGTCACCGGCATTTTGCCACCCACAGGCTGTTGCGGACGGAGAGTGCAGCATTGCTCCTGAAGATCTGCTGAGCCGACACCATTGGAGTGACACAAAAGGATGTCCGGATTGGATCTGGTGAACTCAGCAAGGTACTCGATGACCCGATCCGGTGGCGGAGTAGTAACTCTCGCAGCGGTATCGAAGCATATGGCCTTTGAATCTTGCTCTACGCTCATCGACCAATGGGCACCACCACCGGCACCGCTGAGAAACAGAACTTTGCGCCCGTCGGAATCGACCTGCTCGTGCAATTCTTGGAACACCGGCGAGTATTGGCTTTCGTGGACGCTTCGCCAGACCACGTCGGTCCCGCCGTCACGAACGACCGACACCACATGACCAAAACGATCGCCCAACCAGAAGAAGTCGACCCGCATTCCCTCCTTGGCTATCGTTGCTCGCGGCGAGTCACCCATTGTAATTCGGAGCATGTTAGTCTTCTTCGTCGTCCGCTACTGGCTGCCCGGCGCGCCATCGGAGCGTGCTATCCAAGAACCCTTGAATGTCGCCATCGAGTACGGCGTGGAAGTTTCCCATTTGGTACTTCGTGCGCGCGTCTTTTACGCGTTGGTCTGGGTGCAGGAAGTAGTTGCGAATCTGCGAGCCAAAACCGGTCTTTGCCTGCTGCTGGTACTTGGCGGCCTCTTCGGCCTCTCGCTTTTCTTCCTCCAGCCGGGCGAGTGCGGCCAGCATCATCTTTCTGGCGCTTGCCCGATTCTTGTGTTGGGACCGTTCGTTCTGACACTGTACGACGGTGTTGGTTGCGAGATGAGTCAATCGAATTGCCGAGTCGGTCTTATTCACGTGTTGTCCACCCGCACCACTGGCACGGTAGGTGTCTTCACGTATGTCTGTCGCCCAGTTCACTTCGATCTCCGAGTCGTCAGTAATTTCGGGCGACACATCGACCGCTGCGAAACTCGTTTGCCGCTTTCCCTCCGAGTTGAAAGGACTAATGCGAACCAATCGGTGAATGCCGGTCTCACCTCGCAGGTACCCGTACGCCATAGGTCCTCGCACGGCGATCGTGGCACTGTTGATGCCCGCCTCCTCGTTATCGTCGCGATCCATCAGTTCCGATTTGTAGTCGTTTTTCTGTGCCCACTGGATGTACATACGCAAGAGCATCTCGGCCCAGTCGTTGGCGTCGGTTCCACCGTCGCGAGCGTTGATAGTGATGATCGCGCCGGTCGCGTCGTGCGCTCCGGAGAGCAGCGCGCTGAGTTTGAGTTTCTCGAGCAATTGCTCAATTCGCTCGACTTCGGCTGGAACCTCGCTAGCGAACGACTCGTCCTCTTCGGCCATTTCGACCATCGCGTTCAGATCGTCCGCGGCTGCCATTGCTTCGTCAAGCGGCGCTACGACCGCGGTGAGCGACTTGAGCTCACCAATTTTTTGCTGTGCCTTCTCCTGGTCGTCCCAGAAGCCCGGCTCACCCTGCTCGCGCTCGATCTCCGCAATGCGGTCTTTCTTTGCGGTGTGGTCAAAGAGAGTCCCTGAGCTGAGTCAGGGCCTCTTGGATGGCGGCGGCGCGGTCGACGAATTCCTTTTCCATAGCAATATTTGAGTCCGGAACTGGGAGTTAAGTGGGGGTTGGAAATTATAGGTCCTTCTGAATTCGGAAGCGAGGGCAGGGCGTTGCTGGGCGCTCGGCCTAGGCATATCCTAAAATCATGGCACGTGTAGTCCTGGCAATGAGCGGCGGAGTCGATTCGAGCGTGGCAGCGCACCTGCTCACCGAGCAGGGCCACGAGGTAATTGGGGTGTTTATGCGCCATGGCGAGCAGAGCCCGGCAGTGTGCGACAGCGGGACCATGGAGAGACAAACGGCCCACACGTTGCCCATTGCGCGGCTCGACCACAAGCAAGGTTGTTGTACCGCGGCCGACGCGGAGGACGCCCGACGGGTGGCCGACCGGCTGGCGATTCCATTCTACGCCATGGACCTGAACGAAGAGTTTGGGCAGATCATGGATTACTTCGTCGACGAGTACATCCACGGACGCACGCCCAACCCCTGTGTGCAATGCAATAACTGGATCAAGTTTGGCAAGCTGTTCGACTACGCCGACTCGGTTGGAGCCCATTACGTCGCGACCGGCCATTACGCCAGGCTTGAGCAGCACGGTGACCACATCGCGCTGTTGCGTGGAGTCGATTCGGCCAAGGATCAGTCGTATGTACTGTTCGGTATCGACAAGAAGTACTTGAAGCGGATGTTGTTGCCCGTGGGCACGTACAACAAACCAACGATTCGCGAACTGGCTTCTCACGTGGGGATGGACGTCGCGGAGAAGAAAGATAGTCAGGAGATTTGCTTTGTGACCAGCGGTCGGTACGACGAATTCGTGCGCCGCCGCCGCGATGGCACGTCGATGGCCGGAGAGTTCGTCACTACCGATGGAGAAGTGGTTGGCAGCCATGCAGGCATCGAAGGGTTCACGGTTGGCCAGCGCAAAGGCTTGGGCGTCGCCTTCGGCGAGCGGAGGTTCGTGGTGCGAATCGAAGCCGACACCAATCGCGTGGTGCTGGGCGATCGCGACGAACTGGGCCGCCAGGACTTGACCGCTAGCAACTGCAACTGGCTGGTGGATCCACCGGACGACCCGCCCATCAGGTGCCTAGCCCAAATTCGCTACAACGCGCCGGCCGCGGCAGCCGAGTTTACTCGGACCGATAATCGGCTCTCGGTTCGGTTCGACGAGCCGCAGTTTGCTGTGGCGCCGGGACAGGCTGTGGTATGTTACGATGACGACCGCGTGCTTGGTGGTGGATGGATTGATTAAGCTGGGACACCCCTGCCGCACGTTTGACCAAAATCGTACCTGCATGCTCCACAAGGGCTCACGCCAATTATGTTATGAGTCGATTTTGCTTTGGAATCCGGTCGGTGCTGCTGGTAACGCTGCTGTTTTGCATCGGAATTTGGGGCGATCCGCGACTCTACGAATGATACACTTCTATCCCGTTATCGCAGGAATTTGCGTCGTTCAACGCTCGGACTGCGAGTAATTCAATTGGCGAGCACAAGCCTGCAATCTCGGACGCTGAAGTCGTCGAATCCATCGAGGCTCAGCTATCAACACCCAATTCAGGCCACAAGGTCGAGTCGATATACGCTGGAATCGCGCGTACGCGCCGCCTGCCTCGCCGCGCCCAACTCGGTTTCATCCCAGGCTACAGTCCGTCAAACGGCAGAACGTACTCGGTGTGGTGGGTAGACTTAAACGTTTCGACCGGCAAGACCAACGGTTACGCGCTACGAGTTCGCGAGAACGACAATCCAGTTTTGTATTCTAGTGCTCATTCATCCCTGAATTGACAGGTAGAGCGAGCGCAGCTTGATTCTGGCATCCTTGGTTTTGAATTGCCAGCTGACACTGTTTTTTGACTGGTTGCGGTTCTCGAACCACGCGTTGATGTGACGCTCTACGGTCTCCTGCTGAGCGATGCGACGGTTGAGGCATTGCCGAGATAAGGCACTTAGTTCAAACTCAGCCATGTTCAGTCAACTGCCATGCTTGGGGGTGTAGTGGATTTATATCTTGCTGGCCAACCATTGCGCCTCCTTGGGACCAAAAGCTTCATGGAAGCTGGCCACGGAATGTGTGTTGAGTTGGTCCATCACAAAGATCAGTTTCTTCGCCCGCCGGTAGCGTCCTCGGATCAGAAAGCTGACGAACTGAGCCCACTCCAGTCACTGGCGATGATCGGTGACCCGCACAGTTCGCCAACCACGTGGTGGTTCAAACCCCATGAAAAGGCTGGTAACGACGTTGCCTGTATAGACGTGGTCGAAACGCTCGACAGCCCCGGGTTTCATTGGCAGCGGTTCACGAGTTTCGCCACTGAGTTGCTTGAAGGTTTCGTCAATGGAAATGACGGGGTACTTCGGATCGTAGGGATGTTTGTAGACTTCCAGGACGTCTTCCATGTAATAAACGAACTCCGCCGATTGCTTCGGAGGAATGCACCCCAGCTTCTTCAGATGGGGCCTCAGTTCGCCTATTTCTAAGTGTCTGACGTACTGTCTCGTAGCTGAGTTCGTCGACAGATTCCAGCTCGACCATCTTGTCCGCCAGCATCCGTAATGACCATCGCGCACGACCTTCCGGAGGCGTGCTACAAGCGATGGCAATCAGCTTCGCCTCCTGTTCACCATCGAGTATTCGAGTGTAACGGCGACGCGGAGTGCGGTAGGAGCTCAGCCTCCTTGCCGCGATGTCATAAATGCCACCTCCAGAAAAGCTGAGCAAATGCTATCCATCAGATCAAGGCTGAATGAGCACGAGAACTCTTTGGGCATCTGTGGCTCTACAGGTGACCAAATTTCGATGTAGAAGTCGCTCTCCAGATTGATCTAATAGAAGTGCCGCTTCGTGCAGCGGTGGCTCTTTGGAAATCTGGAACATGCGGTTTATGGCTGCGGCGGCCCTCCCTCAGTTGACGTGCGCCGGGGGTTTTTTCTCACCTGGGAAAAAACTACTTCGACTTGCGACGATACTTGTCGCTGTAAGTCGTGTAGTCTTCACGCTTTGAGCGAATCGCGCGGTGACTAAGGTTTTTGCACACCGAATCGTATATTGCGATTTATGGAATTTACTCCCGAGCCGCGGCCCGCTGGCGTTTCACCTGTCGTCGGCTCTGGAGCAGGTGCGTTGGTCGACTTGAGCTTTTTCTCAAAAAAGTTGGCGGCTCCCTACCGTGGTCGTTGATATGCGGACTAGCAGCGCCGAGCCGGCGAGGTGGGCCGCTCGTCGCACTGGCGACCAATCACTTGTACGGCCTAATTGGAGAGGGGATGATTCATGAGACGCTACTTGTTGTGTACTGCCTTGCTGACAGGAGGGGGCCTGACGCCAACCCACGCCGCAACCTTCTCGGTCGACTACCAGGGGCCTACCGCAGGGTCCACACCGGTGGCACTCTCCGGCATCGGAGATTCGTTTGCTGGGACCGCCATCGACGGAGGCGCCATCCTGACGACCACGCCTCCAGGCCCTCCGGGCCCCAACCCACCGTTGCCAGGACCACTACCCGCGCCAGGCATCGTGGTCGACAGTACTGCGGTGCCTGGCACCGCGCCGTTCGGTCATCTCGGTCTCGTAACCGATCGAGTAGAAGTCGACGCACTTTCGTATGGCCGCGATTTGGTCAGCCAATTATTCAGTTCGCCCGATGCCAATTTCGGCCCAGGAAACGTACCTGTGTTTTCGGTCGACGAGTTTGCGGCCGGCATTCCTGGTTCACCAGCGCCGCCTAACGTAGCTACCGAAGGTGCCACCGGTGCAGGTGAAGCCGCTGCCGATGTGTTCCGGTACCTCGGACCCTACGGTCCGTTTGCTCCGGGGCCGGTATTCGGCAACACGGCGATTATCGACGGCGATGGCTTGCCACCATTCGGCGGGCCAGGAACAGGTTTGATTGAACCGAACCCACCGCTGATCGGCGAGGCCGAGTTCGACGAAGGAGACAACCTCGACGCACTAGACATCAACACCACACGCGAGGATTTGGTAGGGCCGATCTTCTTCTCGCTTGACGCGGCATTTGGCGATCCGCTGGAAGGTGGGCCGGCTCCGAATTCCGGATCGGCTGTCTCCAACGGGTTTGTCGGAGGAGACGTTTTGGTTTCCGGGGGTGGTGGTGCACCAGCACTGTTCATTCCCGCTCCCGCACTGGGGCTCGACCTGGTCGGCGGTGCCGCCGGGCAAGAGCAGCGCGACTCTGATGACCTAGACGCGCTGGCGCTGTTTGAAAACGGCGATGGTGTTGCCTCGCCGGGTGCGCCTGGAAGCGGACTGGACGAAATCCTGTTTAGTGTCCGCCGCGGGTCAGCCGTTATCGGCATGCCTGACAGCCTGTTCGGCGCGCCGATCGAAGAGGGCGACATCCTCACCGTTCCGTTGCCAACGGCAATGGGCGGCGTATCGCCCTTCCCGCAGATCTTCATCCCGGCCGAAGCGCTTGGACTGCAAACCATACGCTCGGGCGGTGGCACCTTCTACCCAGGAGTGCCCAACCCCGCCTGGCAGGGAGAGGAGATTTGGGCCGACGACCTCGATGCGTTGGACGTGGTGCCCGAACCCTCCAGCTACATGCTGGTACTCGCGGCCGTTGCGTCAGGCTTCGCGGCTCGTCGTCGCTACTGCTGAGCAGGAACAGCCATCAACAGTAATTCCCATCGGTCGTCTCGATTCAATCGAGGCGACCGTCGAGTATTGGTGTATGCAATGAGAATCTCGGAATTACTGCCCATCCCGGTAGCTGGGCCCGCCCAATTGGTTAAGCGGCAGCGATTGGCCCTTATCGGACGATCCTAAACCAGAGCCACACTGCAATCCGAATTCGGATGGGTGCAGTCGTCCGAACCTCGCGCGGCACCCCATCGTAGAAATCCTATGGATCAGTTTCCGCAGGGAGGTTTTGTATCTTCTGAGAGGAGCAACATGGCCGCACCACCTCAATCGTCGTTGCGGTGCCGAGTACCCACATTCCGTCCGCGTCCACCCCAAGTCGAACCTACCCCCACCTGGAAGAAAGTAGTGCTGAGCGTCACCAGTGTGTTGGCGCTGCTTCCGTATGTCATTGGCATCGCATTCCTTTGGTTAGCCTGGTTGATGCAGGGCTGCCCCGCGGCACCCGAAAAATCGGCCATCTTCCGTACGCCAAGAACCAAGGGCTCAAATCCATTGATCAACCCGCCGAAGATTTGGTTCTAGATCGCCTTTCGCCGATCTGGCACCGTACGTGCCTGATCGATGTTACCATCGGCGAAGCCCGTGATGTTAGCGAGTGTCACTTCCGCGATACTATGCATCGCCTCACGGGTAAAGAACGCCTGATGGCTGGTGATTAGCACGTTGGGAAACGTCAACAACCGCGCCAACACGTCGTCTTGCAGCACCTCATTCGACAGGTTCTCGAAGAAGACGTCGGCTTCCTCTTCGTAGACGTCGAGTGCCAATCCGCCAATCACCCCCGACTTCAGTCCCGCGATGGCCGCCTTTGAATCGACCAACTGACCGCGGCTCGTGTTGACCAGCATGATCCCGCGCTTCATCGACTGCACCGCCGCTGCATCAACCAGATGATGGGTGTCGGGCGTTAACGGACAGTGCAACGTCAAAACGTCGGCCGATGAGATGACCTCATGCAGACTCGCGTATCTGACGCCGAGTTCGACGCATGCGGCGTTCGGTTGAACATCGTAAGCCACGATCTCGCACCCAAATCCTTTCAAAATGCGGCACACCAACGCACCAATCCGGCCGGTGCCTACCACACCGATGGTCTTACCGACCAGATCGAAGCCTAAAAGGCCATCAATTGAGAAGTTCCCTTCGCGGACCCGGTTGTACGCGCGGTGAATGCGGCGATTGAGTGTGAGCAGCAGTGCGACGGTGTGTTCGGCCACCGCGTGGGGTGAGTAAGCCGGCACGTGCATAACCGTTATGTTGTGCTCGGCGGCGGCAACCAAGTCGACGTTGTTGTACCCTGCACACCGAAGAGCCACCAACTGTGTACCCTGTGCCGCCAGCTGGCGAATCACGGTCGCGTCGAGCTGGTCGTTCACAAACACAACTACAGCGGCGTATCCATCGGCGAGCGCAACCGATTCTGGCGCCAGGCGGGCGTCGAAGTACGTAATGCTGTGCCCGCGCTTCTCGTTGGCCGCCTCGAAGAAATCGCGATCGTAGGGTTTGGTGCTGAACAGCGCTGTCTTCATGGCCGTGGTTCCAAGATTGCGTACGTCGAGCGGATTCGCACGCTACAATCGTACTACCCCACGGCAGTATCGCCCAGCGCGCTAATCAGCACAAACGCAATCCGACACGGCTCGGTGCCATTGTTCACCCAGTTGTGAATCGTGGCGCGTTGAACTAGCACGTCGCCGGCCTCCAGGTGGACCGTGGTGTCTTCATCCATTTCCATGTCGATCTCTCCCGAGAGGACCACAGCGTAGTCAATGCTGTCGGTGCGATGCACACGGGGGGTCACGCCAGGACCGAACTCGACCACTTTGAAAATCGAGCCACCTTCAATCGTAGTGCCCACTTGCCGGGCGCCTTTGTCTTCGCCATCTTCGGCCAGCTCGACGGGCAGATCAGTCGTCGTCCAAAACTGCTGCTGATCCATCTGCGGCCGCCAACTGGCCGAGTGCTCCCCACGATCGTCAAACCGCACGATGGGTTTGCCGTTCTCATCATGGCCGGTGACGACGCGTCGGATGTTGAGGGGCATGGGGAGGGTCCTTGGAGAAGAGCTGTTGGCGACAAGATTGGAATAAGGAGCCTTCAGCAGATCTTCCAGCAATGCGGCAAATGTCCCTTAAGCAAACAAGTAGTCGGTTGCCTAGCGTTCCGGTCGTCGACAACTAATTCTTCGCAACGGATTATCACCGCAAGTATACCAAGTCAGTATTCAATCTACTTTCTTCGCAAAAAAACCAGCCGCAAGAGCAAGGATGATACAGCCGGCCGGCTCCGGAGCGAGTAGAAGATTGGGACCGATATAAGCCCCTTCTTGGGCAAGAGCATGTTTAGGAAATGCCAGTTCCGGACCTTCGGCAAATCCCCATCGCGAGTCGAAAAAGCTAAGTCCATCGGCAAAGGTAAAATCCGTGCCCGCCTTCACGTAGGTCAAATCGCTTGTATCGCCCTCGTGTAGCATTCCAACGACGTAAAGGGTGTTCTGCTCGAGAGTGATTGGATGCGACAGCCTCCCATATCTAAAGCCATTGAGTGATGACGATGTTGCTCCCAATTCGATTGACACTTGACCGAGCAACCTCACGCTTTCAATGTCCTGGAATTCATACCTTGGTGCCACACCAACACCACCCCTTTGAACATCATCGGCGACGCCATCGCTCGATGCCTCAATAGTGCCGGCTTTCCACAACCCAACTTCGACAGGCTTGAGGAAATCACTCCGTTCGACGTCGAGCGCGCCCAAGTGAGTCACAAACGCTTCGTTCGATTGATTCTTGAAGAGATAGCCGATTGTCGCACCTAGAGTTTCAACGCTTACTGGTTCCCAGTCCCCCATGGACACGAGAGGGCCGGCAAGCGAATACTCGCGAGGCAAGAACGCAAACACGGCAACGAGTAAGCAACGAGAGATGATGGTGAGCACGAGTTATCCCTATGTTCACATTGACACATCCAAACGCGACCGCCGCCTACCCTACGTCGGGGGCGATCGCGATGTCAACTGCAATCAATCGTGAACGAGTGGGACAAACAGCTCTACCGCTTCTTCTTCCTCTTCCGCATCTCCATCTCCCGCTGACGCCTGAGATTCTTCTTTTGGGCGTTCGATAGGCGTTTGCCGGTGCCTTGTTTCTTTTTGGTAAGGGTGCCGCCTTGGGCCAAGCCGCCTTGAACTTCGTTGAGCATCTTCATGCGTTCGCGCATGCCTTTGCCGGCCATGGCGGTCATCACTTGGGCCATAGCGTCGTATTGCTTGATAAGTTCGTTGACCTGGTGCGGTTCGCAGCCCGCTCCGGCGGCGATGCGGCGGCGGCGGCTTTGGTCGATGAGTTTGGTGTTGGCTCGCTCGGCCGGCGTCATTGAGTCGATAATGCCGAACAGGCCTTTCATCTCCGACTCGTCAAAATCGTCCATTGCGTCGCGCATCGCGCCCATGCCCGGCATCATGCCCATCATCTTTTGCATTAGCCCGGGCTTGGCGATCATTGCCATTTGCTTGCGGAAGTCGTCGAGCGTGAACTCGCCCTTCTTGAGCTTCTCCTCTTGGGCAAGCATCTGCTCCTGGTCGAACTCCTTTTGCGCCGTTTCGAACAGCGTGAGGATGTCGCCCTGGCCGAGGATGCGTTGGGCCATGCGGTCGGGATGGAATGCTTCGAGCGCTTCGAGCTTCTCGCCGGTGCCCATGAACTTGATCGGCACGCCGGTAACATGCTTGACCGAGAGCGCCGCGCCGCCGCGGGCGTCGCCATCGAGTTTGGTCATGATGACGCCGTCGATCTCCAATGCGTCATTAAACGCTTTGGCGCTGTTCACCGCGTCCTGGCCGGTCATTGCGTCGACGACCAGGTAGATTTGCTCGGGGTTGCAGCGGTTGTCGATTCGTTCGAGCTGGCCCATCAACTCTTCGTCGATGTGCAATCGGCCGGCGGTGTCGAGTATCACCGTATCTGCCCCCAGCTTCTTGGCCTGTTTGACCGCGGCGTTACATACCTTTACTGGATCTTTTTCTTCGCGGTCGCTGTACACGGCGACGCCAAGTTGATCGCCCAGCACGTGCAACTGGTCGATGGCCGCGGGGCGCTGCAAGTCGGCAGCCACTAAGAGTGGTACGCGGCCCGCGTCCTTAAGCATCTTGGAAAGCTTGCCGCAGGTGGTTGTCTTGCCGGAGCCCTGCAGGCCGCACATCATCAGGACGGTAACGTCGTCCTTGCCCTTGAGATGAAGCGAGTGGTCGACTGGGCCCATCAAGTCTTGCAGTTCTTGATAGACGATGCCGACAACCTGCTGCTGCGGGTTGAGCGACTTGAGCACCTTCTCGCCAACCGCCTTCTCGGTGACGTTCTTCATGAAGTGCCGAGCCACTTCAAAACTGACATCTGCCTCCAAGAGCGAACGTTCGACGAGCTTCAGCCCATCACGCATGTTCGACTCGGAAAGCTTGCCTTGGCCGCGGAGCGACTTGAAGGCACTGGAAAGTCCGTCCTGGAGCGATTCGAACATGGCGGCTAGCGGGGCGAGGAGTGAAGGGCGCGGAGCCAGGGATAGCAAAACCCGCATTTTAGCGGAGTTGGCGACAGCGGGCGAGGCACTTAGGTGGCTATGCCCGGAGCGGTGACGGCGGGTCGTCCGGCGGCACGTCGTCGTCATCGTCGCCGGGGTCAATGGGGCGACGCAAATCTTGAATTCCGTATTGGGCTTCGTCTAGCATCTCCCTCCGTTCGCGTTTTCCTTTGCTGGCCATGGCGGCCACAACGTTGGCCATCGCCTGAGTACTGGCGGACGAGATCACAAACATCCTGAGGCGCGCAGCCAGCACCGTCAGCGATCCGTATTCGCCGACTGCGATCGATGATATTCGAATTCGATCTCTCCACCGGGGTCATCGCATCAATGATGCCGATCTTGCCTTGCATCTCTGTCGAATCGAAGTCGTGCACCGCGTCACGCAATGGGCTCGTCGTGGGAATTGAGTCCAGAATACCCTGAATAGCTTCCGACTTGGCGATAATCGCAATTTGTTTGCGGAAGTCGTCGAGCGTGAATCGTCTACGCACGAGGAATGCTCCGTTGATCGGGAATACCACCATTCTCCTGCAAAAATGCCACCCGAATCAACATTCTTGCCATGGAGGTCTTTCGTCGATGACGGCCGAGCCTTGAGGAGCATTTGGCAACCGCCTAAAATCTGACACTAGCTCGGCAATGCACAATCCCACCAAAATTGCCAATACTCAGACGGTTGCCTCCGGTTTCGAAGCGTGCGACAGGCGGACCGCAGTTTTTTCATTTCATCGGCTACGATAACAGAGGAGAGTACGCCATGGCCCATCTGGTCCAACAGGTCGCCCCCGATTTCACTGCCCAAGCGGTGATGCCCGACGGTTCGTTCAAGGAACTAAAGCTCTCGGATTTTCGCGGCAAGTACATCATACTGTTTTTCTATCCGTTGGACTTCACGTTCGTATGTCCGACGGAGATCATCGCGTTCAGTGATGCGATCGACGAATTTGAGCAGCGGAACGTGCAAGTGATTGGCGCGAGCGTCGACAGCCACTATTCGCACTTCGCCTGGCGAAACACGCCGCGTGACGCTGGTGGCATCGGCGCGATCAAGTACCCGCTGGTGGCCGATCTCAACAAGAAGATCTCCGAATCGTACGGCGTGCTGCTCGAAGGCGGCGTCGCGTTGCGTGGCTTGTTCTTGATCGACAAGGAGGGCGTTGTTCGCCACGAACTGATCAACGACTTGCCACTCGGCCGCAATGTGGACGAAGCCATTCGCGTAGTCGACGCGTTGCAGTTCCATGAGCAAAACGGCGAGGTATGCCCTGCCAACTGGAAGAAAGGCGCCAAGAGCATGAAGGCCGACCCAGAGGGAAGTAAGGAGTTCTTCACCACTGCTTACGGAAGCAGCGCCTGATCCCCTAGCCCACTATCGACTACAATCTCAGCAGGCCATGGCGTATCAGTATTCGCCATGGCCTGCTTGTTCATTCATCCGACGGAGGCGGCGACCATGTTCGTTCGATTCAGCCTGATGGCATGTATGTTGACTATCGCAAGTGGAATTGCCAACGGGCAGGACACGTTACCGCCCGGAGGTCAGGATGGGCAACAGAAACAACTATCGCCAGAACAATACTCGCAGATCGTGAGCTATGCGCTCGGTCGAAGCATAGCCGAAGACTGCCAGATGGGCGGAGTGCAAATCGACATTCGCGCGCTACAAACTGGTGTGAACGAGGTTGCTGCCGGCAAACCTCCGCAGTGGAAAGAAGCGGAATTGAACCAAGTAATGCACCAATTCGCCATGAGGGTCCAGCAGCAGGTAGCGGCGAACAACAAGCAGCGTGGGGAAGAATTCTTGACTCAAAATGCCAAGCAACCTGGCGTGCAGGTCACACCTAGCGGGCTGCAATACAAGGTGCTCCAAAACGGCAACGGCGCAACCCCAACCGACGGCAGCGTGGTCGTCTGTCACTACACGGGGTCGTTTACCGATGGCCGGGTGTTTGAGAGTTCCCGCCAGGCGGGCCAGCCGGCGCAGTTCCCGGTCGGACGGGTCATCCCCGGTTGGACCGAGGCGCTCAAGATGATGAAGGTGGGAGACAAGTATCAGCTGTTCATCCCATCCGACTTGGCGTATGGCCCTCAAGGGCATCAGAACATCGGCCCCAACGAAACGCTTGTATTTGAGCTGGAACTGCTGCAAGTGGGGCAACCACAACCAGCACCGCAGGTGCCCTAACAGGCGCAAATAAGACGGCGGTTTGTCCCAAAGCATACCGCCGTTGTTGGCTATATTCGCCGCGGTGGATTATCGCCGCGCGCGTGGATAGAAGCGAGAGTGGTTGTTGAACGTGGCCGCATGACCAGTCGGCATAACGCCTTGGTTGCCCGTCGTATTGTAGGCGTTGCGAGCTGCTAAAGCGTTCACCCTGCGGTTGATCGCTTGAGTCTGGCGAACGACTTGTTGATTGAAGTCGCGCTGTTGGATTGCCGGTCGAACGACCGTCTGGTAGTCGAGGTCGTTGAACTCACCGAAGCCTTCGTTGAAGAGTCCCATGTAGGGGCTGATAGTTGGTTGCGTGTTGACCGAAGCAAATGGCTTGGAGGTAGGCGTCGACGCCGAAATACCAAACGATGCACTCTGGCTTCGTGGTGGTGCAGTGGCAGACGAGTTGGATGAGGGACTGAACTGCCGAAACCCAACGGACGACACACCGAATCCAACATTCACGGTCGTCGCTCTGTTGACCGCGTCGTCCTTAAAACGACCCGCGGAGCTGTCGCGGCGAATCTGGTTGAGAAACCCGGCGGCTTCCCTGCTACCCGACGAGTAATCAGGCTGCCCCCAAGCCGCCGTCGAGATGCCCACAGCAATCGCGAAGCCTAGAAGTTTCACTTTCATAGCGCCCTTTATTGGTTGATACCAATGCGTCTTCCCGTCCCTCTATCTTAGACAAACCGACCACATACGGCAAATTTCGACTCGGTCGAATGCGATGCAGCGAACCGCAAGTGGTAGGCAGAATCTGCACAATCGAATCAAATCAACCGCGCAGGCAAGGGAAGACCCATTCTCCAGGGGGGAATGCTCAGTCTTCGTAGGTCGCCGATCCGTAACGGCGGCGGTGGTAGTCGTACGCCCGGTGTTGCGACGACGAGTTGGCTCGCTGGTCGGCCCCGGACCAAGGGAGCAGGTCGCCGTACAGTCGGTAAAGTCCCAACAGAGCAAACGCTCCGGCCACGGCAACCACCATTCCAAGCGGACTGGTGGGTGTCAACCTCCCTGAATCGTAGAAAAACCCAACGCAACCGCAACCAACTACCGATCCCGCCACGCCCAGCAGCAAGGTGGTGATTGCGCCAGCAGGATCGCGCCCAGGCATCAGGGCCCGAGCTGCGAGCCCTACGATGGTGCCAAAGCCGATCCACACCAACAGGTCGTTCACCAACTGTTGCACTTCAGGAGAGAGTTGTAGCGAAGTCATTCTGTGGATCCACTCGACGGGCGGAAGCGGTACGACGTATGCAAGCTTGTAGCGAACCATTGCGACTGCGGCAATGCAGATCTTGGTGCAGAAGTAATGGCGAACAGCCTTGCTTGTAGGACGACTTCTTTGATAAGGTAAACGCCTGTGCAGTAGTTGGGTTGTGGGCAAATGCGCGGAGGAACGCTCATGGATGTCGATGGACTAATCACTCGCATTACCACCGATAGTAGTTACGCCGGCCAGCTGGAACACATCGAGCAGCTACCATCGCGGGCCGGACAGTTTGCGGAGCCGGCCACGCCTCTTCCGGCAGCCCTAACACGATTGCTAGCAGCCCGGGGGATCGACAGCCTCTACACGCATCAAGTGGAGATGTTGGAGGCCGCGCGCCGCGGGAAACACTCAGTGGTGGTAACGGGTACGGCGAGCGGGAAGACGCTGTGCTACAACTTGCCAATCCTCGAGCAACTTGTCACCGACGAAGCTTCGCGGGCGCTCTACTTCTTTCCCACCAAAGCTCTAGCTCAAGACCAACTCAAAGGACTGCAATCGCTGATTGCAGGCGACCAGAAAATGACTGACGCGGTGCGCCCGGGCGTGTACGACGGCGACACCCCCACAGCCCAACGGCGCCGCATCCGCAACGAAGCCAACCTAGTGCTTACGAATCCCGATATGCTGCATGCCGGAGTACTGCCCTACCACCCCAAGTGGGCCACGCTGTTCGCGGATCTCAAGTTCATAGTAGTCGACGAAGTGCACACCTACCGTGGGGTTTTAGGGGCGCACGTGGCGGCGGTGCTCCGGCGGCTCGACCGCGTTTGTCGTCACTATGGGAGCAACCCGGTCTATCTGGCGGCAAGCGCGACGATCGCCAACCCAGGAGAGTTGGTCAGCAGCTTGCTTGGCCGGGAAGTGCAGGTAGTGGACGACGATGGCTCCCCCAGGGGGCGGAAGTGCTTCGCACTATGGAATCCATCGCCGCTCGGTGCCGATACACTCGCCCGCAGCAGCGCCAACGACGACGCAGTCACTTGGCTCACTGAGGCGATGGAGGCGGGCGGGCAAGCACTCGCCTTCACACGCACTCGTCAAGCGGCGGAGTTGATTCATCGCTATGCGAAACAGCAGCTTGAAGACCGCCATTCACCGCTGTCCACCCAGGTTCGCGCCTATCGTGGCGGCTACTTGCCCAACGAGAGGCGCAAGATGGAGCAAGACCTGTTCGCTGGCCGGCTTCGAGGCGTCGCCACTACCAACGCTTTGGAACTTGGTATCGACATCGGTTCGCTCGACGTTGCGATCTTGGTTGGTTACCCCGGCACAATTGCAAGTTGTTGGCAACAGGCGGGGCGAAGTGGCCGCCGTGCGGACGACAGCCTGGTGGTGTTGTTGGCCGGCAACGAACCGGTCGACCAGTATCTGCTCCGGCATCCTGAGTATTTCTTCTCCCAGTCGCCTGAACACGCGGTGGTCGATCCCAATAATCCCTACGTCTTGGCGAAGCACCTCAAAGCGGCGGCGTTTGAACTGCCACTGAATGCCGACGATCTACAGCTGTTTGGACCTATGGCCGAACCAATTGCCAATGTACTCGCCGACGAACGCCAGTTGTCACTGGTCGACGGTCAGTATTTCTGCCCTGGTGGGCAAAACCCGGCCGTTGGCGTGAGCCTACGCCATATGAGCGACAACACATTCAGCATTGTATGCATCAAGCACCAGCAGATTTCGCGAGACTTGTATACGTCGGGGTCGCCGCCGTTGGTGGACAACACGCACGAGGTGATCGCCAACGTCGACTCAATTAGCGCCCCCGAAATGGTTTACCCCGAAGCCATCTATTTGCATGCCGGCGAGACCTACCTGGTCCGCGAGCTCGACCTGAATGGCAAGGTTGCCTACGTGGAACGCTGTGAGACTGACTACTACACCCAAGCGGTGCTCGAAAGCAACGTGTTGATTACCGAGCCCCGCGAAGCGTCGCAATTGGATGAGACGGCGGAGGTTGGCTACGGCGAACTCGACGTGTCATGGCAAACCGTAGCGTTTAAGAAAATCAGATTCGACACACGCGAGAACATCGGTCTTGGCCCGGTCGACATCCCAGCCCAAAACTTGGCGACCACCGGCGTGTGGCTTACGCCAAGTGACTCTATTCGCGCGACATTGAAATCCGAAGGTCGCCGCGCAAGTGAAGGCATTTGCGGATTGCGAAATCTGGCCGTCGTGGCGCTGCCATTCGTCGCCATGTGCGATAGCCGTGATTTGGGCGGAGTGGTCGACGCCAAGAACCTAGGACACTCGGCGATGATCCTGTACGACCGTTACCCTGGCGGGTTGGGATACTGCCAAAAGGGGTTCGAGCACGTCAGCACGCTGCTAGAGATCTGTCTCGACATCATAGGCGACTGTCCGTGCAATGGAGGTTGCCCCAGTTGCGTGGGCTTACCCGGCTTGCGTCCCGCGATTCATAGCGATCCCGATCTGACCCGGGGACATCCAATCCCGGACAAGCGCGCTACGCAACGGCTGCTCGAGTTGCTGTTACGACGCGATGGATCCGAATCACAGTCTCTGACTGTGACGTCGAAGGCGTGAACGATATGAACGAAAACAGTCGCGAACACCTCGTTGGACATGTCCGTGTGATGCAAGTCATTATCTTCGCTCTGGCCATGGGGGTGGTGACGTTTGCACTCGCGGTCCTCTTGTTTAGCCGACCCGAGCCGGTTGAAGATGGAGTGATCCTGGCCTACGTTGCTGCGGGTGGCGCCGCTATGGCGATACCCATTGGGGTACTCGTCCCACGCCTTTGTTGCCAGCCTGCAACCGGTCACACTGGAAATTTATCATACAAAAATGATCGTCGGCGCGGCAATATTCGAAGGTGCTGTCTTCTTCAATTTGGTCGTCTACATGTTGTTAGGGCAGGTCTACTCACTCGCCATCGCCGGTGTGATGTTGCTGTATATTCTCTTGCTCTTCCCTGCCGTGAACGGAGTGGAAGACCGGCTGCAGTCGCGGGAACGCGAGAGGAAAGAGACTGAAGCACTCAGCCATTAGGTGCGTCGTTGGTTGCACCAGCGTCGCGCCAAAGCCGCTCGGTGAGCTGACAATACGCCTCGAACATGGCCTCGTCAAAAAATGCGCGTGCCGGTATGCAACTGGCCACAACAGGAGTGTTGTATACCAGCAGTTGTCCTTCAAGGCGTTCGACCTTGGGAACTGCAGCCCATTTCCGAAACGAGTGTCCTTCGTGGGTGGAGTACTCGATCCCATCTGTCACCAACGTGGCCCGTGTTTCAATGTCATATGGCACGTCTTCTTCAGTCAGAATCTGCTTTTGAAGCCTGGCCCAAGCACCAGAGTTTTGCGACTGCATTCTCACAGCCAATACGCAATAAACGACAGCCACGAGGCCGCCGATCAAGCAGAGAGGATGGGACACAGAATCGGTATATGCAATAACTGTACTCATAGTCACCATCACCCCAGCGACCAAGAGCAGGATACGCTGACGGCGACGAATGTAGCGATAGACAGTGCAATTCGATGAGGTTACGTGCTTAGAAGCTGCCAGCACTTCCTCTTCAGTAAGCCGATAGCTCACCGACTGTGGAGGTTCAAGTTGCGGCACCGTGCGCCCTGGTTCCGCAGAACGCGATGGAGAGACGTAAGGATTCTCGGTTTCCATGAAAACGATTCCAGGTGATCCTTTGGCTGAGGTGAGTTTAGCAGAATCGCTCTATCGACTGATAGCAGTTTCGTTGTTGCGGACCAACTCGCTAGAATGTCGCCATGCTCGACGAATCCCTTCGCCGCCGACTCGAAGCGCTCAACCGCGGCCAACTACCGCGCAGCACCAAACTGCCGCCACGAGCTTCCAAAGCTAGCGGGGCAGCACGAGGTAACTCTGCACCGTCGCCTTCCCGTCCACTACGCAGTGGATTGCTTGCTCGCGGGGTTATCGTGAACAATTCGCAGGGTGACCATTTGATCGCCACGGTGCCATTGGCCGAGATTTGGCCAGAAGGCGATGCGCTACTCAGCGGCCGGCACGATCACCTAAAGCAGCAACCGCCCAATCACTTGGATGCATGTCGGGCTAGTTTTCTTACGTCATTTCCCGATCGATTCGTCGCTCTCGATCTGGAAACATGCGGACTTAGTGGCTCGGCCTTGTTTCTGATTGGGCTCGCCCGGCGCGAGCAATCGCATTTCATTATCGAACTGCTATTTGCGCGGACCTACGCCGAAGAGGCGGCGGTACTCGCATCGCTTGGTGAGCGTCTTGCCGCCGTCGATACGCTGGTGACGTTCAATGGCAAGAGCTTCGATTGGCCAATGGTGACCGACCGATGGGCCCGTCACCTGCTTCATCGCAATTCGCCGCTTCCAAACCTGGTACAGTACGACGTGTTGCATCATGCGCGGCGAGCGTGGCGCAAGACACTTCCCGACTGTAAGCTACAAACTATTGAACGGATGATCTGCCGTCGTAGCCGCGCGGGAGATATCGCAGGTCATCTCATCCCTAGCGCTTACGATCACTACGTCCGCACCGGCGCGACGATCGAGATGGACCAAGTGCTTTACCATAATGCGGTCGACTTGGTTACGCTGCTAGACGTTGCCATGCGGCTTGCCCGATAGGCTGGTGGTTGCATGCTTGGGCCTACCTCATTTGCGGGTTGACGGTGTGCTGTTGTCTTGACCCTTAACCCAGCGATATCGACGAGATATACTACTGGATTGCTTTTCGGTGCCCATCGTCCTTAGAGCAGCCTCGTTGTTCGATGTCGAAGCTCGACGACACTTCCAACGGTCACATCCGCATCCGCGGGGCGCGTACCCACAATCTAGCCGACGTCGACGTCGATATCCCGCGCAATCAGTTGGTGGTCATCACCGGCGTGAGTGGCAGCGGCAAGAGTTCGCTCGCCTTCGACACGCTGCTGGCCGAGGGTCAGCGGCAGTACATCGACTCGCTCGGCGTCTACACGCGGCAATTCTTCGACCAAATGGAGCGGCCCGACGTCGACTCGGTCGAAGGCTTGCAGCCCGCGGTGGCGGTCGATCAGGCGGCCGGAAGCCATAACGCCCGCAGCACCGTCGGCACCATTACCGAGGTGTACGACCATTTGCGGGTGCTCTTCAGCCGCGCCGGGTCACTTGCTTGTCCCGAATGCGACACGTTGATCCAGCAGCAAAGCCCGGCGGAAATCGAACAGTCGATTACTGCCATGCCCGATCAGTCGCGGGTGATGATTTTGGCGCCATTAGTTCGAGGGCGCAAAGGCAAGCATACCGAAGTAATTACGTCGGCACGTAAAGCAGGCTTCGCCCGAGTTCGGATTGACGGTGCGACTTACCCCATTGACGAGATTCCAGAACTGGCTGCCCGAAAGACCCACGACATCGCCGCAGTGGTCGATCGAATCGTCATTCGCGACGGCATCGAGAAACGGCTTACCGAGTCCGTTCGGCTGGCGCTCAAACATGGCGATGGCGTGCTGGAAATCGTTTATCAATTCCGCAACGGCCAGGAGAAGTCGGACGAGTGGGACCATCGTGTTTTCAGTACGCAGTTTGCTTGTCCGCAATGCGGCACCAGCGTGGCGGAGGTCGAGCCACGATCGTTTAGCTTTAACAGCCCGTACGGCGCATGCCCCGCTTGCGGCGGACTGGGGGTTAGTGAAGGCTTCGATCCCGAGCTGGTCCTCCCCGATCTCGCTAGATCGTTGAGCGATGGGGCAGTCGCACCCTGGCGGGGCGACACCAAAACGCGCGCGGCCAAGCACCAACAATTACTCTCGAATTTCGACTGGCAAACGCCGTTAGACGAGTGGTCCGAGCAGCGATTGCAAGAACTGCTCACCGGCGACGGCAAGAACTTCCGCGGTTTGCTACTTGAGCTCGAAATCGAATGGGCTGGCACGTCAGGCGAGAAGCTTCGAGAACATCTCGGTACGTTCCGCGGCGAAGTGATCTGCGCCGATTGCAACGGTTCGCGATTAGGTCGCGCCGGGCGGACCAGCCGCGTGGGCGGCCTAACCATCGATGAAGTGGCAGCGCTCACGATCGCCGCCTGCCGCAAGTTCTTCGACGAAGTGGAGTTTGGTCCACACCAGTTGCCCATCGCCACTCCCTTGGTTCGCGAAATCGAGCATCGGCTGACATTTTTGGAGAAGGCCGGGGTTGGTTATCTGGCACTCAATCGTCGCGCCGACACCTTAAGTGGTGGCGAGTTGCAACGGGTGCGGCTGGCAACCGCGATTGGATCGGGGCTAGTAGGCGTCATGTATATTCTCGACGAACCTTCCATCGGGTTACACCCGCGCGACAATGGTCGACTCATCGAAACGCTCCGAGAATTGCAGCAACAAGGCAATACCGTGATTGTCGTGGAACACGAGGAAGCGTTTATGCGGGCGGCCGACTGGCTCATCGATTGCGGGCCTGGCGCTGGCCGCGATGGCGGACAGGTCGTCGCCAACGGCGCGCCCAACGACATCGCGCGGAACCGTGACTCACTTACGGCCAGATACCTCGCCCGTCGGACGAACGGCACGATGCGTACGCCACGCAAGCCACGCAAGACGAAACGACTTGTGCTTGAAGGAGCCACGCTGCACAACCTGAAGGATGTAAAGCTCGACATCCCGCTAGGACTGTTCACCTGTGTCACGGGCGTCAGCGGTAGCGGCAAGAGTTCGCTCGTCATCGAAACCCTTGCCCGACAACTCGCCAGGCAGCTGCACGGAGCCATCGCCAAGCCTGGACCGTTTCGCTCGTTACGCGGCACATCAGCCATCGACCGCGCCGTGCTGGTCAATCAATCGCCAATCGGCCGCACACCGCGTAGTAACGCCGCCACCTACACGGGTATCTTCGACGACATTCGCAAGATATTCGCCGGCACGAAAATGGCCCGCCAGCGTGGGTGGAAGATCGGAAGGTTCAGCTTCAATGTGAAGGGGGGGCGATGCGAAGAGTGTCAAGGGCAGGGCGTCAAGAAGATTGAGATGAACTTTCTACCCGATTTGTTCATCGAATGTCCCGCGTGCCGAGGCGCGCGGTTCGACCGCGAAACGCTACGCATACGTTATCGCGAGAAGTCGATCGCTGACGTGCTCGACCTTAGCGTCGCCGCGGCTACGCAGTTCTTTGAGAACTTTGAATCGATACGTCGGCTGCTCACGGCGTTGAACGACGTGGGTCTGGGATACCTGCCGTTGGGCCAGCCATCGACGACACTATCTGGCGGTGAGGCACAGAGGATCAAACTGGCGACCGAACTCGGTAGGCCGGCGGCAGGGCATACACTCTATATCCTCGACGAGCCGACGACGGGCCTGCACCCGCACAACGTCGAGCAGTTGCTCTCGGTACTGCACCAATTGGTCGACGCTGGAAACACCGTGGTTGTCATTGAACACCAAACCGCGGTGATGCGGTCGGCCGACTGGCTCGTCGACCTTGGCCCCGAAGGGGGCGCTGCGGGTGGCGAAGTGGTATTTGCAGGACCACCGGCAGGCATCGTCGATTGCCCGGCCAGCCACACCGGTCGCTGGCTTCAAGACGCAGCTTCAGAAGCCTAGGCGGATTTGAGTCGTTCAGAAACCGAAGTCGCCGCCGAAGTCGCGGCCACCACCCCCACGGCCGCCACCCATTCCAGGCTTATCGGATTCTTCAAAAACCGAGCGATGAATTGCAACTTCCATCTCGTCGTCCAATTCGTCGCGCAGGTACATTCTTCCCGAAGCGTCCATCAATAACGCATGCGTCGGCTCTTTTTCGCCCCTGGGGTAGCCCTCGCTTGCACCACCGCTAAGGTCCAACACAACGACGCCGGTGTCGATTGTGAAGTCCTCGACGGTCTCGATAAAGCGTCCTTGATCGACCAGCGTGTCGACATCGCCGGTAAAGTTCATCACCGATCCGCGACGGGCATTCTCGATTTCGGTCGACGCCTGTAGTGCATTGCCCCGTTCGTCGAGACCAAACGATTCGACGAGAATCGTGGCCGCCGGCTCGGTGTAGGCGCCGCGACGAGGTGGACTCGACTCCGCAATACGAACGATACCCGCTTGCGGAATCGAAATCGTTGGACTCGGTTCACTCCATTCACCGCTGATTCGCATCTTGCGTACACGGGCGAGAACAGACTTGTCGAGGGCGTCCCGAGGCTGCCCATAATTGACGTCGTTGAGAACTAGCTGCACGCGGTACTTGTATCTCTTGCCGGGTTGGACGGTCAAATCGAAGAACCGCAGCATGAGGAACGGCACCTCAACCTCCAATTCGCCGGTCTCGGCATCGAACTTGAGCTGATTGCCCGCGCGAGAAATTCCTCCACCTCCGCCGCGTCCACCGAAACCGCCCCTTCCACCGAATTCGCCGCCGCCGCGGAAACCACCAGGTGGACCTCCGCGACCAAAGCCGCCTCCTCGACCGCCACCGCGGCCAGCAAGCTCTCGTCCCATTCTGCCACGCATTCCGTCATCGGCTTCGCCGCTAAACAGCAGGTCCTCGTCGGCCGCGTCGTCGGGGAGGGCATCTTCCTCTTCCTCGATCGTCTCTTCCTCCACATCCGAAGCGAGCGGAACGCCGGAGTGATACGCCATGTTGTCCCAATTGCGGGCCACTAGGGGTGCCAGCGGCATGGTCAGCGACGCATCGCCATAACGTGGATCGTAAACGTCTTCCAGCCCTGACGCCCAGTTAGAGACGATCCGATCGATAGCGTCGGCCGACACGCCTGGCATAAACCGTCGCTTGTCGGACGTTCCGTTATAGAGGCCGTTCGGGAAACCAATCTGCTTCCACTCGAGTTCAGGTCTGTCGGTCACCTCGGCGCGCTGGACCAAATACCCGACGTACTGTGGATAGTCGACGCCCGGATCGTAGTGGCGGCCAGCGGGGATTGCCTTTTTGTATTCTTCGAGCTGTTCTGGCAGCGGCACCTTGGCCATGACCACGGCACACGACATGGCACGAATCAACTCACTGCCTTCCATGCTCACACCAGCACGTATCATTCGGGCGTTCACAGGGCGTCGGTTCTCGTCTTCGCCCGCCATCGCGCCAAAGCCGAACTCCCCCCCCCCCCGCCCGCCGCGTCCGCCACGCACACCGCGTCCGCCACGCCCGCCGAAACCATCCTGCCCGGCGTTCATTCGCTCGCTTTCGAGTTGTTGATCGCGAGCGCGCACTGCTTCGTCGCGGGCTCGGGCAAGCTCTTTTCGCTCAGCTTCCTCTGGGTCCAAGAAGCCAAACAAGCTCGTCACTCCATGCCCTTCAAACCCGTAAGGTGCCAGCAGTCTTGGATCCTTTCGAAGCTCGGTCGGCGGTACGATCGGCTTGTCGAAATTGCCATCGGGATTGTAGGGGTTTGGGTCAATCTCCACGCCGCCGGCAGTCTGCAGTGGTTCATGAATGCGAATCTCTCCTGGCGCGTTCTCAACCGCCTGCGTCCAGGTATAGTCGTCCATCGTCCGCTTCACGTTGTTGGCTTTTTGCGTGAGGTTGTCGGCGCTATTCGATTCGGGCAACGATTCATGACTCAACGTTGCGTAAACCAGGTATCCCGCGCACGCAACGACCAGCAGCATGACGACTTTCTCTGCATGCTTTAACGCCAACTGCTTAATTGCGTCGAGTCCGTTGCCTTTCATCTTACGTCTCCTGTGAAAGGGTATTGGGTCGCCGATTTGCTTCCGGCTGATTGGTAGTACGCAAGCTACTTATAGCGAGGTGTACGCATCGGCGCCAACGTCGTCGGGCGCAACGTTCAGCACTTCTTCGTCAGGCGGATTGAAGATCAGCACAACGCCCTGAATGATCACGTTCTTCATGTACGGCTTGCGATCGAACGCCAGAATCTCCTGATTACCGCTGCCGAAACCACCACCAAAGGCTCCACCGCCTCGGCCTCCACTTCGTCCACCGAACTCACCGCCGCCACTACCGCCTTCGACGTTGAGTGGGTTCACGCGAATCTCGGTGACCTTGATTTGAAGGTCGGCATTTGCCAACTCACTGGTAAGCTGTGTCAGCCAGCGGGTATCCATGCGTAACACCATCCTCACAGGTAGCTGCTTCATTGCCTGGCCAAAAGCGTCCGGCAACAGGGGTTCTTCGTCTGGAGCCACGGCGATGGGCTTGCCCTCGGCGTCGATGTACCGGCCCGACAACCGCAATGCCTTCTCCTGCGCGTCGCCCGGAGCACCATCGGCACCGCCACCAAGACCACCGAAATCGCCACCGCCCATCCGACCCTCCATCGCACCGGGAAATCCACCGCCGCCGCGCGATTCCATATCGCCGCCGAAATCACTACCTGCCATCATGGAACTACCGCTTTCGAGCCGTTTAATGCGTCCGCTGGTGCGGCTCTGCGAAGCGGCGTCGCTGCCCACTTCAAGGGCCGCGATATCGGTAATCGCGGCGTTGCTCTGACGATCGGCCCCTTTGGCTTCGTTGGTGGCGGCGATCGCGCGAAGCATCGTTTCGTAGACCCAAAGATCTTCTTGGGTCACCCAAATACGCCAGTACGACTGTGTAGTTGGCCAGTCGAGATCGGCTTTGATGCGCCCCTGGTCAGCCTCGTCCCAATAGACGGTGTAGTCGACTTCGATGGGGTTCCCCTGCTCGTCGAACTCCATCTCCTGTCGCGCGCCAAGGTTGCCGAACCCGCCACCGCGCCCGCCGAACCCACCACGCCCACCGCCGCGACCACCAAACTCTCCACCGCCGAATCCTCCGCCTGACGCTTTGTCGTCCAACTCGTTGGCGTTGATGATCTTCGGTAGGTCGGGGTACCTTCGAGCGATGTACTGGGTGTACTGATCGCAACGTGCCCGATCAATCTCATCACCGAACTGTTTTTGCTCGATGTCGCGCAAGAAACCTGGTGGCAGTTGCTTTGGCCAGACGAGCACGTCTTTCCGCTGCCGATCGTACAGTTCCTGCCAAATCTGCTTGGTCTCGTCCGCCAACGCGGCGATCTGTTCCTGTTGCGCGTTGTTGAAGCTCTCATTGGCGTGGTAGGGCCGACTGCTTACCTGCTGCTGCTTCGAAAACGCCCCTTTGATCTTGGTGAGATTGTCTTGCTTGCGTTTTTCCAAATCGCCAGCCGCCAGATACCAAACGGCCGTGGTGAGCAACACCGCCAGCGCCGAAAGCAACCAAAAGTGGTGCTTTGTAATCCAGGCCAACGCTACACGTACTTGTTCCATCCGGCTGAGTCTCCAACAACGGTTCGCAGGTATTGGTTGGTGTTATTCGCGACGTGAGGCGATTGGGTCTAGTACGTGTCGCCAAACTCGTCGCTGGCGCCGCCGGCAAGATCCGGATTTTCGCGTTCGCCGCGGGGTTTGGGTTGCCAGATAAACTGCACTTCGAATTCGTACTTACGGAGCTTCCAGTGCTCGGGCGGTTCGGGCGCCGGCTCGTCGTTTCGTCGCTGAGTTGGGCGGGCGCCGAAACCACCTCGGCCTGGCTCGGTAGCGTTGCGATACTCGCTCCACCGACGAGACGCCTCTTCGGCATCGATGGCATTTGGGTCGTAAGTCTGCGGCACGGGGCGGGATCTGCTCACCATCACCGGGTGAGAGATGCCGAGCTCTTTCAGGGTCACCTCCGTCATCTCGCCACTGCTGTTCGGCATCATCACGCTACTGTCTCGAAGGTTCTTCACGAGGGTATTCCATACAAATGCTCCAGCCTCGTTTTCGAGGTTGAAGCCTTCCCGGTTGTCCGGATCGCTGTTGTGGAAATGGTAGCCGCGAAGCTCAATAATCCAGCCTTCGCCGCTAGGCCCAGCTTCGTCAACCTCTCCATCTAACCCAGCACCGAAGTCCTCCGCAGCCTCCTCAACCAGTTCGTCGGCCGCCGCAATGTCCGCTTCGACCAGCTCTTCGTCCTCCGCCTCGCCCGGCTGTTCACCATCGGCTAGCAACTCGCCATCGACTCGCTCATCGGTGGCCATCTCGGCCTCCTGTTGCGCTACGGTGATTCCCGCGGCCTCCTGCAATGCGTTGGCCACTTCCGCGTACCATACTGCCACATCGGGGAAGAACTCGCAGTCCATGCGTTCGATGTGCACTTCGTTCCGGTTGCGCACGTCGTCTGCCGTCAACTGACGCTGGGCCAATGGCCGAGGGTCTTTGGGTAATGCTGCGTCAACGCCCTTGATGAGTTCCATCCATAGCAACCGGCCATCGTCGTTGCTGCGCAAGTTCGAGCGGATCTCCCTTAGCTCGTCAAAATTGGCTGTAAGTGAGGTATGTTCGGACTGCAAACTCGTCGCCGTGCCAGCAATGCCGCTGGCAGTACTCATCGCCCGCTTCATCTTTTCGTTGTCGATGTCGGCACTGGCGTACGTGTTGTAGTGACTGAAGTAGTTGATCGTCAGACCCAGCATCAACACCGCGGCAGCCGCAACGGTCCACGGCTTCTTGGCGCGGATGAGCCGCTCGGTGACGATCTCATTCGGCAACAGGTTCGTCTTTAGCTGCCCTAAGTCCAAGCCTTGCACGCACAGCCCGTAAGCCTCGGCGAAACTCAAGTGATTCGCTTGGAATTGCGGTGCGGACGTCACACTGCCGCCAACCAGACCGGGAAACTCCTCGAGCAACACAACCTTCTGGTCGAGGTTTTGCGATAAGTAGCGCTGCAAGCCGGGCAGTCGCATCGGATTGCCTAAGGCGACGATGTCGCCGATTTCGGCCTTCTTGTTGTTGTTCATGAAGAACCCGATCGATCGTTGGATCTCGGCGACCAGGTCGCTGAACACCGGCCGCATCGCTTGGAACAGAGCCTTGGGGTCTTCGGCCTTGGTAGCGTTGCGTTTGAGGTGCTCCGCTTTGGTAAACGTGAGCTGCATCTCCTTGGTAAGCGCCCTTGTGAAGTGGCTGCCGCCAATAGGAATGTTCCGTTGCCACACGCGATAGCCGTTGGTCACCACCAAGTCAGTCGTTTCGGTGCCGAACGATAGCACCAGCAGGCTCTTGGGAGGATTCTCCGGATCGAACGGCGGAGCATCCTCCAGGTTGTTCATGCGGTCGAAGCACGCATAGTTGTAGATCGCCAGTGGTGCGAGCTGAATGTAATCGACTTCGATGCCTGCGTCGGTCAAGGGACGAATCGCGCGATGCACTTGGTCGCGCTTCATGGCAAACAGGCCAACCTCAGGGTCGAGCGCGTAATCGTCTTCCTGGCTACCTCCTGCAAGTTGCTGGTAGTCCCACACCACGTCTTCCAGCGCGAAGGGAATCTGCTGTCGAGCTTCGTACTTAACGATGTCTGGAATCTTCTTTGCTTCAACGGGCGGCAGCTTGATAAACCGCGACAAGCCACTCTGGCCGGGCACCGATACCGCCACCCTGTCGCCCGCCAACTCGTTTCGAGAAACGAACGTGGCCACCGCTTCGCTTATGAGGGCTTCGCGGTCGGCCTCTGGCTGGGTGAGGATCTTCGAGTATTCGACGAAGTCGAACGCCTCGACCACGATTCGATTGGTGTCCTTTTCGTGACGGCGACAGCGGAGCGCCTTGAGTGCGCAGTTTCCGATGTCGATGCCCCACACTGCGCCACTTCTGGCCATTTCAGGTTATCCTCTGCTCCAAACGATCGACCGGAAGTCGGTCACCTCTTTGGTGAAACGGCTTTCCGATGTCAGATGTTCCGTAGCTCGCGAATGTTAAGATAGGACAAGAGCCAAGGCGCACAACAAACGACGACGAGCCGCCGGCCCTTGCCTGCGCCTGCCCAATTGGCTGTAACTTTCATTGTAATCGATTGCTACGAGCTGTGTACCACGAAATCGACCTCCGTAGCGCTGGCCGGCCGATCGGTTGCCATCGCCCACGGCGGGCCAAAACTAGCTTGTTTTCGATTGGTGCCAGTCGCTGATCCGTCCCCGCTTTCGCCTATGTTGCCGAACCAAATCACCCTCGCCATACCGGGCGACACTCTGTCGGATTTGCCGCGGGACTTGGACGATCGGGCCGCCGGCAACCTGCTGGCGGCGTGGACCGCCCTGTGGAACCCGGCGCTCTTGGCCCACACCCGTTCGATCCCACAAGCCAAGCCGGCGGAAGCCACCTTGCACGGCCTCCGCGATCCGAGCGAATTGGTGCTCGTGCCGTCAATTACCCAAGCAAGTACCGACCAGGCAATGCCCGACGACCCATTGGTGGTCTGCGCTGGTACTTCCGTTGCACGCGGCGAAGTTATTGCCAAGCTTGCGAAGTCGCTCGACCTAGACCATCCGCTGGAAACCAAGCGAGCTGTGGAATTTTACGCCTTCGGTTTTGCCTACCTTCAGATCGAACTGCTCACCCGGTCCATGCACTACGAACCTCAAGTTGCGCAAGACTCGCTTCGCGATGCGTTGCTAGTAGCCGCTGGTTCGGCACTTGCGGGCGACGAAGATTCGCTGAGTACGCACCTGGACGAAGCGTACGATCTGCTCATGCAAAGCCGCAACCACTACTACCCCATCGACTTCTACTTGATCGATCTCATGCTCACCGCGCCCAGCGTCGCGGGAACGGAACTCGCCCGCGCGTGTCGGGCCAGTCGATCGTCGAATGTACTCGTGACTGGCGATACTCTGCAGTTTATGGCGGATCACCATGCCGACTCGCTCGCCGCCCTACGCGACGCTTGGGAGAACAAGCGGCTTTCGGTGTGCGGCGGTAGCCAAACGGATGCACCGCTGAACGAGTACCTGCCCGAGGAGTTGCTTACCGACTTGCGCGGCGGCGCTGCGGCCATCGACCGGCAGTTGGGCCAACGGCCTACCGTGTTCGCCCACCCGTCCGGGCCAATGGCTCCCCTGGTGCCCGGCGTGTTGTACAAACTGGGTTATCGTGGAGCGGTGATGGCCGACTTCGCAGGTGGAAAGTTACCGAAGCACCACACCACGCGGGCGACTTGGACAGGGCTCGATAACGTGTCGATCGAGGGATTGTCCGCCGAGCCCATCGACACCGGTAGTCACGCGGCGATGCTCGGCTTGGCAAACAAGGCGCAACACGCGATGAACTACGACCTGGCTGCATCGCTCCTGCTGGTCGGCTGGCCAGGACACCGGACGGAGTGGCACGCCGACCTCTTAAACGTCGCGAAGCGAAGTTCAATTCTCGGACGTCTGATCACCTTGGACGAGTACTTCGACATCACCGCCTCGCACGACGACACCGGAATCACGCCAGCCAACGCGTATCCGGACGCCAAAGCGTTGCACGAATGCGAGGCGAGCGAAGACCGTTTCGCAGCGCTCGCACGCATTGCAAACTCGACTAAGGCATCCTCAGAGTCCTTGGCCGCCACGCTAACGAATGACTCAGATAGCTCATCGTCAGGCACCTTGTGGCTCAACGCGGCTTCCGGGCCGGCGGTGGAAACTGGAGGCAAGCTGCCACAGTTCGGATGGCGCTTTCAGCCCGAAACTTTGGGCGATAGCCACCCCCCACGCTGCGAACTAGGTCGGCTATTGAACGAGCATCTGGAACTGGTGTTCGATGACAACACCGGCGGCATTTCGGCCACACGACTTCACACGGGACGCGGCAACCATCTGTCGCAGCAACTGGTGGTCGAGCCGCTGGGCCCGCAGGGAATTGCGGCTGGCCTGCAACTTGCCTTTGATGGTTGGCTGGTGCGAGAGTCGAGCGACACCACCGGCACGCTGGTCAGCAATTATCGCCTGGTCGATGGCAACGGCAAGACGCTAGCGAATACTCGACAAATCTCAACCTTGGAGATGCAGCGCAGGGCGATTGAAATCCGCGTGGAGTTCGAACCGCTTACCGAACGTGCGAGGTTGGGCCGCATCGCAAGCCGCATCGCTGTGCGCGACGAGGGTTTTGCACTGACTCGAGGGCTTCAAGGTGTTGATCTCCCAACCAACAAATCGCGGCTCACCGCTGCGTGGCTTGGCATCGGCTGTCATCCTGTTCCCCTAGCGGTGTTGTGCGACACCCCGCGCGTCCACCGTCGCCACTCGGAGCGCATGCTCGACACCCGGCTCGTCGAGGTGGCTAGTGAAGACAAGACGTCACGCCTAAGCTACGTACTCGACTGCCACTACCCAGCCCAAGCGTTTGCCCAGTCGCGACACCCTGAGTGGACGCAAGCTATTCCGTCGCCTTGCGTGCGGCAAGCGAGTGGTTGGTGGCTGCATTTGGCAGCCAACAACGTGCAAGTTACTTACTTGGCGGCCGAATCACTCGACACTGAGTTGTTGGTGCGGATTCGGCTGCTCGAGACCGCCGGCCGCCCTGTCGACACGCACTTGGCGGTGTGGCAGCCGATCGCCGACGCCAGGCAGGTGAACTTCCTGGGCGAGCCTGATACGTTGCTCAAGGTGAACGAGGGTCGAGTGCAGCTTAGTTTGGCACCGTGCGAATTCTCGGAGTTGGAATTGTTGATAGCGCCACGCCCGCGTGATCCCCAAACCTGAATACCGCTTTCTGACTTGCGCAACATGATTGTGACCATCGATGGACCAGCCGGTGCCGGAAAAAGCAGCGCAGCCCGCGCGCTGGCCAAGCGGCTGGGGTTTCGATTTCTTGACACGGGCGCCATGTACAGGGCGGTCGTGCATGCTGCCATCGAGCGGGGTGTGTCGCTGGAAGACGCCGATGTGTTGGAACAAGTCGCTGCCAATCTGGATATCCAACTCACTGACGACTCGGTGGTGGTCGACGGCCGTGATGTCACCCGGTTGATTCGCACACAGGCTATCACCACTGCCACCAAGTATGCAGCCGACCACCCAGGCATACGGGCCCATCTGGTTGAATTGCAGCGGGCCGCGGCCACTGGGCAGGACTTTGTGACTGAGGGCCGCGACCAGGGAACGATTGTGTTCCCCGATGCAAAGTGCAAAGTTTTCCTTACTGCAAGCGAACGCTTGCGCGCCGAGCGGCGCTTTCACGATTTGGTATCGCGAGGCGAAGAAATCACATTTGAGGAAGTCGTTGAAAAGCAGCGACAACGCGACGAGCGAGACGCGACCCGCCCTGTTGGAGCACTCATTCAAGCCGACGACGCTGTCGAACTAAGCACCGACGGAATGTCTCCGGAAGAGGTCGTGGATCGTTTGTACGAGATTGTCGAGCAGCGACGAAATGTATAACCGCTCGCTTCCCAAACTCATCTGGTACCGTCTCACGCAGTGGGTCATTGGCGGACTCGCACGGGTGTACTTTCGGTTTCGCCGCCGCGGCGTCGCCAACATGCCCGACAACGGCCCCGTAGTGCTGCTCGCGACACACCAGAGTTATCTCGACCCACTATTGATCGGTTGCTTCATGCCGAGGCCGATTGGGTACTTGGCCCGCGACACCTTGTTTTCGGGTATCCTTGGTCCGCTAATTCGTGCGTACGACGCAATTCCGATTGATCGTGAGGGTGGCGGATTGGCCGGCATTCGTGCGACGCTCAAGCGCATCAAGCAGGGCGACGCGGTGCTCATCTTTCCCGAGGGCACACGCAGCACCGACGGCAAGCTGCAACCACTCAAGCCGGGCTTTATCGCTCTTGTGCGTCGCGGCAACGCGAGCATCGTCCCACTGGGCATCGCCGGCACGTTCGAAGCGTGGCCCCGTGGGAAGAAGCTCCCCGCCCCCGTACGAATCAGCATGGTGTGCGGCGAATCGATCCCTCCCGAAGAGTTAGCCGGGCTGGACGATGAATCACTCTTGGCACTAGTGGCCGATAGGCTGGCTGAGTGTTTTGGCGAGGCGCGTGAGCTTGCCGGTTGTGACTAGAATTAGGTGGTTGTCCTGCTGAGAGGCTGCAGGCAAGAAATTCAACTCCGCACATCACAGGGTGGTACACGAAATGACTCGCATTTCTCAGGTAAGTGGCGTTGGACTGTTGGTAGTGTTTGGCTTTCCGCTCGCCGCGCACGCTGACGACTGGACGTCGATGTTCAATGGAAAGACGCTTGAAGGTTGGACTCAGAAAAACGGTACTGCCGCTTTCCGCGCGGAGGACAGCGCGATCGTCGGACAGACGCGATCGGGCAGTCCCAACTCGTTTCTATGCACGGCGGTCGAGTACGGCGACTTTGAACTGGAGTTTGAGACAAACGTCAATACCGGTCTCAACTCGGGCGTGCAGATTCGCTCACAGACAGACAACAAACCTGGACACCACTCGATCTACAACACCGGACGGGTAAACGGGCCTCAGGTGGAAATAGAAGCAAGCGGTGACTCAGGAGCGGAGGCTGGGTACATCTACGGCGAAGCCACCGGCCGCGGTTGGCTCGTACCCGAGGAGAAGCGCATCCCACATAAGCACTTCAAAGACGGAGAGTGGAACCACTATCGCATTGTGGCCAGAGGTCCACGAATTCAGACCTGGATCAATGGCGAGCCCATCGCCGACATCATCGACGAAGCGATCTACAAGACGCACCCGCGCGGATTCATCGGCCTTCAGGTTCACAGCATCGGCAAGAACCAGGGGCCTTACGAAGTGCGGTGGCGGAACCTGCGGATTCGTGAGTTGTAGAGGGCTATGGCCAACGGCAGTTTGCTGGGTGACGAACGGCTTGCACGAGGGGATCGCTAGTCGAACCTGGAGTATTCTTAGTCGGTCTTAACGGCGACCGCGCCCAGCTCTGCCGCCGGTTGCGGCTCACCCCCGCCCCAGATACACTCGTAGATTCGCCATATTTTCTCAAGTATGAGAGATTCCCATGCGTCACGTTCTGTCTGCCGTTGTCCAAAACGTACCCGGTGTGCTGGCCCATGTGGCTGGGATGCTGGCGTCGCGGGGATACAACATCGACAGCCTGGCGGTTGGCGAGACCGAAGACCCGCACCTGTCGCGAATGACCTTTGTGGTTGTTGGCGACGACAGCGTCCTTGAACAGGTTCGCAAGCAGCTTGAGAAGATCGTCACCGTGGTTCGCGTGAGCGATGTGAGCGCGAAGGACTTTGTCGAGCGCGACTTGATGCTGATCAAAGTCAGTGCCAAAGGCGATGACCGCACCGAGATTCGTGAGCTTACTAAGATTTTCCGCGGACGGATTGTCGACGTCTCGCCCGAGGAAGTGATTGTCGAAATCTCAGGACAGGAGCAAAAGGTCGAAGCGTTCATCGACCTGATGCGGCCGTTCGGCATCACTGAACTCGTGCGAACCGGCCGGATCGCGATGGTCCGCTCGATCGACCGCCCGATGCGCAGCGGCAACTTGACGCCTGCGGTTGGCACGATGAAGAAGGCGGAATAGCACCGCTTACCAACATCGCTTCGCCTTGCGGCGCGGCTAACATCTATCACCACTCACCGACTTACCACAATGCCAGCAAAAGTTTACTACGACGCCGACGCCGACATGGCGCATCTCAAGGGCAAAACCGTTGCGATTATCGGCTACGGCTCACAAGGTCACGCCCATGCACAGAACCTTCGCGACAGCGGCGTGAACGTGGTGGTCGGACAGCGTCCCGGCGGGCCGAATTACGACTTGGCAAAGTCGCACGGTTTCGAGCCTGTGAGCGCCGGCGAAGCGGCCAGACAGGGCGACGTGGTCAACATTTTGTTGCCCGACGAAGTGCAGGCCGACGTGTACAGGTCGGAAATTCGCGAAGGTCTCAAGCCGGGTGACATTCTCATGTGCTCGCACGGTTTCAACGTCCACTTCGGTCAAATCGAGCCACCCAAAGGCGTCGACTTGTTGCTCGTTGCTCCCAAAGGCCCGGGCCATCTGGTGAGGAGCGAATTCGTTGCCGGCGGCGGTGTGCCATCGCTCATCGCCACACGCATTGCCGGAAGCGCTGCGACCGACGACGACATGTCGGACGAGTCGAGCAATGTGTTTAAGGTTGGCATGGCATACGCCAAAGGCATCGGCGGCACACGCGGCGGCGTGATTCGTACGACGTTCGCCGAGGAAACCGAAACTGACCTATTTGGAGAGCAGGCGGTGCTGTGCGGCGGGCTAAGTGAGCTGGTGAAGGCTGGGTACGAGACCTTGGTCGAAGCGGGCTACCAACCCGAAATGGCTTACTTCGAATGCCTCCACGAAGTGAAGCTCATCGTCGATTTGTTCTACCAGGGCGGGCTGAGCTATATGCGTTACAGCGTGAGCAACACCGCGGAGTACGGCGACTACGTCACCGGCCCTCGAATCGTCACCGACGAGACCAAGCAGGAGATGAAGCGTATTTTGGCGGAGATCCAAAATGGCACCTTCGCCCGCAATTGGATCTTGGAAAACAAGGCAGGCGCCCCGGGCTTCAAAGCAACTCGTCGTCGCGAGCGAAATCTCCCCATCGAACAAGTCGGTCGCGAGCTACGCCGCATGATGAGCTGGATCGACGAAAAAGAAGTCGAGTAGTCTTCCGCGAATTACACGAATACCCGCGAATGATACTCGGCAACGGGAGCCAGTGCCTCCAAGTTTGGTGGACGCGGCGCACTTACGCTCGACACAAACTTGACCCTTCCGAACTCTCCCAAACTGATAGGCTGCGGCAATTCGCGACTATTCGCTTGATTAGCGGGAAACAAAGCAGAGCGAGCATTAGCCGGTGCAAGAAGCGATAGAAAAGGCCGACACGCTGATCGAAGCGATGGGCTGGATCCGTCGGTTTCGCGACAGCATCACGGTCATCAAGCTCGGCGGCAGCGTTATGGAGGACGCCGACGCGCTGCGTCACCTGCTCGTCGACATCGTGTTCATGGAGACGGTCGGCATGCGGCCGATCGTCGTGCATGGCGGCGGTGCGGCCATCTCGCGTGCGATGAGCGAGGCGAAGCTCGAACCAAAGTTCATTCAAGGGCGACGGTATACCGACCAGGCAACGCTCGAGATCGTCGAGCGGGTGCTCGCCGGAGAGGTGAACGAGATGGTCGCCGCCCGCATCGAAGAGTTCGGCGGTCGGGCGATGCCGCTCAATCCGACCGGCGAGACAGACAATAATGTCCTGTTCGGCGAGCGGATCACCGTCAGCAGTGACGACGGACAGGATGTCGACTTGGGCTTCGTCGGTCACGTGACACGCGTCGATCGCGACGCGCTCGACAACCTGTGCTACGCTGGGCAGGTTCCCGTGATCCCGTCTGTATGCCGCGCCGACGACGGACAGTTGCTCAACGTCAACGCCGACACGGCCGCCATGGCCGTCGCGCAAGCGATGGGTGCCGAAAAACTGGTGTTCTTGAGCGATGTGAACGGCGTGCGTCTCAACAAAGACGATCCCGAGTCGCTCATCCACACCCTCACAGCCGACGCGGCAGATGAACTGATCAACAAAGGGATCATCGAGTCGGGCATGATCCCAAAAGTCGAAGCTTGCCTCGATACGCTGACCAAAGGCGTCAAGAAAGTACACATTATCGACGGGCTCCTGCGGCATAGCCTGCTCCTGGAGATCTACACCAACCGCGGCATTGGCACGGAGATTGTAACGGTGGTCTAGCGAATTTGGTGAACCGCTGATGAACGCTGATTGTCGCTTATGGCCTAAGTACTAAGCCTCGTTCAAGATACTGTCCGCACAACCAAATACGATCCTTCAAGTTCGCGTTCATCATCGGTTCACTAGCCATGCCTACGATGTCCCCCGACACAGAGCAGTTGTTCAGCCAGCACGTGGTGCCCAACTACGGGCGGTTTCCGGTATCGATCGAGCGCGGCGAAGGC
>JANQOF010000062.1 GCA_028279215.1 Pirellulales bacterium
TCGCCGTTTCATCGTAGACCTCCCAATATCAGTTCAACGGAAGACTACGTGATAACATGAAATCCTGTTTCAAAACATATGAATGTCAACGCTACCTAGTGTGACGCAAGTCGCAAGAGCCTGACGCGGTCGGCTTGGAGCTATGCCTCGTGCGGCTGCGCCGCCCAGGTAGGCACCAACCTGGGCTACCCGATTCGTTTCACGCCAAGTCAGAGACGTCGACTTGCTGGTAGAAAATGTTGTCGGTTGAAGGTCGGAAAACTTGATTGGTCATTGTACGTTTAGGTAACCTACCCTTCGAAATCGCTGTTTCCGCTTCATTTCGCATTCGAGGGCTGATAAGATTGGGCGATCAGGCCGAAGAATGTCGCCTGTCCGCCCGCAAGGTACAGGACACATAGCATGAGCGATGAAAGTTCCGGACTGACTGTATTGCTTCAACAGGCCAGCCGCGGCGACGAGGACGCCAGGTCCGACTTGTTCAAGGTGGTTGAGCAAAAGCTCCATGCCATGGCCGAGCGGAAGCTTAACGCCGAAAACAATCAGGTGACCCTGCAGGCCACGGTGTTGGTACACGATGCGTTCTTGCAATTGGTCGACACCAAGGAGCCGGTAGACTGGAACGACCGGAAGCACTTTTATGTGGTAGCCGCGAAGGCAATGCGGCATATCTTGGTCGACCACGCCCGCAAGCGCAACGCGCTGAAGCGAGGCGGACCCGATCGCCGCCGTGCCGCTGACGACATTGGGCAACTCGCCGAGCGCCACACGGCCATGCAGTCGGACGTGCTCGCCGTGCACGAGGCGCTCAAGCGGCTTGCGGAGCACGACAGTCGCCAAGCTCAAATCGTCGAGCTGCGGCACTTTGGCGGGTACACCGTGGAAGAGACGGCCGACCTGCTGGGCGTCTCTGCCCGCACCGTCAAAGGCGACTTCGCCGCCGCCAAGGCGTGGCTGTTTCGCGAGCTCTCTTCGGTATAGGTGAATGACGCCCGAGCATCGCGACCGAGCCAAAGAGCTATTCGCAGACGCCATCGACCTCAAGGGCGGCGCACTCGATGCGTTCGTGACCGACGTGCGGCAATCGGAGCCGTCGGACGTGGTGACCGAGTTCGAACAATTGCTCGCCGACTACAAAGCGGCCGAAGCGGCTGGTTTCTTGGACTCGCCAGCAGCGCACGAAACGGCGGTCGACAACGAAGCGACGGTTGCAGAGGGGCAGGCCCGGCCATCCGACACCATCGAGTTCATCAGCGGTGAAAGTTTGGCGCCTCGCCGCGGCGACAGCGATCGACCCGGACCGTTGCTGGCCGACGATTACGAAATCCTCGACGAGATCGGAAAGGGGGGGATGGGCACGGTGTACCGTGCCTATCAACTAAGCCTGCGCCGCCATGTGGCGGTGAAGATTATCCCCACGAACCTCATCCGCTCGCCGGAGGAAGCGGCCCGATTTTACATCGAGGCCGAAGCGGCCGCCAAGCTCGAACACCCGGGCATCGTCCAAGTACAAGACGTCGGCGAGCGCAACGGTGTGCACTACTACACGATGGCGCTGGTCACCGGCGGCAGCCTGTCCGACTTCGTGGGCAAGGAGAAGCGGCTCACGCGTCAGCGCGCGGCCGAAGTGATCGAAGGGGTTAGCCGCGCCGTTCAATACGCGCACGACCGCGCCGTGATCCACCGCGACATCAAGCCCGCCAACATCCTGCTAGATGGCGAGGGCAACCCGCGCCTCACCGACTTCGGCCTGGCAAAACTAGTCAACACCGACGATCACCTGACAATGACCGGCCAAGTGATGGGAACGCCCAGCTACATGGCCCCCGAGCAAGCCGAAGGCGATAGCCACGCCGTTTCGAACCGCACCGACGTCTACTCGTTGGGCGCCACGCTCTACGCGCTATTGTCGGGCAAGGCCCCCTTCTCGGGTGAGACGCTGTTCAGCACGCTGCAACAAGTCCAAAAATCGGCCCCCGCACCACTGCCGAGCTCGGTGCCAATCGACCTACGGACCATCTGCAACAAGTGCTTGGAGAAAGACCCCAACGACCGCTACCAATCAGCTGGGCAGCTGGCTGACGATTTGCGGAACTATTTAGATGGGTTTCCGATTTCGGCGCGGCGGGTAGGGCGGGTGCAACGAGCGATGGCGTGGGCGCGGCGGAATCCTATGGATGCGACACTTATAGGGACAATTGCCGCCGTTCTCGTCCTGTTTGGCGCTGTGTCTGCCGGGCTATACCTTCGAGCGGAGTGGGCTCTGGCCCGGGAGAAATTCCAATCGCGAGAGGTTCAACGTGCGATCAGTGAGACCTTTGAATCGGCGGGCAACGAACTCCTGATCGATGTCCCAGGGATGCAGAAGATACGGCGGCAATTTCTGGAAGTTACTCGTGACTACTACGAAACGCAACTTGAGACAAACCACCTACCGCCAGACAAAGTGGCGATAGTTCGCACAAATTTAGGTGTTGTCGATGCGCTACTTGGTGACAGCAATGCGGCAAAGGAGAACTATGATCGTGCCATCAGTCTCTATGAATCGCAACTGAAGGATACTCCAACTTCTGCGGAACCCGATAAGCATTGGGACATCGTTCAGGCACTAGCGCAAGTTCATCGTGAGTACTCGAACCTCGCCCAAGAGGAAATGACTCTTTCGTTGGACCAACGAGATGCTGAGGAGTTCGCAGATAACGTTGAATTGTTCGCCAAACACGCGATGCGAAGCGCTGACTTGCGGCAGGAAACTGCCGACGCCTATCCAGACAACTATGAACTGCAGCGCAAGAGTGCCAATGGAAAAATGAATCTTGCGGTGGCGAGAATTGAGCAATACGGCATCTCGAATCAAGACGACCTGCTTTCAGAAGCGGAGCATCTGATCTTGCAGGCGCAAGAAACGCGATTATCCATCAAAGACAAACATGAGCAGCCGAGCCGCGTTATGTTTGATTTGGCAAAAGGTCATCAGTCTATTGCGGAAATACACCAAATTAGGGCGGCGTCGGCTGACGAATCGGAATCGGCGAGCGAGCTCCACGCCGCACTTCAGCAGCAAATTCAATGCGTCAATGCGCTGTCTGCGATTCCCGCAGATTCTCAGAATCGTGAAACGGAAAACTACTTGGCTCTTAGTCTTCAGAACCTTGGAAACACGTACCACCAACTTGGCTCCGAAGGGAATGCAACTAGGTCATTCGAGGAAATGCTGAAGATTCGCGAGCGGTTGCTCTTGAAATATCCGGGAGTGAGCGAATACCGCATCGGCGCTGCACGCGCACATTTCAACCTGAGTGTGCACTTCATTGCCGACAACGAGGCTGACAGCTACCGACATTTCCGCCAATGTCAGGAGGTGCTGGCACAAGGCCCGCAAGTTGAGCCGGACGATGCTGAACCGGTAGAGTTGCTGATCGACTTCACCAAGCTATATACAGACGAATTGCTCAAAGGTGGCTTACGTAAAGATGCAATTTCGCATATCCAATACGGCGGAAAGCTCCTCAATGACCTGCCCGAAACAAGCCGCAACCTTGAGTATGTTGCAACAGCGCGCAGCGCCCTGATCGAGATGCTTCGAGACATTGAGGACGATTCACAAGACGAGTCAGTTTAGCGGACGGGCTCTGCTAGCACCGATTTCCAGCTAGTTCGATTAACCCTTATGATCCTTAGAGTCGATACAAGCTGCAGAACTGTCTATATCTGCGTCCACGATTCTGGGGGGAATTCTCGTGGTCCGACCTCGCGTTGTCCGTCAACTGGTAGCCGGTCTATTCATTGGCGCAGTGGCGGCCGCTCATACGCTGGCCCAGCAACCTGGCACTACGCCACCTGTGTCGCCCCCGGTCCCGCCACAGCCCAACGGCGGAGCGACAGAACTTGCGCAGCCTGGCGTAAGTGGCGATTCGGATGCATTGCCAGTGCCAGACATATTTCAGCAGACACCAGACAGCAACCTGTTCACACCAGACTTTGGCGATCAATCGCAGGTACCGGCGCAACAGGCACTCGATCAAGGCAGCGGACAACAGTTCCAAGGGGAGTCCACGCTTCAGTTGGCGGCGACGCCAAAAATGCTCGGCGACTTCTTCGGCAACGTCAAAACCTGCGTTACCGTTGGCGATTTTTTTGGCGAAGCGGTGCATCAGACCATTTCGTCGGGCTCGGCGTTCGCCAACAACAATATCAGCTTGATTACCACCGACCCAGGTACTGGCAAGACGGTGTTTGTCGGTGGACCGGGTGGATTGTTGCCCGAGTCGTTCTTTCTGCCGTCGATTCCGCCGCCGCTGCCCGACGTCGTGACTGGCTTGACGGCGAACGACACCGACGGTTCGCAGTTGTACACCGCAGTGGTCACTTCAGAGACGGTCAACGTCTTCGACAATCCGGCGGACGCAGATCCCAGCATCCCGAACGCTCCGGTGTACAACACTTTCGCGGTCAACAAGTTCATCTTGCCGATCGGCAACCCGGGCGACTTAGTGGGTCGAGTGCGCATTCAGGACAACAACAGTGCGATGCCGCAGGATCGCGTCTACTTCGATTACAACTACTTTCACAATGTCCAATTCACCAACAACGGTGTGGATGTGAACCGCTTTGTGCCGGGAATCGAGAAGACTTTCTGGGGCGGCATGGGGTCGCTAGAAGTTCGCGTTCCCATGGCGGCGACGCTCAACAGCGATACCTACGTTGGCCAAGGTTTTGAAACGTCCGAGTACCAGTTCGGAAACGTGACGCTGATTCCCAAGATACTCTTGTGGGCGAGCGACGAAGAAGCGTTTGCCGCTGGTATGGGTATAGCGCTGCCAACCGCCAACGACATCCAAATTTTTGGGGATGACGATCCGTTGCTGCGCGTGAACAACCAATCGGTGCACTTGGTGCCGTTTCTAGGCTACCTATATGCCCCTCAACGGACTAACTATTTTGTCCACGCGTTCCTGTCTGTCGATGTAGACACCTCGGGCAATGACGTCGAGGCGAACGTTACTGGCGATGGCCTGGAGAACATTGGCGTGTTCCGCGACCAGGGTCTGTTGTCGGCAAGCGCTTCACTCGGCAAAGTAGTCTACCGAAACAACTGCCGAGCCAGCCGGGTCAAGGCGTTAGCTTGGACGACTGAGTTGCACTATACGGCAACCGTCACCAGCGCGGACGTAATCGACGATGGTGCGTTCCTAATCGGAACGCCACGGAATGACTTGTCGCTGCTCAACGGCACCATCGGCGGTCACATGCAGTTGCAGAAGTCGATCGTGACGGTCGGTTACACGTTGCCGATCAACTCGAACGATCGCGTGTTTGATGGCGAATTCCGAATGTTCATCAACCGGCCCTTCTGACCCACCACGCGCCCGCACCCGCTAGCAAAGCGGCCAGCGTAAGGGTTGTGGGTTCGGGAATCGGCGCGCCGATCGCGAACAGTTCACTGGTGGCTACCAGATCGCCGCTGGTGTACTCCCACTCGACCGGCAGTCCGGTGCCCATGTAGTCGACGACAGTGCCCGCCATTGGTACTTTTAGCGAGACCTTATACATCGGTTGTTCGAATCCCAGCAGGGGCTGAAGCAGCAGCAGCGAAGGCGAATCGATGTCCATCATCGATGGCGGCTCGTCGTTGATTTCCTGCATTTCCGTAGGGCGCTCTTCGATCGACACAGCCGCCTCGCCGCTCTTTTGCATCACCCCAAACTCGTCAGGCGCAATCACAAACTGTTGGGGGCCCGATCCTGGCTGCACGTTGACCATCAAAGGCGCCAATTGTTGCATTTGGTTCAGGATGGAGGTTGTCGTGAACTGCACGCCAACAGGTAGGTTGCCGTACGACAGAACAATTGGGCTTTGCTCGATGCCATTTCCCGAGTCGGAGAGTGCAAGGCCCATGACCGAAGGGATTCCATCGCCATCGGATAGATACAGATCGATTTCGAAGCTGCCTGACCATTCCACAACGCCCCCGGCGTTCTGCATTTCGCCGCCCGGCACGAGCGTATTGAGGTCGGCCGAGATGTTGAACTGGTTGATTCCGGGCGACGGCGGTTCAAGCGTGAGCGTAAGTTTAATTGGCTCATCAGTCGATATCTCGCCGTTGACGAATTCGTCGCCTGCTACGGCCGAGCCGAGTGGCGAAAGCATTGCCATTGTGATGGCGGCGAGCCATGGACCGTAGCGCATTCGATTGGTGTTTGTGAGCATGGAACCCCCATTGCACCAGCCGACAAGGCGCATCGCGCGCACAGCAGCAGCCACTGGCTACAACTGGCACCGCGCGTCGCCGAAGCGAGCTAATGCAGGAAAATGGATCAGCGAGTAATCAGTTGAAAACGCAGCGACGAATTGCCGCTGGCAGCACGTGGTGCGAGAGAGAGACCGGACCCCAAAACACTTGGCCCGAAACGCACCAGATTACGACATTGGCAGGGGTAACTTTGCTGGAATGCCTGACAAACGGGGAAGACCTCCCCACTACTTGACAATTTAGCTACGGATCGCCCGGTGTGTCAAGCAATCGCGAGGAAAAATGACTGTTCAGCCAGACTATTTACCAATGCAAAATCGGCTGAACACTCGGTCGAGCACGTCGTCGGTGTACACGACGCCCGCGATCTGGCCCAATTCGTCGAGGGCCAGTCGCAATTCTGCGGCGACCAATTCTTCAGACTCGCCCTTCTCGGCCAGCGCGCTTGCCGTGCCTAACGCATCTAGAGACGTTCGCAGGCTTTCGCGACTTCGCTCGGCGGTACTGGCGACCGCCACTTCGTCTCTGCGCATTGCAAGACGCTCGGCCACCTCCGCCGACAAGTCATCGAGGCCCGCGCCTGAATGGGCGCTCGTTACGATCGCCGGAAGGCACTTCGATGCTTTGTCAGCGAGAGCATCCGCTTTTGTTAGTACAGTTAACGCAGCCTTGGCACTTGGTGTCTCGCGTAATGGGTGAAGGGTTGCATCGTGGCACAGCAACACGAGCGATGCTTCTCGCCGCACCGAGCGCGTGACGGATTGTGCGGCGGCGCGCGGCGAATCCTCTCGGCCAACGTCCTCAGTACCGGCCGTGTCGACCAATTCGCAACGCGCCCCGTGAAAGTCGACGGTGGCGGTCAAGTAGTCACGGGTAGCGCCCGGCTCGGGCGATTCAATGGCTGATGGCTGGTACACGTCGGTGCCGAATCGCCCGACCAGAGCATTGAACAAACTGCTCTTGCCCGCATTGGTTGGACCGACGACAACGACCTTAGGCAATTCGCTGGCAGTTGATCGAGTCGCAATTTGCTTTGCAAGCTTGTCGAGCTGACAGTGTACCTCGCTCAGACGATTGGCAAGGACATCTCTCGATACAAACGCAATATCTTCATCCGCGAAGTCAAGGCCAGCTTCGAGGTCGGCAAGTAGCACGAGCAATTCTTCACGAGCAGCGCCCAGCGGCTCGGCCAACCCACCGGCGAGCTGTCGCAACGCATTCTGCAGTGCACGGTCACTGACCGCGTCGATCACACCTAGCACCGCCTCTGCCTGTGTGAGATCCATCCGCCCAGCAAGAAATGCCCTCAACGTGAACTCGCCAGGCTGTGCAAGTCGGGCACCGTGCTGGCAGGCGAGATCGAGCACTAAATTCAGAAGCGGCGGCGAACCCAAAGTGTGGATCTCAACCGTTGGTTCGCGCGTGTAGCTCTTTTTGCCTGGCCATACGAGGTACGTTGCCGGTATCGAACGCTCAGTCGAGAGTTGCACCGCCGACCGCACCGCAACCGGCAGCCTACCAGACGTGGCGAACGCTTCGCCTGCGATGCCCTGTGCGACATCCAGAGCCTTAGGTCCGCTGATTCGAACCACCCCGCGTACCGCCCCACCGGCAGCAGACGCAATCGCAGCGATCGTATCGTTCAGATCCAACGCCATGGTTAGCGCTTACGCTTACCGCCACCCTTGCCCTTGTTTTTGCCTTGGCTGCTACGTTTCTTCTTTGTCGGCGAGTCTTTCGGCGGTGGTGTTGGTGTTGTGGAAGTCGCCCCACTGCTGGATTCTGGCCGCGGGATGAACTTACGTTCGGCCATGCCCCACAGGCTCGATGCGATAAAGTACAGGCATAACCCAGCGGCGACTTTGAAGAACAAGAAGCTCATGAACAGCATCATATACTTCATGACCTTTTGCATCATCTCGGCCTGCTCGTCAGCGGCGGGCGGCATGAACATTTTTTGTTGCAGCAGGAAGAGGCCTACGGTAACCAGCGGCAAGATGTTGAGGTAGGGACCTAGCGCAAGCATGCCCTCGCCGTTGAGAAACCAGCGGGGCCAGATAAACCCGGACCAGTTGAGCAACATGTCGGGCGCGGCGAGGTTCGAGCACCACCGCATGCCCGGAATGAGTGGAGCTTGCCGCAAGTCGACGTCGACCATTAGCGCGCGGTATAGGCCGATGAAGATGGGAAGCTGTATGAACATCAGCAGGCAGCCACCCATCGGATTGTAATTGTGTTTACTCCACAACTCCTGCTGCGCCTTGGTGCGAGCTTGCACGTCGTCCTTGTAGCGGGCGGCGATGCGTTCCATCTCTGGCTTTAGCTCTTGCATCATCAGCATATTCTTCGCCTGTTTGCGGCTGAGCGGAAACATGCAGCTGCGCACCAGTACGGTGAGCATGATGATCGCCAAACCGTAGTTGCGAACGATGCTGTAGAATGTCGAGAGCACCCCAACCATCAATTGCGGAATACCCAAGTTGCCGAACCAACCGTAATAAACGAATTCGTCCAGCGAATACTCAGGTGCCCTGGCAGCCTGGTACTGGGCGAGCAGCGCAGGGCGTTTGGGACCGGCAAACAGCGTGTTTCGGTGCGCCTGCGCGTCGCCCGGCTCTCCGGTAGCCGCCAGCTCAATCGAATCGCTTGTGAGCAAGAAGCTTGCGTTGGCGTAGCGCTGTCGGTAGCTGTTTCGCTCGAAGATCACGCCCTGTCGATCGTCAGGGACCCCGTTTTGCTTGTCGACCGCCGCTTGCTCTTTGTCCACGCGGTAACTTGCCAAGTTGGGTCGAAACCGAGAGTACCAGCGCTCGTCGGCCGCTTCCTTTTGGGGCAACATCGCAGCGGCGAAGTACTGTGCGTCGACGCCGATATAAGCGAGCGACTCGCCATCGCCAAACGCATCCACGTCGCCCTTGGCGATATTGCGGCAGGCAAAGTCCTTCTCGGTGCTACCGTAGGTTCGCACCAGCACGTCGCGAATGCCGTAACCCGACCAGCCACGACCCACTTTTTGTGAGTACCAGAAACCTTCGATCGGTAGGCCGTTGGGACCTTGCAACTCGTAGCTCACCGTCTGAGGTGTATTGAGCAGGTTGCGAACCTCAACATCAAAATCGAGGTGATAAGCTCTGAACGTTGTATCTTTCGATTCATCCTCGGGCACCTTCGCAATTACAAACCGCTTCACCACTTCAAGTCCCAACTCGGGTAACACCATGCTGAAGGTCAGCGTATCGCTAGCCGTGTCGTCCACTGCCCACACTCCGTTGGCAAGCTGCTGATTGGCCTTCTCGAGTTCCGCCGCTGCTGGGACGTTTGGCCCGACCTTACGGATGGCGATTTGCATCGATGGATGTAGTACCAAATCGGCCGGCACCTTTTCGTCATACAGCAGAACGTTCTCTGGCTCGGGACGGATCAGATCGAGTGGCTTTCGAATCAAGTCGGCCGATAGCGAATGGTTGGCGCCGCCGCGGGCGACGGTAAGCTTGACCGAGGTACCTGGTTTGCTAGTAGCGAGAAAGCGCTTCAGGTCGGCGGCGGTTGCCACATCGCCTCCAGTCATTGTGTTGTTGCCTTCTGGAGCAACTGCCGTGATGACGTCGCCTACCAGCACACCCGCAACTGCCGCAGGGCTGCCGGGAGGCACCACGAGGACTTCAGCGCCCACGTTCGAGTCCAAGAGCTCAAGTTGCCCCAAGTATCCCGTACGGTCATGCAAATCGCGGTACTTGTGACTGGCCAGCTCGATGCGACGAATGGTCGCGCCATGGCTATTGAACGTTGCCGCGAATCGATATGGGCCGTCGGGATCGATGGAACCGAGCGTCAGATAGTGCGGCGAGTTTGCCGGCGGCGGCGCGGGTATCGCCGGTTGGACCACCGGCTTGCCATCGTCCTGGTCGTCTTCGTTGGCCGCTTGGTCGGCGCCTTGGTCGTCGGCCGCCGCTGGATTCTTCTTTGGCGCCACGGGGGGACGAGGACCGAACCACGATTGCCACAGCAAAATCACGGCAAACGAGAGAGCGAAGAATGCCAGGTATCTCCGTAATTCCACGGATAGATGTCCTTAGTAGCAGGCGTGCAGGGTGAATCGGGCTGGGGGAGTCGATGTTACTCGAATCGACCGCACTGCGAGCGACACCTATGCGTATTCGCCCGTTTGGGCCGAGTATTGGTGGCCCAGTTAGCGACCCTGTTTAATCCGGTCGCCTAGAAAGTTGTCGAGGTCAGGGATGTTGTAGATCTTCTTGGCCGTCGTGTCTTGTTCGTAATCGATCCTATGGAACGTCACTTGGTGGTCTTCCTGCACGACGTAGCAGGATCGATTGTCGCCGTCGCGGGGCTGGCCCACCGAACCAACGTTAATCATGAATTTCTGGTCGGTCACGTGATAGACGAAGCTCGTTTCTTCAGGGGAGACGAAATTGCGGCTCTCGGTAAACACACCTGGCACGTGCGTATGGCCTTGAAAACAGCCAAGCGTGATCAAGCCGAAGAGCTTGTCCATTTTCTTTTGATTGTAGATGTCTTCAGGAAAGACATACTCATTCACTGGGTTGCGGGCCGACCCATGAACGTACAACCAATTGCCGTCGCGATGCACGCGCGGCAGCGCGCCTAGAAAGTCCCACCGGGCGTCGGTGGCATCCCGATCGCCCGTGCCGTTTTCCAGTTGGCTGCGAGTCCAGAAGATGGCACGTTCGGCGCCGCTGTTGAAACCCTCCGGGTCGAACAACGCGCCCTGATCGTGGTTGCCGAGAATACAAACCGCGCTGTGTTGGATCACCAAGTCCAGGCACTCGCACGGATTGGGCCCGTAACCGATAATGTCTCCCAGGCAGAACACTTCGGTGATGCCTTGACCGCGGATATGCTCTAGCACTGCTTTCAGTGCTTCGAGGTTTCCGTGAATGTCGCTAATGATCGCCCGCTTGACCACGAATCGTGCCTCGCGCCGTGATTACCTAGGCCTGGCCGGTTGGCGGGCCCAAATGGGCCACTGACGTAATCGTAACTATATACAAAAACAAGGTTTAGGCCTAACCCAGTGACGCCGATAGCACCCGCCACTTGTCACGAGCCACAGACCGATACTGCTCTGAAACGAAACGCTCAAATCTAAGCGCCCGTTGGAGTTGGGTCAAGCCGGACGCCTCCGCTTGGCTTATGCAGTGGGCGCTGCGGTAACCGAACTCCTCGCAATGACTCCAACCTACTTGTTGGCTATCGAAAGCTCTGGCCGCGCCGCGTCGGTCGCCTTGGGTGCCAATTCGCCCGAGGGACTTCTGACGTGTGTCGCAGAGCGAATCCTCGCACCCGACGAGCGAACCGCGAAGGAACTGGTACCGGCCATCAGCGCACTGCTATCAAGCGCCGGCGTCACCGCGCGCCAGCTAACGACCGTTGCGGTTACCATTGGTCCCGGCTCGTTTACCGGCCTCCGAATTGGAGTTACTGCAGCGAAGACCGTCGCCTATGCGACCAGCGCATCGTTGGTAGGCGTCAGTACACTAGACGTGCTGGCATTGCAGTCGAAGTTCCTCTCGCACGGACGAGTGTGGGCCATCGTCGACGCCCAACGTGGCGACCTATTTGCCGGCGAGTACACGGCTGCCGATTGCGACACCCTTGGCGAAAACGACCGCACGCAGTTGCTGGCGGCCGATGACTGGATTGCCAAGCTCGCACCCGGCGACGTGGCCGTCGGGCCGTGCGTCGATAGATACAGCGAACGCCTGCCCTCGGACGTTCAAGTGCCGAGTGCCGATGCTTGTGCTCCGTTAGCGAGTACGGTGCTCCAGCTTGGAAGCGCGATGGCTGGACGAGACCTAGTGACCGATCCATTCCAGCTCGTGCCGAGATATCATCGCCCGAGCGCTGCAGAAGAAAAGGCGACACGCACTTAGTACGGTGGCGCTCTAGATGCTGGTAAGCACCTCGCGCGCCGCATCGATCGTATTCTCGATGTCGGTTTCGGTATGCGCTGCCGAAACGAACATGGCTTCGTATTGACTACAAGGCAGGTACATGCCGCGATCCATCATGCCCCAGAAGAATCTGGCAAATCGCTCCGTGTCGCACTTGGCTGCCGACTGCCAGCCGGTAACGGGCTCATCGGCGAAGAACAGCGTCAACATGCTACCGACGCGGGCCAGTTGATGCGGCACACCTGCGGCGGTTGCTGCTTCGCGCAGGCCGGTCTCGAGTTGCGACGCGAGTGCTTCGAGCTTTTCGTACGGTGGGTCGTCGCGCAGCGTTCGCAGCGTTGTGGCCCCGGCCGCCGTGGCCAATGGGTTTCCGCTCAGCGTGCCAGCTTGAAACACCTTGCCTTCGGGCAATACGTTGCACATGATCGCGTCCGGTCCGCCGTACGCGCCAACGGGCAGGCCACCGCCAACAATCTTGCCGAGCGCGGTGAGGTCCGGCTCGATTCCCAATCGCTGCTGTGCTCCGCCAATGGCGACACGAAATCCAGTCATCACTTCGTCGCATAGCAGTAGCGCGCCATGGTCGTTTGTGATGGAACGTAGCGCATCTCGAAACTCAGAAGTCGGCACGACGACTCCCATATTGCCACAGACGGGCTCAAAGGCCACGCAAGCAATCTCACCGCCGTGCACTTCGAAAGCGTCACGCAGTCCGGCGACGTCGTTGTATTCGAGGACCAACGTATCTTGCGATGCGCCGGTGGTCACGCCGGGAGAGTTTGGCACGGCAAGCGTAGCCGCCGAACTACCCGCGGCTACGAGCAGCGCATCGACGTGCCCGTGATAGTTGCCGGCAAATTTGACCACTTTGTCGCGCCCAGTGACCCCCCGCGCCAGGCGTATGGCACTCATCGCGGCTTCGGTGCCGGAGTTCACTAGTCGCACCTTCTCGATCGACGGTACTAATTCGATGATCAACTCGGCTAGATCGTTTTCGCCTGTAGTGGGCGCGCCGTAGCTAGTGCCACAATCGATTGCGCGGTGTAAGCTCTCGATCACCGGCGCGTAGGCGTGACCAAGGATCATCGGCCCCCACGAGCCGATGTAATCGATGTAACGGTTGCCATCCAAGTCGTAGAGGTAAGATCCCTCTGCCCGGTCGATGAAGATTGGCTCGCCACCCACCGCACCGAACGCCCGTGCGGGACTATTCACTCCTCCAGGCATCAGTTTTTTTGCGCGGGCGAATGCTTCGCGGCTGCTTGGGCGACTGACAGCGGGTGGCATGGTGCCTCCTTTCGGGGTAAACCTGTTACATTGATGTAACTACGTTGTACCCAATCGTGTTGCCAATTTCAGCTACCGGTGAAGTCGCTGCAACTCACGTCGACCACGCATGGATGGCATGCTCAGAACTTCGCAACTGCACCTGAGCCTACTCCCACTTGCTGTGCTAATCGGGGCGGCCGCGTCTGCCGATCCCATCACCGATCACTTTCCCGAGGCAGCCAACTCTGGTTGTATGAAGTGTCACGCGGGAATCGAACTGATTCGTGAGCCAGATTCGCAGATGATGCAGCAGATTATGAACCACGGTCGCGAAATCGGCGACCCGGCTGGTTGCGTTGTCTGTCACGGCGGTGATCCCACCGAGACGAAAGACAAAGTCGCTGCGCATGGCGGTGAAGATTCGACGACCTTTTACCCAGCGCCTGGCAGTTCGTGGATCAACCAACACACGTGCGGGCAGTGCCATCCAAAACACGTCGACGTGCAATGGACGAGCCTGATGATGACCGAGGCTGGCAAAATTCAAGGAGTCTGTTGGGCATTTGGATCGTTGACCGGCTACGAACACCGGTGGGCCAATTACGGAGTAAGTAATCCAGACGATCCCAACGATCGTTTAGGTACGCAGGAGTATCGCGAGTACATGGAGCGGTTGAAGCAGATTGAGCCGAACGTGTTTGTCGACTCGCACGAGCCGCTTCCCGACGCCTTGAAAGTCGATGAGTTGCACCGCCTTAAGGAGGACACGACTCTGGCTGCGTTTACTTACATTCGCCAGGAATGCCAACGTTGCCATCACGCGGTGAAGGGCCGCCAGGTTCGCGGCGATTTCCGCGGCATCGGTTGCTCGTCGTGCCACACGCCTTATAGCAACGAAGGATTCTACGAAGGGGGCGATCCGACCGTCGATCGCAAGGCAACTGGCCACATGCTCGTGCACTCCATCCAAGGGACGCGCGAAGCTCAGGTGACGGTTCACGACACGACCTACAGCGGCATCCCCGTTGAGACCTGCACGACTTGTCACGACCGCGGAAAACGAATCGGCGTCTCGTTTCAGGGACTCATGGAAACGCCCTACCATTCGCCATACGCGGCAGACGGCGGCCCGCAGCCGGCGCTGCATACCAAGCACTACCTCGCGATGGAACAAGACGTACACTACCAAAAAGGAATGACGTGCCAAGACTGTCATACTTCGATTGACGTGCATAGCGACGGATTCCTCGCTGCGGCGAACCTGGCGTCGGTACAGATCGAATGCGCGGACTGCCATGGGACGCCAGAGAAGTTCCCGTGGGAGTTGCCTTTGGGCTACATGGACGAATTTTCGATGGAGCCAGCCGTCGGCTCAGCTCGAGGCGTGGCGACCGAGCAGCTCGCGCACACGCTGCAGGGCTATGGCTACGAACCGCGCGATGGCTTTCTGTTAACGGCTCGGGGAAATCCGTATGAGAACGTTGTGCGTGACGGCGACGATGTGATCGTTCATACCGCAGCGGGAAAAGATATTCGCATGAAGCCACTCAAAACGTTGATTGACGAGCAAGCGGTCAGCGAGCGCGGCGTGGTAGCAATGAAGGGCGTGGCCAAGCACCTTGATCGCATGGAATGCTACACCTGCCACGCGAGTTGGACGCCGCAGTGCTACGGCTGTCATGTGAAAGTCGACTACTCCCAGAAAGACAAGTGCCCCGAATGCTCCGAGTCGCTCGAAGGATTCGACTGGGTGGCGGCTGGTCGAATGCACGAAGAGCCACAGCATCGAAACGATCGCGGCGAGGCAGGCTACGACACGATGATTCCCGGCAAAGTGACCGAACAGCGTTCGTATCTGCGGTGGGAAGAGCCGATGCTAGGTATCAACGGCGAGGGACGTGTGACACCACTTGCGCCAGGTTGCCAACCGTCGGTGACGATTATTGGTGAAGACGGCGAGCCGATCCTACTGAATCACATCTACAAGACCACGCCGGGATTGGAGCGCAGCGAAGACGGGCAGTTGGCCATCGACATGAGCCCGACGCAACCGCACACAACCACAAAGAATGCTCGGACTTGCGAATCGTGCCATGCTTCGCGAAAGGCGCTCGGGCTTGGCATCGGAGCGACTCGCCCATGGGACGAAGAGCATATCGTCGACTTGGAAACGGTGGACGGCAAGATACTCCCCAACACGTACCAACCTCAGATGGAGCCGATCGCTAACCTCGACCATGATTGGTCGCAAATCGTCGACAAACAGGGCAATCAGGTGGCGACCGTTGGCCACCATTTTCAGCTCTCCCGTGCATTCACCCGCGACGAGCAACTGCACATCAGTCGTGAGGGGACCTGTTTGGCGTGCCATCAAGATATTCCCGACAAGTCGCTATCGGTTAGTTTCCTCCATCATGTCGCGGAGTACACGGGGCAATTGCCAACAACCAATGCCAAGCATAGTAGCCTGGTACACAAAATTATGCTGATGAGCGCCTGGCTGCAGTTTCTGCTCGCAATTGCACTGCCTGTGCTGTTGATCGGCGGCATCTGGCATTGGCGGCGAAGAGCGCGAGCGAAAGTGTGACGAGCATTCGAGCTACTGCGAAGCCTCGACCAGACGGCGCGCCCTGTCGACGACAGCTGCGGCCCACGGCTGATCCGCATATAGCTCGACCACGGCTTTGCAAATCGCCGCCGTTTGCATTGGATCGGACGGAAGAAGCTCTTCCGCCACATCGAGGCGCGCAGTGATTGTTGCTAAGTCTGCTTCGTGTTGCTTTGCGACTTGCGGCTGGAGTCTAGCCAAATCGCGGCGCGCCAATTCTAAGCAGGTTGTTTGGCGGTCGCGCTGCTGTTCGCTAAGCGATTCCATGTTGTCGCCATCGAATAGAGCCAGCAGGTTCTCGAATTCGGCAGCAGCCGCGGAGGGCTCGATTTCCGCCTTTCTGAGCGCTGATAGGTACAATCGTTCGGAGGTCAACAAATCGCCATCGTCGCCGCGGCCGCGTGCGATTGTCGTGAATCGGCGCTGCTGGCGGTCGAGTTCGAGTTCTTCTTGATACTCCGCCACTACGGTTGCTCGCGGATCGTCCGGAAATCGATTCACGAACTCGTCGACATGGTCGGTGCGTGATCGTAGTTCCTCGATGGTTGGAGTTGCGGAAGCTGAGTGAATCAGGTCGTACAAAGCATCCGCGTCGTAGGGCCTAGTCATGCGATACGCCGCGAATCCGAAAGCCGCCACGATAGCCAGCAAGCCCAACGACGTGGCGGCTATTGAGAGCAACGGAGTGCGCGCCGCGTTTGAGTGATGTGGGTCGATGGTGATGAAGTGGTCGGTGGCCGCGGAGTCCGCATCGTATTGCGGGTCGATCGGAGGCTCCGTGCCGCCGTCGATGGTTCCTGCTGTGCGATCTATTTCAGTTGGATCTTCGATGTCGACCGAAGCGTCAACGTCGAAGTCCGCCGGCGAGGTTGCCTCGTCGTGTGCTTTGGTCACCGCCAATTCGATAGGGAGCGCGGCCCCGTTTTTGGGCCCGCGCGGCATGTCGCTCGGCATGGGCGGAGACACATCCAATGGTCGCGACAGTGCGCGCCGCATGGCTTCAAGATGCCGCGACAACACCAGAGTATTGGGGAACCGGTCGTTGGGATCTTTCTTGAGCAACTGCGCAATGCAGTACTCTAACTGCTCGGGTACCTGCGTCGCGTAACGACGAACCGGCTCTGGCTCGGCGAATCGCTGTAACTGTAGCATCTCAGGCAGGCTTCTGGCCTCAAAAGGCGGCCGGCCGGCCAGCAATGCGTACATCACGCAGCCGAGACTGTATTGGTCGCAGCGATCGGAAACTGGCAGGCCTTCAGCTTGCTCGGGCGACATGTAGTCGGCCGTGCCGAGCACCCCGCCAGCCATGGTGAGTTGATTGCCGCCAAACAGCCGCGCAATTCCGAAGTCGGCCAGCTTTACCTTCTCGTCCTTGTCGAGCAGGATGTTGGCGGGCTTGATGTCGCGGTGAATAATGCCGTGATCATGGGCGTGTTTCAACGCGCGGCAAACCTGGATGGCAATATCGACGACTTCGCGCCAGTCGAAACGTCGACCAGCCTTAAGTTCTTCCTCCAAACTCCGACCATCGACCAACTCCATCGCGTAGAACAGCGTGCCGGCCTCTTCGCCATAGCCGTACAGCCGAACGATGCCTTCGTGCCGCAACGTCTTGAGCGATTCAATTTCCGACTCGAACCGTTCGCGAAATCCTTCACTGACTGCTAGCTGTGGTGCGAGCGCCTTGATAGCCGCCTGCTGGTCGGTATCGACGTTCTGGCCTCGGTAAACCGATCCCATGCCTCCTTTGCCCAGGCGAGGACCAATCTTGTACGGACCCAGTCGTTCAAATTCCATGTGCAAGTCGGAAAGTAATGGCTAGCGGTGTAACTCCATCCTAGCCCACTACCCAGGGCCAAGCTAGCACGATAAGCGTTGGCCTTGAGCGCCTACCAGCGATTCATTACAAGGTGCCGCGAGTGCATTCACCGCCCCCGGTCGGTCAAGGAGCGTCGGTCGCCATGCGCAGACTGTTCAATCTATCGCTAAGTATCGTGTTACTGCAGCCAGCCGCCGCGGTTGACGGCGAGCCGGTCGGCGAACCGTACCAAGTCTACATTGGCCATGAAGGTGCGTCAGTGTTTAGCGGGCCGGGCGACGACTACTACGTCACGCAACAACTGTCTGTTGGCGCCAAGTGTGAAGTGTACGAGGAACTCCGCGACGGGTGGCTCGCCGTCCGACCGCCAGAGGGAAGCTATAGTCTGGTGCTTCGGTCGGCATTAGGTCCAATTCAAGGCGAGGTCGCACAGGTGAAGCGCGACGGTACTCCGTCACGCGTCGGTAGTGTCGTCGTCGACAAATTCAGCTCGGTGCATGTTCGCCTCGACGAAGGCGAAGCAGTGCAGGTGATCGAGGGTGACAGCAGTTCTCAGTGGGTAACTATTGCCCCGCCTGCCGGCGAGTTCCGCTGGGTCCGCGAACGCGATGTCTATCTGAAACCACCCGCTTCAAACGACGAGGTCGTGGTACTGAGCTCAGACTCAACGAGTGTCGCAGTCGAGCCACCCAGCCATTGGCGCGAGCGTCCTGTAGATGGTGAACCAACGCTAGAAGACCAACTCCCTGTACGAACCGTAATGCACGAAGACGCCAATCGAGGTCAAACCGGCCTAAGTGCGGAATCGCGGGCGACTGCCAACCACACGCAAGGCGACGAAGCTCCAACGTTTGAAAGCGGACTAAGCCAAATAGAGGTGGAACTCTCGCGCCGCGTTGCGGGACCAGTGAATCTGTGGGTGTTCGACGACCTGGAGCGTCGCGCGGCGAGTTTGGTCGGCACTTCATCGACGCCGTCGCAGGAACAACTAGTTCGTGACGTGGCCGCGCGGATGTCGCGGTTTGCCTCCATCGCTACGCGCTATCGGAACGCCTCGGGCCATACCGATAGTGGGTTGGTGGACCTCGCAGCCACTGAGACGGCAACAGTTTCAAAGCCTTTGTCGAACGAACACGATGCAGTTGGAGTGCTCCGCCCGGTGGTATCGACGCGCGGTAACGCTCCTCCGTACGCATTGGTGGACGAGACTGGCGAGATCGTCACGTTCGTTACCCCGTCGCCATCGTTAAACCTCCAGCAGTACCTCGGCCAACGCGTGGGAGTAAACGGGACTCGGGGGTTCCTGCCTCAGTACCGCAGCCGCAACATCCAAACGGCTCGCGTTGCGCCACTGGATGGAACGTTGCGGCGCTAGGCTGCCACTAGGAGCGCCGTTCGCCTATCGGTAGCGTGCTGGTTTACTGCGTCCGCACCTGGCTATGTTTGCCTGCATCGACGGATCATGCAGATTCGCCTGCTTCGGCCGCCTTGCCAGATTTGACTCGTTTGCGCCAACATCGCTACAGCTAGCCGAAGCACGCTCTAGCTACCGCAACAGCTTCTGTAGCGCTTCGGCATGCTTCGCCACACGTGGGTCACGATCGCGGATTGCCAGGTCGAGCGTCGCCTCGATTAGCTCACGATCGCCCGAGGTACTAATCGCCGAGACCGCCGCGGCGCGAACTTCGCCCGACGGATCGTGCGCCAATCGCCACAGCCATTTCCGCGACTCCAGCCGAGTGGAGGTCATCGCCAAGTCGACCATCGCGATTCTATCGGCGGCGCTAGCAGAAAGTAGCATTCGGGCATCGAGCGGCGTCGCGCGGCCATAACCGCGTAGCAACAACTCCTCAGCGGCGGCGGTTTGCCTTGCTGTATCGCCCGACGCCAAGAGCTTGAAGAGCACCTCTTCCGTGCGATCGTTAATGTGTGGCACGTCGCGCACTTCCAACGCTGGATCGCCGGCTTCGATCGAGGTGGGCGGCGGCGCTAGACGCGTGCTAGCAGAGTGGGCCGGCACGCGGTCGATTGGTTGCGCGGTTGCGCCGCTTTCGATTTGCGTGGCATTCCAATTGGGATCCCACTCCGACAGATGCGACTTGGGGTTGGCAAGTGGAGCGGGGGCAACTTGGTCCCTTGTTGCCGAGGCGCCAGTTTCCGCGGCTGCGGACAAGGGTGGAACTGTGGGGTTTACGCTCGGTGGCGGGCTGACCGTACGAGGTTCCTCAACGATCTGGCTCTCGAGCGGTGAACTGTCTGGTGGTGGAGCAAGCGTCAGGTGATAGTCGACGTCGGGTTCGAACTGAAGCGTCGGCTCGTCGGGCGGCAACGACGACAATGCCTTGTCGCACACCCTGATCAACTCAATACGTTCGCGAAAGCCCTGTTGTTGGGCCAGGTCGAGCAGCGACGATAGCACGCGCCGAGCCCAGCGACGACCGCTCGCATTCATCGACGGCAACTGCTCGTCGAGCGTTGTCGCCAGTGGCAAAGCACCGCGGCCCAAGTCGAACGTTGCCGGGTGGAGATACGCGCTCTGCTGCCATTGTTCGACTATGGCGTCGACTTCCCCCCTCGCCGACAGGGCAACGGCCGAGCGTTGCGAGTTGGCCGCCACGACCAGCACCGGGTAAGCCGTGTCGCCAAAAGCGGCAAGTTCTGCCACCAAGCGCCCGGCCGTCGAGTCGTCGGATGCCCGAATGCGCCCCGCCAGTTGCTGCACGGTTAGCCACTCTCCGGTACAAGCAACGACCGCTACCAACGCTGTCGCCGCTAGCAACACCGCGATCGCCCTAAGTGCGGCTGGCGAGAGCAACATCCTCAGCGACGTTCGACAGCACCGCAAGACGAATTGGACATAGTTGGCGGCCATGGTTCGCGGATTCTTGCGCTTTGCGGTGCTCGCCACAAGAGCAATCGCAGGTGCATTCACGCGGCGTTTGAATTTCGTCTTACCTTGGGCCCGCCGCGCTGCCGAAAAAACCGTTGAGATCGGCAAAGTTTGCCAAGTGCGTGGACCGTCTGTGCTTGCAGTATGTCGGCCGCACGTTCTTACCGGGGGGAGCAGGGATGATTCGAGCGGGATATCGCGCGGCGCGGACCGCGAAGCTGTTGCTGGTTTGCGTGTCGCTGGTATCCGCCGCCCGAGCCGAATCGGATCCGCTTGCCGCTACCGGCAGCCGTTCTGCCCGCAACGAGGCTATGCGTTCGATCCCTTGGAAGAGCCTTTCGAACGGCGAACGGCGGATGGTGCAATACGTCGCCCGAAATGCGACGATTTACCGTCGGATGCCTACCCGCGTGATCGACTGCGACCCGGTTGTGTTCAACTTCCTCGGTCAGCACCCTGAAGTGGTGACCGAACTTTGGAAGATGATGGGCGTTTGCAATCTCAATCTGGAGCTCGTCGGTCCGGAAACTTATCGAGCCACCGACGGGTCGGGGACCAGCGGCACGGTGCGGTACCTGGCCAGCAACTGGAACGACGATGCTCAGAACGTGGCGCTCATTTACTGCGAAGGCAAGTACAGCGGCGCACCGCTGCCACGAGCGGTGACCGCTCGCAGCGTCCTATTGCTGCGGAGCGGATCAACGGTCGAAACCAACGGGCGGCCGTACGTAACCGCGCGGCTCGACTCGTTTGTCTTGGTCGACAAGATTGGCGCGGAGCTGGTCGCCAAAACCATTCAGCCGCTGCTAGTGAAAACTGCCGATCACAACTTTGTAGAGACCATGAAGTTCGTCGGCACCTTCTCAAAAACCGCCGAGAACAATCCCGCTGGAATGCAACGATTGGCAGACAAGCTCGACCGAGTCGACGAACCAACCCGCCACGGAATGGTGCAAATCTGCACCGAAGTCGCCTCACGATACAACTCCATGGGCACAGCCCGCCACGACACTGCCGTACGACTCGCGACGCAGCGGCGATAGCCGCAACACACACGTTCGTGACGCGAGACCATCGAACTTTCGCCTATTTGTAGCGTGCCCGCCTACTGCGTTTGCACCTGGCCACGTTGGCCTCTGCATCGACGAGTCATGCAGATTCGCCTGCTTCGACCGCCTTGCCGGATTTGACTCGTTTGCGCCAACCTACCCCGGCCATGAATGCTAGACACAATCTCACAAGCTTCAGGTCCGCACAGATTTAATCGACTTGCGACGGGGCCCGCTCAACCCTGCGTGCAGTATCGCTCGGCGGCCATTGCCGATATGCGCTTGAGATCAAGCTTGCCGGAGCCGAGCACGGGAATCTCGTCGACGAGCATGTAGCTGTCGGTCGAAGGGATCCAGATGTTGGGCAGTCCAGCTTCTTGCAGTCCGGCACAGATTTGCGTGGGCGATTTGTCGAGCGCGCGGTGGACGACGATCAACCGTTCGCCTTTGCGAGCGTCTGGCACGGCGGTAACCACCACGTGCGGCGCTTCGTCGTCGTCTTCGATTCCAGCCACCTGTTCGATAGCTTCCTCCACTCCGATGTGTGGAACCATTTCGCCTCCGATTTTCGAGAAGCGGCTTTCGCGGCCGGTGATGTGGATGAATCCGTCCGCGTCGATGCGGGCGATGTCGCCGGTCACATACCATCCGTCCCGCATGACCTGGGAGGTCTTCTCGGGCATGTTCATGTAGCCAAGCATCACGTTGGGTCCCGTGATGAGCAGCATGCCGGTGGCACCTTGCGGAAGGTCCTCGCCGGTGTCGGGATCGACTACCTTTGCTGCGACGCCCGGCATGGGCCGGCCCACGGTGCCTTCCTTGCAATCGACTTCTTCGTGATGCGAGCGGCTGGGCGGCACGTTGACGCTGACGAGCGGCGAGAGTTCGGTGGCGCCGTAGCCTTCCACCGGCCGGACTCCGAACTTGTGCTCGAAAGCGTCGCACAGGCCGGTGGGCAGCTTCTCGGCGCCGGCGACCACCACGTCGAGCGTAGCGAACTGCTCAGGCGTGCAACGCTTGATGAACGAGCGAAGAAACGTTGGTGTAGCGATGAGAATCGTGGCTTTGTACTTCTCAGCGAGTTTTCCAATGACTTTCGCATCGAGAGGGCTGAAGTGGTAAGTGGCATGGATGTCGAGCGACAACGGGCCCCACATGGTGATTGTGTAGCCGAACGAATGGAAGAACGGCAGGATGCCGAGCATCGTATCGTCGGTGCGGAGTTGGATGACCTGATCGACGGCGTCGATGTTCGACGCGATGTTGCGATAGGTGAGCATCACTCCCTTGGGCTCACCTGTCGAACCCGAGGTAAAGACCACCGTGAGCACTTCGTCGGGTTCGATTCTATTCAAACCGAACATCACGTCCAGCAGCGCACATGGCGTGACGTAGCCATTGATCGCGCCAAGCAGTTTGTCGCCGATCGTCAACTTCTCGCGGAGGTCGTCGAGGTAGATGATCTTTCCGTCGAGTTCGTCGAAATTAATTGGCAGTTTCTCCGACACGCGGCGGCTGGTGAGGATGTACCGAATGCCGGCCTGGCGGATGCACGAGTTGATGACCTCCGCACTGGCCGAGTAATTCAGGTTCACCACCACGCGGCGCGAAAGCGTGAGGGCGCTGTTCACCAGAGTCGCACCGTTCGATGGCGGCAGCAGCACGCCGACGCAGTTTTCGTCGGTGGTAAACACCTCGCGCGCGAGCACCCTTTGCAGCACGAAGCACCGCATCAGTATTTGGGCGCCGGTGAGGGTTTCGCCTCCGGTGTCGGAAATTTTCCACCGGAACCTCGCCTTACGGCAGGTTCGGAGCATGGTGCGGATAACATTCGTGCTACGTGCGTGACGGCTCACGGCAGCCTTTGCTCCAAGTTGCTGTACAGCCTCGCGGACCTGCCCGACGCTGCTCGGATGTTTAATGGGGCGACCCAACCAAAAGGAAACACGATGCGGCCATTGCGAAGGCCACCTTCCGAATAGTCGCCCGCCTCGATAGCTAAACATACTACCCCAGAGTTCATCGAGGTAGACCGGAATCACTGGCGCTCCGGTGCCTCGGACAAGCGACAGGAGCCCACGAGTAAACGACTGTAGCTGACCGGAGCGTGTCACGCGGCCCTCTGCGAATAGACATACCAGTTCGCCGTTGGCGAGCGCCTCGCGGGCGGTTCTGATCGCTGGTCGTGCGGCCGATGGGTTGCTGGGTACTTCGATTACGCCCATCAGCTTCGCGATTCGCCGTTTCCACGGTTGATTGAGCAAATCACTCTTGATCATCATCCGGATGGGTCGAGACGAACTACATGACACCAGCAAGCCGTCTATCCAGGTCACGTGATTGGCCACCAACAGCGCGCCGCCCTCGGCGGGCAGATTGTCGCGATCCTCCAAATGAATGCGATACACAGTGTGTGCCAGCAACCAGGAAACGAACTTGGTAGTCGATTGCGGAATGAGATAAACAATGTACACCAGCACCGGAAGGGTGAGCACGCTGCACAACAGAAAGATCTCCCGGGCATTGAACAGCTCGCTCTCGGTAAACAACTTCGTGCGTAGCGCCAGGAAGCCGATCGTCACCACGAGCATCCCAGAAAACATGAGAAAGTTCGAAGCGGCGAGCACCGCGCCGCGTACTTCGGGCCGGCTGCGGTGCTGCAGGTAGGCAGTCAGCGGTACGACGAAGATTCCGGAACTTATCCCGAGCATGGCTAAATAGAAACAAGCAAGCACGTAGCTACCGGTCATATGCGAATCGATGCCGGTGCCATCGAAGAAATTCCCGCGTACCGTAAACAGCAGAAAAGTGAACAGCACTAATCCACCGGCGCCCAAAGGCAGCATCCCAAGCTCGACGTGACCATTCGACCAGAGGCCCGCCAATAAGCTGCCGAGCGCCATGCCGATGACCAGCGCGACTAATCCGGGTACGACCTGCACTTGATCGCTTCCACCCTGTTCGTAAACGAGTTGGTCGATGTTGAGTTGCGAAAGCGTGCCCAACGACCAGAAGAACATACTGCCCAATGCAACCAACAGCAGTGCACGATCGGCGGCTAGAATTCGAAGGTCGGCCACAGTTCGCTTGGGGAAGTCCCAAGGAAATTTCATCGTCGGTTGCGCTGCATGAAGGAATGCGATCCACAGGCTGGCGATCCAACCGGCGATGGCAAACCCGACGAGTACCGCTGCTTGCACCAACCAATCGTAGCCACCGAACGTACCATGGACGTGCGCTGTTGCGAGCCAGCCACCCATCGCCGTTCCGATTACGATCGCGACTACGGTCACGAATCCAATCAGCCCGTTCGCCGCCGAGATCGCCCCTTGGTGCAACATCTCAGGAATGCTGCCGAGCTTTGCTGGCCCAAATAGAGCGCTCTGCGCACCCATGAGGGCGACCGAAGTAAACAGAAGCCAATTCCAATCGAGAAACACCGCCAGCACCGTGAGCGCCATTAGTGCCACTTCAGCAATCTTGCACCAGATGATGACGTCGCGCTTGCTAAACCGATCGGCCAGGTAGCCGGCGGGAGCAGCGAGCAGCAGGTAAGGAAGAATGAAGCAGACCGACCCTGCGACCAACATCTGGTTCGCGTTCTCAAACTTCTCCTTTCCGATCCCGATCACGAGCCATCGGGTAATGCTGTCGTTCGTAGCGCCGAGCAGTTGGGTGAACAGCAAACCAAGAAACGTGGTCGACATGAGACCAGCTTGAGGCGCCGGCGGCTCGAAGCCGTCGCTGTCGCTCAAGTCGGGCATTTCGTCGTCGGGGTGTGGCATCTACAGCAAGGTGGGAATCTGGCGGCCGGGGGAGACCCATCGTTGTAATCCTTGTGCCGACCACCGTCCAAGGGGCTGAGAGGCATCTTCTTTGGTGCGGCAAGCCATCTGCCTATAATAATAGGTCGTGGCCGCGATTCGATTCTCACTCCACTCGCCAGCGAGGTCTGCCCGTGGGCAAGCTGTACAGTTTTCTGCTTGGAGTGGTGATTGGTTTCACCTTGTATCACGCAGCAACCAACTATCACTTTCTGTACGCCTCCGACGGGCTGCACATGGTGCATAAGATCCCGCCGCGACTTGAAGAGATTTACGTCGACGTCCGCCATTTCACACCACAAGATTGGCTCGTCCATCCCGAGCTTGCTGCAGCTGTCGAGAGGGCGGGCAAACAGGAGATGATCACCAATGCGGTTGGCAACGCCGTGAAGGAAGCCGTCGAACAAGTGCTACCAAAACCAGACGATACGTAAGCAGCATCTCGGCGCGACGTGGCGCTCCACCGGCCGCAACTCCTACATCCGGCGCGACGCGCACACGTAGCGCCACCGTGCGCTTGCGCGGGAGATTCACCACATGTTGGCCGACCGCTCGATGATTGACAATGACGGCTTCTCGATTTGCCGCGTCGTCGCATACCGCACGGGCGGCGCAAGACACGGAGCAGAAAAATGGACTTCAACCGCAATCAGTTCTTCTTCCTCGGAGTCTTCATTCTGCTGCTTGGCATTCAGGTGCGAGTCGTCGACACCTACGTGCTGTCGCCGGAGGTCACCAAGTTTCTCGCTGAACGTTCGGGCACTACGGTTGCGTCGGCGTCCGACTCGCCGGGGGCATTTCTGGCCGCGAATGCCCCATCCAACTCGCTCGTCCGCAAGAGCTTTCAACCGCCGGAGTGGCTGGGCTGGTGTCTAATGTCCGTCGGGGCGGTTCTCATTCTGCATAGTCTGGCGATGCCCCGGCCGACGTAACTCGATCGGTGCCAAACGGGCGTTCGGCTTGCAGCAGCAACTGGACGCGAGTATCATTGTGGTCCGAGAAAAGTGCAGGCTAGGGCGAGCGGATTGGCCTGCGATGGAACAGTCTAGTTGCCTCCAATTCATCGAAAAGGTTAGGGTTGATGCCGGAACCTAAGCGAATCAAAGTAAGTGACTCGGCAGGCGTGACCGTCGTCACGTTTGCCGATTCGAAGATCATCGACGAAGAGGAAATCCAGGAACTGGGGCAAGAGCTTTACGACCTAGTCGAACGCGAGAATCATCGAAAGTTCGTACTCAACTTTTCGCATGTCGAATTCCTTTCGAGTGCGGCACTTGGCAAGCTCATTAGTTTCGAGAAGAAGGTCAGCACGCACGATGGCGAGCTGATTCTTACGAACATCCGCCCCGAGATCTACGAAGTGTTCGCCATCACGAAGCTCACTAAACTGTTCCAAATCAAAGATGACGAAGCCGACGCACTAGCCGTCTTGTGACGCAATGCGTCGCCGCACACGTCTGGCAAGGCTCGCGGACGTTCGGCGAATCGCTCGATACCAGCGATTGCTTTCCCAATTCAAGTTCGTTTACCACCCGCCAAGTGGCGACCGAATCGTTAAGGCGAGCCATGACCCACCACAACTGGAGCCACACAATCCAGCGGTCGTTGCCCAGCCGTCGCAACGCGCATCTTGAGTCGATGAAAGAGATCCTCGCCAAGCTGACTCAGCTTGGTTGGAGCGACCGAGAGCTGTTTGGCGTCCAAATGGCGCTCGAAGAGTCGCTCACCAATGCCATCCGACACGGCAACAAGCTCGACGAGTCGAAGCGAGTCATCATGGAGTGCAAGGTAAGCTCCGAGCGATTCTGGCTGCGGGTAGAGGACGAGGGCCCCGGGTTCATTCCTGCCGACGTCCCCGATTGCACGAAGGAGCACAACCTGGAAGCGTGCGGCGGACGCGGCTTGATGCTCATTCGGGCCTACATGACGAGCGTCGAATACAACGACACCGGCAATCGCGTGACGATGGAGAAAATACGCGGCGACGAGTCGGGCGAACTCGTGGACGTCTCCACCTGATAGCCAACTGGCCAATCATTTTGGCGAACTAATCGCCGCCAATTGCGTCTGTGGAACATGGGCAAAACGCCACCCACTATTGAAAGCTGCCAAGCCCCCAGATATACTCCTCAATCGGCCAGCTCTGGCCGGAAAGTCTGCCTCTATTCCCCTGTAGCTCAGTTGGTAGAGCAGGCGGCTGTTAACCGCCTTGTCGCAGGTTCGAGTCCTGCCGGGGGAGCTTCTTATTTTGACAGCGGAACTGGCGTACAACAGGGTTCACGTACAGCACCCAGGCAGATGTTGCCAGGGTGCTGTTGGATTTGTACAGTGTTTGCGTCGTCGTAGCGTGCTATGGCACCATCAAGAGAGTCGACTTTCAGTCGTAATCTCTGCCCGGCGAAATGCCAGGGTCGCGAGGAACTCTCCTGCTCTCAATCTATCAACAAGCGTGTGGTTAAAAGGAATGAGTTGGTCATCCTTCCAAACTCGCTCCTAGAAAAGCCCTGATCGCAGCAGTCGCGGGAAAACAGCAACGAAAAAGACCGCACTGCCAAGGCATTGCGGTCGGTTGCTCCGTAGAGCAGTGCCTGCGAATTTTTCTTCTTGTTACGAAAAGAGACGCAGACGGGGATTGGTTACACGACTTTTAGTCTAACAACAACGGGGTGTAGGTCAATCTGTCACATCAAGCGTTTAAGAATTCATCCACGTCAATTTCGCCTTCTCGGAGTATAGCCCGTAGGGTTCCTTCCGGCATGTCTCCCGTATGCTTGGGAATCGTGATTGCCCGTTGCTTCTGTTGGTGAACCCAGATTTCGTGGCTACCGCGACCTTGCCTGTCGAGTTCCCAGCCCAGGCGTTTCAGCTTGCGGGCGACGTCCCGGTACTTGAATCCCGCGAGGCGTCCCATGCCCATGGCTCCAGGGGAATTTTCAATTCGGTGGGTACTGCAGCACCAGACGCAAACGCTGGCGGCAGTGGAAACCCGTGCTCGATACAAGATGCGGCGATTTCCTTCGCCAAATCGCGCGCAATCTCCGCCACCTCGACAACGGTTGACGCTTGCGCCACCAACCCGGGGACATCAGGACTCGTGGCGACGTAACCACCCTCATCGAGGGGTTCGATATGTAGGCGAATGGCGGATTCGTTCACCGAATTGGCCTTGAAGTAAAGTTCTTAGGCGAAGGACGCCTTCTACTTCAAGTGTAACCAATCCGCAACACGGTCCAATTGGAATAGCCCTTTTTCTCGGGACGCGGTAGTAATGTGTAACCAATCCCAGCCTGCGACCAATCCGCAACTACTCACCCTATTGAGTATTTGCCATTAGCTGGTCGCCATCGGGACGACAGAATGATAATACTGTAGACCGGTTGACGGAATAGGGTGAGTACGGATATTTTGAAGTTGTGCTTATCGTGATCCGATCCTGCATACCTCTATTCTCATATTTCTTCCAAAAGGGGATGGTCATGGGAAAGCTAGTTCTTGGCTTGGATCTCGGGCCAAATTCTGTCGGTTGGGCGCTAGTTAGGGACAATCCAGAGAACCCGAAAGAGAGTGAACTCATCGGCATGGGTGTCCGGGTCTTTCCCGAGGGCGTCGACGCCTTCGACACCGGCAAGGAAGTTTCGCGAAACGAAGATCGCCGGATTGCTCGTGGCATGCGGCGGCAGGTTCTGCGGCGCGTTCGGCGACGCAGGTACCTCAAGACGACTCTAATTGAAGCCGGGCTGTGGCCAACGGAGGACGCGGAGCAGCAAAATCTCTACGAGCTTGATCCCTACAAGTTGCGTGCGCGAGGTTTGCGAGAGGCGCTTTCGCCATTCGAGTTTGGCCGCGTGCTTCTACATCTCAATCAACGTCGTGGCTTTCTTTCGAACCGAAAGAAAGATCGGGGAGATTCGGAAGTCAAGGGAATGCTCGCCGAGATCAATGAGAATGAGCAAGAACGCGCTGCAGGTGGTCACGATACGATTGGGGCGTGGCTTGCAGCAAAAGCACCTAAGGTGGGCGACGCAGCCAGAGACTACCATACGAACCGGCAAGAAAACGATCACGTACGTAAGCGACATTTGGCCCGTCAGCAGTACGAAGACGAGTTTGAAGCACTTTGGAACAAGCAAGCATCATTTCATCCGGAACTGTTGACCGAAAAGCTAAAATACGGCTGTTGTGGCCGGCAAACGTATCCCTGCAAGCCGCGTCGTCGAGAAGAGGGTGAATCTCCACTCCAGGCTTTCGGCGTGCATGGGGTGCTGTTTTTCCAACGACCGATGTACTGGCCGAAATCCGTTGTGGGACTATGTGAGTTGGAACCGAAACAAAAAAGGTGCCCCCGATCCGATCGGCGCTATCAGCGATTTCGACTTCTGCAGGAGGTCAACAACCTGAAATACATCGATCCGGATACACATCGAGAGGAACAGCTTACGACCGACCAGCGCAATCTCTTACTTGAGAAGCTCAGCCACACAAAGGAAATGACCTTCGATCAGATCCGCAAGGCGCTCGGCTTTCTGGAGTCCGTGAAATTCAACCTGGAGCGTGGAAGACAATCGAAGCTTCATGGCGTCCCGATCGACGCCCTGTTTGCAGCGGGCAAAGTGCTTGGCAAGAAGTGGTACGATCGTCTCGAGGACGAAAAAACCGAGATTGTTAGCGTTCTGATCGATAACGAACGGGATGACGACCAGATTATCCGGCGTGCTGTGACGGATTGGGGGATGACAGCCGTACAGGCTGAGGCGATGCTCGAAGTCGATCTACCGGCCGGTTACGGTAACCTGAGCCGCGTCGCACTGAAAAAACTCCTGCCGCATATGGAGCGTGGATTACTCTACATGGCCGATGACGAACAAAACTCGGCTTTGCACGCCGCTGGCTATCTTAGACGCGATCAACTGCAGCGACGCATCTTCGACAAACTTCCTGATCCAACCCGGACGAGGGACTGCCCGATCGGCGACATTCCGAATCCCGTTGTCAAACGGACGCTCACCGAAGTCAGGCGTGTGGTGAATGCGATCATCCGAGAGTATGGCAAACCGGACGCAGTGCACGTTGAAATGGCTCGAGATGTTCAACAGGGAAAAGAGAAACGCACTGCCTACAACAAGATGATTCGGGACAAAGAGGAACAGCGAAGCGCTGCTGCGGACAAACTACGTGAAAACGGCGTCCGTGTGACGCGCGACAGCATACTCAGGTACTTGCTGTGGGAACAGCAAGGACACCACTGCATTTACTCGGGCGAACCGATCAGCGTCCAGAAGCTCTTCGGTGAAGCCGGAGGAGTAGAAGTCGATCACATCCTTCCTCGCTCACGTACCCTTGACGACTCACAGGCCAACAAGATCGTGTGCCTCCGTACGTCCAATGCCGACAAAGGCGACCAAACGCCGTACGAGTGGTTGGCCAACAGCGAGCTCGAACGGTACGAGAAAATCTGCCAACGTGCGGGGAAGCTGATGCGCGCGGGCAAGATGCCCTACTCCAAATATCGGAGGTTTATTCAAAAGGAACTTGAACTTGACAAGTTTATTGCACGCCAGTTGACCGATACCGGTTACATTTCACGTGCTACGGCCGAGTACCTAAAGTGCCTCTTCGAAAAGGACAACGATGTCCTGGGTCTGAAGGGCCAATTGACCTCCGAACTGCGCCGGCACTGGGGCCTCGAAAAGGTCCTTCAAAAATTGCCCGACAGCCCGGGCTGGCAAGACGACAAAGCAGGTAAGCTGCGACCGGGCGAAAAAAATCGTGCCGACCATCGCCACCACGCCATCGACGCCGTTGTCGTCGCCCTAACGAACCGATCGCGGCTGCAGAGACTTTCGGCGATTGTCAAGAAACGCGGTGGTCGCGAGCACGGTGAAATCCTGTTCGATCCTTGGGAAGGTTTCCGTGACGATGTCAAAACTCGGATCGCAGAAGTCAACGTTTCCCACCGCGTCGAACGTAAGGTTGCTGGTGCCCTACACGAAGAGACGCTTTACGGCCCAACAGGAAATGAGGGCGAGTGGGTCGTCCGCAAGCCGCTTGCCGATCTCTCAGCGAACGAGATTGAGCGGATTCGCGACGAAGCGATTCGCGAACTCGTAGAAGGCACGCTCCAGGCGAATGACATCGAGTTCGGCCGGGGCAAGAAGCCGGACAAGAAGAAAATGAAAGAAGTGTTGAGTAATCTCACGATGCCCTCCGGAGTTCCTATCAAAAAGGTACGGATCATCAAACCAGAACTTACTATTCAGCCGTTGCGCTCAGGCAATCAGCATCAAGCATACGTCAAACCTGGATCTACACATCATTTGGCGATCTTCGAATATGAAGACAACGGAAAGAAAACGCGGGAGGCCTTATTCGTTACCATGCTTGAAGCAACGAAACGCCTCAAGCGTGGCGAGCCGATTATTCGACGCACGCACCCGGAGCGAGCGGACGCCCGATTCGTCATGTCGCTTGCGGGACGCGAAATGGTCCTGGCTCGTTGTGGTGGCAAAGAAGAAATTCTTACCTTCAAGACAGCAGCGTCAACCACACAGCAAATGTGGTTTGCGGCACATACTGACGCGCGTAAGAGTTCTGACTATAAGAAGTACACGTTCAAACCAAGCACTCTTGACGCCCGCAAAGTAACCGTCGACCCCCTAGGCCGCGTTCGTTGGGCCAATGACTAAACAGGTGTTCACACGAATCGATTTTACTGGCATCCCACCCCTCGCGCTGCTAACCTAAGACATAGCACCATTGGACGCTGCACCTAGTTCTACCACGGAGGGTCCCGCTCGATCCTTCGTATCGGTAGGACCCCGCCCTTGATTAAACGCACGCTCGAAATCTCTCGCCAGCCGGCCCACTTGGCGGTTCGCAACGAACAACTGCTGCTCAAGCGCGAGGGTCAGATCGTCGGCCAGGCGCCTTGCGAAGACGTCGGCTTGGTGGTGGTCGATCATCCGCAGACTACCTACTCGCACCACGCGCTCGCCAAACTTGCGGAAAGCGGGGCGGCGGTGGTGCTCTGTGGCCGTGATCATCTTCCCTCTGCAATGATCCTGCCACTCGCCGATCACTCACAGGTGGTGTGGCGCATGAACGACCAGATCGCCGCCAGTCGCCCTCTCAAAAAACGACTATGGCAGCAATTGGTGGTGGCTAAGATTCGCGGCCAAGCGGCCAACATCGAACCAACACTTGCCGCCCATAAGAAACTGCTCGCATTAGCTCACCAGGTGCGATCCGGCGATCCCACGAACATCGAGGCGCAGGCAGCCAAGGTCTATTGGCGTAGTTGGCTCGATACCAGTGATACCGACACGCTTGATAGCGAGCCGTTTCGTCGCGACCCAGCAGGTAGCGGCCTGAATGGTTTCCTGAACTACGGGTACGCCATTGTTCGCGCCGCGCTGGCACGGGCAATCGTGGCTGCTGGACTCCATCCGAGCTTGGGCATTCAGCACGCCAATCGCGGCAACGCTTTCTGCCTGGCCGACGACCTCATCGAACCGTTTCGTCCGCTGGTCGACGAGCGGGTGCGCGATATGCATTGCCAGGGATACACCGCGCTGAACCAGCCAGCCAAGGCGGAACTGTTGGAGCTATTAACCATGCCGATGACATTGTCCGAACAGACCGGCCCGTTCATGGTCATGCTCCACCGCCTCGCCACCTCGCTAGTCCGCTGCTATGCCAGCGAACAAAAGAAACTGGATATACCAATCCGTAGCCCCGAGCCTCCAGTCTCTGGCCCTTAGTCTGCATGTTCATCAACGGTTACCGTGCCATGTGGGTGCTTGTGATGTTCGATCTGCCAACCGACACCAAGCAGGCTCGTAGGGACTACACCTCGTTCCGAAAAATGCTCATCTCCGATGGATTCACACAGATGCAGTACTCGGTGTATGCTCGGCATTGCCCGAGCAAGGAAAACGCCGAAGTACACACGGCCCGCGTGGAGAGAAACCTACCGCCCGATGGCGAGGTGCGCGTGCTCGCCATTACCGACAAGCAGTTTGAGCGGATGCGAACATTTTGGGGAAAAGCGCGTAAACCACCCGAGGAAGCCCCATGCCAGTTGGAGCTTTTCTAGCGACGCAAGCGGCGCAACTCATGCGTCAACAGCGGTTTAGCAGCAAGGCAAGTGTAACCAATCCCCGCCTGCGACCAATCCGCAACTAAGCTGCTCGACTAAACCTGCCGCGATATAGTGTAACCAATCCCCGCCTGCGACCAATCCGCAACGCTTCGCGAAGCAAGTCCCTGGCGACGGCTAGTGTAACCAATCCCCGCCTGCGACCAATCCGCAACAACATTGAACGTTTTTGGACCAAGTACCAAAGTGTAACCAATCCCCGCCTGCGACCAATCCGCAACCAACCGCGAAAGAGCTTCGCAATCGTCGATAGTGTAACCAATCCCCGCCTGCGACCAATCCGCAACTGACAGACGCACAGTGCGACACGCTCGACAAGTGTAACCAATCCCCGCCTGCGACCAATCCGCAACGGCAAGAGATGTGGGAAAAGTGGCTCGGTGAGTGTAACCAATCCCCGCCTGCGACCAATCCGCAACTGGCCGCTGAACCGGCCGATCGGCACGGTTAGTGTAACCAATCCCCGCCTGCGACCAATCCGCAACTAACACTTCTCGAGCCAAGCCGTAACGCACAGTGTAACCAATCCCCGCCTGCGACCAATCCGCAACAGCGACAGCAGTGTGAATTTGGACTGTTCGAGTGTAACCAATCCCCGCCTGCGACCAATCCGCAACACGTTACGAAGTTGTTTCTCTCGCCGCTCGAGTGTAACCAATCCCCGCCTGCGACCAATCCGCAACTTGACAGCCCGCTTGTTGCCCAGGACAGCGAGTGTAACCAATCCCCGCCTGCGACCAATCCGCAACTAGCACGCCCGGCTACCTTCGAAGATGCAAAGTGTAACCAATCCCCGCCTGCGACCAATCCGCAACCTTGGCACAGTACAGCAGTTTGGTTCCACTAGTGTAACCAATCCCCGCCTGCGACCAATCCGCAACGGAGATCAACGTCGCCTTGAACGATCCAACAGTGTAACCAATCCCCGCCTGCGACCAATCCGCAACTGCCACGGCGGACTTTCCGGGCTACATAATAGTGTAACCAATCCCCGCCTGCGACCAATCCGCAACGCTAGAGGGCGAAGGCTGGGACACGCTGATAGTGTAACCAATCCCCGCCTGCGACCAATCCGCAACGCGATCGAGGCGCGTGTGTTCTTCGATCGCAGTGTAACCAATCCCCGCCTGCGACCAATCCGCAACAAGATGCGGCGACACGCCTGGCCCATTGGGAGTGTAACCAATCCCCGCCTGCGACCAATCCGCAACGGCGGCAACTGGGGGTCTGACACGTTTGTGAGTGTAACCAATCCCCGCCTGCGACCAATCCGCAACCGGCGGCTTGTATCCGTGACACTGCTGGAGAGTGTAACCAATCCCCGCCTGCGACCAATCCGCAACTCTATTATACTTGGCTCGCAACCCCTTAAAGTGTAACCAATCCCCGCCTGCGACCAATCCGCAACTAGCACAACAGGTAGAACAGAAGCGGCATTAGTGTAACCAATCCCCGCCTGCGACCAATCCGCAACTAAAAACGATTCTGGTGAATGGTGGGGCTTAGTGTAACCAATCCCCGCCTGCGACCAATCCGCAACTAAGAACTACGCGACGCGGCGACGTAGCTGAGTGTAACCAATCCCCGCCTGCGACCAATCCGCAACAAAGCGGAGATGGGCAGCGTTCCAACATCGAGTGTAACCAATCCCCGCCTGCGACCAATCCGCAACTTGGCCATGCTGGCAAAGAACTCATCCGAAAGTGTAACCAATCCCCGCCTGCGACCAATCCGCAACACTGACTGCGAGCGGAGCTTGGTTTTTTCTAGTGTAACCAATCCCCGCCTGCGACCAATCCGCAACCGACGCCTCTGACCACCGACGCGTTGGTTGAGTGTAACCAATCCCCGCCTGCGACCAATCCGCAACGATTTGGCTACTGCAACCGACTTGGCAACCAGTGTAACCAATCCCCGCCTGCGACCAATCCGCAACTATCAAGGTTCGAAGGGCCTCTTCGTTGACAGTGTAACCAATCCCCGCCTGCGACCAATCCGCAACAGAAGCCACTTGCCAAAGTGATCGTCGCCAAGTGTAACCAATCCCCGCCTGCGACCAATCCGCAACGGCCTTAGTCGGCTGACCATGCTCGTTGAAGTGTAACCAATCCCCGCCTGCGACCAATCCGCAACCAGGTCATCGCCGATGAACTGACCAGGGTGAGTGTAACCAATCCCCGCCTGCGACCAATCCGCAACCCTGCGCTCGAGGACGTGGAGTCCGCTGAAGTGTAACCAATCCCCGCCTGCGACCAATCCGCAACCACCGACGACTGGTGCGTCTACATCGACCCAGTGTATCTTTGATGCGTGGATTGACGCTGCTTGGGACTCGTTTGTGCCGCAAGGCACGACGTTCGCCCAGGCTCACGATTCTCTCGGAAGATGCGAGATTCGCCTGACCGGACCTGGCTTTCTTTCTACACGACCGAAGCTACAGCCAGGCGATGAGATTGTTGTGGGCACCATCGTGGCGTATTTTTCCGCCAACGGCGAGGATATTCCGTATGGCCGCCCCTACTGCGAGTTGGTCTACGCAGAGTAGCCTGGGCAGCCATTCTCAGAACGCCAGGGCGGCGACTTTCTCCAGGTCTACGCCGAGTCCCTGCAAGTAGATTGCCGTCGTCGAAATCTTCGCATGGCCCAACTGACGGCTGATGCCTGCGAGGTCCAAGCCTGCCTCATACAACGCCACGGCGTGGCCGTGCCGCAGGCCGTGCGGGTGCGTGTCGATGCCCGTCTTGGCGCCCAGCTTCGATAACAGACGCCGCACGTGCGACGTGGCGAGGGGTTTGCCGGTGCGGGTGGTGAACAGGTAATCTTCGCCACAGGCGCCGCTCTGAGCCAGCCAGAGTTCAAACCAACCGTAGGTGGTCGTCAGGGCCGATACACGCCGCTTGCCGCCCTTGCCGCAACGAACCGTCACGCGGTTGCCGTCAATGTCGCTCCACCGCAGGTCCAACGCTTCACTGACTCTGAGCCCCGTGTGATACATCAGGTCGATGAGTCCCTTGTCACGCAAGGCCGTTGGTCGGCAGGCGTGGATCAGTTCTTTCACCTCATCCGGTGCAATCGCTCGCATGGTGTCACTTCCTGCACTTAGTGAAACAAAGTTGCCGTTTACTCAACTCTATTTCACCCTCGGCGAAGCGCAAGCCCGAAAGCGTAACAAACTCACTACCTGAAAGAACTGGTTGAGGTGGTGAGGTGCGGGGTCGGGTTTATCCACGCGGTGATGAACAGGCCGATTGGAGGGGAACGGGTACGGCCCTATCGTCAGAGAGCGGGTTGTGTTTCTGATGGGGTGGACATCTAACACACCGTACAGAAGGGCTTGCACACGGGTCGGAGTCGAGACTGTTGTTCCCCGTTGAGGAACAGCATATCAAGATGCTCATGGGCGCCGAACATGCTGTGAAAGATCGCCGCTATCCCGTCCAGAAGTTCTTGGGAGGGACTGTTGGATGATGCGATGCAGACCGCGACGCTGATGCACTTGGGATCGCCGTAATGCACCCGGCACAGGTAAGCAGACAGCATCGGAGAAGCAGACTCCTGGAGGAACTCCGACACCTTGGCAGTAAACTCACGCTCAATGGCGCCGTCTTGTTGACCGATGAACTGGATTCCTGTGGCGTCCCGTTCTTGCATGGCAGTGTCCCGATTCATTTGCTGTCAAAGGCGTGATTCTCGGCGTCTTCGCGTGTGCGATACAGTTCACCCCACGCCACGGTTTGCAGGTCATTGGCCGATACCGTGTCGCCGTGCTTCACGTTTTCATCAAGCAAACGAGCAATATGCACGAAGCAAGGGAACTCGCTGATCGGGAACAGGTGCTCTCCCTCATGGCGGTTCGCCAGAACGAAAAACTCAAGGTCGTCAACGAGTCCCCACGGCTGCCCAGCGACAGGCGGAGTCAGCGACACCAGGACGCACTCTTTGCCAGTGTCGAACGTCATCCGCTTCACGAACGAACACTCCCTCACCTCTTCAAATTGCACGCTCTCAAGCGACGATAGGAAATACTTGGTCAAAACTCTGGGTTTACTCCACCAACCTTGTCGATCTTGATGCCGCCGTTCTTGAGTCCATCGGGGATGATGTACTCGGGCAACCCACCACGATTCCCGTCCAACGGTAGGGCGGGTCGGGTCTTGATGACCTTGCTCGGGTCTTGAAGCGTGCCTTCGATGACGAACCGCCCAGTGTTGCCGTTCGGCAAACCAGCCGCGTCTCGGAAGTTTGGCACGTCAGCGGGATTCGTAGGCGTCCACGACGCACCGCCCGGCTTTGAATCGCCGCCGTAGACTCGATAGACCTTCTGGCCAGACGCTGGGGCAACAAAAAATCCCGCCGCCCGTCAGAGCCAAGCACCCCGCAACCTCACTGCCTCCAGCCGCTTACGTTCGCGGCGCCCGATGCGATCCCGGTTCAAACTCCCGATGCGTGTTTGTGGTTGAGGCCGCCCCGTTGGCGATCCCCGACACACAATTCTATCAAGATTTTTTGTGCTTGGCAGGATGCGTCGCCGAGTGGATTTCTTTCAGCTTGCGTATCGAGACTTGGGCGTAGATGGCGGTGGTTTCAAGTTTCACGTGACCGAGCATCGCCTGGATGTATCGGATGTCGGCGCCGTTCTCCAGCATCAGCGTCGCCATCGTGTGGCGGAAGAGGTGGCAGGCGCCACGCTTGCCGACCTCAGCCGAGTCAACATAGCGGCGAACCAGCAGCGTCAGTTGGTCCGGCTTGATCGGTTGGCCCACTTCGGTCAGGAAGAGGTAGCGAGGTTGGGGGGGCGGGTGATTATCCGAGGCACAACCCACGCCTAACTCGCGAGGGCGGGAGCGGGCAGTCGGGCGTCACCTCGCCGAGCCGGGGGCCGGGTGGGGGTCAAGGGGGTGAGCGGGGGTCACTCACCAACGTATTTTTGAGAATTGCATGACACTTGTCATAAAAGGATGGAATCTGACCCCGATTGACCACCTTGACCCCCCCCGTTCACTTTTCGCCACACGGCTGGCGCCAAAACACCACCAAGAGCCAAACAATCCGGCGAAAAAAGTGAGCAATCCCGGCGGATGTCACGCTACAGGGATGTAGGGCAGAAGTGGCACACGACTTGCCAATATGTCAGACGGGCAACCGGCGCCCTAAGCCGTTGGCCAGCCGCGTAGGATGGGCTGGTCTGTAAAAAGCACCTTGAGAGGCAGCCCACTCTGGGCGTCCCGCCGCCACGCAACCACGACGGTTGCTTGGTGAGTCCCTCGGCGGTCCGACGTAGGACCATTCTCGTTGCCGAGGTTGCTGACTGTGGAAGACCACGAACACGAAGACGCCATCCGCCTGCGGAAGCTGCTGCCCAAAGCTGTTCGCAAGGCTCTGAAACTGATGGGCAAGACTGCCCGCACCCGAAAGAAACGGGACCGCTCCAACGCGGGCAAGAGCGAACTCTACTACGAACTGCTGAGCGTGGCCGAAACGATGCTGGTCGAGCAGTGGCCGCGAGTCAACGAGGCGTTGATCCACACGTACCTGCCTCATCGGCTCTGCGAGTGGCACGAAGAGAATCACGCTCCGGTGACCGCCGTCAAGGCGGCGACCAATCGCAAACGCAACCAGCGTTTCCGCAAGTGGCAGCAGGCGAACCCGAGCGTCCACGATCCGCGCGAACAGCCGAACGACATCCCGCGTGGCTTGAAGCCGGAGTACGCCAAGCGGCGTGAGAATCTGTCGCCGACCGAGCGGCTGCGAGCGATTGCACCGGATGGCCACCCTGATGCTGGAGAACGGCGCCGACATCCGCTACATCCAGGCGATGCTCGGCCACGTCAAGCTGGAGACGACCGCCATCTACGCCCAGGTCAGCATCCGCAAGCTGAAAGAGATTCACGACGCCACGCATCCTGCCAAGCACAAGAAATCTTGATAGAATTGCGTGTCGGGGGTCGCCAACGGGGCGACTTCAACCACAAACACGCATCGGGAGTTTGAAACGGGATCGCATCGGGCGCCGCGAACGTAAGCGGCTGGAGGCAGTGAGGTTGCGAGGTGCTTGGCTCTGACGGGCGGCGGGATTTTTTGTTGCCCCACAAAAGCTCTTGCCCGGCGAAGGTGCTGTTGGCACCTACGACGATCTTATCGCCGCAGGCACTAAAGGCGACAACATCACGCCTCATCATATTCCGTCTGCAAATCACATGAAGCAGCACGGCGTGAGCAAGGGGGATGGCATCGCGATAAATATGGAGCATCCGCATCCAGGTTCTGGTGGACGACACCGGCAAACGTTCACTTACGGGACGAAAGCGGATGAGGCTCTATCACCTCGTGATGCTCTTGGCCGTGGTGTTCGTGACACGAAACGTATTTATGAAGAGGAAGGACTGTACGGCTCTGATATCCGGCGAGCGTTGCAAGACTTGATTAAACAGAATCGCGACGCCAATCCAGGGTTATTCGACTAAGGTGTGAGATGACACTTGCGAACGAAATCGAACGATTGCGTCAGATTGAAGCCAATCGAAACGACAAATTTGTCGAGCAATTCGAGGGTGTGTTGGCAAATATCGCCGGCTTAAACGATCCGGCGTCTGTTGTTGCTTTGGCTGAGTTCTTCGATGACGACTGTGAATTCGATGAGTTGATGTTCTCGATTATCCATACGATCGAAATGTACGACGATGAGACTTATTGCCAAGAATTGCTCAAGGCTGCACCAGACTTGTGCTCACGGTCACCAAGATGGGCATCGATTGTTTTTATGCGTGTTCTCAATTCTGATTCGACTCGCAAGCAGTTGGTGCTCCTCCTCAGAAACTCATCGATTAAGACGAAAGATGCGATTCGTGACCTAATGGAGCGGATTAACGAGCGTGGAGCCGAGTTCATGGAAAAGACTACTCCAGTGATCATCGCAGCAAACTAATCTTGCGATCATTGCGGCTGACCTCACAACCTCGCCACCTCTAAAAACCGAACTCGCTCTCTGTCGATAGGGCCGTACCGTCCTGTACAAATAGATTGCCAACTACAAATCGACACGAATTACTGATCACTGAAGCAGCAATACATGGACAAACCAGCAAAAGGTCAGAGCTACGCGACCCCCAGATTCGCCGAAATCCAACGTCGAACTTGCCAAATCGGCAACCCAGCGCACACCGCTGGCGCAGTTCGTTGAAAACCTGACCAACATGAGAGCCACTCAAGCAGCGCGGTAGGAGTGCTTGAGTAGCCCGGCAGGGAGGCACTGGTAAGCCTCTCGCTCGTGTGCCACTGGCTTCGCCAGTGCGGAGCACAGTTTGCAAGTTTGCGCTTGAAATTGGCCACTTATATGGTCTAATGCAATCACTCTAAAGTGCGTCTCTAAACGCACACGCTCTTTGGCAATGTGGTGGTAGTGTAGTGGCTAGTGCTGGTGGCAGGTGGCTAGTGGGGGTTTGGCTGCGCGGGCTGTTGGCGGCTAGTGGGTTTCCCCCACACCCCCTTCTCCTGCTCCGCGGCGGGAGGGTTTTTTCCAAGTTGCGGGAGACCCTGGAAAAAACTCCACGGGTTCCGGGCTCCCATGATTCCGTAACTCCTTAGGAGGCAACGGCTTACGGAATCGCTCTCTCTTCAACAGAGTCGAGTAAAGTCCCAACGAATCGTGTCTCTACTCACGAGCATTGGGTAAAAACCCAAGTCGTTGCTCCTCCAAGAGTTAGGAAGATGGGTTTTTTCTCACTTGGAAACAACTGGGAAAAAATTCCTTGCGCCTTGACGGCCACGGGCGACATGCAGTCGGACGGTGTGGGCGGCTCGCAAGGTTCTTCTGGGCAAACCTCTTCGGGCGACGCCAGCGCGAAGCAAACGGGCGAGAACCGCGGCGCCGGCGCCTTGTTCACCTCGGAAGTCGGCGAGGCTGTGTTCGGGGACACCGCGCACGGCGAACAGATAGCCCAGCACCTCAATCACCTGAGCCGCCTTGAACGACCAGGCGACTTCGATCGCCAAGCTTTCCCGTGTGAATTCATCGATCACCACCAGCATCCGTAACTTGCGGTTCTTCTCGGTACGATCCTCGACGAAGTCATAGCTCCAGACGTGATTCGGACGTAATGCTCGCTTTCTCACGCAACTATTCTCACTGCCGCCGAGGCTACATCTCCTACGCCGGTGCTGCTTAGATATTTGGGTAAGAGAAATGTCCACAAAAGGACTTTAGCAGCAAATAGATATTTGTAGTCTTGCATCACAGGAGTTCGAGTCCTAGAGAGCCAATGCCTTGGAAAGCCCGCAACCACTGGCGGTTCTTGACCGCGCCAGCCGCATTCTCGAAGAGGCGAAGTCGGTCGAAGAAATCAAGAATGTAAGAGATACCGCTGAAGCAGCCAGGACATACATTCGGGCGGCCAAGTTAGGGTTGCATCTGCAGAATCGAGCCGCAGAGATCAAGCTGCAAGCCGAAAGGAAAGCGGGGAATCTCCTTGCAGGCATGAAGCTTCGTGGCGGCGATCGCAAGTCCAATCAGCGACAAGGTAGGCTTTCGCTTGAAACACTCGGAGTTTCTCGCAACCAATCGAAGCGCTGGCAGCTCATCGCTTCAATTTCCGATTCTGAGTTCAAGAAGTTCGTTGCCGCAAAGAACGCCCTTGGAGAAGAGCTAACAGCGGCTGGACTAATTGAAATCGCCCGGAAGGGAAAAGGCAGCCAGCGGAAGTCAAGCGACACGGTGGATGTTATGCGTTGTGAACCATCTCACACCCAAGTAGATGCACATCCCACTAACGATCTACTTTGTGAACTCAAAAGCCATTGCGAATTGCTTCAGGACGCTCTAATTCCTCTTGATCGAGGAGAATCACATCTAAGTAGCGATTCGACACGACGCATTCTAAGGAGGCTGCTCCAAGACATGTCACGGATTGTTGCCGAAATCGAGGAATCTCTTGATCTAACCCCACCTTGACTAGACAACTTGCAGCTGGATTTAGCGACACCACTCGACTGGTCGTTCGTTGACGGTAGCCGAAAGATCGAGGCGCGGGGCTTGGGCACCCATCGGTTGGGGCTACCGAACGCATTCTATGGACGCCGAAAACATCCCCACCCGCAAGCTAGCTGTTGCGTGGCGCTTTTGGACTAGATAAAGCTAACAATGCCAATTGTCTTGAGAGGTGTGTCGGGCTGAGGCAGGCAAACCACAAGTCGAATCGGGGGGTGGGTGTCGTCGGGAAGGACACAGTGCTAGGGATCGTTGTCAGGCGTGAGCGGTTACGAGAATGGCAAGAGAAATGCCGGGTGGGGCGCGGAAACGACCCAACCGGCGCGACGGCTTGTATGCCACTTCCGATCACCGCTCAGCGGCGTCGCGTGCAGCCGATCAGCACAGCCATAGTGATCAGTACCAGCGACGCAGGCTCGGGCACAACCGTGATGCCCACATCCGCCAAGCTGCGGCCGACGATGAGGTTGTCGATGTTGACGAAGTGATCGGCGTTGTTCTTCACGATGCGGATGCCGTTGAACGTGAAGTCTTTCGCGCCGGTCATCATCGAGCTGGTCAAAGGGTTGAAGCTATTTGGACTGTCGAACGTCCATCCGGTGAGGGTGTCGATCGCTCCAGGCGTGGCGTCGAAGTCGATCTTCAGTAGCAATGTGTCGTCACCGCCCGTAGTGCCGGGGGCCGCGTCGTCGTTGTTTCCGCCGGCGGCGAGTCGAGCAAAGCTGTCACGAGTTCCGAAGAAGACTTCCTCGAAGCCCGCTGAAGGCACAACTAGGCTCGAATCCACAAAGCTCTGCAATGCGATCCCAGCCACGTCGCGTCGGTCTGAGTCGTCCGGGTCTTGATTAAGCAAGTCGACGCGAATGTAGATCGTCTCGGTCGCGTTGCCGAGCGGGGAGTTGAGCTGACGGACATTGCGTTGAGTTGTATCTGTAACCGGGGCGTGTGCCTGCTCGTCGACGTTGACCTGGAAGTTGATTCCGTTGCCGTCATTGAACCAGTTGTTGGTCCAACCGACGCCACCGTTGCCGACAGTTGTCAGGTCATTGGCGCCATCGCTGGTAGTGTCCGCGTAGGCGAACCCTTCTGACGCGATCACTTGTGCATCGGTCGGCGTTGCGGCAGCGCCTAGCACCACTGCCGCGCACAAACAAACGAGGGGATACACAGATAGCCGTAACATAGACGAATCTCCCATTAGCAAAGATACCCAAGAGTAAGAATCACACCCACGAAAGCGGACTGATACAACCCAGACCGCATACACGGCCGGCGACAACACAAACACCTACGACTCCGTAAAAGGCTTCCCACCGTCCCAGCTGATCTCGATCTCCAAACTGTCCGTCGATGATTCGATCTGTCGTGACAGCCCCGATGTCTTGTGGCTGGCGTACTTCTTCGGGGCGTGCCACTTCACTCTGTTGCCGACGGGCTCGGTGGCTTTGATAGCGATCTTGTAGTTACCTGGAGCGACGCCATCCGCCGGCTCATAGCAGGTCAGGGTAAATCGCCCTTCTCGGTCGATCGGCCCGATGGCCGCACGGCCCTCGGACGGCACGAATCGAACGATCCCGTATGGGAGCGGTTTGCCGTCGATCTTGATCGTCCCCGACACGGGAACCCGCGCCGGCCGGCCGTCCGAGCACCCGCCCAGCGCAATTGCTGAAGCGGCGAATACGCAGAGCGTTGCCGAGACGCCCAACGGCTGACGCGATGGCTCTTCCGACTTGCGATCATTCAGCGGTGACAATTTCGCCTCCTTCTCTGGTCGACATCGCTTGGTAGTTGTCAAATTCGATCGACTCGATCAGGAACTCAACGTGGCCGTCCACGAATGCAAAGTGTGCCCCGGAGGGGTGGTAACTGCCAAACGCTCCGGCCGAGGCTTGGTCGTTCAAGGGGTTGGGCTCAAGCTGCCCCGTTGTCACAAGCAAGAGGCTATTCAGAGGATTCTCGGTGCTGCGCAGACACGAGACGTAACGTGAAGCGCGGCTCCAGACGTTCATGTACTTCGTGTAGTTGCCGTTGTAGAGATGGCCGTCCGCGACCTCGCCGATCATCATTGTCTTGCTCAGGCCATCGGTGACCTGCCGTAACTTGAACTTCCTGGCGTACATGAAGAGACCGTCGTTGCCAAACTTAGTAGTCGATCCGGCACCATTGTTGACGCCTTGGGTTCCCATGCTCATGGCATAGCTTGAGACGGCCGGACTCAGCTCGGGACGGTCCTGTAGTTCGACGAGGACTTCCTCTGATTGGTCGCTTGCGCATCGGAATGACGGCAACACCTGCTCAACGCCGTTCTTGGCCGCAGGGTTTGTGGTAAACCATCCGTCGTCCCAGTTGCCGTGGTGGAGCCAGATCCCCACACCATCGATGTCGAGCGCGTCGTAGAGCGGCTGCTCTTCCAAGTACGGCAAAATCAAAGCAAAGCCGCTCGCGGCCGACTGGAACTCGTCGCTATTGCAGAAGGACTTTCCACCGGCTCCGGGCTGGTTAGCAAAGTCGCAGCCAAGCCGGCCAGGCGGAAGCGAGCCATTGGTGTCCGTGTATTGCAGCGTCGCCAGGGCGATCTGCCGAATCGAGTTCTGGCATTGCGATCGGCGAGCCGCCTCGCGGGCTGACTGCACTGCCGGCAGGAGGAGCGCCACCAAGACGCCGATAATGGCTATAACGACGAGCAACTCCACCAGGGTGAAGCCACTGCGCCTGTTCGTGCGTAAGCAGGGCATTTGTTTCCTTGTGATGATGCGGACTGAGCGTTGACCAGTTTGCGACATGTCGCGGCTACCGTTATCTGCCTGGTTGTTGACGGAATACGCAGCTGGCGTACGCCACAGCTAGGGCTAACGCGGCGCCCGAAACGGGCTCGGGAATTGCGATGGCATTCAGCACGGCAAGGCTACCGAAGTTGTTCTTCCACTGCGTGTAGTGGGCTGCACCGATTGTTCCACCGATGGCGTCGTTCTGGAGCGTGTCGACCGATCCGATGCTGTCTCTCCAGACGGTGTAGTCGGCGAGGTCCACAACGCCATTGCCGTTGTAGTCACCCACCAGCAGTGGAGCGACTGCGACGAGAGCTAGATCATTGAGAAGACCGTCACCACCGGCACCGTATGAATAGTCAAGTTTGTACGAAGTACCATCACCGAACGTGTGCAACGTGTCCCCGTCAGCCGCATTGGCGAAGCGGTCGACAAGGTCATCTTCAGTGCGGTTCTCGATTAGCAACAGGTTACCAATCGTTGTCGACAGTGCCGAGAAATCGATGTTCAGCATGGCGCCAGGATCGCTTCCTGACTCACCCACATCAGCGTCGGAGCCATCGAACTTGGGTTCGCTATCACTCCCCGACCTTCCCGCAGTGATTGGCGTTATGCCTCCGGAATCAAGCGTCAGGTTGAGTCGTCCGTTGGCCTCCACTTCGAATCGATCGGGCGTTTCGATGCGAGTCGCTTGCGAACCGATGATGTTCAACTCGCCGTTGCCGTCGTTTTCGCCGACAACGATCCGAACCGCCCTTGCCTCGTCTGAACCGTCGATGAGTGTTGCAGGGTTTGTCTGCGAACCGGCGATCATCTCGCCGCCACTGATCGTGTAGGAACCGAACTCCCCCATCGTGTTGAAACTTCCGCTGCCATCGCCTCGGCCGCCACCGATCCGGAAACCGCCCGCGGTCGCCTCAACAGTCCCACCGGTTTGGACCACGCCACCGGTCTTGCCGATTCCCGTGCCAATCTTGATGGCGTCGCGCTCGGGCTGCTTCACCTGCAATGTCCCGCCAAAGACGTTCAGGAACCCATCCCCCGTGCCCGGGGGCTGAGCTGAGTCGGTTCCCATATGCACTAGCCAAATCGAAACGGTGTCGTCTGGCTGACCAACGCCGTTGAACTCAGCGGTCCCATTGTTCCAGATTCTGGCCTCATCAAAGGCGCTGAAGAGACCAGGCACTCCAGCTCCCGCCGGAGGTGTCCAGTTTCCAAACGTTAGCCAGTCGCCGGTCGTAGTACCCCACCTAAACTCAGCGCCGGGAGCTGAGTCGGTCGCGCACGCGATCGCGAGAGCGACAACGGACGTAAGTACAACATTGCCGGAGCGGTGCATCTTGAGCGTACTCTTGTGTTGCGAGGATCGAGTGTGCTGTGGGTGCATGCCATGCGATCTGGTTTGTTGCACAGCCATTTCCACACTTAAGCCATGTGTGTGCTTCAGGCGCGTCGTCCACAGCAGACCTCAACGCCTTGAGAGCGGACAGCATGAAGAGTCGTTAACCAACCGATTCTACGGCCGATCATCCAGGCTGGAAGAGCCGCTGTCAACCCGTAATGAAACAAAAAAGTGCATTTCAGCCAGGGCAGATTGGCAGCGCTGCCTCGCCGAGTAGGTCGCCAGGGTGCGATTCCTTCCAATCACCCAGCCCAGGCACGGGGCCGAATCGTTGCAAATTTCATATACTACTAAGAATTCATTAAGTCACTGAATCTTGCTAATGCGGATCAGCTCCTGCCTCTGGACGGGTAGCGGGAATGCAACGGCGACTCGAGCATCGGCCTCGCTTAAATGCACAAATGCGTGCCAACCTGGATTGCTTTGCCCGGGCCAGAGGATTAGGATGGCTAGCCCGTCGCTATCCACCAGGGGGGATCATGGCGAATGGCGTCTAACAAGCGGTCCTGCCCTCCTCGGTCGCGAATGCCTGCTTTGGTGAAGGGGTTGGTCATGTATAGTTATAGTAGAGAATCTGGGAGTACCGAAGAAAACACGATGGCTCGATTCGACTTAAAGTCGCTGTCAAGGCGCGAACGCGAGGTTCTTTACCTAGTCTACGAACTGGGCAAGGCAACCGCTTTGGACATCCAGGAACGCCTCGAGCCTGCTGCAACATACAACGCCACCCGACGATTGCTTGAGACGCTCACCAAGAAAGGTGCGGTTCAGTTCAGCCGGAACGGCAGGCAGTACGTCTACGAGCCTGTCCGATCGCGATTTGACCAGGGCACCGCGGCCTTGGCGGAAGTTCTCAATGCGTTCTTTGATGGCTCCCCTGCCCTTGGCTTCATGAATCTCATGAAGGCGAAGGACGAACGGCTCCAGGATTTGGAGATCGAGAATCTCAAGAAGCTGTTAGATGAAGCCCGCAATGAAGGGCGGTGATGGACGCGACGGCTTCACTTATCTGCGACGGTCTGATCGAGCATGCGATCAAGAGCGTATTAGTTGTCGGTTTGGTCTTCTTGTGTTTGTGGGCATTGGAAACGCGGCTGCCGGCCGGGGCAAAGAAGTTCGCTTTGCTCGGCGCAACGCTCTTGGTGCTGCTTCTGCCACTCACGTCGCGTTGGACGCCGACCTTGGCGGAACTGCGAGTCTGGACCGTTTGGAGCGCAAGCCACCCCGGTGCAGTGCCCGCCACCGACCCCGCCACCCTTAAAGACGATTCAAGGGCATCCGCAATTGCCCTAGGCACATCCCGCAAGGCTACTGCCGTCTATGATCTGGTCGGGGATCCGCTGAAGATCGTGGTTATTGTTTGGCTTGCGGGCGTCGCCGCATTCGCTGCGCGCTGGATCCACCAGATCGTTTCATCGGAGCGACAGAGTCGACTGCTTCGTTCCCAAGAAGCACAAGCCGTCGACCAAGATCGAGTAGCGCAAGAAGCCACGTCTTTATGCGATGCAGCACCTGTCGTCCCCCCCGCGTACTTGCTTCCGGAGGTTGAGTCACCAGTTGTGCTCGGGATCGCGAATCCCGTGGTCCTTCTACCCGTGACGTTCGTGGATTGGCCACCAGAACAGCAGTGCCACGTGCTCCGCCACGAGCTCAGTCACGTACACCATCGCGACATACTTTGGCGCCAGGTAGCATCGCTGGCGACAGTTGCTTTCTGGTTCAACCCATTCGTATGGGTGCTCAAGCGTCGGCTTCAGCTGGAACAAGAACGGTCATGCGACGACGCCGTTATCCGGAGTGGAATTAAGCCCTCCGACTATTGTGAAACGCTTCTCGTTGCTGGAGAGTCGCGAGTCTCGAACGCCGCGGCCGCTGGCACTGGCGAAGCTGACGAGATTCGGCGCGAATCCAACCGCACGCTGTTGCGTATAGCCCGGGATCAGAGCACCTCGCTACTGAATGAGAGGGTCCTGGCGGCGATCAATGCCGGAACGGATCACCGTCGCGCTTCGCCCGCGGCGCTCGTCTTCATTACGTTGGCGTTGATCGTGATCGGCTGGCAGTTCTCTAGCGTCCGATTGCTCACGACCTGGGCTGGTGTGATGCCGGTCACACTCCAAATCCGGGTATCGAGCACCAGCGATGACGCCGAAGAGAGGGCTGAAGATGGCTTGGTCGATCTAGCCAGCCGCGATCTGGAGATGCCTTATGACCGGGGCCGTGACTGGTTGCAGCTTATTGGCGTTCGGTTTGACGACGTGGAGATCCCCGCCGGCGCTCGCATCGATCACGCCGACATCTCGTTCACCGGCTTGAAAACCGGCCGAGGCGCGCCCGAACTCGAAATCGCGGTTCAAGTCGCCCCCGGCGCAGCAACGTTCCGGGCGCGCCCACGGGATATCTCAAACCGGGTGTCGCCTGATCAAGATCGTCTGACCTGGACCCCCTCCTATGTGCCGTCAGAAGATGGCCAGCACACGACCACGACCACGCCCGACCTCAGCATACTCGTCCAACAGGTCGTCAACCAACCCGGTTGGTCGGCCGGGAACGCCATTGCCTTCGTCATATCTGGCGAAGCTGGTGAGGTCTGCCGTGCTGTCTCGTATGACAGTTCAAACGGTGCCCAACTGGCGCCGGTGCTCAGTGTCACGTACGTCGACGAGGTGTCTGTCTTCTTACGGCCGCGGCAGGACTGATCGCGTGACGCCCAAGTTGGCGACGCTATCGGCGCTCCACGGAGTATTCGATACGAAATGTTGATGCTTTTAGCCTATTCTCCTGGATTCAACCACTATGAGTCTTGTGCGCCACGCGTCGGTCATTGTCCTTTCCTTCGGGAGCCTACTGTTACAGTGCGGACCGAATACTGCGAACGGAATAGCGCAGGCGGAGCGCCCCGAGCGAAACATCCTTTTATTCGTCACTGACGATGAAAGCCCAAACTTAGGGTGCTACGGCGACCCTGTAGCACGAACACCGTCTATCGACGCTTTAGCGGCCGATGGCGTGCGATACTCCAATGCGTTCGCCACCGTCGCAAGCTGCAGCCCAAGTCGATCGGTGATCCTCTCGGGCGTGCACAGCCACAAAAATGGTCAGTATGGCTTGCAACACCGCAACCATCACTTCGCGTCTTTCCACAACATAGCCAGCCTTACGCTGCCAAGAGTACTTGCAGCCGAGGGGTACCGCACCGCGCGGTGCGGCAAGTTTCATGTGGCGCCCGAGGCGGCTTACCACTTCGAGTCAACCCTGAAAGGCGAGAGTCGCAACGTCGTGCGGATGGCGGAAAACTGCCGGGCCTTCCTTGAGCAGACATCTGACGAGCGGCCATTCTTTCTCTACTTCGCGACGAATGACCCGCATCGCAGCGGGCGCGTCGACGATACTTCCCAGCGCAGACTGAAACCGAACCTCTTCGGTAACCTGCCCAACGGTAAGGCGCACGCCGGAGTAAACGAGATCGTTTACGATCCTGCTGACGTTCCAGTCCCTGCGTTCTTGAGCGACACGCCAGAGACACGCGAAGAGTTGGCCCATTACTACCAAGCCTGCGTCCGCATCGATCAAGGCCTGGGCCGTCTGGTCGAGATCCTGAAGGAGACAGGACAGTACGACAAAACGCTGATTGTCTTTACCTCAGACCACGGCATGGCGTTTCCGGGCGCCAAGACGACCGTCTACGATGCCGGGTTGCGTGTGCCATTTGTCGTGCGTTCTCCTTATGCAGAGCTTCGGGGAATTGTCTCCGACGCGCTGCTAAGTCACGTCGACATCACTCCGTCGCTGCTTGATTTCGCTGGCGGACTAGACTTTGAATCGAACGCACCCCGGAAATGGCGCAACGCTGACGCCCTCTGGGCCGGCTATCCGGCTGCTCACGAGAATCGAAATGGCGACCATCGCTTCGAGAGCTACCAAGGCAAGTCGTGGATGCATACGGTCGGCGATCCATCGGCAAACCACCGCGAGAGCATCTTCGCATCGCACACCTTCCACGAGGTGCAGATGTACTACCCCATGCGGGTAGTGCGCGACAGGCGCTACAAGCTGATCTGGAATATCGCTCACAAAATCGACTACCCGTTCGCTTCCGACCTGTGGGCCGCCTCGAGCTGGCAGGCGCAGTTCTCGCAAGGCGTTGATGCACCGTACGGCTTCCGGACCGTCAGGCAATACATCAAACGCCCTCAATTTGAGCTGTACGACATCGCCAATGATCCCGACGAAAAGCGTAATCTTGTAGGCGATGCTGGCTTCGAAGAAAGGCTTAACGATCTCAAAGCGAAGCTTCGTGCTAGGCAGTCGATGCTTGAAGACCCCTGGGTCAGCAAGTGGACGTACAAATAGGTTGCTGTTCGCCAAACCCCTCGGGCAGCGCGACTTTCGCAGCCGTGCAAGCGGGTCGCGTAGCACGGCTTCTTGATGGCAAAGCCTGCGGCAAAACAGGCGGATATCGATTACACAGGTGCATTTGAGGGAATCGCTGGTCATCGCCTATCGTCGCTCATGCTTTGCCTCACTCGCCTATACGCAAACCACGGGCGGCACGGTGGACGAGTTGAGCAACGTGGTGGAGACGGACGACCCGTCGGCAAATGACAATTTCACCGATACGGTGGAGGTGGTTACTTGGGATTACTCGATTGCAAACTTGGGTAAGTACTCGAAGGAAGATCGCACTCAGACCAGTACGCTTACCAATGTCAACGTAGGCGGCTTGTTGGGGGCGCAGGTCGGCGGCATCTCGTCTCAGTCGATTGTGGTGGAGGACAAACTCGATCGATTCACCAAGAGATCAACTCGCCACCCAACCGAGGATTTGACGGTGTGCCTGAGAACGTAACTCTTCCACCCGGTACAAAAATTGATCGCGACGGTTCTCCAAAAGGGCGGTTTACATCACCTGAAGGTGTTCCGGTTCCGAATCGTTCTTTAGCGCCTGGAACAGTAGATGAACCGTACAACGTTTACGAAGTACTCAAACCGCTTGATGCTCAAGGGGGCAAAGCTGCCCCATGGTTCGGTCGGCCAGAAGGAGGCACTCAATACGAGTTGGGCGAGTCAATTCAAGAATTTATAGATGGTGGTTTCATTCGAAAGGTCAATTAAGAATGAACATCATTGAACTCGAAAAGAAGTTGGCCAGTCACAAGGGTGAAAAAGAGAAGTATTGCCTAACGGGCGGATTGCCAAATGAGGCTTGCTGTATCGAAGAACGTACTGATGGAAAGTGGCAAATTTACTACAGCGAACGTGGCGAAAAAAAGCAGCCTTAAAGTATTTGACTTGGAAGATGAGGCGTGCAGCTACTTTTTCAATTGGGTTACGAGCTAATTGCTTAATAATCAGGATGCTTCATTCGCACCTGGAACGACCGATACGGCAGGGTGGCACTGACGACGCTTGCTCTAGTGTGCCACTGGCTCTGCCAGTGCAGAGCAAAGTTGCAAGTTTATTGTTGAAAGTAGGCCACCCGCTTGCTCCAATGGAATCACTCTAAATTGCGCATTCTTGGCGCATCCGTTCTTTGAAAACTCGGTGGTAGTGTGGTAGTGTAGTGGCCAGTGTGGCGTTCCCCCTTTTCCTCATTCCACGGTGGGAGGGTTTTGCCCCAAGTGCGGTAAACCCTGGGGCAAAACTCTACAGGCTCGATTGTCTCTCAATCGCGTAACTCCTTGAGAGGCAAAGGCTTGCGGAATCGCTCGCTCGTCCCACGAGGCGAGTAAAGTCCCAACGGATCGTGTTTCTACTCACGAGCATTGGGTAAAAACCCAAGTCGTTGCTCCTCCTCAAGTTAAGGAAACAGGTTTTTTCTCACTTGGAAACAACTGGGAAAAAACTCCTTGCGTCTTGACGGCTACCTCGGAGTGTTCCGGTCAATTGATTCGCAGCGAGTCGCCAGTCAGCTTGCCGGCCCGTTTAAGGACGCCGATGGCGCATTCTCGGCCAGTGCGGCGGTCGACAACACGGGCAATGCGCACCGGGCGACCACCCGCTTCCTCAGCAATTCATTCTCCGCCTTCAAGAACTCGACCTGTTTATGGACATCATCAGCCGTCGATCGCGCGCGTGGAAACAGTAGTGGCTGGAAGAGTCGTCCCATGACGATAGAATCCGTGAATCAAAGGCTAAAGTGAAGAATTGGCAACCTTTTTGTACCGCTAGGGACCTGCGACGGAAGGCGCGGACTCGGAGTCCGTAAGTCCCTTGCTCTCAGTGACTTCCAGAGATGCACTCGCGCGCGGCTTTCACGAAGTGGGTTTTGTACGGGAAGGTTTCATCGCAACTGCGGGTGGTCTTTTGGCTGGTCAGAACTTACCTCAGCGCCGTACGATCTCGAGCTCCCTTCAGTAACCGAAAAGGGGCCAGCAGATTGGCCAGTAGCGTTGGGGAGGAACCATCGGCTTGGAAAAGTAACGCCGTCGCATCATCTTGTTGCAGATTGCCCTGGTCGAGCGCGGCAACTCGAGCTAACAACGTTGGGAGAACCTGACCGGGCTGAGACGCGTCGATTTCTGCCACGACGTCCAGTAGTCCGTTGAAACCGAGTGCTTGACCAGTTCGAGCAATGGCTTCGGTGAATGCGTCGCTCACGCAAAGAACAAGATCGCCGGGGGACAGCGTGATTTGGAATCGTGAGTAGTTCGACCTATCGCTAACCCCTAGTGGCGTGTCCGCCAAACCATCTCCACGAACAGCCTCGGCAGCGAGTTCGGCAGATTCCCACTCTTCGCGGCTTGCACGGTACAGCAGAGCAACTGGGTGCCCCGCATTGCAAAACTGCAAATCGCGCGTCGGCGAAAAGTAAGTGCAAACCAGAGCCGTTGCAAATATGGTAGGGTCGGTAACCGCGAAGAACTGCTCGTTCATCTCGCGCACAAGACGCATCTGGTCGATCACATTGATGTTCTTCCTCATCAAATCGCGCAGGCCTGTCGCGATTCCGGAGACGCCTGGGCCATGACCGCTGACATCCGCGAGCAGCACTCGCGAGATGCGGCCCGACGCGCACGAGGAAATGTAGTACACATCTCCGCCACGATCTGCTGAGCCGTGAGCGCTGCTGTGTAGCCAGATTCGTAGACCGGGCACCGAAAAGGAGCGATCGATCGAGGAGTTGCCGCCCCAAACCTCCATGCATTCCATGCGATCGGTGATCTGATCAGGTGGCTGCATCTGGATTGAGCCTATTGCCAGCATCGGAATGCTGTGGGTTGTTGAATCGCCGAACGGATCGGGCGTACGATATCCGGCAAAGCGGGCGAAGTTCAGATTAGTCCGCCATTCTAATGCTGCGGGGTATCAGGTTGTACGGACAGGCAGTGGGCGTTGTGCATGGTGGCGATACAATTTCAAGATGAAACACTCGAATGGTCTGCTCGACTCGGCTTTGCCGCACTTCCTGATCTGGTGAACTCTGAACTAGCGGGACTGCCAAATGCTGTTTTACGCGAAGTTGTATCTCCTTAGCCTGCTGGTATTCTTGGTGGTAGACGCGATTTGGCTAGCTGTCGTCGCCCGCGGTTTCTATCGAAAACACCTCGGTTTCCTGTTGGCCGAACAGCCCAACTGGTGGGCGGCGATCGCATTCTACGCTCTGTTCGTTGCAGGGATCATCGTCTTCGCAACTGCTCCCGCACTATCCGTGGGGTCTTTCTGGAGAGCCGTGGCGTTAGGTGGCTTCTTCGGTCTGGTTACCTATGCCACCTACGATTTGACCAATCTGGCCACCGTGAAGGACTGGCCTTGGGTTGTTACCGCCATCGATCTCACTTGGGGTGTGGTCCTCTCTGCGACGATCAGCAGTGTTGGCTATCTCACGGGACGATGGTTGGGATCAACTTAGCCAATCTAGCCAGCGACAACGGAGGACTACGTGTTGTCTGAAGGATTGATCCGTGTGGTGTTCATCTCCCACGTAGCCGCAACGTGGTTGATGATTGGCCTTGTGTGGTTTGTGCAAGTGGTCCACTATCCGCTGTTTGGTGAGGTTGGCAGCTCGAAATTTGTAACTTACGAGCAGCGCCACACATCGCGAACGAGTTGGGTGGTTGGCCCACCGATGCTAGTCGAAGCAGCCACGTCCGTGTTGCTACTCTGGCGTCGCCCGCCGGGCATCCCGTTATGGCAGGTTTGGCTCGGCGCCGCGCTACTGGCCGGTGTATGGCTATCGACCGCGCTTCTGCAGGTGCCGTGCCACAGTCTGCTATCGAAGCGTTTCGACGTCGCAGCGCTAAAGCACCTGGTGGCGACGAACTGGATCCGAACCACGGCCTGGAGTGCTCGCGGCATCTTGGTGTTGTCGATGCTGTGGTATATCTGGCCCGCATATCAACCTCAGTAAAGGGCACCGAGCGATGAGATGGCCAATGTTCGGGTCGGCGAGCGGGCGTGTGACGTCGGGGTTTCGATTCAAAACGCTCCTAGGATTTGTCGAGAACCGCAAGCTCCTGGCGATCTGCTCGACTCGCGTCCTTGAAACTGGCACAATAGAGGTGTCCCTCCACCAGTCCACCTCAGGAATCCCGCTATGCCGCCCACCACGAATCGTCGACAGTTTCTTTCCAAAGCCGCTACGGGCGCGGCGGCGTTCGCCGCTGCTACGCATTGGACAGCCTCGAGTTATGCCCGAGTTGTGGGGGCCAACGATCGAATTCGTATTGGCGTGATTGGCGTCGGCGGCATGGGGTCGCTGCATACTCGCTGCTTGCGAGACTTGTCGGAACCGAACAACCTCCAGACAATCTCTGTAGCCGATTGCTGGCTCACTCGTGCGCAAGCAGGTGCCAAAACCTTGGGGGCGCCGAATGTCTACTCCGACTATCGCCGTGTGCTGGACGACGACATCGACTACGTCACCATTGCTACTCCCGAGCATCATCACAAGCAGATGACTTGCGATGCGCTCGATGCTGGCAAAGCGGTTTACTGCGAAAAACCGATGACGCACACGATCGACGAGGGGTTGGCGGTTATCGAAAAGCAACAGCAGACGGGCCTGCCGGTGCAAGTTGGCGTTCAGTCAACTTCCGACGACATCTATCGTGACGCGGCCAAAGCGATTCGCAAAGGCGTGCTAGGGCAGGTGGTTCAAATACAAACCGAGTACGTCCGCCGCTACGGCGAGCAGGGGCCATGGCGACAACCAAAGGTAGTCCGTAAGCACGCGACAAAGCCGGCTGATCTCGACTGGAAAGCTTGGCTTGGCCACGCCGAGCAGCGTGAATGGAATCCCAACCACTACTTTGAGTGGCGCAACTACTCGGCGTATTCTGGCGGAGTTGCAACGGACCTGTTCATTCACCGCATCTCACGCATGATCATCGCCTGCGACTTGGAATACCCCACGCGCGTCGTCGGTATGGGTGGCATCTGGCAATGGCCCGACGGACGAGACCTGCCTGACAACTTCGAGATGATCTGCGAGTACCCGCGCGGCTTGACGATGTACGTACTCGGCACGCAAAGTAACCGAGTGGGCGTCGATCACCTGATCCGTGGTTATCGGGCTACCATGCAGTTTGCTGGCAACCGATGGATCGCTCGCGACAAGGATGGCAAGCAGCTTGCCAAGGGCGCTGGCGACGTAAGCGAGAGCATCCACAAGCACCATACGAATCTCCACAACCACTTGCGCAGCGGCGAGCCTCTCAGTTGTCCCGTGAAGATCGGTATGGCCGGAGTCGCCGCAGTTTGCATGGCCAACCACTCATGGCGGACCAGCCAGATGATGGCTTGGGACGCCGACCACATGAAGATGGTTCCAGCAAGTACGCTAACGAATGTGGAGTCGCATCAAGTGAGTAGAACAGAAGCTGCTACAAGCAGTTAGAATTCAAAGCGCGTCGCTTACGCCGATCGACTATTGACTCGCCGTTGTCTAAGCACTCGAACGCACCAATACGGACGAGGAAACCGAATGGGGACGGCCTGCTCACGGTGGCTACAACCGCGAAACGGTTGTCTATGGTTTGCGCTGCACACCTGCGGCTAACCCTCGCCCAAGGTGCGCGTTCGACGTGTTTTGTCGTAGTGCGTTTCGTAGCTACAATACGCACGTAGTGCCACCCACTTCTGCACGAGCCTATTCCACACGGCCAAGGAACCTGTCATGGCTACGCGTCGCGAGTTCATCCAGTCTTTACCCGCCGCGAGCGCCGCCTTCGCCGTAGCTAGTCACATGGTGCTGGACGAGAATCCCGCTGTCGCGCAAACAGCGGCGCCCGCCGAAGGGCACTTCCATCCCAAGGGTAAAGCACCGTCGAAATTCACGCGAGAGGTCCTCGAGAAGTCCAAGGCGACTCTGCCATTCGACGACACTCGCGACCTAGAGGAGCAGAAGAAGGGATTCATCGCTCCGATGAAGCAACTCAAGATCGAAGCCGATGCGGGGCACGTGGCTTGGGACATGGCGCGGTTTCAGTTCCTCGACCAGGAAAAGGAGTTCGACAGTATTCATCCGTCGCTGCTTCGACAATCGCGGCTGAACAACAACTACGGGCTGTACAAGGTCACCGACGACATCTATCAAGTTCGTGGGTTTGACCTGTCCGACATCTCGTTCGTCCGCGGCGAGAAGGGCTGGATTGTGATCGACCCGCTCATTACTGCCGAAGTGGTGCGAGCCGCGTGGGCGCTTTTCCAGGAGCATATTGGCGACAGTCGCCCCGTGTCCGCTGTGATCTACTCGCATTCGCATACCGATCATTGGGGCGGCGTGCGGGGAATCCTCTCCGACGAGGACCTTGCGTCTGGCGAAGTCGACATCATCGCCCCGCGCGATTTCATGAGTCACACCATTTCGGAGAACGTCTATGCCGGCAACGCCATGAACCGTCGGCTGTTCTACCAGTACGGGCTGAACCTCCCGGCCGGCCCGCACGGATACGTGGGCCAAGGGCTGGGCCAGGGAACTTCGGCAGGCGCCATTGGCCTGATCGCGCCGACGCGGATTGTGGAAGACGACATCGAGGAGATGCGAGTCGACGGTGTGCTCATGATCCACCAGAACACGCCGAACACCGAAGCACCCTCGGAGATGAACACGTACTTTCCCGAACACAAAGCGCTGTGGATGGCCGAGAATGTTGTCTCCACGTTGCACAACATCTACACGTTGCGGGGCGCGCCGGTGCGCGACCCGCTACGATGGTCGAAATACATCGGCGAAGCCTTGTACCAATTCGGCGTCAACGCCGATGTGATGTTCGCGTCGCACCATTGGCCGCGGTGGGGGAACGATCGCATCCAGGAAGTGCTACGGGCGCAACGCGACTTGTACGCCAACATGAATAATCAATGCCTTCACTACGCCAACCGTGGCGTGACGATCAACCAGATTCATAACGTCTACCAGCTACCGCAAGGTCTTCAACAGCAATGGCACACGCGAGGATATCACGGTTCGTCCGAGCACAACGCTCGCGGCGTGGTGCAACGCTATCTCGGTTTTTGGGACTGCAATCCGACGACGCTCATCCCGCTCTCGCCTGAGGATTCCGCGCCACTGTACGTCGAGATGATGGGCGGGGCCGAGGCGATCATGGCCAAAGGCCGCGAACTGCATGCGGCGGGCAAATATCGGCACGCCACCGAGATCCTCAACAAGCTGGTGTTCGCCGAACCGAGCAACCGCGCAGCCAAAGACCTGTTGGCCGACGTGTTCGAGCAGCTTGGGTACCAGCAGGAGAATCCCGGGTTGCGCAACAGCTTCCTCGCCGGTGCTCTGGAGCTTCGTTCGGGCATACCTCAAGACCCGATTCCCGACAGCTCCAGCCCCGACGTGATTCGCGCGATGACGACCGAGCTGTTCCTGAACTTTCTTGGGATCAAGATGGACAGCCGCAAAGCGGAGGGGCTACGGTTCACGATCAACCTGATCACGCCCGACAATGGCGAAAAGTTCCTCATCGAGCTGGAGAATGCGACGCTAACCAATATCAAGGGATATACGGCCGACAACCCAGATCTGACGCTAACCATCAATCGCGCCGATCTCGAGCAAACGATGATGGGGGCCAAGCCGCTCGAAGATCAGATTTCCGATGGCACGTGCAAGGCGGAGGGAGATGTCACCATACTGGCTAAGCTGGCTGCCACGATGGTTGACTTCTACACGCGGTTTGAGATTCTGCCTGGCACGAAGGCAAGTCAGGACAAGCTGGCGGCCAGCAATGCCTACGAGGCTGATCCCGGCAAACCAATTGCTGAGTGAGATTCACTCGACCAACAAAGGCAAGTATTCATGAGCCCAATCGAGAAGTTACCCGGATCGAACCTGACGCAATGGATCAGCCGTCCGTTCATCACGGGCGTATTGGCGTTCTTGCCGCTTGCTCTCACGCTTGCCGTCTTCGCGTGGGTGGTTGTCTTTCTCCACGATCTGGTCGGACCGAGTAGCGGATTTGGTAAGATCCTGTCGTCGATCGGTCTGAGTTTTGTCGCTTGCGAAGTGATCGCGTACACACTTGGATTGGCCGGAACGCTCGCGCTTATCTACGTCCTCGGTGTGCTAACCAACAGCCGATTCGGCCATCGTTATCACTCGGCGGTCGAAGGCGCGGTCCAGCGCGTCCCACTGATGGGCACGGTGTACGACGCATCGAAGCAACTTACCAGCATGTTCGACCGCAACAACGAAGAATTGAAGGCCATGACGCCGGTGTTGTGTTTCTTTGGCGGCGAAGGGGGCACTGCGACGCTCGCGTTGATGCCCAACGCTCGCCGGATTCGACTCTTTGGCAAAGACTACCACATGGTTATGATACCCACGGCGCCTGTACCGTTTGGCGGTGCGCTGCTTTGCGTGCCCGCCGAATGTGTCAAGCCCGCGAGATGCTCTTTCGACGGCGTCGTCAACGTGTTCATGTCGATGGGCGCCAGTGCGCCCGACGTGCTTGGCGACGACTCCGAAGCAGAGACGAACTCGGATGAACAATGATACGGCGATGGCCGATTGGGGAATAACAGGATGCTGGGTAACCTGAAAGAGAAGTTACTCTCCTCGAAACCACAAAAACTAGCCCGGGCGTTTGTTCGGCTGGGATGGATTGGGTTCTGGTTGCAGGTCGTATTTGGCATGCTGCCGGTCGTCTCGACGGTCTACTTGTTGTTCTTCAGCAGCACAGCGCCTACTCAATGGAGTGGGCTGGGAATCGCCGAGTGCTTAGGGCTTGGCGGGCTGCTGATCATTGGCTTCACCATCTACTGGTTCTATCGCTATACGCGATTGGGCAACCGAATGCTCGACCCCGAGAAGCGTCCCTCGAGGACATCGGTTATCAATACGCTCTGGACTGGCCTGGTTGCGAGCTGTTTAGGAATCCTGTTCTCGATGCTGCTGCTGATGGCCGAGGTCATCCGCCTGATGATTGTCTTCATGCGTGCGCCGCAAGGAGGAGTGCCCGTGATACAAACAGAGGTGCAAGATTCGTCAAGTTGGGTATCGGCGATGGATATGAACGGTCTGTTGGCCGACCTCTGCGTGCTTGCTGCCGAATTTGTCGTAATGACGTTTACGTTGTGGCTGCTGTTCCGCATCACAGCGGCGACGGAGTACGAGCACGATGACGCAAGCACTTGATTCGGTTTTTGACGCGCTGACTTTCGACACGAGCCTCCGCGCTTATATTTCAAGCGGTCGCTTGCGGAGAGATCAAAGACGGCAACTGGCAGCCGTGCCATACGCAATCAACGCAAGAGCCATTCATCATGTCCAATACAGGGTCCAACAACCTCGCTGGTAGTTTTGCTCGGCTGGGCTGGATCGGTTTTTGGATTCAGCTCGTCCTCGTCGCCATCCCGATCTTTTTGCTCGGGTATCTGCTGTACGGTAAGACGACGGATACGGCGTTTACGCTGGACTTCAGAGACTACATGGCCCTGCTCGGCCTGCTGATCCTCGGATTCTCGGCCTTTTGGTCGCTTCGTTACGCGTACCTTGCCAAGCGAATTGCCGATCCCGAAAGGCGTCCCGCCGTATCGTCGTTGAGGCAGATACTTTGGATCGGCGTGGGCGTGAGTGTGGTGGGCATCTTGAGATTTCTGGCAGTAACGTTCGTCGATGTGCTGAGATTCATTTTCCTTGTTGGTACCACACCCGCAGATGTCGATTCGGCCTCCAGGCCGCAAGTCGATACGCTCGTCGTCGGCCTATCGGAAATGAACGTCGTCAGCTTACTCGCCGAACTCTGCACCCTAGTAGGCGAGTTAATGCTGCTTGGGTTTTCGCTATGGCTGCTGTTTCAAGTGATTCGGTTGCCAGAAGCGGATGTATCGGAGAACTGAGTGGCGTAACCGCGTGGTGTGGCACTGGGTTCTCCAGGTTCGCTAGTGCAGAGTTAAATTGCAAGTTTTTCGTTGAAAGTAGGCCACGAGTTTGATTAAATTTGGTCACTCCATGATGCGCATGTTGTATGCGCTGGTTCTTTGACAACATGTAGTGGCTAGTGCTGGTGCTGGTGGCAAGTGGAGGTTTTCCTGCGCGCTCGCGTGGCATTCCCAATTCCTCTTTCCCCCTTCTCGGCGCGGTATTGCCCCATTTGCGGGAAACCCTGGGGCAAAACTCTAAAATGCTGGCAGTCGACCGACTCCGTAAGTCCTTATACAGAAGCAGGTTAGGAGATTGCCCAAGAGTCGGGCTGATCGAGTTTTGCCCCAATGAATCGTGTTTGCCAAACCAGAGTTGTGGCAAAACTCTAAGATGTTGCAGCACAAGACTTTGCGCGGCTGAGTATTGTTACAGCGCGGGGCAATTGGGGCTTTTGGAACCAAGTTCCAATGGTGTGTTTCACGCAGCCTACTTGGTGGCGGCCACCAAGAACGAAGGCTTGAGCGCCTCGAAGGTCAAGCGATCGAGTTGGTCGGTGCCTCGGGCGATGTTCAACATCCACTCTTGCACGTTGTCGTTGTGCGACCGTAGCGCTTGGCGGAGCTCGGTGAGATGATCGACGGCGACCAGATTGATTACCAATCGACCTTGGGGACGAAGCCGGGCGTAGGCGGCTTCGGCAATGCGGATGACTTCGCGGCCGCTGCCGGCGACAAAGATGCAATCGGGGTCGGGCAAGTTAGCCCAAGCGTCGGGGGCCTTGCCAAGGATCGGCACCACGTTGGTGACGTTGAAACGTTGAGCGTTGACCTCAATCAGGTGATAGTCGTCGGGCTCCATCTCAATGGCGTAAACCGTACCGTCGCTGGCGAGTTGAGCTGCTTCGACACTCACTGAACCACTGCCGGCACCCACGTCCCACACAATGCTGTCACGCCAGATGTCCATTTGGGCTAGTGCTAGCGAACGAACTTCGGCGGAGGTGATTAAGCCGTACTTCGGCCGTGATTGAATGAACACTTCATCGGGATTGCCGAACAGGCGCTGACCAACGGCTTCGCGCGGGCGGTCGGGAAGCTCCTGCTGGCGGACGAGGATCATCACGTTGAGCGGCTCGAACGCCTGTTTGGCGATTTCGTCCAAACTGCCGCGGGTCACACGCTCGTTGCGAGCGCCGAGGTTCTCGCATACGTAGGCATCGAAGTAGTCGATCTTTTTCGCCAAGAGTGCCTTGGCGATCTGGTTCGGCCCGATGTCGTCGGTAGTGAAGAGCCCCACCTTGTCGGCAACACGAATCTTCTCCACCACGCTGTCGAGAGGATTGTTTGCAAGATTGGTGAGATAGGCTTCGTCCCAGCTTTCCATCACCCGCGCGAACGCGAGTTGCATGCTGCTGACGTGCGGAACGACCTCGAACTGGGCCTTGTCGAACTCGTCGGTGAGGTAACGAGCCAGACCGTAGAACATGGGATCGCCGAACACCAACACGATGGCTCGACGATCGCCCACCGCGCGAATCTGGTTAGCGAGGTCCTGCAAATCGCCGCTAATAGCAATACGCTCGCCGGCGACCGATTCGGGCAAGAGATCAAGCGCCGGTTGAGCGCCGAGCACCAACTCAGCGGTCTCGATCCGTTGGCTGAGCGCCGGCGCGATGGCCTGCAACCCGTCGTCGCCAATACCGATAATTGCAATCTTTGCCATGGGAGCCACAGTCCGTAGTCGATTGATATTCGACGTAATCTACCACCGACAACGGACTACTGACAACGGACTACTCGGCCACGTAACACCTTAAAGAATGGTGAGCCAGCAGGATCGGTCGGTTCGCTGCGACGATGGGACCATCGTGCTGGGGATAGACGTCGCCAGGTGGATCGGCGGCGGTGTCGATAAACAAACGCCAGCGTAGATGACGGGCGGGCTCGGGAATGGCGAACTTCTGACCCTTGCCGCCAGAGTGCATCATAATCAATACGGATCGCGCCGCGGGATTGGTAAGCCAACACGTACCGAGCAGGCAAGTAAGACTATTGTAAGTGCTTTCCCAGTCGATCGATTGGCCCTCGACGCCGTACCAACTGACGTCGGGCAACTCACCCGGCCGACTGGCAGTGCCGGTGAGGAACTTTTCCCGGCGGAGCACCGGTTGCTGGCGACGAAACGCAATTACCTCGCGGGTGAATCGAAGCATCTCGTCGTTTCGCTTCACCAATCGCCAGTCGAACCAACTGGTAGCGTTGTCCTGGCAATAGGCGTTGTTGTTACCACGCTGAGTACGCAACACTTCGTCGCCCGACACGATCATGGGTACGCCCTGACTGATGAGCAGGGACGCAATCATGTTCTTCGCTTGTCGGCGCCGCAACGCGACGATTGCGGTGCGGCGGGTTGGCCCTTCGACACCATAGTTACTGGAGTAATTGTTGTTGTCGCCGTCGCGGTTCGCCTCGCCGTTATCGAGGTTGTGCTTTCGCTCGTAGCTCACCAGGTCGTTGAGCGTGTAGCCGTCGTGCGAGGTGACAAAATTGATGCTGTGATACGGATTGCGGCCGCTTGGCTGATACAAATCGCTCGACCCCGAAAGCCGTGTGGCCATGGCACCGGTAACGCCGAAGTCGCCGCGCCAATAGCGACGGATGTCGTCGCGGTAGTGCCCGTTCCACTCCGCCCACCGCATGTTGGAGAACGACCCAACCTGGAACGCGCCGGCGGCATCCCAGGCTTCGGCGATAATTTTGGTATCGGCCAGCATCGGATCTTCGGCAATCACCTCGACCATCGGCGGGTTAGGCACCAACTCGCCGCTGCGATCTCGGCTGAGGATCGATGCGAGGTCAAATCGAAAGCCATCGACATGATAGTTGTATACCCAGTGCCGCAAGCAATGAAAAATCATCTCACGAACGATGGGGTGGTTGCCGTTGACGGTATTGCCGCAGCCGGAGTAGTTCTTGTAGCCACCGTCGTCGGTGGTCATGTAGTAAACGTTGTTTTGCAGGCCCTTGAAGCTAAAGGTGGGCCCATACTCGTTCCCTTCCGACGTGTGGTTAAACACGACGTCGAGGATCACTTCGATGCCGGCGGCGTGCAACTCGCGAACCATGGTCTTGAACTGCTTGACCTGGTCGCCAGGCTTGTTGCCGTCCATGTATCCGCGATGCGGCGCGAAGAACGCCATCGGGTCGTAGCCCCAGTAATTGGCACGCCGCGGTTTCGAGCCGTCGCTCTCGGCCAGCGGAAACTCATGCACTGGCATCAATTCGACAGCGGTCACCCCAAGAGATTTGAGGTATGGGATTTTTTCGATCACGCCCAAGTAGGTACCCGGGTGCTCGACGTTGCTGGTGCTGCTGCGCGTCAGCCCGCGAACGTGCATTTCGTAGATTACCGACTCGGCGAGCGGGCGATTCATGTGTCGGTCGCCGCGCCAGTCGAAATGATCGTCGACCACCACGCACTTCGGCGGACGAACGATCCCGTCGGTGGACCGCTGGAAGGTACCCGCGAGCGCACGAGCGTAGGGATCGATCAGGCGGGCGTGGCGGTCGAACCGCAGTCCCTTGTCGGGCTCAAACGGCCCGTCGGCCTGGAAGTGGTAGAGTGTTCCGGCTTCCAAGCCCGGCACAAACGTACTCCAGATGTCTCCCCAGCGGTCGGCTTGGGGGTCGAGTTCGATCACGCGTTTTGGCTCGCGAGAGCTCACGCGATCGTAGAGCAGCACGCGCATGGCCGTAGCCGACCTGCTGTACACGGCGAACTGCACGCCGGTGTCGTGCAAGATGGCGCCGTAGGGCAGAGGGTACTTGAATTGAAGCGTGGGAGGGGCGGGTTGCGTTTTGTGCATTACCACGCTCGCTGCGCGAGCCAGTAGCCAAGGCGCCTGTAGTTGCATGAAAGTTCAGCTCGGGAGGGGCGGAAGGTGGCGAGGAACGGGTTACGCCGAACTAGCGACGCACCGGCCTATCTCTTCTCGGCCACTTCGAGCCCACCCTTGATACAGGCAATCATCGTACCGCAGAGCTTCGCCGCCCAGAATGGTTCGCCAGGGCCAAATTACCCCCAAGACCCGGTTTTTTGGCAGTATTCGCGGGACCATGCCGTGCGGCGACCGTACGGGCTCCAACATTGCGCCTGCCGGCAAACTTCGCCCCCCGACATCCGGAACAACTGGCAGTTGCGGTAGAACCTGCCTAAAATAGTTGACACGCGCTAACCACGGGGTTAGCCTTACGTGGTCCGCTGCATCGTGGCGGACCGGATGTAAATATGCCACAACGGTGCCAATGAATCGCCTAGATTTTTAACGCTTTACCAAACCACTCGACACCAGCAAGACGCTGCGGTCCGAATGGTAGCGCATTTTGGTTCGTGGCCGCGTTGATCGCATCTGCTTCTGTCGGCATGGCAGTTCCATTGGGAACGGATACGAGAACTAGCTACTGAACCTCACCCACAATAGAGCCACTACCACCTTACGCGACTTGGTCGCTTAAGGTGGCAGTGGCTTTTTTTCTTGGCCAACCTCGGGGTACGCCCGTGGGGAGGTTATGCGCTCGCGGCGCTGTCGCCGTGGAACACAGAGGTTCTGCATCTTTAGAAGATCCGAGAGGAACTAATGAACAACACCCAATCGACCAGCCAATGGCGCTGGTCTCTGCTCGCATGCGTAGCGGCCTGCTGCGCGTGCACTCCCTCTTTGCATGCTCATCCCCATCACACGGACCACGATCACGACCACGAAATGATCGTGCCAGAGATCACTGGATTTACGACGCTGGGTAGCGGTTCATCGGCGGACGACGATGGCTCGATTGACGAAGGGGATGTCGATATCGACCCAGTGAACTCGCTTGCCGCGTTCGATATCACGATTAACGTTACCGGTAGTCCAACTCCGTCGCAGATAGCTGCTTTCACTGCGGCCGAGACGTTTTGGGAAAGTGTCATTCTAAATCACAAGGACGATGTAGGCACCTTCTTGGGGCCAACCATCAACGCCGACATTCGTGTGATTGATGGTCCTGGCGGCATCTTGGGCCGGGCGGGTCCGACGAATGTCGGCGGTACTACGGGAGGCGACTACACTTACACCACGCGAGGTATCATGCAGTTCGATTCGGCGGACGTAGTGAACTTGCAAAATGCGGAGGTGTTTGACGATGTCATCCTACACGAAATGGGGCATGTGATAGGTATTGGCACTCTTTGGAACACGTCGATACTTGCTCCCCAATGGCGACGTCAACAGGTGTACTCGAATGGCTCTGGGCAGTATACCGGCGAGTTCGGTTTGGCCGCGTACAATGCCGAGTTCAACCAAACTGGCGCCTTCGTACCAGTGGAACTTGGCGGTGGCCCGGGTACGGCCAACGCGCACTGGAACGAGGTAGACGGCGGTGCCGGGCTCACTGGACTGGTTAGCAACATCACGGGCATGGATATGCGAGATGAGTTAATGACAGGCTGGCTGAACTCCCCACCTCAGTTCATTAGTTCGTTGACCGTACAATCATTGATGGACATCGGCTACAATGTGGCTCCGGTTCCGGAGCCTGGCGCAGTGGCATTGGCCGGAATTGCTGTAGCGGCGCTAGCGATCCATCGGCTCGGTGGTCGCTAGCTTGTCGTAGCGTCGCTGCGCGTCGGTTGAATTGGACAGTTCGCGTTGGCGTTGTTCCGCATGCAACCGAGCGAACGGAACGACCGGATAAGGATCGATGAAGATGCAAATCTTATGCAAGCGCATCGTGCAATCTGCAATGGTGGCCTCGTTGCTACTCGTCGCATGTAGTGCGGCAAGGGCAGCGCTCGAAGTGGGTACATTTCCTGACTCGCCACCTGAGATTGAGTACGACCCGACGATTCAGCCCGACTTCGAACCCATCATCCGGTACAGCACAAACCCATTGGCTACACCGGGCCCCGTCGGCAGCGGCACAACCATTGCTGCGCCAGAACCGGGAAGCCTAGCGCTTGTCGGTTCCGCCATGGGAGGGTTGTGGCTAATTCGCGCGTGGCGATCTCGCCGTAGCCGTAGAGCATAGTCCCCACGTCATCGCAGTCGGTTCATCGTGGCGCTGGTAAGGCGTTTTGAATCCGCCGCGTTGACATCGCACGATCCAGAGTTCTACAATCTCCGACTCTGGTTCCTCGTGCGGAAGTCTCATGGCCAAAGCAACTTACAAGGACTCGGGCGTCGACCTCGACGTGTACGCCCAAAGCATGGCCACGCTGCCGCGGCTGCTGAAGCGAACGCACTCGCCGCGGGTGCTGCCGGCCGAAGGTGGCTTTGCTGGGCTGTTCGCACTCGACTTCCCCGGCCACCTGTTTCGCAGGAATTATCAGGATCCGGTGCTTGTCTCTTGTACCGACGGAGTGGGCACCAAACTCAAAGTGGCCCAACTCGCTGGTCGGCACGACACCGTGGGCATCGACCTAGTCGCGATGTGCGTGAACGATGCGATTTGCGTCGGTGCCGAGCCGCTGTTCTTTCTCGACTACATGGCAATGAGTCATGACGACCCGAAATTGGTCGAAGCACTCGTCGACGGCATTAGCCAAGGTTGTCTGCAAAGCGATATGGCGCTGGTGGGTGGTGAGACCGCGATTATGCCCGATCTCTACAAACGAGGAGATTATGACTTGGCGGGATTCTGCGTCGGAGTCGCGGAACGTGCGAAGCTACTCGACGGGCGCGCCATCGGCGAGGGCGACGTGCTCTTGGGTGTCGAGTCGAGCGGCCTCCATTCCAATGGGTACAGTTTGGTTCGAAAGATCGTGTTCGAGATTGCTGGCTTGGACATTGACGATTTTGTCGAAGCTCTCGGCCAAACGGTTGGCGACGCGCTGCTCACACCGACCCGCATTTACACATCGGCCACTCGTAAGGTGTTATCGCACTATCGCGTTAAGCAGGTGGTGCATGGCATTGCCCACATCACTGGCGGCGGACTCGTTGAGAACGTGTCTCGCATTCTTCCTGACGAATTGGGAATCCAGGTTGCCACGGACAGTTGGCCGGTTCCGCCGGTGTTTACCTGGTTACAGCGGCTTGGCGACGTCGACCACGACGAGATGGCCCGTGTATTCAACATGGGCATTGGGCTGGTAATGATCGTCAGTCCGTATTACGCGGAGAGCATCCAGTCGCAGCTGGCCGACTCGGGAATGAAGAGCTGGACAATCGGAAGCGTATTCAAGTAAGTGGACTCACGAGAAGCATCTCTTACTCCCATTCCGCTTGGCGACCCTCGATGAACGCTTGCAGTCCTTCGCTGGCAGAGTCCGTGGTGCGGGCGGTGGCCATCGCGATGGCGCCGCTCGCAAGATCGGTGAGCAGCTTTTCTCCGGCGGTTTCCATCAGGAGACGTTTGGACAGACCGACCGCCTGGGGAGCACAAGCGGCGACCTGCGACCCAACTTCCATGCCGCGAGCCCACAGCAGGTCGTGAGAGACCAACTCGTGGTAGATACCAACTCGGTGCGCTTCGGCAGAGGTAAACGTTTGACCAACGATAGCGAGCCGCGCGGCGGCACTCGGTCCGACACGATAAGCAAGCAGTGGTGCCGTCAATCCAGCGACTAAACCATAGCGAGCGTCGGGCACCGATAACTCGGCAGCCTCGCACGCCAGCACCAAATCGCTGGCCATCACAAGCGCCACACCGAAACCACCAACGGGTCCGTTGACAACGGCGATAACTGGCTTTGACAGGTGAAGCACATCGCCTATCAGGTCGCACAATTCGTCTGCCGTGTCTCCCCACCCTTGTTGCTGAGATGCAACATCGGGGCCGTCGGCTGGGTGTTCGGCAGCCATTTCCGCCAAGTCGCGCCCGGCACAGAATGCGCTGCCGGCGCCAGTGAGAATCGCAGCACGGACACGCTTCTCTTGGTACAGATCGGAAATTGCCTGCCGCAATTCGGCCACCACGGCCATGCTCACGGCATTCGCATAGTCGGGACGATTGAGTATGATCGTACCAACGGGTGGGGTGACTTTGACTTCAACCAAGTTGGGCATTTGGGTTCTACGCCTACTTCGAGTTCGCACCGGCATTCCATTCGCTGGCTGACTTTACCATCACGTTCCAGTCCATGGCAGTACGGTGCACGGAGGTGGGAAAGCTGTGTAGGTCCTCCGACTCCGAATTCCGGTAAACCAATACGGCAACATGGTTGCCCTTTGGCGGAGCGCCTTGGATGCCGTTGAGTTGGAATCGGCCGTTACCCGTTGGTACGATTTGTACGCTCGACAGATCGATCGCTACGGTTGTACCGTCGGCTTCTTGCTCCATCGCGGCCCGTTGGCCGGCTACTCGCAAGTGAATCGCCTCAGCAGTGAGGCTTTCGGTGCCGAGGCAGAATGGATGGCCCGACTCGCCGATCTCCATCCACAGCGGCGCCGACCGGCCAGGGTTCTCGACGATGCGGGCAATCGTTGCGACGGTCGCCAAGTGGTCCCAGTCGTGGCGCTGCAAATGGAGTGATTCGAATGCCGCCGCGGTACCCAACGCTCCCGGTAGCGGATCGCTTGCCAAGACGATTTTCGCTCCGCTCTGAATGGTCTCAATAATGGGTGCCGCATCGGCACGAACCCCCACCGACTCAATGACCGCGCCCGACGGCAGGGCGGCTCGCGTCACGCGGTTGCATATCGCATGGTCTTCCGCCTGGACGGCGGTAAGAAGCTGGTCGCCTGTTGGTGGTACAACCGATCCGATCGTGATGTTGGGCTCATGCAACTCGACCAGCATGCTTGCGATGCCCTCGCGAACGGCTTGATGGTCGAACGCGGGGACGCCGGCGACGAGCTGCAATTCCGGGTCGAGGAAAAGCTCGCGTCGAAGGTCCATAAGCGTATCGAGCAGCCACACCGAACCTTGAGCCTCGCCACTGGGGCGCAACGCGAGTACATCCACGCACGGCACGCCACATAAGGTCCTTCGCACGACCAGCGGATCGGCTTCGGGTGTGAGACAAGCGACGTACATGGTGCGAGTGTGGTCTGCGTGTTGGGCAATCGCGGCGAGGTTGCCGTTTGACAACATGGCCTCCGAGGTAACGTGGCAAAACTACCACGGGAGCGGTCTTCTGGCAGCCCACGATGAAAGTTCGCCACACGCCGTAAGTCTCGCCCTAGCAACCACTTGCGGTCAAGGGTGCGCACTGCTCAGCAGGCCGCGGCGCGAGGCGTGCATTACACCCGCCGCAGAGCTTTTCTCCATTCTCGTCGCCAACAGCCCAAGGACTTCGCCGTGCCACGTTCACGCACCGCCGCCAAGCCTGCCGCCAAACGTCCCTCCCGTTCCCTCGGACGTCCATCCACTCAGGGGCGACCCACAGCGGTGGCGGATCACGGAACCGACGACCACGCCGATATGGAGGACGAGCATTTGGAGATCGAGGAGTCCGAAGGCGACGCCGAGACGCACATCGACGATCCGGTACGTATGTATCTGATGCAGATGGGCGAAATCCCCATGCTGAATCGACAGCAGGAGATTCGCGCCGCAATCAACATCGAACAGGCTCGCCTCAAGTTTCGTCGCACGATGCTGTGCAATGACTTCGTTTTGCACGCTGCAGCCAACCTGCTCGAGAAGGTGGAGCGTGGTGAGCTGCGCTTAGATCGCACGATTGAAATCTCGGTGACGAATACTTCCGAAAAGAAGCGATTGCTCAAGCGCATCGGTCCCAACTTGGCAACGATCCGCCAGTTGTTGGCCCTCAACAGCGAGGACTACATCGTGGCCATCAACCGCAGTGCTCCAATCGCGAAGCGTCGGGCGGCTTGGCGACAACTAATCGTCCGCCGCAACAAGGTGATTCGACTGGTGGAGGAAATGAACCTCCGGATCCAAAAGCTGCTGCCGATCATGGAAGAACTACACCAGATCGGCCACCGCATGTCGACCATCAAGCAGCAACTCTCGGAACCAGACAACATCCATGGCGAAAGCTACATCGTCGAATTGCAGCACGAATTGCGATACCTCATGCGGATTACGCATGAGAGCCCCGCAACACTGGCCCATCTGGTGGCTCGAACCGTCGAACGTCGGGCAGCCTACGACGCGGCGAAGCGAAAACTCTCGGCCGCGAACTTGCGACTGGTGGTGTCGATCGCCAAGCGTTACCGCAACCGAGGCTTGAGCTTCCTGGACCTCATCCAGGAAGGTAACACCGGATTGATGCGAGCGGTCGACAAGTTCGAGCACGCCCGAGGTTACAAGTTCTCCACATACGCTACGTGGTGGATTCGTCAGGCAATCACACGGGCGATCGCCGACCAAAGCCGGACAATTCGCCTGCCGGTGCACATGATCGACACCATGAGCAAGATTCGCGCCGCGGCGATGGACTTCTTCCAAACGCACGGCCGCGAACCCAACCCCGAGGAAGTGGCCGAAGTGCTCGACATGCCGGTCGACGACGCTCGCTGCATCCTAAAAATGACGCGCCAACCGTTGTCGCTCGATCAGCCTGTAGGCGACCATGAGGACAACTACTTCGGCGAGTTTCTGGAAGAGGGACGCGACGATGACCCGCTTTACGATACTCATCTCGAATCGCTCAAGCATCGCCTTCAAGACGTGATGAGCGAGCTGAGCTACCGCGAACGCGAGATCATCCGCCTGCGATATGGCTTGGCCGATGGATACAGCTACACGCTCGAAGAAGTTGGAAAGATCTTCAGCGTAACGCGTGAACGCGTTCGACAAATCGAGTCGAAGGCGGTACGCAAGCTCCAGCAACCGTTCCGCTGTCGCCCACTACACGGCTTCCTCGACGGTATGGAAGAGCCAACTGTAGAGTAGGGTCGCCGCAGTCACGCACTTCTTGGTACTGCGAAGGCCTCGATCTCCAGACGCACCAATCGCTCGATTAGTTCGATGTAATCGTAACTGCGGCGCACGGGATCCTTTGCCAACAACGTATGCACTAGCGAGGCAATGGCCTTGGGCAACTCGGGCAGCAGCGAGCGGATACAGGGCGGTTTGTGTCCGCGGTGTCGGGCGATCAGCTCCGCCGGGTCTTCGCCAACAAACGGCGTCCTCCCTGTCAGCATTTCGTACATCACGACGCCCAAGCTGTATTGGTCGCTAGCCGGCCCGGCGGCATAAGCGCTAGTGACCACTTCGGGTGCGATGTAGGTGAGGCTGCCCATCACGGCTCGCTGCAATGCGCCGTGCTCGTCACCATCGCATCGAGCGAATCCAAGGTCAATTAGCGTCGCATGGCCGGTTGACGCGAGCATGATGTTCTCCGGCTTCAGGTCGCCGTGCACCATGCCGACCGCGTCGTTGATGGCCGCCAGCCCCTGCACCGTCTGGCGAGCGATCCACAACACCTCGCTGATCGTGGGCCTCCAACCGGCGGCCAGTTTTTCGCGCAGCGTGACGCCCTCGAGCAGTGGCATGACCGAGTAAAATGGCGGTTGACGAACATTCGCCGAGAAGACCGGCACCACATGTGGATTGGAAACCTTGCTGCCAACCCATACCTCGCGACGAAACAGCTCAATCGCCGCTGCATCGCGCCACCATTCTTTGCGGAGCATTTTTACGATGTACGCCGGCGGCAGTGACTCGCATGTGTCGGCGGCCCGGGCAGTATACAGCCGCGCCATGTTGGTCTCTGCAACTTGCCGTACCAACTGCCAGGGACCGGCGCGGCCCACCAGTTTGTGACGCGGCGAGGCATCGTTGGCAGCCGTCTTGCGAGAGCGAGTCGAGTCCGAAACCGTAGGCATATTAGTCCGTCGATGCTCGGGGCATTGCAGAGCGCGGGAGAAGTCGGGAAGCGCTGCAAAAGGTCTGGGTCTTAGCACAGAATCGGTTGTACCGGCGGCGAACCTTAGCGATCACTGGCGAACCGCAACACTGCTAGCAGAAGGTGGGTAAACGGGTGGGAGTTTTATCGCGACGATCACACGCCCACCAGCTGTGCGAATACGCTTCGGGCGAGAGCAACGTCGTCGGTGCCTGATACAATGGCCCGGCCGTCGGGAAAGATAGTGATGGTGTGCCTATCAGTTTCCGCGCGGAGAAGATACTGGTTCGCGAAGGTATCCGCCGCATCATCAAGCGACTCCGCAAGCGAAGTCAGGTCGAGCGATTGCGCGATGTCGGGCCGCAGTTGCACGGCGTTGCGGCCGCACAGGATGGCCGACTGGCTGCCGCGACGGCCGTCGAGCCACACGTAGTCGCGCTGGGAGCAAACTCGGCAGTTGCCATCCGCTTGAAGCTTCGACAGGTCGACTTGCCGTAGCGTGTTCCGCCAGAGGTCGACGACAGTGAGCTTGCGGTTGATTGCCTCGCGGTTGCCGCTGAGCAACTTCATGGCCTCGGCCGATTGGATGGCAGCCACCAAATTCGCCGCAGGACCGAGCACGCCGACAGTGTCACAGGTAGGCGTTGCACCAGGTGGCGGTGGTTCGGCAAGCATGCATGCGAGGCAGGCGGTTTCGCCGGGAACGATCGTAAGGCCCTGGCCTTCGGCGCCAATCACGCCGCCATAGACCCAAGGCGTTTCGGTTGCGTGGGCAAAGTCGTTTAGCAAGAAACGCACTTCGAAGTTGTCGGTACCATCGACCACCACGTCGCAATCACCCGCCAGGTCGGCAACGTTCTTGTGCGTCACGTCGGCCACGATCGGTTCCACGGTCACTCTCGAGTTGATGGCCCGCAGCTTATTGGCTGCCGCGACGGCTTTCGGTAAGCCCAAAGCGACGTCGGCTTCATCGTACAACACTTGGCGTTGCAAGTTGGAGATTTCCAGGAAGTCGCGGTCGACAATCCGCACATGCCCTACCCCGCTGCGAACCAGCGTGTTGGCGATGGCTGAGCCAAGCGCACCGCATCCGCACACGAGTACTCGACTGGTCAATAGGCGCTGTTGTCCTGCTTTTCCCAGCGGCGCGTACCGCACTTGGCGCGAGTAGCGTTCAAAGGAGTCGGAGTTTTCTGGCACAGCAAGCGTCTCTACAAGTGCCATGGCAATCGGCGGTAGACCGCGGCGTTACTCGATTGTAGTGCGTCGCGGGTCGAACTTCTCTAGAATGCACTTCCCGCCGTTAATTGTCCAGCAAGCACTTAGGTTGCTCCCATCCTTGCTGGGCCCGCACGATTCGCAAGTGGAGAGTTTGATGAGGCTTTGTGCCCATTTCGTGATTGCGGTTGTCTATCTGTTGACAGGACTATTGCCTAGTCGAGCGGAAGACCGAATTGTCGATTTGGTCGATCCGTTTCTTGGAACGGCTCCGCTAAACAATGCGGAGGTTATCGGCTTCAAACCACCCTGGCGGGTATGGGCCGGATTAACCTTCCCGGGCGCATCGCTTCCCAATGCCATGGTGCAGTTGAGTCCCATCACCGAGTTCCGCAGTGGGGCGGGCTACGAGTACGAAGACGAAACTATCTACGCATTTACTCACACCAACAAGGGGCACTGGAACCTGTGCTACATTCCAATCCTACCGGTAACCGGGAATGTCGATCCCAGCGATTACGGATCAACGTTCAGGCACGAGAACGAGTCCGCGTCGCCCGGATACTACCAGGTGAAGCTCGATCGCTATCGCATTAACGCCGAGCTAACTGCCACACTGCGGTGTGGTTTTCACCGTTACACGTATCCCGCTGGTGAAACGAAGAAGCTGCTATTGAACTTAGGCGTCTCAAACGAGAGGATACGCGAATGGGGTCTTGAGCAAGTCGGCGATCAAGCGTTCGAAGGATTTCAGGATGCTCGCGAGAAGGTGTACTTCTACGCAACGACGAATTGCCCAATCAAGAGCATTGATCAAGTGCGGCGGTCGCGGCGGCGCAACTTGACGATCGTTACGTTTGAAGATGGCGAAGAACCGCTCGAAGTCAGAATTGGCCTTTCGTTCGTCAGCACCGACAACGCTAGAGCCAACTTAGAGGCAGAACTTGCCACCAGTAGCTTTGGCGAAGTTCGTGCGGCGGCTGCCAGCACCTGGGAGCGTGTCCTCTCCAAAATCAAGGTTAGCGGCGGCACATCGCGTGAGCGAGGATTGTTTTATTCGTGTCTGTACCGATCCATGCTATGGCCCGCGTTGCGGAGCGATGTGAACCGCGAGTTTTCCGACCAGGGCGGCAACGTGATCAAGAAGGACTTTGACTACTATACTAACCCGTCGTTGTGGGACGACTACCGAAATAAGCTTGTGTTGCTTGCCATTCTCGAGCCGGAGGTCACATGCGACGTGATTCAATCGATGATTGACCGCGGCAATGTGACAGGCTTTATGCCCACCTTTTTCCACGGTGACCATGCTGCCCCTTTCATTGCTGGTAGCTACCTGCGCGGACTTCGCGATTACGACGTACCGCGGGCATATGAATTGCTCGTCGCCAATGCAACGCTCGAGAGCAAAGCTCGACCGTATCTCGACGAGTACATTTCGTGCGGCTATGTATCAACACCCGCGATCGACAATCCGATGGTCGAAACCAAGGCTAAAGCGGGCGTCACTAAGACGCTGGAGTACGCATACGATGACTATGCGGTAGCACTCCTTGCTAACGAGTTAGGTGACGAGAAAACGCACCAAGAAATGGTGAGGCGCGCCGGCAACTACGCCAATGTGTTCGACCCGTCAACGGGCCTAATGCGTGGACGCCTTGACAGTGGCCAATGGGTGGAGCCATTCGACGCCAGATATCCGTACTATGAATACATGTACCGCGAAGCAAACGCGTGGCAGTCGTCGTTCTTTGTGCCGCACGATACTGAAGGTCTCGTCGCGCGGTTCTCAAGTCCGACTATGTTCGAGCAACAGGTAGATCGGCTGTTCTCCATTCCGTGGGATTCGCGCCATATCGCCAGAAATGTCACCTGCTTTATTGGCCAATACTGCCACGGCAACCAACCCGATCACGGTTTCCCCTACCTTTACTACTGGGTTGGCAAGCAAGAGAAGTCGCAGGTCATACTGAAGGAAATCATGACGAGATTCTACGGAATGGACGACGGGCGGACGCTATGTGGAATGGACGACGCGGGGGAAATGTCGTCCTGGTATGTGTTTAACGCGATCGGGATCTACCCTTACTCGCCGGCGGACCCAGAGTACATTGTGTGCGTTCCGGTATTCGATAAGGTAGAACTCACCGTAGGCGACAATGTGCTCAACATAGAGAAGCGCGGCGAGGGGATCCGCATCCGACAAATCACCTGCGACAGTCAGAGGGTGCCGGGCTATTTCATACCGCACGCGCTACTTGTTGATGGTGAGAAACTGGTGATCGACGTGAACGCTGTGACAAACTAACCCGCGCGTTTCGACAGCTCTACCCGAGTTGTATGTGTACAGATGCGCGCTTCATTCTGGTTTACCACCAGTTCGATTTCGTACTCCATCGCCAGATCGTCCGTCGAATAACACGGATCGATAACTGTCGCTCGGAGTGCGTCGTCGCTGGTAGGTTCGAGCTTGAACTCCGCAGGCAAGGTGTGCGCTTGCTGGCTATACGGTCCGCGCACTACGCCCGTAAGCGTCGCGCCAATCGGTAGCGGCTCCGCCAACTCCGGGCGGACGATGAGCACAGCTCGGGTTTCGTCGGCAGCCGTGCAACGTATCGCAGCGCCACTAATCAAGTTCATTCTCCTGCCGACGGGCATCTTCAATGGCACGGGCCTGCCTGGCCAACGCATGGGCCAACACTTGCCCAGTCGCCGACTCCTTGCATCTGGCAACCTCTTCAGGTGTTCCTTGGACGACCACTTGTCCACCGTCACCTGCAGCACCAGGGCCTAAGTCGATTATATAGTCGGCCGCCTGCAACAAAGGCAAGCCGTGTTCGACGACAAGTATCGAATGGCCAACGTCGATGAGGGCATCGAAGCAATCGACTAGCTGCACGACGTCCGAAAAATGGAGCCCCGTCGAAGGTTCGTCGAGGATGAACAACGTTCGCCCGCGGCGCTTGGCCGACAGGTAACCGGCGAGCTTCAGACGCTGCGCCTCGCCGCCCGACAGCGTGTTTGCCGGCTGACCAAGTCGAACATAGTGCAACCCGACATCGAGCAAGCACTTGAGCTTTGCTTGCAGCTTGGGGTGGCCACGGAAGAAACGAAACGCATCGTACACCGTCATTTCGAGCACTTCGTCGATCGAAACTCCGCGATAAAGCACGTTGAGCACTTCGGGCTTGTACCTTCGGCCCTGGCATTCGTCGCAAGTCATGTAGACGTCGGCCAGAAACTGCATGTCGACTTCGATTTGCCCAGCCCCGCCGCACCGTTCGCAACGCCCTCCTTCGACGTTGAAACTGAAATGACTCGCCGATAGCCCACGAAGCGACGCTTCGGGCTGTTCGGCGAAAACACTGCGGATGGGGTCGAATGCCTTCACGTAGGTGACTGGGTTCGACCGCGGGGAGCGGGCGACGGGCGATTGGTCGATGAGTACCACGTCTTCGAGTTGCCCGCTGCCGAGCAGGTCGTCGCATTCGCCCGGTGACTGGTCGCCTTTGCCATTTGACTTATGCAGTCGGGTTGCTAGCGCCGGATAGAGTGTCTGTTCAACGAGTGTGCTCTTACCAGCCCCGCTTACCCCCGTGACCGCGACAAACAAGCCCAGCGGGAACTCGACAGTAATGCTCTTCAGGTTGTTGCTACGTGCACCAACGATCTTCAACGCACCACTGGTGGGTGGGCGACGGTTGTCCGCGTCGCCAATCAGCCGCCGGCCCGCAAGCCAGTCGCCCGTCGGGCTACCTGCAGCCGACGGAAGTTCCGCTGGCGGCCCCTGAAACACCACCTGCCCTCCTTCAGTTCCCGCCAGCGGCCCAAACTCGACCACCTCGTCGGCTCCGGTGATTAACTGCTCGTCGTGCTCCACGACCAGCACGGTATTTCCTCGGTCGCGAAGCTTGCGAATCGAATCGATCAGCCGCAGCGAGTCAGTACGGTGGAGGCCGGTGGTCGGCTCGTCGAGCACGTACAGCATATCGACCAACGAGGACCCAAGCGTCGTGGTCATGGCCACGCGCTGAGCCTCTCCCGTGCTTAGAGTGCGCAAGGGTCGATTGAGCGTTAGATAGTCGACGCCTACCTCGACCAGATAGCCTAAGCGCGGGACAACGTCGCCCAAAATGGGTCGTGCGATTGCCGATTTCGCTTCGTCCAAATCGATGGCACTAAGCCATGTAACCGCATCGCGAATCTCCATCGCATAGACGTCGGCCAAGCTCTTGCCTGCGATCTTCACTGCAAGAGCTTCGGGGCGCAACCTTGCGCCGCGACATGCTGGGCAATCGTGGTACGAACGCCAGCGGCTGAGGAACACCCGAAGATGCATCTTGTACTTACGCTTCTCAAGCCAACGAAAGAAGCCATCGAGGCCGCCAAACTCACGCTCACGAACGCCGTGCTGGACGATTTTCCGCTCAGCGTCGGTCAGCTCGCGATACGGGACCTCGACACGCAGGTCATAGTCGTCTGCCAGCGCAAGCAACTCATGCAGCTCGTGCTCGTACGCCGGCGTATTCCAGGGGGCAATCGCACCCTCTTTCAGGCTCTTCGAATCGTCGGGCACCACCTTGACCATATCGATTTCCGACACGCTGCCAAAACCTTCGCACTCACCGCACGCGCCGAGCGGGCTGTTGAAGTCGAGTAGTCGCGGCTCGGGGCGCAGTGCTGGTCGGTCACACTCGGCGCAATGCAGTGCGGTTCGGTAGTTGCGGCGCACCCAACAGCGCCCGTCGATTTCGACGTCGCCTTCGTCGTCGGCTACAAGAACAAAGCACTGCTCTTCTCCGCAGGCGAGTGCTGTTTCGATCGACTCTTGCGCGCGGCTTTCGGCAATGTTGCCGGCGGTTAATCGGTCGACAACCACCAGTACCTCATCCGTAGCGGAAAACTCTCCAACCGTCATCTCGTCGACGTCGACTGTCTTGTTGCCGACAACAAGGCGCAGAAAGCCCGCCTGGCGCAGTTCGTCTAACTCGATTTGCGACGCGTCGCCCGACAGGTCGCCGTTGCGAAACGTCAGCATCACGCGCGAACCTTCGGGTAGTTCCATCAATTCGGCGGCAATCGATTCGGGCGAGTGTTGCTCCACTGGCTGACCGCATTGAGCGCAGTGCACCAGCCCCACGCGTGCGAACATCACGCGCAGGTAATCTGCCACTTCGGTCGTAGTGGCCACGGTGGTGCGGTTCGATCGGCTCTGGTTTTGCTGGGTGACAGCGATAGTGGGCGGCACACCGTCGATGCGATCGGCGTCGGGCTTGTCGAGTTGCTCGAGAAACTGTCGAGTGTAGGCCGAGAAGCTCTCGATGTACCGCCGCTGACCTTCGGCATGCAGCGTGTCGATCGCCATGCTCGTCTTGCCGCTACCGGACACGCCGCAAAACACGGTAAGTCGCCCCCGAGCAAGGTCGAGATCGACCTCATCCAGGTTGTGGGTTCGCGCCCCCCGCACCACGATCGGCTGGTTCGGTTTCATACGGCACAAGATAATGCCGGGTGGAAAAACCGTTCATGATAGTTCGCCCATAACCATCGGGCCAGCCAGGGGAGATTTCTTGCGGGTGAACCGCAGGCCAACCCAGTTTGTTTGTTGCAAAATCTGCAGACTACACGCTACGTTGAAGGTACGTCGATCGAGAATCGGCTATTCAAGTTTGGAGAGAAGCATGGATTTTCGCAACGCGAGACGTGCCCTTGCTTGCATGTCGCTAATAGCGACCGGTTCGGTTGCCGCCGCCGTTCCTCTCACCGGAGTGAACCTTGCTGGAGCCGATTTTGGCGAGAACCACTTGCCCGGTACGTACAACATCGACTACACGTATCCAGCAGCCGCCGAAGTCGACTACTACGTTGGCAAGGACGTGAATACCATTCGCTTGCCGTTTCGGTGGGAACGCCTGCAACGGTTGGCTGGCGCCGCGCTCGACGCGGCCGAGTTTGCTCGTCTCGATGCCGTGGTCGACTATGCGACAGCGCAGGGCGTGCAGGTTCTGCTCGATCCTCACAACTACGCTCGCTACTTTGGAGACGTGATTGGCGGTGGCGTGGTTAGCAACGACGACTTCGCTGACTTCTGGTCGCGACTGGCCACCCAGTACCGCGACAACCCGAGGGTGATGTTCGGCTTGGTCAACGAACCCAACTCGATGCCCACCGAGCAATGGCTATCGGCGGCAAACGCGGCCATCGCGGCCATTCGCGCGGCTGGTGCCAATAACACAGTGTTCGTACCAGGCAACGCTTGGAGCGGCGCGCACAGTTGGAACCAATCGTGGTATGGCGCCTCGAACGCACAAGTGATGACAGGAATCGTCGACCCTGCAAACAACTACGTCATTGAGGTGCATCAGTACCTGAACGGAAATTCCTCAGGAGCCGATAGCGAAATCGTGAGCGAGACGATCGGGCAGGAACGATTGGTTGCCTTTACCAACTGGGCGCGGACCAACAACCTGCGAGCGTTCCTGGGAGAGTTTGCAGTCGCCAACTCGACGGTCGGCGATGCGGCGAATCAAGTCGGCGACGAGGCGATCAACCACATGCTCGACTACATGGAAGCCAACGACGACGTATGGCTTGGCTGGACGTGGTGGGCGGGTGGACCGTGGTGGGGCGAATACCAGTTTACCATCGAACCACAAAACCTGAACGGCGGCAACCCAACCGATCGACCCGTCATGAACTTGATTGAACCTCGTCTTGTTGGCATCTCGGAATTGCCTGGCGACTACAACGGCGACGGCGCCGTCAACGTCGCCGACTACACGACTTGGCGAGACAACTTCGGATCGGCTGACGATCTAAATGGCAACGGCATCAACGACGGGGCGGTCAACGTCCTCGATTACGTGTTGTGGAAACAGCAGTTCGGCCAGGTTGCGCCCGCTTCTGGCACACTTCAAGGCGTGCCCGAGCCAACGGCGCGAACTTTCGCGACGGTCTTACTTGCGGTGTCGTTGTTGGTCTGGAGACGGACTGGCAACAAGGAAGAACTTGGACTTCCCCAACACAAGCCTCTAGAAGGGGCCATCATGGTTCGCGCTCCGATCCCTGCCACAATTATGTGCGTTCTCGCTTCGTTTTCGGTCGCCAAGGAGGATGGCGATGTCGTCAAGCTGTTCAATGGCGACAACCTCGATGGTTGGCGCATGGACGTTCCCGCGTTCGACGACAACCCCAGTGCTCCGCAGCCGTTCATCGTTCGCAGCGGGCTACTAGTGAGTCTTGGCACTCCTGGCGGGCATCTGATTACGGATGACGAGTTCGACAACTACCGCCTCGACGTCGAGTATCGTTTCGCCGGAAGGCCCGGCAACTGCGGCGTGTTGGTGCACTCCCGTAAGCCGCGGCGTTTGTATGATATGTTCCCGCAGTCAATCGAAGTGCAAATGATGCACAAGAACGCCGGTGACTTCTGGTGCATTGGCGAAGACATCATCGTAGAGAACATGGTGGAACGTCGTGGCCCTAAGGAAACGTGGGGGGTCGATGGCAACAAGGCGCGGCGCATCAAGAACCTTACCGACGACTCCGAAAACCCCGTCGGCGAGTGGAACTCGATGACGATCGAGTGCGTTGACGACGAGGTAACGGTGTGGGTAAATTGCGAGTTGGTGAACCGCGGCGCCAACTGCACCGCAGCGAAGGGAGCAATTGCGCTGCAGGCCGAGGGTTCGGAGGTGGAATTTCGCCGAGTCGACCTGACACCAATCAAGCATGAAAACTTGGAATGACTGAGGCGACCGAAGCACGGCGTGTCGATCTGGAATCTCCGGGTAGCCTTCGCTGGTGGATTGGTTGGGTTTGCGTCGTGCTTTGCACCTCATTGGCCAGCTTCTGGGCGTTTTGGGGAGCCATGGAAGCGTTTCACGAAGGCTGGTGCATGCCGCTGCTTTGGCAGCGGTTGTTGCAGACGTTGGCCTATCTAACACCGGCGGCGTTGATCGCCCTCATTACCGCTTCAGCGATTCGGTGGCCGGTTCTCGGCGTCGTGGCAGGGCTCTCGATCGTGGCCTTTCTACTCACGGCTCAGGCGCTAGGATACAGTCGGTTTCCATGGCTGCTCTTGTTGCTCCTAGCAGGAGCGCCGGGGATGGCCGCAACGGCTCTCTACTTCGGTCGTCCAACGCCTCGCGGGCTGTCGATTGCTCTTGCGATTAGTGCACCTCTTGCGGTCGCCATACTGTCGGGCATTGGACCCGCAATTCGTGTTGCTGGTCGTTTCGACGATGGCGATCGAAGCATGCAGTTAATCGCGGGCAATGGGGTTGAGCTTGAGTGGGCTCCTGCGGGTCCCGGATGGGCGCGAAAAGGAAACGTCAACTATACCCAAACGATCGACCGAGTGACACGACTGTCATACGATGGCCAGACATTGATGAACGAGCCGCAAGATGTTTGGCGACTCCCAACCCGCGAGGAGGTTGTACGATCGCTGACGTGCTATGGTGAAAATGCTGGCGGACAATGGGATACGACAACCGCCGACGCTACGTACGGACGGACGCCGGACAAGGAATCGCCGTTGTGGGATCCGCATGCGCCGCTCATCTATCTTTGGACGGCCGACGAACTGGACGACCGGCGCGCCTGGATCGTTGTGTACCACGGCGGAGTGTTTGCCAAGGACAAACAACTGGGTTCCGCAAGCATCGGGTTTCGAGCCGTTCGCGATCCCAGGCCGCAGCAGCGGTGAGGGTGGGCTAAGCCGCCACCCGCATCGGAGCGCCGCAGAGGATTTCGCAGCAGCGATCGGCGATTACGTCCGCCGCGTCTGGGTGGGCGAGGCTTCGCATGGCGTCGCTCATCTGCTGGCGACGGGCGTGGTCGGCCGCAAGCACGCGAATCTCGCTGGCGAGTCGTTCGGTCAGTCGGTCACCCGCCTCCCATTCGTCGATCACCACGCACGCCCCCGCCTCTCGGTAAACCTCGGCGTTGGCCATTTGGTGATTCTCAGCGGCGTCAGGGAATGGCACCACGACAGCGGGCACACCAGCAAGGGCAAGCTCGGCAAGTGTGGTTCCGCCAGCACGGCAAACCACGAGGTCGGTCTCGAATAGCAGCGATGCCAGCTCGTCGATGTAGCTGACAGTGAGTATCTGCGAGTGGTCGCTCGGGTAACGGTCCTCAGTGGCCTGCAATTGCCCCTCGCCCGTCTGATGGACGATACGCCAATCGGCCAAGTCGTCGCCTAGTTGGTCGACGACTTGGGGCATGTGTTGATTGAGTGTCTGTGCACCGCCGGCCCCGCCTAAGACGACCAGCCGGCGCTCGCGCGGGGCGGATTCGTTCGTGTTGTTCGATTGCCAGTTGCGGTATTGGCGGATAAACCTTGGTCGAGCCGGTGTGCCGGTATGAACGAGATGCGCATCGGGCGCCAGGCTCGATTCGACTTCGCGGAAGCCAGTGCACACGGTTTCGACCATGCCCGAAAGCCAACGGGTGGTGCGGCCAGCAGTAGCGTTTTGCTCGAGGAGCAAGGTTGGAATACCTCGCCCCACCGCGGCGCGGACGGTCGCAGCACTGGCGAATCCGCCAAGGCCGATCACCAGCGAAGTTTGCTGTTCGCGCAGCATCCACGCGGCCGCCATATAACCGAGCGCGTTGTCGGTTACAAACCGCAGCGCTTCCAATGGGTTGTGCGGTGCCGGCTTGGCAGGCAGGGCAACGTAGTTGTGGCCCGCCGACCGAACCAGATGCCGCTCGAGCGGACGTCCAGTGCCAGCAAACAGCAACGATACGCCCGGCAAGCGAGCCTGGAGAGCTTCAGCGATGGCAAGGCCCGGGTACACGTGCCCTGGCGAACCGCCACCGGCAATGACAACTTCAAGGGAACTGGACATCGGAATGCGGAGGGGGGAGTTGGCAGGGGAAAGGGGAAGTCGGATGAGGGGATTCGCACTTCCCCC
>JANQOF010000072.1 GCA_028279215.1 Pirellulales bacterium
CACTGGGCTTGCGATGTCGGCGACCGCGCCCGACGCCGATGGCAACACAACCGTCACCGCCAAGCGAATGAGCAATAACCGCGACTACGGTGGTGTGACCGCTAAAGCCAAACGCAGCGAAGCTGGCTACGATGTCGAGTTCTCCATTCCAATCCAACTAGCGAAGGAAATCCAAGGCCGCGACTGGCACAGCCTGCAAGGCACCGTCGTGCTGCACGACGTCGACGAGCAGGACGAACAACCGGCCGAAGTCGTCTGGCGCGGCACCGGGCGGCTGCGAGATTTGAATACGGGGTTTGGGCACTTCGTACGGGAAGATTGAGGCGATGAACCGCAGAGGGCACCAAGCCATTAGTCGTGCACTCCGCTGTCCCATCGCCATCCTCTACGTGCCCTCTGTGGTCGATCCACTACTCATCCGTCACGCACCCCTCACTTGCGCACTTCACGTTCTTGATGTACTTGTACAGCGTACCGCGTGTTGATTTGTAAGGGGGCGATTTCCACGCCGACTTGCGTCTGGCGAGCTCGTCGTTGCTGATGTCGATCGTGATGGTGTTCGCTTCGGCGTCGATTGTAATCTGGTCGCCGTTCTGCACCAGCGCGATGGGGCCACCAACCTGCGCCTCGGGTGTGACGTGCCCGACGATGAACCCGTGCGAGCCACCGCTGAACCGCCCGTCGGTAATTAGCGCTACGTGGTCGCCGAGCCCCGCACCCATAATCACACTCGTCGGCGTCAACATCTCTGGCATCCCAGGGCCGCCCTGTGGACCTTCGTAGCGAATGATCACCACGTCGCCCTTCTGAATCTTCTTGTCTTCCATGGCAGCGAGCATGTCTTCTTCGCAATCGAAGCAGTTCGCCGTACCGGTAAAGCTGAGCCCCTCTTTGCCGGTAATCTTGGCCACGGCTCCGTCGGGGCAAAAATTGCCCCGCATGATGCGGATGTGCCCGGTCTCCTTAATCGGCTGATCGAATGGGCGAACGACGTCTTGCCCTTCTTTGAGACCCGGCAAGTCGGCCAGATTCTCGGCCACTGTTTTGCCGGTCACCGTCATGCAGCTACCGTCGATCAGATCGTGCTCCATCAACAGCTTCAGCACCGCAGGCGTTCCTCCCACCTCATGAAGTTCTTCCTGCACGTAGCGACCCGATGGCTTCAGGTCGGCCACCAGTGGCACGCGGTCGCTCGCCCGCTGGAAGTCGTCGATCGTAAGTTCTACTTCCACACTCCGCGCCATGGCCAGCAAGTGCAGCACGGCGTTCGTCGAGCCGCCAACGGCCATGATGTAGTTCATCGCGTTCTCAAACGCCGCACGGGTCATGATGTCGCGCGGCTTGAGGTCGAGCTCCAGCAGATTCCGCATCGCCGCTCCGGCTGCGACGCACTCCTTGAGCTTGTCGGGGTCTTCGGCCGGGATGCTCGAAGAGTAAGGCAGGCTCATGCCCATCGCTTCGATGGCGCTGGCCATGGTGTTGGCCGTGTACATCCCGCCGCAGGCACCCGCGCCTGGGCAGGCATGTCGCACAATTTCCTGGCGTTCTTCTTCGCTCAACTTGCCGGCCAGGAATTCGCCGTAGCATTGGAAGGCCGAAACGATGTCGCGTTTCTGGTCCTCACCGCCGAAGTGCGTATGCCCTGGCTTGATGGTGCCGCCATAGATCATCAGCGCTGGACGATTCAGTCGCCCCATCGCCATTAAGCAGCCCGGCATGTTTTTGTCGCAGCCGGGCAGCGTAATGAGTCCGTCGTACCACTGCGCCTGCATCACGGTTTCGATCGAATCGGCGATTAGATCGCGCGACTGCAGCGAGTAGCTCATGCCGCTAGTGCCCATCGACATGCCGTCGGACACACCAATCGTGTTGAACCGCAGACCGACCAACCCAGCGTCGACCACGCCCAGCTTCACCTCGGCCGCCAGGTCGAGCAGGTGCATATTGCACGGGTTGCCTTCGTACCAAACACTGGCAATGCCCACTTGGGCCTTTTGTAGATCGTCGTCGGAGAGCCCTGTGGCGTGGAGCATCGCCTGACTGCCACCCTGGGCTTTTGGTTGCGTGATGTGGCTGGAGTACTTATTGAGCATAATTTGTGAGTGCGGCGGGGTTGGGGACGAGTAGACAGCTTCCAGACACCCGATTCTAGCACCGGTTCGCGAGCGACTAAATTGGCCGATTCTCGACGTGTAAATTCCCAATTTGCGCGTATACGATTGGTTGTGCATTTACTCTCCGCTGCCGCGCCGGCCAGTCTCATCTTCTGCCGGAAAACACAGGCTTTCCGCGCCAGCCACTGCCGCTACGGCGTTGAGTAAATTCACACCATGCTTCTCAGTTGTGAATTTACTCGCAGCATGCGGAAACAACGGAGCTCGCGACCGCAACTGACGTCTCGATTGTCAATGAGCCGGGCGTAAGAGACTTGGCCACGATTCATTGGAGCAGATGGGTGGCCCATTTTCGAGCCAAAAGTTGGAGGATTTGTGTCACGCAGAGACGCAAAGCCGCGGAGGAGTTGGGCAACCTCAAGACGTGTCTGCTGATGATGGCGTACGGCGATGCGACTTCCGTCGACTATCAATAATCAAAGATCCCTTCGCGCCTTTGCGTCTCTGCGCGATATCCAGTTATCGATCCTAATCGCCTCTAGACCCGTCGCCGCGCGAAGAGCCCACCAATCATCAACCCGGCGATCACCACCGCCGATGGCTCTGGCACCTGCACGGTGATCGCGCTCGGAGTTGCCAACGGGAACGTGGCCCCGAACTGGCTCTTCCAGAATTGGTAGTCCTCCTGGTCGACCACGCCCGGCGTCGTTGCGTCCGGGTTTTCGTTGGGTAGCGAGGTCGACGAGCCATTCGAATCGCGCCACACGGTGTAGTCGGCCAGGTTCACCGTGCCGTCGAGATTGTAGTCGCCGGGCAGGCCAGCGGTGGCGCTGATTTCTTCGATTTCGAACGAGCCATAGTTGCCGCTCAGGTGTTCTTGCGACACTTCCACGACGAAGCCATCCAAATCCGTGAAATCGACAGGTGCGAGAAAACTCTCGAAGCTCGCGAACGGGATTTGAACCACGTAGGCATCGTCAGTCAGCGCTGGCCTAAAACCCGCAAACCCTCCACGCTGGTTCTCGGTGCCAACCCCGCTGAACGCCTTGACAACTACGAAGAGAGGTATCTCGGGTGCATCGCCTGGAACCGTCCCTCGGTTCATGCGAATCGTGATTTGCGTATTGCCATTGCCGGTGAGATCCGCATTGAGTGGCTGTGCCGATGCACTCTGCATCGAGGAGCCGTATCGCAGGTTCGCGACCTCAAAGATCCCTTGTTCGTGCGAGAATTGCAACGAACCAGATGGGCCGGCAACATCCAACGAGCCGTTGTAGTACGTGAACCACTCCCGTTGGCCGCCAATTACCTCTGCCTCATCAAGCCCCGACTGAACGAGGCGACTGAGATTCACTTCGTCTGGCCCCTCCGTCATAGGGCCAGATTCGAATGAGTCGATCATCACTGCCCGGGTGCTGACAGCCATCGAAAGACACAACATCATCCCCCAACCAACACGAGCGTACATCGCCTACCTCACTCTCTCTGTCCCAAGTTTCCCCTTAGTCTGGCTCGCGTCGGGTCGGTTTGCCTCTCCCCGAGTGGATCCATTCAAACCGATCCGCGCGTCGGCGTCAAACGTGGGTGCCGAAACTTAACAATCGACGCCGCCCAAGAGACAGCGATTCGATTCGGGATGTTCGCCGAGTAGAATGAAACTAACCATCTTCCTATCTTTCTCCGTAGAGCGCAAACATGTATTCACTAGTACGCATCGCGTTGACTACCACGCTTGTGCTCGTCGGTTTGGAAGCCTATGCACTTTGGACCGACTCGCGCTACAAGTGGGATTTCATCTTTCTGATGCTACTACTCTGGGGCGTGTACCTGCTGCGGGACAAGATCGATCTGCACCCGGTGCACTACGCCCTGTTCGGCGTGTTTCTGCTACTGCACGATTTCGGGATGTTTGGATTCTACGAAACCTACCCGCTCGGTATGGAATACGACTATTGGGTCCACGGCTACTTTGGGTTTGTCGCCGCGCTAATCGTGTCGCGGGCATACCGTTACCACAAGGTTTATCCGCCGGCGTTCATCCCTGTCGCTACGTTGGTAGTGCTGCTCGGTTTCTCAGCGTTTCACGAAATATTCGAATACCTCGGGGCCCTTACCGTTGGCGAAGGCGAGGGTGTTCTTTTCATTGGCGCGGGTGACCTCGACGAGTGGGACACCCAGAAAGACATGGTGAACAACGTGGTCGGCGGTGTGCTCGGCCTTGCGTGCGACTACGGTTATCGATCGATTCGCGGGGATAAGCGGAGCGATTCGACCAACGCCGCATGACCCTAGGAGTCGCCACGGAACCATTGCTGTTGGCGTCGGTATCGAGCGGCCTGTATATTGCCCATTCGCGTGCGAGAGTCATGGAAGCGTTTCTGCTGAGGTAAATACGTTGAGCCGTTGCAGCGAAGAAATCTACCGCGAGGCCAACTCTCTCGCGAACACGGCAACGGCAGATCACGCCCACTACCTCACTGGGCAGCTCATCACCTACATCGGCAACAAACGTTCGCTGCTCCCGCAGATTGCTAGCGCGATCACGCAGGTGAAACAGCGGCTTGGCAAAGACCGCTTGCGATCGTTCGACGCGTTTGCCGGCTCGGGCGTGGTGTCGCGTTTGTTGAAGCTGCACAGTTCGTACTTGGTGAGCAACGACCTCGAAGAATACGCCGCGATTATCGCTCGCTGCTATCTGGCGAATCGCTCCGAAGTCAACTGCGTTGCGTTGCAGCAGGTCGTCGAAGACCTGAACGCTAGAGTCGACAGCGAGCCGCTGCCGATGGGTTTTGTCGAAGAGCTGTACTCGCCGCGCGACGACCAGTGCATTACGACCGACGACCGTGTTTTCTATACAAATCGCAACGCCCGTCGGATCGACAACTATCGCCGCATGATCGCCGAGCTTCCGGAGTGGCAGCAAACCTTTTTGATCGCGCCGCTATTGAGCGAGGCCTCGATTCATGCGAATACAGCAGGCGTGTTCAAAGGTTTCTATAAGAACCGAGAAACGAAGGTTGGGCAGTTTGGCGGTAGTGGCGGCCACGCCCTGGTTCGCATTCGCGGCGACATCGACTTGCAAATGCCTGTACTCAGCGAGCGCGATTGTGAATACGATGTGCTGCAGGAAGACGCAAACGCGGCCGTGCGTCAGATTCACGACATAGACCTGGCCTACTTCGATCCGCCGTACAATCAGCATCCGTACGGATCGAACTACTTTATGCTCAACCTGATCGCCCGCTACGAGCGCCCGACAGAAATCAGCCGCGTGTCGGGCATTCCCAAGAACTGGACGCGATCGGCTTACAACGTTCGCTCTCACTCGCTGGAGCGGATGACCGACCTTGTTGAACATACTGACGCCCGATTCCTGCTCGTTTCGTTCAACGACGAAGGCTTCATCACGCCCGACGAAATGCGGGCGATGCTCGACCGGTGGGGAACGGTGGAGGAATTCCGGCACCAGTACAATGCGTTTCGCGGCAGCCGAAGTTTTGAGAACCGTTCGATTCACGTGACCGAGCACCTGTTTCTGGTTGAGCGGCGCTAGGGTCGCCCTGCGTCCGCCCTCCCCGCAAAAGGGAAAGGGAATAACGAGCGTGGTCCTTCTAGTTTCCATTAGCCCCTTTGCGTTAGATTGATGTTCTTGTGTTCACGACCAACCACCACTCCGAGTGGAGCCCCTTAACATGAAAATCACCTGGCTCGGTCACAACTGTTGGCATCTGGAGATTGGCGGTCATAAGGTAATTGTCGACCCGTTCCTGAACGACTCGCCGGTCGCGCCAGTAAAGGCGGATCAGGTCGAAGCCGACTACGTACTTGTTTCGCACGGGCATTTCGATCACATTTCCGACGCAGTGAGCATTGTCCAACGCACCGGGGCATCGCTGCTTACTAATTTCGAGATCACCAACCGGCTCGCCGGCCAGGGCATCGCCGAGGACCAAATGGTCGCCATGAACCATGGCGGCGGGTACAACCTGCCATTCGGCCGCGTGGAGTACACCATCGCTCATCACAGTTCGAGCATGCCCGACGGTTCGTATGGTGGAAATCCCGGTGGTTTCGTAATCACTGGCGACGATAAGCGGTTGTACTTCGCGTGCGACACGGCTGTGTTCTTGGAAATGAAGATGATTGGCGCCCCTGGGCTCGATCTGGCGGTCGTGCCGATTGGCGATTTGTATACGATGGGACCCACCAACAGTCTGGAAGCGATCAAACTGCTCGCCCCCAAGAAGGTGCTCCCATGCCACTACAACACTTGGCCCCCCATCGAACAAGACGCCGCGGCATGGGCCGAAAGCGTCACCCAGCACACCAGCGCTGAGCCGGTGGTTCTCGAGCCAGGCGGGTCGCTGGAGATTTGAGTACCGCGCAAATGGTTTGGATATTCCCTATGCATGTCATGCGAAACGTCTTGGCAACCACGCTGCTGCTCGCCTGTTCGTCGCTCGCGGCTCAGGAACCGATCGAGTGGAAGTTCACTGCGGGCGAGACGCTCGACTACGAAGTCGCGCAGCGAACCTCCGTCGACGTCGACGCCGGTGCGGCAGGTTCGTTCTCGATTGAAGCAGTTCAAGTGCTCGATGTCGTGTGGAAGATCGAAGCGGTGGATGATGCGGGAGTTGCCAGCGGCGTGCAACAAATCGAGCGCATCAAGCTTAACGTCACCATGCCGACCGGGCTGGAGCTGACGTACGATTCGGGCGAAGACGAAGGGGCGATGGGCCTTTCCGCGATGCTGGCACCGATGTTCGATACGTTGCTCGAGAACGCGGTGCCCATCAAGGTAGCGCCCACCGGAGAAGTGCTTGAGTGCGAGCTCCCCGAAGCCATGGCCGAGCGGCTCGCTCGCGTGCCCGCGACGCGTGCGATGAGCGACTTGATCGTCGGATCTAGCGTGCGGCAAGTGGCCGAGCAAATCGCACTACCTGTCGCAACTGGCGACGAACCGTCGCCGCGCCAAGTCGTCATCGAAAATCGGGTGCTCGGCACGCTGCGGGGCGAACTAGTTTGGAAGCCCGCCGATAGTGAGGAATCGTCCATCGCGAAGTTTGTGCCCCAGTTGAAACTCACCGTAGAACCCGTGGCGCCAACCGACGACGACGAACCGTTACAGCCGCGGCCACTCAAATCGCCCAAAATCGCCGAACAATCCGTAAATGGCAGCGCCGAATTCGATACGGCCGCTGGCCGGCTAAAGTCGTCAAATTGGTCGCTCGATCTAGAACTCATCGGCCAACTTATGGGCAACGACGTCACGAGCAACATGACGCAAACCGTCGACGTGACATCTCGTTAGTCGATTCGCAATTGGATTTCGTCGCCCTCGACGCGGACTTCGTAGGTGTCGACCTTGAGTCGTGGATTGTCGCACCAAGTGCCATCGCAAACGCTGAACCGCCAAGCGTGCCACGGGCAGGTCACCGCGCCTTCCTCATCGAGATGCCCTGCCCCGAGCGACGCGCCCTGGTGCGGGCACAAGTCGTCGATGGCATAGTACTCGCCGTTGTGGTGAAACAGCACGAGCATCTTGTCGCCCGCCTCGACGGTCATTCCTTCGCCCTCGGCAAGGCTGCCAACTTTGGCCACGGTGATAAAATCGGACATATCTTCTAGCGGCCGAGTCGCGTTGGTTTCTCGAGGACAATGTTGTAGTACCCGTGCGCGCCCTGCCCCACGGTGTACGGCATCAACAAACCGCACACGGCGTTCTCCAAGGCGAGCGCGGGCATCGCGCGGCGGATCAACTTCACCGCCAGCGACATCTTAAAAAATCGACGCGCGAGTCGATAGAGTCGCTGTAGGTCGCGGGCCGTCTCGGCCGAGTGATCCGTCACGCCCAATATCTCGAACCCAACATCGGTGGCCAATTGCTGCCAGTCGTTGAGCACGGCGAACGAATCAACGGCCGCCGTCTTCTCCACCAGCACGGCCGCGCGCCGCAAGTCGTCGGGCAACACATCAAGCGGTTGGTTGCGAAAACAGTCGATCACCATCAGCCGACCGCCGGGCCGCAAAATGCGATACGCCTCAGCGATGGCAAGTTGTTGGTCGCCAGTTTGGCACAGCGTCTCCACGGCCAACACCGCATCGAACGAATTCTCGGCAAAATCAAGTTGCTGATAGTTCGCCTCGACGAAGCTGAGATTCTCGAAACTCGCCGAATCGCCACGAGCCGACTTAAGATGGTGCGGCGAAAGATCAACGCCAACAAGTTCGCAATCGGGCAACTGTTGGGCCAGCGCCCGCAGGTTGTAGCCGAGCCCGCAGCCGAACTCGATCACCTGCCGCGCATCGACGCACTCCAACTGCTCGGCGAACAACTCCACGTGGCGGGCGTGTCCGACGTCGTCGCCATCGCCGGCATCGGTGCTCAGTCCAATGTGCAACGCCCCCGCCCCCGAGTGAAACATCCGATAAGCCCGCTCGCTTTGACGGTAGTACTCCACCACTTTCTCAGCATCGATCGATCGTGCTGCAATTCCCTGCGCATCGAACGCCTTATCGACGAGCGCAAGCGCTTCATCCAGCGAAAGATCGGCGATCTGAACTACGGAATCAATCAACATCGGTTGAACAGGAGGGAACGGAGATAACTGAGGGTATTACTCACCAAGAACGATGGATCCATACCCAAACATCGTTCCTCAATTGCTCTGTTCTCTCTGTGCCCTCCTGTTCAAAAAAGCTCAGCACCCTCTCAGAACTCGTTGACCACCGCCACGCCTACTTCGCCAAAGTCGTTCATTGCGGCAAGCGCCGCTGGCGCGTCGGCAAGCGGCAGGGTGCGGGTGACCAGTTTAGCAGCGTCGAGCCGACCTGTAACCACAAGGTCGAGAAGCGGCGGATAGTCGCGAGCCGCGAGCCCGTGGCTGCCGACGATTTCGAGTTCATTCGCAATCACTGGCCCCATCGGCAGCGGCGGATTGGCGTGGTCGCCTGCGAGTAAACCAACCTGAACATGGCGCCCTCGCTTGCGAAGCGACAGAATCGAATTAGTTGCCGTCGCCCAGCTGCCGAGAGCATCAATCGACATGTCGGCCCCGCGCCCGGTTAACCCCCGCACCGCGTTCGGAACATTATCGACGTCCGACGCGTCGACGGTGTGAACCGCGCCCAGTTCTTCCGCAAGCTTGAGCGGCTCGGGGCGAACATCAATCGCAATCGACCGCCCGCCAAGCGCCGCGGCAACAGCAACCGCCGCGAGCCCAACACCACCGCAACCATACACGGCCACCCAATCGTTAGGGCGTAATCGCCCCTGAGCGGTCACCGCGCGGTACGAAGTGGCCATGCGGCATCCCAGGCTGGCGGCCGTGACATAATCGAGCGACTCCGGCAGGCGAACCAAGTTTGCATCGGCATAGCGCACGGCCAAACGCTCGGCGAACGAACCCCAACCGGTGAAGCCCGGCTGAAATTGGTGATCGCAAACCTGAGGATTGCCACTGGCACAGTCCTCACAGCGACCACAACCAGCGACGAACGGCATCGTCACACGGTCGCCGGTCTTCCAGTTACGCACCTCTGAACCGACCTCCACCACCACACCCGCAAACTCATGCCCCGGCACATGCGGCAAGTCTTTAATGTCGGCATCGTGCCCCTGCCACCCATGCCAATCGCTACGGCAAAGCCCGGTCGCCCGAACATCAATCAGCGCACCATCGGCCGGGCATGTGGGTTCGGGGACTTCGGCAATGGAGAGGTGTCCGCGAAACTCTTGGAAGGTGACGGCTTGCATGTTTAGCGCGTTATCGATCACCCACTGGCGACGATTGATGATCCATCGCTGCGTCGTCAGAGTTTGCGACCCTGGCGCTCTTACGTTCGCGCTTGGCATCGATGATCCGACGTCCCGACGCTTGTTGTCGCTTTTGCAGTTCCGCGACCAAACCCTCTAGTGTACCGCCGGCATCGGCAAGCAGTTTCCGTCGAGTTGCGTGCAACCCTTCAAGTATTGGATTCGTCGTCATGTTCGTGTGCTCCAAGGAACTCCGCCGGAGTGCAAATTAGCAACTGCCCAAAGCCCTCGCGTTCGAGCAATTCGTAAATACGCGGCAATTCGTTCGCATTGGCGATATGGCGGCAATTCAACGTCAATAAGTATTTTACCCCGCCAAGGGCGGCGGCGACAACGTGCACCGCATCGGCTGCCGCTTTCATTGGCATGGTAGGCGCTTCGATCAGGAACCTTGCTAGTGCCTGGACATCGGAGCTCAGGCACGTTCACCATCAATCGCCGTTTTGCCCCAAATCGCCATAAACGATTCACTGTACCAATACTCACCTCAGTTGAGTTCCCGCCGTCTTTGTAAAGTGCTATCTTACAAACAGTTACAGCTTTGGGCACACGAGCGTCTCCGTGGGTTTTGCCCCAACTTCCGCCCCGGTTGGGGCAATTGGGACAAAACTAGTTCGCTGCCCCTCACCGGGAAAGCAACCCGGTTCATGGTTCGCACTTCTCATGTAAAAACCGCATCGTTTACCAACAACCCCTACAATCTGGCGTACCTCCCATTAGATCAGAATGGGGGGTGATTTCCACAACGATTTTTGGCCAGGTGGGCGGTGAAGCTGAGGGCCAATCTGCCTCGGCCAATGAAGCTGAGTCATACAATTCCCCGAAGGGGATACACAACATAGCCCAGGGTTGATCGCGAAGCGATCTACCCTGGGTAAATGGAATGGCAAAAACCCTACCCCAACGGGCGTGCAACACCTAAAGTGGGTACCATACACGCAGGCCCGTCCGATTCCTCTCGCCGCTTAAGGACCACTCATGTTCGACCGCTACGTTTATCTCTCCGCACTCGTTGTCGCCCTGCTTGCCTGCGCACCGTCGAGCCGGGCTCAGCAGCAGGATTTGACCAACCGGATAACAGACGCGGTCGCGGCGACCAAGGGTGAACTCGCGGCACTCAAAGCGTTCAAGACGGACCTTGGCCTGCCGGTCGGCCTGAGCCGGGAGCAGTCTGACGCGATGGTCGACGAGTTGTGGGGCATGTACAAGGTCGGAATCGTCCAGGCCAACAGCGATCAGTATGCGTCTCTAGGCGAGTTACCGCAGTCGCTCGCGGAACTGACCGAAGGTACGAAAGGAGACCAGATCGATCTGCAAGCCCGGACGATGCCGCTACGCGAGTTCCAAATGCCTTTTACGCTCATCCGGCGCGAGCCGTCAGGCATGCCCGAGAACGGCCGGCCGATGTTTATCTGTACGCACGGCGGGGGGCAAAAAACCGACATCGGCGGGCCACACGCCTGGAACATCAACACGCGTGAATGGCAAACACAAACACGGTTCGCCATCCGGCTGTACAAGCCCGAGGGCTTGTACTTCGTCCCGCGCATGGCCGATGACCGACTAGGCCGTTGGCGGCACCCACATCATCAGGACCAATTCGAGTTGGCGATCCGCCACGGTATTTTGTTCTGGGGCGTCGACCCCAACCGTGTTTACAAGCTCGGCATCTCGCAAGGCGGGTTCGGCTCGGCAATCCTCGGCATGTTCATGCCCGACCTGTTCGCCGGCATCAACCCGATGGCGGGCGGCGTGGGCCTGGGCAACCCTCCAGAGAACCTGCGGAACGTCGCGTGCTTCAGCAGCGTCGGCGAGCGGGACACGATGTTTAACCGCGCCGGCAACGCGATTGCGACGCACAAACGGCTTGATGAGCTCAAAGAAAATGACCTTGAGGGTTACACGAATCACCTCGACCTGCAGCCGGGGCGCGGCCACGGCATCGACTACCGCGCAGGCGCGCCTTGGATCGCCAATCACAGCCGCAACCCGCACCCCGACGTGGTCATTTGGACAAGCAAGGAGCAGGACGGCCGACGACGCGATTCGGTTTACTGGCTGGAGCTCGCAGGCGACGACCTGAATGGGACAATCGCGTTAACCGCCAAGGCCGACCGTAAGACCAACACCATCACGCTGACCGCTCATCAACTCGCCACCGAGACCGCCCAAGGCGACCCAACACAGATTGGCGAACAGCAGGCCGAGGCCAAGCCGCTCGCCAATGCTACCGTATCGGTCCTGCTCAACGACAAACTCGTCGATCTGGATAAGCCGGTTACCGTGATGTGCAATGGCCAGGAATTTTTCTCTGGCAAGGTCGAGCGCGATGCGAACACTCTGCTAGAAACGCTCGTCCGCCGGGGCGACTGGAATTACGCTTTTCCGGCGCGAGTTTCGGTGGAGTTGGATCGACACTTGAGCGACGATCTTGAGGTTAGTGAGCAACAAGAAGCTGTCGGCCTGAGGTGACTCGCATCCAGAACGACGCATGAGCCCAGAGCAAAGTGACGGAACACTAATCGGCGCTAATCTTCGCTACGTCAAATCAATTGGAGGTTTCCGCTTATTGGTGTTCCAAACAACTCAGTTCTCTCCGCTTCCTCATGTTCAAGAACTCACCCCCGTGCTAGCGCATCGGTCTGGTCCACAAAATCATCGCCGTCCCACTCGGCATCGGCTTTGATCATCTTCTTGTCGTGCTCGGCCTTCTTGGCCGCGCGGGCTTCGGCTTGGCGTTTCACCAGGTCGGCGTGGGTCGTGAAATACGGCAGCGAGTGGCCGCGGAAGTCGGCGAGCGTTTCGAACTTGTGGTGCTCCATGAAGGCGAGCAGTTCTTCTTTCATCGACTGCACGCATCGATAGCCCATCTTCATCACGCCTGTGCAAACCTGCACGGTGTCACACCCAAGCAAGATGAACTGGGCGGCGTCGCGCCCCGTTTCGATGCCGCCGATGCCCGATAGCGTGCGGCCGGGGAACTCGTCGCGGATCACGGTCGCCACCTCCATGCACATGCGTAGGGCGATCGGCAGCACCGCCTGGCAACTATAACCGCCTGGCGTGGTATAACCTTCAACAGTCGGCTCGGGCCGAAGGGTCTCAAGGTCGACGCCAAGCACGCTGCGAATCGTATTGATCGCGGCAATGCCCTGACAACCGGCGCGGAGGCTCGCCCGCGTGGGGTCTTCGATATGCGTGACATTGGGCGTCATCTTGGCCCACACCGGCCGCTTGGCAACCTGCATCACCCATCCGCAGACCTCTTCGAGAATGTCGGGGTTCTCACCCATGGCGGCCCCCATCCGACGCTCGGGCAAGCCATGCGGGCAACTCATATTCAGTTCAAACGCGTCGACGCCCGTTTCCTCGCATCGCCCCACGATCTCGTGCCATGCGTCCTGGTTGTACTCTTCCATGATCGACGCAATCAGCACGCCATCGGGATTCCGATCTTTAATCTGCTTGAACTCATCGATCCAAGTCTCAAACGATCGATCGCTGATCAGTTCGATGTTCTCCCACCCGTAGATCTCGCCACTCTCACGACTGCGCAGTCGGGCATACCTGGGCTGCACATTGACCACCTTCTCGGCATCGAGGCTCACCGTCTTACAGATCACAGCGCCCCAACCTTCGTCAAACGCCTTGCCAATCACATTTGCATTCGTGCCAGGCGGACCAGACCCAATGACGAAGGGATTGGGGACTTTGAGGCCATCGACGGTGGTTTCGAGAGTAGGCATTGCAATTACGGGTATTGAACCGCGAAGGCACTAAGTGCACGAAGAAGGTTATATCCACTTATGGTATCGCACACGGATGCAGCACCCAAGACTCCTTGTGTTCTTCGTGCCTTCGTGGTGTGAATTAGGGTGCGTCGGTCAGGCACGCATCCAACGTGGCCACCAGGTAGTCCGCGTCGTCTTTCGTGATGCACATCGGTGGTTTGATGCGGAGGGTGTTGCCGTAGAGGCCACCTTTGCCGAGCAGCACGCCGCGGTGCTTCGCGGCTTCAAGCACTTCGGCTGTTAAGGTGCCAGCAGGCTCTTTCGTGTCGCGATCGACGACCAATTCGACGCCCAACATCAAGCCCATGCCACGGACTTCGCCGATGGCGTGGTGTTTATCTTGCAATTCCAGGAGACGATCCTTGAGATATTCGCCGACTTCCAGTGCGTTTTGCTGCAGGCCCTCTTCGTCGATCACTTCGAGTGTCGCGAGCCCTTGCGTCATGCTGATTGGATTGCCGCCGAACGTGTTGAAGTGAACCCGGCGGGTCATCGCTTCGGAAATCTCTGGCGTGGTTGTAAACGCGCCGAGCGGGATACCGTTGCCGATGCCCTTGGCCATAGTGATGCCATCGGGCACGACGCCCCAATTCTGGTGCGCCCAGTAATGCGTGCCGGTGCGCCCGAATCCGCCCTGCACTTCGTCGGCAATGCAAATGCCGCCATGCCTGCGGACGATGTCGTACACGATTTGAAAGTACTCCTTGGGCGGCGTGACGGCTCCGCCGACGCCTTGAATTGGCTCGCCGATGAAGCAAGCCACTTCGCCTGGAGTTTGGTACTTGATGACGTCTTCGATGTCTCGCGCGCACTTCACGTCGCACGACGGGTACTCGAGACCGTACGGACAGCGATAGCAATAGCCCGCATGCGTGTGATGAATACCCGGCGCCTGGTTCGCCTTGAACTTCCAAGTACCGTGCGCGGTGAGCCCCATGGCGGTGGCCGTGCCGCCGTGATACCCGTTGCGAAGCGCGATGGCTTCGCTGTTGCCGGTATGCTCGCGGGCTGAAAGGATGGCGACTTCGTTCGCCTCGCTACCAGAGTTCGTGAAGTACGACCGCGACAAACCCTCGGGCATCTTCTCGGACAGTCTCTCAGCGAACTGCGCGATGGCCGGGTGCAAGTAAATCGTCGTGGTGTGCTGTAACTGCCCGGCCTGCTCCCTAACTTTCTCAACGACCTTCGGGTGACAGTGACCGACGCTCACAGTGACAATTCCAGCAAACGCGTCAAGGTAGCGTTTGCCTGTCTCGTCCCATACGTATTGCATGTGCCCCTCAACTACCATCAGCGGCTCGCGATAGTAAGTAATCACGCCGGGCGAGACATACTGCTTCCGCAACGCAATCACTTCATCTCGCGATGGCCCGGTGTATGGCTGCGGGGTGTGATTGACGACAGGTAGTTCGAGCTTGGTATCAGTTGCCATGGGATTCCTGCGTTGTTGGACAGGATGACGGGATGGGCTGGATTAACTGGATGATTGGTGAGATGGGGAGGGTAACTACGGAAGCGCTGACATACCGGCCACGGATCAGCACGGATTGGCTCAGATAGAAACTGTTGGTGATCACTTGGAGAGTGTAGCAATGATGCACATCCCTTGCATTATCCGTGTCTATCTATGCCCATCTGTGGCTGCGAATTCTCTCCGTGCTCTTTGTGCCTTTGTGGTTGATTTTTGTGACCGTCCCGTCGATCCAGCCCACCCCGTCATCCTGTCAATCAATCCCCACATCACCACCCTCGGGCACCAGCACGCCGGGTGGTTCGCCGAGCCCGCGTTCTTCGCGCGTACCAGGGATTAGGTTGTCGAGCAAGATGCCCAGGATGGCAGCTACGGCCATGCCGGTGGAGCCAATCGCAATCACCACGTCGCGCGCGGCTTCCGGCATCCACTCGACGTCCTGCTTGCCGGTGCCGTAGTCGCTGAAGTAAAAGGCGACGCTCAGTCCCATGAACAACGCGAATCCGCCTACAAATAAGTTGCGATCACTCTGGAGATCGGCCTTGGCAAACTGCCGCACACCCACGGCAGAGATCAGTCCGAACATCGTGCAGTAAAGCCCACCGACGACGGGCTGCGGAATCGCGGAGGCAATAGCGCCAAACTTTCCAAAGATGCCAAGCACGATCAGCATCACGGCCCCTAACTGCACCACGTAACGGCTCGCCACCTTCGTAAGGCCTACCAGCCCGATGTTCTCCGAATAGCTCGTGCTGCTGAATCCTCCGAGCAGTCCCGTCAGCGCGCAACCGATTCCCTCGAACCCAATCCCCCGCGAGATTTCTTCGGGCGTCGGGTCGCCACCGCCCGCGATGCTCTTGCAGGCGTGGTAGTCGCCAAACGATTCGATCATCGAGGCTAGGTAGCCGGCCAATACAGCGATCACTGCACTAGTCCCAATCTCAGGGAACCCCCAAGGGAGTATCAGGCTCGAGGTGCGCACCCAAGCAACGCGGCCGAACGCTGACGTATCAACGTAAGCGGCCGACTCGGGCGCAAAAACGCCCCGCCACGACAGGACAGCGCAAGCGGTTACCATGACCACAAGGACCGAAAGCATAGGAAACAATCGCAGCAATGCAATGTGCCGCGACAGCACCAGCGAGAAGACCGTAATCAATGCGATGGTCGTCAAGCTGACTTGCCAATTGCTCGCGGCCACAGGCGCACCGAACTGGTAAAGCGCCAAGCCAATGAGCATAATCACGGGGCCCACTACCACAGGCGAAAGAAACTGACGAACCAGGCCCATCAATCCGCTGAAGCCGATGAAGATCTCGAAGAGTGCGCCCACGACAATGGCCCCGGCGATCGACCGCATGCCAATCGCGCCTGCGGTCTCCCACGACTCGATGAGTGGTTCGAGTTCCGCTTGGCTGGGCGAAGCGGCCATGGCGGGTGTCCAGTCGATCGGATGATCTTCATGCACCCCAGCAATGATGACACCGAACGCTGTAAGGAATGAGAACGAAACACCTTGGATGATGGGCAGCCGCGACCCAAACGTCGATTGCAAGAACGTGGCCACCCCGCTGCAGAGCATCACGCTCGAAATCAGCACGGCGGTGTTCGTCAGTTGCAGTTCGGTCAATTGAGCACGCAATTCGCCCGAGACGTCGTCGGGAATGGGCCACAGTTTAGGGCCGAACATGAGCGGCACGACCACAGTCGAACCAAACATTGTCAGTACGTGCTGGGCGCCGAGCACAAAGGCCCGTGGAAACGGCGGTTTGTCGTCAAGGCCGTAGATCAATCGTTTGTCAGACATGGCGAACAGGCGTGCGGGAAACAAGAAGGTATCATTCTCGCAAGATGTGGGCGCGTGTAAATACGAGTCACACGCAGCCACCTCCACCTGTCACGACCTCGGTATGGTACACTACCGGTCGCCCCGAAAGTAGATTGTGCCGCACCTACGTCTCTATGCAAAACCTATTGCTCTACCCCCAACTGTTCTACACCTTTGCGCGAAACAGCTTGATTCGCGACATGACGTTTCGCACCAACTTCCTTATCGAAGTGGTGTCGAGCATTGGCTGGATGGCCATGAACTTGGGCTTCTACTTGCTGGTATTTAGCTACACCAGCTCGATTGAGGGTTGGGGCAAGTACGAGTTCTTCGTGTTCATTGCCACCACCATGTTCATCAATAGCGTGGTGCAAGCGCTATTTATGCCCAATGCCCAAGAGATGAGCGAACTGGTTCGTACCGGCGGGCTCGATTTCGCGCTGCTCAAACCGGTCGACACCCAGTTCCTGCTGTCGCTACGAAAGATAAACTGGTCGTCGCTCGGCAACTTTGTTGTCGCAATCGCAGTGTTGGTCTATGCGAATCGGCACATCGACCACGCGCGGTTCACCTGGGTGCAGTACGTCCTTTATCCCTTCTACATCGTTTGCGGCGTGCTGATGCTCTACAGCATCATGATCTCACTGGCGGCCACCAGCATTTGGCTGGGGCGGAACCAAACTCTGTACGACTTTTGGTTCTACATCACCAATTTCTCGCGGTACCCACTGGAGATTTACAGCGGCAACCCTTTAGGGGTGACCTTGCGGACCGTGTTTACGTTTGTCATTCCCGTCCTGCTGGTAATCAACGTGCCGGCCAGAATGATGGCAAAACCGCTCACCAGCCAGTACGCCTTCTTGGCAGCGTTTGCGCTCTTGGCAACAGTGCTATCTCTGTTGGCGAGCCGCTGGATATTCAAGCGGGCACTCGAGAGTTATCGCAGCGCTAGTAGCTGAGCGAAGTGTGCGCGTGGGTTGCTTTCTGGCCGACGGCGACTTCATTCGCCCATCACGGTCACTACGATGGTCCTGTTTCGTGGTTTGACGTCGCACTCGAGATGCACAATCTGCTGCCAGGTGCCGAGCATCGGGTGGCCTTCGCTCACGGGCACCATCAACCCAGGCCCCATCCACGTGGCCTGGAGATGGGAGTGACCGTTGCCGTCGTGCCACGCCTGCTCGTGCCCGTAGTCGGTGCTGGGCGGGATGAGTCGGTCGAGCAATTCGGGCAAATCGCGGGCCAAGCCAGGCTCGAACTCAATGGCGGCAATCACGCCCGTGCTGCCGACGTTGAAAATGTGGGCCGTGCCGGTTTGAATGTTACTGCGGCTCACGATCTCGACGACACGGTCGGTCACATCGTGCATATCGCGATGACCGGAAGTCTCGAGTTGAAATCGGTCCTGAAACACCATGCTAGAATCCTAAATGAGGTAACCAATTGACGGAACTACGCCGGTGCCGACGACCGTTCGCCCCTCTACTGATTCTGTGAAGGAGACTGTATGTTTTCGCACTTTTGCTCTTATCGTTGGGTTACGACCCTATTCCCGTTAGTCTACTTGCTGGCCATATGTATCGTGCCCGCTTCCGAAATCACTTTTGCCAGCGACTACCCCGCCTCGCGTAGGGTCAATCACACGGATGACTACCACGGTAAGGTTGTACCCGATCCATATCGATGGTTGGAAGCCGATGTTCGCGAGTCGGACGAGGTGGCTGAGTGGGTGCGGACTCAAAGTGACTTTGCACGCCAATTCCTCGATGCCATCGACGCACGTGACATATTCGAGCGCCGTCTAAGCAAGTTGTACGACTACGAGCGTTATTCGACCCCGAGCCGAAAGGGTGGCAAGTACTTCTATTTCAAGAACGATGGTCTCCAAGATCAAGCTGTGTTGTTTGTGGCAAACTCTCCGGCTGCCGACGGCCGCGTGTTGCTCAATCCAAACACCTGGAGCGATGATGGCACCGTGGCGCTTTCAACCTACGCGGTGAGTGAGGACGGCAAGTGGATTGCCTATGCGAAGAGCGAGTCGGGTTCCGATTGGAAGACGATTCGTATCATGAACATCGAATCGGGTGAGATTCTCGACGACCATCTCGAGTGGGTGCGCTTTGGCGGAATCGATTGGGATCACGATAACACCGGTTTCTACTACGCACGCTACCCGGAACCGGAGGACGGCGAGCAATATCAGTCGGTCGCCCTCAATCAAAAGCTCTATTACCACGAGCTCGGAACCCGTCAGTCGAAGGATAAACTCGTTTACGAGCGCCCGGACGAGCCAGAATGGACGTTCGGCGCTACGGTAACCGACGACGGTGCGAATCTGGTGCTGTCGATCTTCCGCGGCACCGATCCGCAAAACCAAGTTTGGATTAAGAGTTTGGAGGTCGACGACGCGGAATGGCAGCCGCTGGTCGACGACTTCGAACACGAGTTCGCCTACTTGGCCAACGACGAAACCCGGCTTTTCTTCCTCACCGACCAGGCGGCCCCACGTAAGCGCATTGTGTCGCTCGACGCGGTGGCGCGTGGCAAACCCGAGGAAGTAGTTCCCCAAAGCGACGCGACGCTCGTCGACGCCGATCTGGTGGGTGGGCGGCTGATCGCTCAGTACCTACACGATGTGCACTCGGAGGTCGAAATGTTCGACCTCTCGGGCCAGCCCGACGGCAAGGTCGCGCTGCCAGGCATTGGAACGGCAAGTGGATTTCATGGTCAACGTGATCACGAGCAAACGTTCTTCTCCTTCACAAACGCCGTAACGCCTACCAGCATCTATCAACTCGACATTCCTACTTGCAAGACCGAAGTGCTTCGCCGGCCGAAGATCGACTTCGATAGCGACGACTACGTGGTCGAGCAGGTGTTCTACCGCAGCAAGGACGGGACGAAAATCCCGATGACGATTGCTCACCACAAAGACCTCAAGAAAGATGGCAACAACCCCACGTTGCTCTACGCCTACGGCGGGTTCAATATCTCGATCACTCCCCACTTCTCGGTAGATTACGCCGCCTGGATGGAGCAAGGCGGCGTGGTGGCGATTGCCAATCTTCGCGGCGGCGGCGAGTACGGCGAGTCGTGGCATTTGGCGGGCAAGAAGGGCAACAAGCAAAATGTCTTTGACGACTTCATCGCCGCTGCCGAGTGGTTGATCGCCAACGAGTACACATCGAGCGATCGACTCGCCATACGCGGCGGCAGCAACGGCGGGCTACTCGTCGGCGCGGTGATGACCCAACGACCCGACCTGTTCGGCGCTTGCCTGCCTGCGGTGGGCGTGCACGACATGCTTCGCTTTCACAAGTTCACTGCGGGGCAGTTCTGGCGATCCGAGTATGGCTCGGCCGACGAGCCCGATGAGTTTGTGTACTTGTTTGCCTACTCGCCCTACCACAACGTCGAGCCGGGCGCGGAGTATCCGCCAACCATGATCACCACGGCCGACACCGACGACCGCGTGGTGCCGATGCATAGTTTTAAGTTCGCTGCCGCTTTGCAGCACGCTCAGGCCAGCGATGCGCCAATCTTGCTGCGCGTCGAAATCAAAGCGGGCCATGGAGCCGGTACGCCGGTCTCGAAACGCATCGACCAGGCCGCCGACATGTGGGCGTTCTTGGCTAGCGTGTTTCACATGGATGTGCACGAAGTCGAATGACCGAGCTGCCATAAGCGCGTTGGCTGCGTGAATCGCAAGCGCAACGCACCTTTAACTGAGGAAAATCGTGCGTTTTGCTGCGCGTGACGCACCCCTACGCATCACTTTAGCACCGCTCGCAATTCCTTTGGCAGCGGAAACGAGACACTCTCTTCCCGCGTGGTGCGAACTTCGACGGTCGCGCCGTAGTTGTCGCGGAGGAAGTCGAGGCACTCCTCGACGACGACTTCCGGAGCGCTGGCGCCGGCGGTTACCAGCACGGTTTCCATGCCGTCGAGCCACTTCGCCTGAATATCGCCCGCACCATCAATCAAGTACGCAGGGATACCTCGCTCCCGAGCCAATTCCGCCAGGCGCTGGCTATTCGAGCTGTTCTGGCTACCTAGCACCAATACCAAATCGGCTTCGTCGGATAGTATCGACACCGCCTCCTGACGGTTCTGCGTGGCATAGCAAATATCGTCCTTCGGAGGGCTGGCGATCTGCGGAAATCGCTCACGAAGGCGGTTAATGATTCGGTTCGCGTCGTCGACGCTCAGCGTGGTTTGCGTCAGGTAGGCGACTTTCGATTCATCGGCCACTTCGAGCGTGGCCACCTCGTCAGGCGTTTCGACCAGCACAATCGCCTCGGGCGCTTCGCCCATGGTGCCCACGACTTCGTCGTGGCCCTCGTGCCCAATGAGAAAAATCGTGTAGCCAAGCTTGGCGTACTTGATCGCTTCCAAATGGACTTTGGTCACCAGCGGACAGGTCGCGTCGATGGCCGTAAGTTCCCGTTCGCGAGCGGCTTGTCGTACTTCGGGCGACACGCCGTGAGCTGAAAACAGCAGCGTCGACCCACGTGGCACTTCTTCCAGGTGATCTACGAACACCACGCCTTTCTCCTTGAACTCCGTCACCACGTACTTGTTGTGCACGATCTCGTGGTAGACGTAGAGCGGCGGCTCAAACGTTTGGAGGGCAAGTTCGAGCGAATCGATCGCCATGTTCACGCCCGCACAGAAACCACGCGGGCTGGCAAGGAGCACTTTCATTGGGGGCAGGCGCGGCGAGGTGGAACGAAGCGGAATTAGCACGTAGTTAAAGAATACCACTGCCCGCGAGAATATCCCAGATGTATCGCCGGTTACCTGGAACTGAGGGCACCTAACCATTCGACGCAGCACCGGGAGGCACTTGCGGATTTGAATCGCCCATGCTGCGTTGATCGTGAGCTAGAGCGTATTGTCGGTAGGTGTATAGTGGGCGACGAGTGGCGCGATTGGTGACGAAGTCGGCCAAATCGGCGTCGAGGGCTTGTGCGAAGTCTCGGAACTGATCCTGGTCGTATCGAATCGGTTGCAGCCAAGAATAAGGGTAGGCAACGGGGTGCGAATTGTGTGCAGACATCGGGGCCTCCTTCGTCGTTCCCTGGACCCAGCGAGTGGACACCGCGGCGAGTTACCGAAGCACCTCATCACCAAACTATACGGGGGACACGCCAAAATTGTTCCCGGTTCACTATAGAACTACCGCGCCCGACAGAAACCGTTGCGGATTCCACTTAGCCGGAAAAAGATCGGGCGTGCCGCTGAGGGTCCTTCGCGAATCGGAGTCGATTCTTGGGCAGCGAGCACTGAGCAGGTTTTACCGGAGCTTGGCGAGTGCCCGATCGATGCGCGAGAGCACCCTTGGTTTGCCCAAGATTTCGAGTGTTTCGAACATGCCAAACCCAACCGACTTGCCGGTAACCGCGACGCGCAGCGCGTGGATGATTTGGCCGATTTTGATCTTGCGCGCGGCGACGAACGCATGGAGCCGTTCCTCGAGTTGCGCGGCAGAGAAGTCGTCGCTCTCCGCCAGTTGATCGCGAAACGCGGTGAGTAACTCCATTGCATCTTCGGGCTTCACCAGGCGCTTCTCGAACGCCTTGGTGTCGTACTCAAGCTGATCGTCGGCGGTGAAAAAGTCGTCGAATGATAGGATGTCGCCGAATACGGTAATCCGGTCGCCCGCGGCCTCAACGATCTGTGTCACGTAACTGGCCACGTCGCACGGCGGTGGATCCGTCACCAACCCGGCGCGTTTCAGAAAGTCGACCGCGCCCGCCACCTTTTGCTTGATCGGCAGTTCGTTCATCGCCCGCTGCTGAAACGCGAGCAGTTTCTGGGCATCGAAACTGGCCGGCGCCCGATTGACCCGTTCCAGGCTGAAGTGCTCGAGCATCTGTTCGCGTGTGAACTCCTCGGTCGAATCGTCCAGAGACCAACCGAGCAACAGCAAGTAATTCAAGATTGCATGTGGAAGAAATCCAACTTGCTCGTAGAAGTCAACAATCACCGGGTTGAATGTCTCGGCGGCCGTCTCTATCTCCAAACGCCGCGCGATCTCCTGTCCACGCTCGTTGAGGGCGGCAAAGTCGCGGTTTTTGAGATACTTGTCCAGCTTCCGCTTGCTCAGCTTGTTCTTACTGCCTGGTTCGGCGACAAATGGCACATGTGCGAACTCGGGCACGTCGTAACCGAGTTGCTGGGCGATGAACACCTGTCGCGGCGTATTCGATAGGTGCTCCTCGGCCCGAATCACATGCGTGATTTCCATATCGTGGTCGTCGACCACGGTCGCCAGGTGATACAAGCATGAACCATCGGCTCGCTGAATCACATGGTCTTGCTCGCGGGCCCATTCGAAACTCACCACACCGCGCACTAAGTCGTTTAGTTCCAGCGTGCTGGTGTCGGGCATTTTGAGTCGCACCACGGCTTGGCGACCTTCGGCTTCAAAGGTCGCGGCGGCCTCAGGCGTGTCGGCCATCCATTTCCGGCTGTACTTGAATGGCACGCCGGCTGTCTGCGCCGCCTCCCGCTCGGCCGCTAGTTCGTCGGTGGTGGCAAAATCGCGGTACGCGGCGCCATTTTCCAATAAGACATCGACCGCCGCCTGGTACTTTTCACTTCGAGCCGACTGAAAGTACGGCGCGTGGGGTCCATCGACGCCGGGACCTTCGTCCCAGTCGAGCCCCAACCAGCGGAACCCGTGCAGTATGGGTTCCAGCGCCGCCTCGACGTTGCGATCTTGATCCGTATCGTCGATACGCAACAGAAACCGCCCTCCCCTACCCTTGGCAAACAGCCAATTGAAGAGTGCGGTTCTTACTCCACCGATGTGCAGATACCCGGTGGGACTAGGGGCAAAACGAGTGCGGGCCGGCATACTCAACCTGGTCGACGAAATCGCTGCGGCAAACGGAACTAACTACTGCAACGCAGTCTACCTGATTGCTTCATTTCGTCGAAGACGGCGCCAAAGACCGATTCCCGATTATGCTGCGCGACGTTGCGCTTTCTGCTTGCGAAGTCGCTTTCGCTCGCTCTTACTCAGCCGCCTGGAAACGGAATCGTCCGCGTAATCATCGGCGTACCCATCGCTTCCGTCCGTCCACTGCGACGCATCCTGCTGCTGTTGTTCGGCCAAGTTGGCCTGCTTTTGTTTCCGGCGAGTCTGGCTCTTCTGTTTCGACTCGCTGCCTTCAGAGGTGACCGGCGTTGCTCTCTTGGCTGGGCTTGATGCGGTTTCTTTAGCGATTTTGAGCTCGGCAGTGCGTGATCGCTGTGGTTTGGAGGCAACGCCATCGGCGACGTCGACCCTTAGAAATCGAGCGTAGCACACGAACGAAGTCACGATCAGTAGATAGCAGGAAAGCTGCGCAAGTTTGGCGACAAGCGGCGCCGCAACGCCGCCTACGCCCGCCATAGGGCCAATCACCGCGACGCCGGCCGCGAACACGGCCCCCACAAGCACTGCGAGCGCCAACTTGCTCTCTTTCACGTCGAGCAGAACACGAGCGCCTACCCATCCGAACATTGCGGAGCCGATGACAAGCCACCACTCGCTGCCACCGCTCATCAATCGAATGCCACTAAGCGTTGAGATCGCGTCTGCCGCCGCTGTATGCAGATTAGTGACTGCGTCCACGCTTAATAGTAGGCTAGCTAGAATCGCGCCCCGCCACAGACGGTGACGTCCGTGATAGTCGTCCACGCGACGTCGGCGGACTGCCCAAATCGTTACCGCCAACAACGATGCACAAATCATGCTCGCCGACGCCATCCATGTGGCCAGACTGTGGCTTCCGGTCGCATCGAACATTGCAGCGAAGGGATCGCCGAGTTGAGCGGCGATGGCGGAGCGATACTCGTGAGCTGTCGCCAATCCGGCGACAACGAATGTGCTCACCGCCAACACCAATACAGGCGCAATGAGTCGCGCGGGAAGATGTCGTCGTGCCAGAGCACCGCCCAAGCTACCTTCGTCGAACGCGTAGCGTCGGCCTTCACTGCTTGCAGAGTTTTCAGCATCGGCGGGCGCGTAAGCAGCCAACTCGCGAGACGCACTCAGCACCTCTTCCTGGAGAACGCGACGTCGACGTCCTTGTCGGGCACCGCTCATGGATTCCGTTCCTTGAATAGCAGTTGGGGGGAGCGATTCGGCACGTCGCGGCCAATCCTGCTCGAGCAGCGATGTTGACCTGTACAAGTGCACTGCGCGCCGTAGCCGGTAAGTCGACCGAGATTTCGGGTGCAAGCAGCGCGAACGTCCCTGGCTGGGCGACCTGCATGATTGCACTTCGACAAAACCACTACGAAAGGATCAACCCCGTGCATGGAGTTCATGCTGGCGCGGTCGCACCGGGTGGGCAAGACGTACCGGCTGAGCGTCAGATCACCCCCGTCCACGGGGGAGACCTGATCGGTGGCGGCATCTGACGCTCGGACATCGGGCGGTCGAATTCCTTTTGCCTAACCGCCCAGATGACCTACGGTTAGGTGGAAATGTGTCGACCGTCGCCCCGCCGACATCTGACTCGAACGACCGTTTCCAGCGTCCACCGCGTTCCGCTTCCGAGCCCACCATGTCCGCCCACACGCCCGCACCTTTCGATCCGTTCGCCCCGGGCCCGCCTGCGGCGCCAGTGTCTGGCGACGAAGTCGAAGGTCGAAGCGCCCAGCGTCTGTCGTCCGAGCTCGCTAAGTTGGTCGAAGCCGCCGCCGAAGACGGACTAACGGACGCTCAGCCGAACGCCAACGAGCGCAAGTTTCAGAAGCAATTGGTGCGAGCTCGGTTAGGATCGGCCGCCGGCCTATTTGCGGCCATGCGATGCAAGCATCCGCCCACCGCGCAACACTGTTTGCGTGTTGCCTTGGTGTGCAGCGGATGGTCGGCAGCCTCCGGTCTTGAAGACGACGAACGCAACACGCTCGAAGTTGCGGCACTGCTACACGACATTGGAAAGATCGGAGTACCCGACGCGGTGCTCACGAAGCCTGGGCGCCTGATGCCCGAAGAAACCGCCACAATGGCTCTTAGTCGTCAACAGGCCGTCGAGATGCTGGGTGCGGCAGGCGCGTCACAAGAGGTAATCGACACCGTACTCACAGCCGCTGCCTGGTTCAATGGTTCGCACGAACAACTTCCTCTGGCAGGCGATCAGATTCCATTGGCCGCTCGAATGCTGGCCGTAGCCGACGCGTTCGACTCGATGACGACCGACCACGTCTACCGTCGCGCTCGTTCGCGAGAACGGGCTTTGGCCGAACTATTCGACTACGCCGGCCGTCAGTTCGACCCCGGGTTGGTGAAGTCGTTTAGTCAAGCGATCAACCGTGATCAGCGCCTGCTCTCCGACCAAGTGGCCAGCCGCTGGCTCACCGACCTATCGATCGTCGATACGGGTGCGTGGACAGCGGTCACTGCGACGACGACTCACCGTCCAGGCGACCGACGGCAGCAAGGCAGCAACGCACTGTTCGAACAGATGCTAGTCGACAACATGCACGACGGCGTGGTGTTTGTCGACAATCAACGACGGATCTTTATGTGGAACACCGGTGCCGAACGGTTGACTGGTATCGCCGGATCGGCCGCCGCGGGCCGAACGTTTGAGCCAAGCTTGCTGCAGATGTCGACCGAACGTGGCAGCTTGGTTTCCGACGCCGATTGCCCCATCGCCAAGTCCATCGCCGCCGGCGCGCAGATGTTTGATCGCGTGGGAGTCCTTGGCCGCAGTGGTCGGCACGTGACCATCGATCTCCACGTGGTGCCCGTATACGACGACACCGGGCAGCCCCGTGGCGCCACGGTTCTACTGCAAGATGCTTCCAGCGAAACATCCCTTGAGGAACGCTGCCAGGCACTGCACGCACAGATGACAAAAGATCCGCTCACACAGGTTGCCAACCGGGCTGAGTTCGACCGCATGTTGGACTTATTCGTCGACGCCCACCTCGAAACGGGGCTGACATGCAGCTTGATCATGGCAGACCTCGATCACTTCAAGTACATCAACGATACCTTCGGGCACCAAGCTGGCGACGAAGCAATCGTCACGTTCGCCTCGCTGCTTAAGTCGATGTGCCGCTCGGGCGATCTAGTGGCACGTTACGGTGGCGAAGAATTCGCCATTCTGTGTGCCGATTGCGACAACGCCACGGCCGCCAACCGAGCCGAGGCGATGCGGAAGAAGTTAACGGAAACTTCTCACAAGCAATTGGCCAACCACAAAGTGACAGCCAGCTTCGGTGTAACCGAGCTCCAACCCGGCGATACTCCCGAATCGATGCTCCGGCGGTCGGACCGCGCGTTGCTTCAAGCCAAGGACCAAGGGCGTAATCAAGTAGTACAATTAGGTGACGGCATGCTCGACGAACAACCCAAAACCAGTTGGTTTAGCTTCAAACCCTGGACGGGCGGCGCGCTGGTGAACACACGACTTGTTACCAATGTTCCCATTGAGCTGGCCATCGAGAAGCTTCGCGGGTTCATTTCCGATCGCGAGGCACGCATCCTCCAAGTTACCGAAGACCAGGTAAGCCTCGAAGTGGAGGAACCCGCCATGAACAAAAATGGCGTCAAAAAGCCCGTGACCTACTCGATTGAAATCACTTTTGGTCAAGACCGTGAGCAGAAGACCAACGCCGCTGGATTCGCGTCGGGCGAGTACGTGTTCACGGTTGCTGACGTGAAGATTCGACCCAAACGCGAACGCGATCGCCGCAGGGGTCAAGTTGCCGAACGTGCTCGCCTGCTGCTAGGCAGCTTGAAAAGCTACATGATGGCGAAAGAATCGTACTCTGAGCCAGAAGTTGCCGCCGGCGAATAACAGGCCCGATGGCGCCATTTACCTCAGCAATTGCGATACAATGTCTCCCACTTCAAAGCCAACTCGATTGTCTGCCGAAGCCAAGCTTACTAGCACCGCGGTGGATGAAGCGTTTGCCGACTTACCTGACCTAGCGGCGCGGATCGACGCCCCACAATCGTCGGCGGCCAAGCGCAATTACGTCGCCGAGACGGAACAGCTCGTCAATCGCATAGGTGAACAAATGCAGGCGATCGAAGCGCAGCGCGCCCGCCTGGCCCGTCTGCTAGATGATCTAAATATCGCCTCGGACATCTAGCCTGGCCAACTCTTAGACGATCTCATCACGCGGCGCCAGCGAGGCTTTGTGCCTCATTGTGGCAGTACGCTACGCGCGGTATTCTGACTCGTCGTAGCTACTTGTACGCATGAAGAGGTGTGCAACGTTGCCGTCATTCGCTTGCCACACGATCCAAGAAGGGGATTTTGCCATGGCCTATACACTGCCCGACCTACCCTATCCGTTCGACGCATTGGAACCGCACATCGATGCCAAGACCATGGAGATTCACCACGACAAGCATCACAACGCCTACGTCACCAAGGTGAACGATGCGCTAGCTTCCGCGGGCGGTGCCGACATGCCCATTGAGGAACTCTGCGGCAAGCTCGACAGCGTGCCCGAGAACGTCCGCGGCGCGGTGCGTAACAACGGTGGTGGGCATGCAAACCACTCGCTGTTTTGGACCATCATGAGTCCCAATGGTGGCGGCGCGGCCGAGGGAGATTTGGCCGCGGCGATCGATGCGGAGCTGGGCGGATTCGATCAGTTCAAGAAGGACTTCTCCGCCGCTGCTGCCACACGATTTGGTAGCGGTTGGGCTTGGCTCAGTGTAGATGGCGGCAAGTTGAAGGTGGAGAGCACCCCCAACCAGGACAACCCCTGGATGGAAGGCCGAACACCCATTTTGGGCCTGGACGTATGGGAGCACGCCTACTACTTGCACTACCAGAACCGTCGTCCCGACTACATTGCCGCGTTTTGGAATGTCGTCGACTGGGGCGCCGTTGCCGAGCGCTACGCCGCGGCCAAGTAGCTAGCAGTGCTACCCGGAATGGCTACGCGACGAGGTTTGCTTCTCCAACCACGTAAGGTAGCTCGTCGGGTCACATGCAATCGACATTGACGGCTGAGGTCGTCTTCCTATAATCGCCGCGCGCTGGACGCCAGCGTTGCGGCTTTTTTATTTGCCGTCTGGCTGGATTTGTGCGACTCACCTGAAGCAACATCGCCCTAGTTGCCGATTTCCCCCAATAGACCACTTACGCAAGCTGTAAGTTCTCAACAAACATTTCGCGCATCGAGCCAAGACTCGATGTCATCGTCTCGCAGGCACGGAAGCCATGAATATCACCAAGTATCCGCTGGTCGTCGCCACCCTACTTACGTTGGCGCTAACCACCGGCTGTCAATCGACTGGGTCGCGGTTCGTATGGTGGAAGCCCGGGTCGTACTTCAACCGTGGCGAGACCGCCGTGGCCGAGTCGGTGCCAGAATTGCCATCAACCCAGTTTGCCGAAAACGATGCAAGCAGCGCTCCGACCGCCGACTCCGCCCCGAGTGCACCAAGCGTGGCGAGTGCCGAGACCATTGCATCGGCGCCGCCGGCCGACTATTCACTATTCCCCTCCGAACCGCCGGCGACCGTGACAACGAGTACCACAGCTTCAGCAGGTACCACGGCCGCGGTAACTCCGCAAACCAGCCCTTATTCGGCCGTCGCCGCTTCGACCACTCCCACGAGCCCAGTCGTCGCGCCGTTAGGCGCCGGGCTGCCTGGCACGCCCCCACCGGAATCGGGTACCTCGCTCGACAGCAGCATGACAGGCGCGATGCCGTCGAGCCCAATCGCTTCGGCGACCTCGACCGATCGCTATGCCCCCACGTCCGAACGCTATGCCCCGCTGGAATCGACAACTCCCACCAACATTACACCGCCGCCTGAGACCGCGGTCGGCGCGATGTCGCCCAGCGCCCCGTCGAGCACCATCGGTAGCGCTTCGTCCGATAGGTACTCTCGATACTCAACGCCCGCTGCAACGGTTGCTGCGGTGCCTAGTGCTCCGGCTACAACATCGACGTTGCCGACCGAATCGCCTACGGCTGAATTGACGGCATCCGCGGAGACGGTTGCAACCGTCGAACTGCCTTCGACGCCCGGCGGTTATCGCCCCGGCGGCACTACCAGCTACCCAGAAAGCCAAGCATCGGCTTCGATCGCCACACGCCCGGAAAGCAGCAACGAGTCGCCTACGGCATCCGAAAACAGCGCGCCTTCGCCGTACGGCCGATATCGTTAGCAATCGGCGGTTGGGTAATAGAGGCACTCGGCCAACCGCGTTAGTGCTTGCTTACCAGCCAAGCACCATATTTGACTCAATGACCTTGCGAGCTTGTTCGAGGTCGACACCGGTTTCGTGCATGTACAAACGAATGGCGTGCACTTTGTCGCCAGCCGCTTTGTTCAGGCAGTCGCGTGCGGTATGGCAAATGTCCACCTGTTCCGAAATGCCAAGCGCACCTTTCGAGATTACCCACGTGTCACGTGGCCGCTTCGTCATTCGGATGACGCTCTCGGACGGATAAGCGTCGCTTACCACCGCCGATGCCGCGTCGGCATCCGATGCCCACGTGATAATGATGTGGTTGTCGGTCTCGACTTCAAATAAGGGCATGGGTCATTCCTTTCCTATTGCAGGGCCCGCTCGCACGTGCCCCATGAATAAGCACGTTGCTGGTGGATCTCAACTTTCGCGGCCAGCCGAGGGATAGGTACCGGCCGTGGCGACGGCTCGCCCGCGGTCGCTGATTTGGTACGTCCCTATGTTACGGCTTTGCCCCCGGGTGGGTCAACGAACCACCCCCCATTTTGGGCGGCGGCTTGGGACCAACCGCACGTCGCGGGCACGCGTGTGGTTTTCCGGGGCTCGTCGAGCGTATGGCTACCCAGCAATCGCCGTGATGTGCCTAAACCGAAGTCAGGGAACACGGTGCCTCACTGGGCGTGCTCAGGTCGGCATGAAGACCTTCACCAGTGTGGACGAATTGCCCACCAACGCTGTCGGCTCGAGCACTGTAGAGGGCTGAATCGGCACGAGACAACCAAGCGTGAGAGGAGTCGCCCGGTAGGGCTTCCGCAATGCCCACCGCCACGTCAAGCCCACACTGCTCGGAGAGTCGTTTTCGCAATCGCGCCCCGAACACACGGCCGCCGGTGAGCGGGGTCTTTGGCATCAGCACCGCGAACTCGACGCCACCCAGTCGAGCGACGTAGTCGCTCGACCTCCCACACTCCTCAATCTCGCAAGCGATCCTTTTCACAAAGGCGCGATGTGCGTCGCTACCCGGCGCTCTATCGTCAGGCGAAGCAACGCTTACTAGCGCCAGCGAAGCAGGCGCGGCGCCACGCGCTCGATCGGTCAACGCCAACGCCAATTGCTCTTCCAGGGCGGGGGTATTTCCTAGGCCGGTGATCGGGTCGGTACGCCCTTCGGTAAAGTTAGCAAGCACCTGCGATTGCTGCCGCAGCTCGTCGTAAGCTACCGACAACTGGGAAGCCAAGCGCAGCGTGGGTATGATGACCTGTTCTGTCTCATTCGAGAGCAAATGAAGCGCCGACCGCCGATCGAATTCGACCGCTTCGTCTACTTTGTCCTTGAACCTATCGACGTAGCTACGATGCTCGGCGAGCTGTTTTCGCAACTCTTCCACGGTCGATTCAAGCTGCCGCGCTACCCGGGCGGCTCGGTGCAACTCTCTTGGGCCCACTGCGGCCAGTGTTGGCGCTGCCACTTGGGTCGAACGGCGACCGAACAAATAGCCAATTAGTGCCACAGCTGCCAGGCCCATGGTGGCAGGAATACCCACCAGCGCACCTGTCACCCAGTCAAACCATTCCATCTCTAGGCTCCCCACGGCCGGCCAGTTGGATTAGAAGTTGTTTCGCGAGCCGTAGCCGCGCATGCACAGAAAACCACAGGCGGCGGCCACACCCAATACAACGACCCACTCTTCGCGCGACAGGCCGTTGAACCAGGCCCAAGTGTTTCCGCTGATTGCATTCAGCCTGTCGAAGATCGATTGAGTAACCGCAGCCATTACTGGGCTCCGTGTAGAAAAATCACCAGGACGGTCAAGTCTACGGCGCGGGCAGCGCCAATTGCTTCGAAGTTGGCTCCCATCACCAAAAAGCGACAACACCGCCCAAGGCCTCCCCGGCACAAGCGGCATCACCCGCGCCAACCCACCGGCTGGATTTGTTCGCACCAAACGCATGTCCCAACGAACCCCCAATAGTCTGCCGGCGTCCCAATTGACGGGTTTGTAGCCGGGTGTCTAAAATACCGGGCTCCGGTGCGGGAAATGTCGCGAAGCGGCTGATTGCAACGGAAATCCACCCAACCGGCGCGGTAGCTCAATTGGTTAGAGTCCTGGACTGTCGATCCAGTGGTTGCGGGTTCGAGTCCCGTCCGCGTCGCTAGAAAAAACCTCTGCCGAAATAGTGCTTTTTGTTACCTACCGATGTTCGGTAGTGCGGCGTTTTCCAAGATGCCAAAGCGGTACATACCGTTTTGCGCTAGTAAAGGAGAACCCGTACCATGCCGAAGCTCACACACTCTCTCCCCAAGTATCGACGCCACCGTGCGAGCGGCCAGGCCGTGACCACCCTAGGCGGCAAAGACTTCTACCTTGGACCCTTTGGCACAAAAGCCAGCAAGGCCGAGTATGACCGCCTGGTAGCTGAGTATCTTGCGTCTGGCCGTTCTACTGCATTCGGGAAGGCCGATGAGTCACTGACCGTCGTCGAGGTCGTGATGGCGTACCTGAAGCACGCCAAGGCCTACTACGGGACTGGGGACAACAGTGAGTTTCACCGGATCAAGTTGGCGCTGAAGCCTGTACGGAAGCTGTACGGACGGACGATGGCAGATTCGTTTGCGGCGCCAGAGTTCAAGGCGGTTCGGCAGTCGTTTGTGGACGCGGGGAATGCACGTTCCTACGTCAACGCACAGGCGAAGCGTGTGACTCGGATGTTCCGTTGGGCTGCGGCGGAGGGCTTGGTTTCTCCTGCTGTCCCTCAGTTGCTATCTCTCATCCCCAGCCTACTGAAGGGCCGTACTTCAGCTCGAGAGACGGGCCCCGTGCTTCCAGCTGATGATGAACTGGTGGACGCAGTGCTTCCACACCAATCCAAAAGCACCTAGAAGTACCCGATTTTACCCACCGTGTCGCACTCTCCAATAAATCAAAAGTTTACTCAGTAAACAAAATGCTTACGCCTTAGACAGTGATGGCCAGGGGCGTCAGGTAGAACACAGCGTTCGCCTCCCACTGCCAGAGCATCACTGGAGATTCCAGCAATGGAAGCGAAGGCACTTGAGGCATCCACTCTCTTGGATGTCCAGCAATTGAGTGACGCGCTGCAATGCTCCCCCCGGCATACACGCCCAGGGCATCCCCAAAGGCACTGCGGTATCGTTGTTATCGATCTTTGGCATGGGGCTTGGAGTATATGAGCCGAGGGACAAACAAGACAAAACGGAAACGGCCAAATGAAGTTGCACACCGTGGGGCGAGTGACGACCCTACACCTGATGAAATAGCCGAGCGTTGCGCAGAGATCCAGAGGACGTGGACGAAATCCACGAGAGAGAGGCGGCTGGGAATCCAGCAGCAAGAAGTTGAAGCCCCGCTAGTCCTTATCGGGGACATCGATTGGGATGCAGTTCTTTGACAATTTGAATACTTGCCGCGTGGGTCAGAGCGTGAACGGCCGCCACGCGGTAGGCTACCACGCAAGCGATATTACTCCGACCGCTGCGGCTGACGATGCGACCAGCAGCAATATGCAGCAGCCGGGATTAAACTTCACACCCTTCTTCGAGATGTTGAGGTTGCCCTTGCCTTTGCTCCCGACGCGAACACTTGTGGGCTTCCCCCACTTACCGGTGTTGATCTTGAAGCCGCCACCCCTTTTGCGTCCCACGGTCTATTGCCCCCCATCACCTGAAGTGGTGTTGGCAACGCGCGACTCGACCCCACGCTCGCCGTCACGCCAATCCCACGGCGGTATGGCCTTGCCGTCGGCCCATAGACCCCGCTTTGCAAGTCGCGCCTCTTGCTCCGCAGCGGCCAACTGGTCGTCTGAGTTGTACTTTTTGAAGTGCCACGCGTATCCCGCACGGACCAGCGCTTTGTTCACGTCCCGGCCATTGAGCATGACGACGCCCAGGGTCCGCTTGTAACGATCCTTGCCCGTGACATTCACCACAACTTCTTTGCCGAAGATGGCGCGGGATAGTGCTTGTTTGGCGTTGGCTCCAAATGGCTGCCCAATCTCTGGCGAATCAATGCCTTCGAGGCGGACCTTGACCGGAATGCGATGTACGAGCACGCCGATTGTATCGCCATTGGTTACGGCCACTACTTTGCCGACTAGCGACTCGCTATCCAAGTCATCGCTGTCAACATCTCTAACGAATGCAATCAATTTGCCGATGTACTCCGCGTCCTCATCGCTGATGCGATCCATCGGAACCTGAATGGTGTCGCCGTCCATCTTAAGCAGCACCACAAGGTCTTCCGACGCATCGCACAACTTGGCGTAGACGTGGAAGTTTCGATCGCTCGAATACCAACGTTTGTAGACGCTGCGATACTGCGGATGCTTACTTGCGTGGTCCAGCGCCGCCGCTCGGTCCGCGAGGCTCAGGTCGGCTATCGCAACATCAATCACGCCATCGACTGGCTCGGTCATACGAAGCGACTCACCGTCAGGCGAGTAACTTCCAAGCGGCGCTTGGCCGACTGGTTCGCCCTTCCGGCTGTGCCATAGGTGGAGCTTCGCACGCGAGGGACGAGGCTTAGGTTTGGACGTTCGATCGGCGGCCGAACGCTCCAAGGATCGAAACGCTGACGACGGGGCCAAACTGGAGGCTGGCGGAGTCGATGGACGGGAGCCACCGTTGTGGTAGTGGTAGCCACCATTCTTCCGGTCGTGATGACCACCGTTGGCGTCTGTGCGTCCAGGGTGGGCACACACCGGGCCCGCTATAACGCAGGCAGCTAAGACAATCGCGGCACGTTGCATGGCACCCCTCTAGCGAACGTGTGAGAACCGGATCATCACATCAGTATGCCGCCGCCAGAACCCAGCGCCAACATACCAGATTAGCACCGAGAGAACGCAGTGGCCTTGGGGTTGATGAACCCGCCACCCCAGCTAATCATCATTCATTTCACGCTCTGCTTCGCTGCCGTCTGCCGGGGAAGATAGTTCTAGCATTTCTTGTGGTATTCTCGCTTTACGCAAGTCCTCCATCACTCGTACCGAAGCTTCAGAAAACAACGACGGTTTTAGCTCCTCTACCCTCTTATCAACTTGCTCGTTCATTTTCTGGGCAGCTTGGGAGTCGCGAAGTTTGTTCATTCCAAAGACGAGCGCGGAAAACAGCATTAGGAGACCTGGCCACACCAAGGTTGATGTAGAGGGCGTAGATTCCTGAAACAGTCGATTAGCGTCGTAATGCACTTGGCCATGCAGGATGGCTATTGCGCCGGCGGCCTTCCAGTCTACGTCAGGAGAGTAGATTCGACAGGTCATGCATTGCCAGTAGCGTAAGCTTTTTCCAGTCGGAGCGAAGCGGATTCTTGTACTTCCGGCGTTCGTGAATACATCATGGGTTACGCCGGGGCCGTCTTCGACAATTAACCCTTTCGTAAACTTCTTTGTTGTCTCATCGTATGATTCACGCACCTCTACTTCCAGCGTGGCACCGTTGAGATTACCCGGCCCCGGATTGTAGACCTTCCACTCCCTGGCGAGCACTGCAGGATTATTGGATAGGCCTGGTACTATGCGGTCTTGGTATCCAGCAACGGGAATGGTGGCGAAGTGTAGGTAGATGCCCCAGGCAAACCAAACCGCACCAGCAAGAAAACCTAGGACTGTTGCTGTATTCCCAGCCCTTTGGCCGCTGAAACTCTGTGCTATTCGCCCAAGTATATTGCTGGACTCGCCCAAGTCGTCAGTCACGCCCGGTGTTAGCTGCCAGACTACCGCCGGCAACTTCTAATTTGATGTCTTTAGAATTGCCCCAGACCTGATCGAACCACTCACGAAGAACGGCAGCGTTCGGCTGGTCATTAAAACATATGCGAGCTGGTATCTCAGGATGAAAATCGTCATCACTCCGAAATTCATTTCCAGTAAAGGTATCATGCTCCGACTCGAAGCGATATGCTTCATCGTCGACTAGGAAGAAGTGATTCCGTGGCCGGTCGGCCCCCATGTCGACTTCTTGCCGCATTGAGACATTCTTATGCGCGGAGAACTGCTCGAGAGAAGACTTAAACGCGCTGCCCTCAGTAAGCAAAATGCGCAGCTGTCCACCAAGGTCAAGGAACCTTTGCAGCTTGACGGCGACATCACCACCGTAAATGCGTTGCGGCATTGAGTCGGTGCGTAGCCTGACTTCCACGGGGTGCGCGGAGCCCGAATTATGCGACTGCATTTGCAGGGTTGTCGCAAGCTCCGTCAGTTGCCCAATGGCAACTTCACATTGCCATGGAAAGCGATTCGCAACGGCATCGCTAGACTTAGCTACTCGAGCAACCCCCATTGCAGTTCGGTACTGCCGGCGAATTTCTTCGCTCACACGGCCCACTGGCGGCAAGTCTATAGACATTTTTCTCTTGCGAGCTATCGACAACCAGAGGTAGAGAAAATCAAAGAACCCAAAGATATTATAGTGTGGGTGAGATCCCGTCAATATCCTGCAACCTAGCAAAATCGGCGAGTACGGCCAGCAGACTCCCGTGAAATCACGCATAACCACTAGATCACGCGGCGAGCAACGCACCCGTCAACGACTAAATCCATCGTTCTTTCGGCCTGCTGCTAAGCTTGCGGAGGTCGGCTAGGATTTGTTGGCGGTGGGTCATTGAAAACCCTCAACTCAGTGTTTCACGGTGGTCAAGTCGTGTGATGTTAGTATATGCTAGTGGCGTGACCCTTCGGTTGGTAGCGACTCCCAGTTCTCCGGCCGTAATCGGCGGCATCGTCAAAAAGCGTTTGGTAGACGCTTGCCGTCCACCTGTCTAACTTTGCTTGGAGATGCTAGTGATGCCCAGATCAAAAGCTTAGTTTTTGTGTCACTGCTCTTTCTTTGCCAAACGGTCGTTGCGGACTTTTCCCTCAACACTGAGTTTCAACTAGGCAGCCGTGGTAACCACCATGGGATTGCGTTCGACGGAGTCAACTGGCACATCGCCGCTTCGTTCACCAATATCTTTCGCAACTACGACTCGACCTTTACCTTCATCAGTGACACCACGGTAGCTGGCGTGGATGACATGCGTGGTCTAGCGTATGATTCAACCATGGGAGGCTTTTTCGTGGGTGATCAACGTGCTGGCGTTGTTCGTATCGTTAATGCTGACGGCACCGAGAGTTCGCAATTCTTAACTTCTTCTGGGCTCAATGCCATCGCTTACGATGCAGTTGGTGACTCGATTTGGCTAGCACACTTTAGCGGTCTGGTAGAGAATCGGACGCGAGCCGGATCGTTAATATCTTCTTTTGTCGGCGGCCAACGATGGACAGGATTGGCCTATGATGACTTCAACGACACACTGCTGTTGCTTGAGACTGACGACGACACACTTTTTGAGTACCAGACAGATGGTACGTTGCTCGGAGAAATCGTCAGCAATGATATGGTGACTGGGAATGGTCAGGGGTTGGCATACGACTCGTCGCTTGGCCGCTTGTGGGTTACGTCACAAAACGGGCGAGTTGCAATCTGGGATGATTCAAGTCGCGCAGTCCCAGAACCAAGTGGTAAGACGACTATTCTATTGGGCGCGACTCTGCTCTCCATCATTGTTTCGCTAAGATCACAGCAGTGACCCACCTGTGCGATTTGGATTTCCGGTCTAACCTTGCCTCAGCTTCATCGTCCTGCGTAGGCTAGCACTCAATTCCACCCATCTTTCCGCCGCCCACGCTTCCGCTTCTCAGCAGCGGTCAGCTTGTCCTTCATGCTGGAGATTCGGTGCTTGATGGGCAGGCGAGTCAGTAGCGTAGCCTTTTGGACGCCAAACTTGTGCATGGCGTTCATCCGATGAGTGTTCACCGTGGGCACGGCGATGCCGAGTATGTTGGCCATGTCCTCGTCCGAACAGCCGAGGCTGATGAGCCGGACTACTTCGCGTTCGCGTTCGGTTAGGTGGATGGACATAGACGGTCGCCGGCGCGGTACAAGAAAAAAGCCGGCGATCCATCACCGGCTTCCAGGGTTCCCCCCCATTCTTAGACGGGTCGCACGCGCTCGGCGCGTGGCCCCTTTGGCCCCTGGCCTTCTTCATACATCACAGCCTGGCCTTCGCGCAGCTGGTCGAAACTCGTTTCCTCAACATTGGACGAGTGGAAGAACATGTCTTGGTTCGTCCCCGTGTCGATGAATCCAAAACCCTTGTCCGTCAATCGCTTAATCGTACCTTCAGCCATCAAACACACACCTTCAGATAGAGACTGTTGCGCCAACCCAAAATTACCGTAACAGTGCGGCGGCGCAACGCCCTAGTGTATCAGGTTGCAGCAAGCCTACTACCTAGCATCTGTACAGCAGCAATCGCCAGGCCTGATTGTGGGGGTGTCGAATTATCGGACCCCGCCTGCGGTCGCAAGTCTCTCCCCCAAAACTGTACAGGCGGGGCCCGTTGGTTGGCCCTGTAGCCTATAGCGTCGACCGGGAGGAAATGGGCAGGGAATTTGATTCCCCGGTTAACACGGGGTCTGGAACTAGCGAATCAAAACCCCTAGTGGTGCCGGATTGCGTCCGGGGGAGGATGAGGGGGCGATGAAGCCTATGCTGCAGCACCTTGCTACGCCACCAGAGACGTATAAATCCAGTAGCCGATGAAGCCAATTGACCAAATAGCAACTATGAAATGACAGATTACTTGTCCAGGCAAGCAGTCCGGGCAGTAGCGGTCAAAATACTCGAGTGACGGAGTTTCGCCGGTCGCGACTGCGGAACCAGCCATAGTGATTAGACCTAGCACGTTCTTGATAAGAAACAAGGCTGTCAAAGGCAGTGCCGCCAATTGAAGTACCCAGTGGACGCGACGTAGTTTCGTTGGATTCCATTTCTTAGCGCAACGTGAACACGGGACAGTATGCTCTTCGACATATCCTGAGTTTTCATACCAGTCTTGCATAGCGGCGCAATAAGAGTGGTGCTTCGGTGTTTCATCCGTGTTTCACCCCCACCGTCGCCACCAAACAGCCGTCACAAGCCCCAGGCCGGCTAGGGTTAGGGTGGTGGGCTCGGGGCGCTAGCGCCCCGGCACTTCATCGTCGAATAGAGGCGGTACCCCATCATCCAAAAAAACTGGACCATCATGCCCGAGTGGGCGCACTATACTCGGTTCAGATCGTGACGAATAATCAATGACTCGAATCTCAACATTGTATGCCCCCCGCTTGTCGCCCTCGAAGAAATCCTCCCTCGACACCGCTTCCTTGCCTGTGAGCTTTCGGACGCTCGAAACAACCTCGCTCGACAATCGTTTACCTAACCCGGCGGGTATGGTGTCGCGATAAAAAACAGAGTCCGTGTCTATAAGGCTCCCATCGTCGCCTTTGAAAATTACCAAGCACTTGACGCTGTAGATGTCCTCATCCAAATTGTTGTTCAACGTAAACGAGTAGTACCCCGAAAAGTGGTTCTCGATGTTCCACGTAAACTTGGTGGCGTCGACCGCCTGCGTACTCGGCTTATTGAACTCTTTATTGTCGCCAGATTGCCGCTCTGCGGCAGCTGGAAACGGCTTGGTGGAACCGCTTCGTCCTTGAAGCGCATTGAGGTAGTTTGAGGGGATGGCGAAGTTCAAGTTCTGACCATCACGGAAGAACGCAACCGCAACCCCAATCACATGCCCCCGAGCATTCAATATTGGGCCACCACTGCTCCCCGGAGAAATCGGTGCTGTAATCTGCAAGAGCCTGTCGCGGCCCTCGCTCCTAACGGCGCTTACGATGCCCTCCGAAAATGTTCCTTCTAGGCCATGAGGGCTACCGGCGGCAAAGACAGCATCTCCAGTCTCAACAGTGTCGCTATCGCCGATCTTAAGCGAAGGACCGATGGTTGCCCCCACGCCGAGGATCACAAGGTCGTGCTCTTTGTCCACCGCCACTACACCATCGACACGGTGCTTATCGCGAGAACCAATCTTTTTCGCGAAGACGCTCCCGGCCCCCGTTACCACATGCAAGTTCGTGGCTATCTGTCCCTTCCCAATCACAAACCCGCTGCCTATACCCAACGGCAATCCATGGCTGTCTTTGACATCAAGTAGGACAGTGGAGGCAAAGGCCTGCTTCGCAACCCTGCGAGCGCTATTCGCATCGATTGGTTGAACTGCGGGGGCCTGCTTGTGCTCTGCTGGAGCCCTCTCGCTTGCTGGGGCTAGTCTTGCGGAAGCCCCAGCGCCAACTGGGCCGAAATCCAAGGGCGGCGATGCCTCCGCGTTATCCTCTAGCTGCGACTGACGTGATGCAATGTGCGTAGTGACTGCCAGCGCGCCGAATGCGCAAATCGCAAAGAAAACTCCACCGCTGACTAACAGCACAAAACTCGTTGAACCATCAGAAGACTTGGTCATCTCGGTCGACCCCCAACTTTCCCACGCGATAGGCGTACCAGACTCCGCCTGCCGGATTTAGCGCACCGTGGTATCGTCACCGGATGCTATTGTCACGGCCAGCCACGGACCACGCAAGCTTCCCCGGCCAACTCAGGTTGACAGCCGAACACCAGGCAGGTGAAATACGGGTGGTAAAAGCGTTTCTGGTGGCGTCAGTAGTTCTACCCAACACCAGCAATTCAGATGGTAAAAACAAACAGTATTCGGAGGTCCGAGCCCTTGCGAGTGTCGTCGTGTGCGCGGGGAAACCTGCGCGCGAACGGGTGACCGTGGCGGGGCAGTTACTGCTGCCTTACCGCGCTCGTGAGGGTCCGGGCCTCTTTATTTGGACACTGGCAATCTGCCAGTCCAGGAAGGGAGCCAAGTATGGCCATTCTCTCAAGTTTCGTATCCCGCTGGCAAACCGCGCGCATGTTGCAATCGGTCGGGAGGTTACCGCGATACCGACCATTACTGCGGGCCGAGTTCGTCCGCGGTGACCTGTTCGGTGAAGCGGCGTTCCTGCTGCACGCCGGCTACCGCATGGCCGCTGTGATGACCATAAGGGTAGCTGTCGAGCGGATGCTCAAACGTGTTGCCCTGCAATCACCGGAATGGCGAAGTGTGCGACGGCCTGGTGTCGAACGACTCGCGTACTTCCTGCAGAGTATCGAGGTAATCGACGAAACGCAGAAGCGAGAGTTGGAAAGCTTCGCTGGGCAATGCGGTGCGTTGGCGCACGGAGCAAACTGCGACCTCCGCAAGGCCACACGGCTTGTCGAGCGTGGTGAGTCGTTGAGAAGTATGTTGCACGAAATCTTGGCGTGCCTGGTGGCAGACCAAGTGCCGGCGGATAACGCGGCTTAGTAACCCAACCAGCCCGCCGCCTCAGTGTGGGGCGGCGGGTTAACGGACATTGTGAGCGATAGCAACCTTCGGTGCGACGAATTACTCACACGTACAGTCGTCGACTACCTGCTGACCGGCACCGTAACCTGGCGGGCACTTGCATTCTAGGCATATATAGACGTTGTCATACTTTATGTACTCCTTCTGGAGGAGTACTTGGTATGAGCAAGGCTCAAGCTTTCGAGTGGTGATGCATGATTCAGTGATCGTGCAGCACCCATCTCTGCACTCTTCCTTGCAACTCTTGCGGTGCCTTTGTTCGCATTCGTGCACTACGACATCCACAGGTTCTGGCTTTCCGTAGCATATATAGGGCTCCTTAACACAAAGAAGGCAATCGACATCCTTGTTGATGGCACGGCAGTACGCAACGGCTGCAGCGTGGTCCACGAATCGCGTGACAAAGTTGCAGCAGTCCTCCTCGTGGGGTTTCCTGTCACAACAATCTGTGGGGCATCCGCAGCAGCGATATGCACCGGGATGCCCAAGGAGTTCCTGACAGCAGTTACTCTTCACAAACCAAGGGGTGCATCTGTCATTCATGTTCACTGGTGTAACCGGGATCGAAGTCGGAGACACCGCCGGCGTGCAACTTGCGTCTACCACCGAAGTCTCGGCGCATGGGTGGCATGGTGTTGATTCAGCGAGCACACCACTTGTGATGCAGCGCTCTTCGCTCACGGATCGACAGAACCCTGGATCAGGCTCGCACATGGGCGGCGATGCCATGAACCCTGGGGGGCACGCCTGTATTGGGGCGACTGGGCCGCACGCCATGCCTGGCTCCCCGGCAGAAGCCGCTTTAGGCACCGGCCAAAAATGCAAGGTGGCACTTACGGCGAATAAGGCGACGATGGTCAAAACCTGTTTTAGCATTGGACGCCTCCAGAAAACGTTGTGTTTACGTCGACGGCACTTCTGCCGTGCTTTGGAACTAGGCAGTTGCGAATTTGCCACTCGAAAGTGGTGGATGATGCAAATCCTCAACGTGCAAAACGTAAGTCGCATTCGGTAAAGTGCAACTTTCGATTCCAATTTATGTGCACATGACCCGGGACGAGTGGCGGGGATCTGTGGGCTGTAGGAGATAGAGGTGCAATAGGGCGTATGCGGCTCAATCGGCGTTTGACGATCCGTCGAAAAGGAAAGAACCAGACAGTCACACGATTCCCAGTTCCCTTGCCTCAAGCGACTGGTCAATCAATGATCCGCAAACGGCCCCGCAAATGGCAATAGGAATGAGTGCCGCGTCTTCTTGAGCGATGGCTTCAGGGCGCAGCTTCGGCATCCTATAGTGGCAGCGGATCACTCGAACTTTCGAGCCCAAACATACGCGCTCGGCTTGAGCTGCCGCAGACCCCCTATTCCCACTAAACCAACCGCCGGCCGTCGCCGCCGTGCGACACTTTTGCCTAAACCCGAGGAATAAGCGAATCCGTAACCGTCGCCACCGGTGACAGTTTCAAAAACGACTTCTGCAAGCATCTAACGAGTGCTACCGTTTGCCATCAACTGCAATACCGAGAAAAGGGCGCCACCCCCCCCGCTTGGCTTAGCGGATTCTCTGGTCGTATACCTGAACCGGCACCGTATCGTCGATCTCTACCCCGGCCATCGATAGCAACTTCGCCAGAGACGTGGACCTCGCCACTCTGGACCGAGACACTAAGGGGAGTGTGGTCGTCTATCTCAACCTCTCCCTGAATCGCCACATCAAGTGGGAAGGAGTCGTCGACCGATACCTCCCCGCCCACGACATTTACATCCAGAGGCTGAGATATGGTGGGGGCTTCGACAGGAGAGATTCTTACAGCGATGTAAGCCAGTAGCCCAGTCTGGACCACCGCCAGCAGCAAGAGAGACAGCTTTAGGTACCCGTCCCTTGGCTTAGAGTTCACTGGCGGAGATTCACTCCCATCTGGGACAACAAACGAGTGGCCACACTTCGATCAGCTTGCCTTGAGGCCAACCTGATCGGCCTGAGCACGATGGACGGTGCCACATGATGGACACGGTACGTTCAAAATCTCCCCCCTAGTCCTGCCCCCGCCCAAACAAGCTCTCCAATACATCCGCGCCTTCATCCTGCTCCTCCGTCTCTTCTTCCGCGCTAGCCCCTTTCTTGACCTCTGGTAGCTTCCCTCCGTGCGTTGCTTGCTCAAGAGCAAACAGCTTGCCCAGAAACTGCGAGCGATTCTCACGGGCTTCTAGGAGCCACAGCCACGCTCCAGCGCTTGGAGCATCCATCTCAGTAGTCGAAAAGATCATCGCGTGACGATAAGCCCAGCGGACATCTTCGATCAATGACCTAGGGCGTTTATCCTTACCGAAGAAACCAAGCATCATGCTGGCTCGGTCTGGGCGTTTGTCCTCAAACTCCTTCTCTACCACCAGCCAGGAATGTTGGCGTGCAGCGGGTTTCGTGATGTCACGCTGCTTCATCAACTCCCGAGTCAGCTCACGGCTACGTTTGGTCCACTGTTTGAACTCCGCAGTATGGTCTCCCCCGCACGCCGCTGAGATTCGGGTACGAGCTAACGTGGCACGTTGGGAAGTCGTCATCACCTTGCCGGCACTGTAGGGCGCACTCATTGCTTTTGGTGTCTCCTTGAACACGGGAACAATAACGTATGGAACCAACGCTGCGGCTGGGGGTCGGGGTAAAAAAACCAACCGAAAGACCCCCCACCCCCCTTTGCTTGGCCGAGCATTCCTCTAAACCAAGTCTACGCTTCAACGTTGGCGCACTCAACACAATGCGCAGACACCACTTCGCAACACCATCAAAGCTCCAAACTAGCGCCACGCGCAAAACGGTACATACCGTTTTGGCAATTCCGACTACCGCTAATCATCGAGAAACAATGAGAGTGAATGCAATGGTTTGCAATCGGGGTTTGAGCGTATAGAATGTCGATACGTGAAGAGGAAAACGCCAAAAAACGATGAGGCCCATGGTATTCTGTCGATCCAGTGGTTGCGGGTTCGAGTCCCGTCCGCGTCGCTAGTGCAAGAACCCCGCAAGACGTGAGTTTTGGCGGGGCTTTTTGTGCGCATGATGGCAATTCGCAACTATGTTCCCCACGCTGTAGTTTGAGACCTTCTTAGCTCGGCAGGCATTCGAGCATCTGTGCCCCCTGTAGTCCAATCAAGACAATGTCGGCCGAAACCGTTAACTACCTCGACCCTGCGGTGCTGGCCAAGTTAGAGGGCTTGCAGCTTCGGGCGGCGCGGATCGTTGAGGGCTATGTATCGGGATTGCATCGCAGCCCGTATCAAGGGTTTTCTGTCGAGTTCGCCGAGCATCGCGAGTATGCGCCAGGCGACGACTTGCGCTACGTCGACTGGAAGGTGTTTGGCAAGACCGACAAGGTCTACCTGAAGCAGTACGAGGAAGAGACGAATCTGATTTGTTATCTCTTGCTCGATACGAGCGAGAGCATGCAGTATCAAAGTGCCGCGGCACCTCTCTCGAAGTTGGAGTACGCACAATGCGCCGCGGCCGCGCTTGCCTATCTGGTGGTGCGGCAGCAAGACAGCGCGGGGCTGGTGACGTTCGACGACGCGGTGCGACAGTTCGTCAGGCCCAGTTCCAGCGCAACCCATCTGTCTCAGATGGTACAGGTCATGGAACAAACCGACGCAGTGCGAAAGACACGGACCGGACCGATCTTCCACGAACTTGCCGAGCGGTTCAACCGCCGGGGCATCGTGTTCATTCTCTCCGACCTGTTCGACGATGCGGACGAAATGCTTGCCGGTCTGAAACACTTTCGCCATCGCCGCCACGATGTCGTTGTGCTACACGTCCTCGACCCGGCAGAACTCGACTTTCCGTTCCAGCACGCTACGATGTTTCACGGAATGGAAGCGTTAGGCGATCTGCTGGTTGAACCCGCCCAAATACGTAAAGCGTATCAACAGGAGATCAGCCGATTCACTGCCCAAGTCCGTACTGGTTGCCTTGCCCATGGCGCCGACTACGTACAAATGCAAACCGACACACCGTTGGACGTCGCACTGTCGACGTACCTTTCCCACCGCCGCCGTCGGGTGCAATAAAGGAGTTATCGCTTCGTAGTTCACCACTGATTCTTTGTCATTCGTGTCCGCTAAGGTTCCCCTTCTCGCATTCGGTTTCGGCAACCTTGCCATGCTCGGTTGGCTGGCGGCGGCTGCTGCGCCGATCTTGATCCACTTGTGGATGCGGCACACGCATCGCGACACGCGTTGGGCGGCAATGGAGTTCTTGCGCGAAGCGATCAAGCGAAACGCTCGCCGATTGAAGCTGCAACAATGGCTACTGCTGGCAGTCCGGACGTTGCTACTGCTGCTCTTGGCCTTCGCGGCGGCCAAGCCGTATCTGAGCGGATGGAACCTGCTGACCGGAGGGCCGAAGATTCACCGAGTTCTGGTGCTCGATGGATCAATGTCGATGCAGTACAAGTCGGGAGACCAATCGCTTTTCGATCGCGCCAAGCAGTACGCTGTCAAAGTCATTGAAAGCGGGAACTCTGTCGATCTTATCTCCGTCTGCCTGTTGGCCGGTCCACCCCAGACAATCGTCGCGGGCCCGATCGCCGACGCGCGGCGGGCAAGCGCACAAATCGCCTCCCTTGAGCCAACCTACGGCCGCGGGAACTTGAGCGAGACGCTGGCCGTGGTCAAAGAACTGATTGACGATTCAGCCGACGAAGCCTCGGTGCACGAAGTGGTGTTTTTCACCGAACTAGCGGCGCACTCGTGGCATGCAGCGATCGACCAACCTGCAACCATCGCCCAGATTGAAGACCTGGCTAACTTGGCGAAGTTGACGGTCGTGGACGTCGGGGCAATCGGCCCGGAAAACGTATCGGTCGGTAGTCTTCGTTTGGCCGGATCGCTGCCGACAACAGCTGGACCGGTTCGTCTGGAGTGTGAGGTTGCGAACCACGGACCTTCACGTGTATACGACGTGGTCGTTCAGTTGGTCAATAGCGGTGTCGCGATCGACGAGCAATCGATCTCGCTACCGGCTGGCGGCACGACCACCGTTGCCTTTGATGTCCAATTAGCCGAGTCAGGATGGCAAACAATCGCTGTTCGCACACCTAGCGACAACTTGGCCGCTGACGATGTAGCTTGGCTAACGTTGGACGTGAAGCCACGCGTCCGCGTGCTATTGGTCGAAGGCGCGCCGGGCGCAGCCAAGTACCTACAGCACGCACTGAACCCAGGCGGCCAAACTTCCCCCATCGAGGCAACTGTGATTCCGGAAGGGGCGCTGGTCGAAACGCCGCTAGACGACTTCGACGTGGTGTTCCTGTGCAACGTGGCGCGAATCACGCAAGGCGAACGCGACTACCTGCACCGTTACGTCGTCAACGGTGGCAACTTGGTACTCTTCTTGGGCGATCGCATCCTGCCGGAAGTGTACAACGACGTGCTCGCGCAGCAGCAGCAGAACTTGGCGACTCCCCCGGCCGCCGCCATGGGGATTGGCCGAGGGCAGCGAAGCACCAATCTGTTGTACTCGGACCGGGCGCCAGCGATGCGGCTCGTCAAGCAGGCCGACGCGCCGGCGGACGCGCTGCTGCCCGCCGAGGTTGGCGAGTTGCGATCAAGCGAAGAGTTTGGTCTCGATCCGCTCGATTATCGACATCCCATCGCAGCAGCTTTTCGCGGCAGCGAACGGGCCGGCCTGTTGTCGACACCGGTGTCGCGTTACTACGAACTCAAACCGTCGGACGCAGCCACCGTGGCGCTCGCATTACCGTCGGGCGATCCATTCCTTGTCACAGCTCCGTGCGGCGACGGGATGGTCGCAGTGATCGCCTCTTCTGCATCACTCGACACCATCGATCCCGCGACAGTCCAACCGTGGACCATGCTTCCTGCGTGGCCCAGTTTCTTACCGATCGTCCGCGAACTTGTAGTATTTGGGCTGGAACAGAATCGCGATGCGAATCGGGCCGAGCCTGGCATGGTGATTTCCGGAGCTTTGCCACCCACATGGGCCAAAGCCAGCGTGGATCTCTTGCGACCCGATGGGCGCGTCGACTCCGTGCCGGTGGTGCGTGGCGATGGAATCGTTGAGTGGAGTTACACCTCGACCGACTTGCCAGGCGCCTACACGGTGTTGTCCACTGCGTCGAACGAGCCGCTGTCCGTCGCGACCGTCAACGTGCCTGGCACGGAGAGCGGTCTGACGCGGGTTGCCACCGATAGTTTACCGGACAGCTTCCAAGTGCAAACGACGACCGGCGATCTCCAAAGGACGTTGGCTAATGTCGGCGCCACGACGGATCTGCATCGATGGTTGCTGTACGCAGTACTGGCGTTGCTGTTGATCGAGTCGGTCATGGCGTGGGCTTTTGCTGGGAGAGCCGCATGACTCTGCTTGCGCAGGCCAGTGACGACCAGAATCTCGTATGGCAACTGCAATCCCAATGGCCGTGGTCGCCGTGGTTCACGGTGGTGTTCGTGGTCGTCGTAGTTATGGGAGTCGCGTACTTGTACGCGCGCGAGTCGTCGCCCGCCGGCCCTGCGTATCGCGCACTGCTGGCGGTACTTCGCCTCACCACGTTCGCTCTGGTGTTGTTGATGCTCAGTGAACTGCTGCTTGCAGCCACGAGAAATGGTCTGCCCAGGTTGATCGTATTGGTCGATCACTCGGCAAGCATGGGCCTAGAGCAACCGGCGGATTCCGCCGATGGATCGGGCCGGTCAAGGCTCGAGGCCGCCCGCGATCTGCTAGTCAACAACGATGCTGAGTTGCTCCGCAAGCTTCAGGATCAGTACCACTTAGAAGTGGTCGCCGTGGCCGATGGCTCGATGCAACTCGATGGCGATAGCCCCGAGCAACTCGCCGAACAATTGCTTGACCTGAATACGGAAGGTCCAACCGCAGCGTATTCTCGGTTGGGCGACGGCGTGATGTCCGTAGTCGACTCGCCGGGTGGTGTGCCTCCAGCGGGAGTCATATTGGCGACCGATGGGCGCACGACGGCGGGTCGCTCGCTCGACGAGGCCGCGGCGCATGCACGACAACGCGGCGTACCGGTCTACACCATCGGCTACGGCACGAAGAGCACTCCACCCAATTTGCAAATCGGGAACCTCCTCGCCGACCGCAAGGCGTTCGTTGGCGACCTGGTGGCAATCAACGTCCGCCTTGAGGCTCGCGGCATCGACGAGGAGTCGGCAATGGTTCGCGTTCGCGATACCGCCACCGGCGAAGTCACGGCAGAACAAATGGTCGATATTGCTGGCAGTCCATTCACCAAGCGATTGCAGTTGATTGTACAACCCAAACGCAAAGGCCAAGCAACCTACGAGGTCAACGTTGAAGCTATCGCCGATGAACGAGATACGACAGACAACACGCTACAACACACCATCGAAGTCACCGACGATCAGGTCCGCGTCCTCTTGGCGGCTGGTTATCCGAGCTACGAGTTTCGCTACCTGAAGAATCTGCTCGAACGTGACTCGTCGTTCGTATTGCATAGCTATCTACAAGAGGCCGACGTCGACTACGTACAACAAGACGCCACGGCAATTGCCCAACTTCCGATGGAAGTTGATGGGTTGGACGATACCGACGTGGTCGTGTTGATGGATCTCAACCCGCGGCTGCTACCGCCGCGATGGTGGCAAAACGTCGAACGGCACGTAGTCGACCAGGGAGGTGGCCTAGTGCTCGTGGCGGGCCCGCGTTACTTCCCATGGCAATACGCCAGCACGCCGGCCATTGGCACGCTCTCGCCAGTCGAAGGTCAATCGGCCGGTCGAGTTGGCGGTGTGTACGACCCCGGCTTTCGGCTTGTTTTAACCCCACTGGCTAGCGGCAACGCAGCGATGCAGTTAGGCCAAACCGCGCAAGAGTCGCTCTCGATCTGGCAGGGCTTGCCGCCGTTCTATTGGTATGTTGCCGGCGAAGTGAAGCCCGCAGCGCGCGTGTTGGCGACTCACCCATCGGCGCGGGCCACCGATGGCAACCTTGTGCCATTGGTCGCATCGCAGTTCGTTGGTTCGGGACGCGTGGTATATCACGGCGTCGATTCCACCTGGCGATGGCGGTACCGCGTGGGCGAGGTGTTCTTTGCGCGGTATTGGGGCCAAATGTTGCGACGTCTGGCTCGTTCGAAACTGCTCGACGAAGGCGAGCAAGCGGAGCTGCTGGTCGAACGCGACCAATACGACCTCGGGCAGCCGGTCCGTTTGTTACTACGAGCAAATGGCAAAACAATCGCGGAGCAAGGAGAATTGGAACTCTTACTTAGCGCACCAGGGCAGGCCAGTCGTCGAGTAACGCTACGCCCCAGCCGTGCCAGTCCTGACCTATTGCAGGCCACGCTCACCAATCTCGCGCCCGGCAAGTACAGGGCGACCGTCGCCAGTTCCGAACAGGCCGGGGTATTCGACCCGGTGGAGTTCAGCGTCGTCGCGCCGCCAGACGAGCTTGCCGACATCACCATGAACCAGTCGGGTCTAGAGAACCTGTCGTCGAGCACCTATGGAAAGTTCTATACTGCCCAAAACGCCCAGGCGATCGTCGACGACCTGCCTAAGGGCCAAAAAGTGCCGTTGGAGGTGCTTCCGCCGCTGGAGATATGGAATCAATGGTGGATATTGGCCGCGATTACGGCCTGCCTGACCACCGAATGGATTTTGCGTAAACGTCAGGCCATGCTGTAGGATGTGGGGAAGGAATATCCCGCCGTCATAACCTCACGCGTGGCAGTGCCTGATTGCTGGCGCGTGTTTCCCGCTAGGCTTCCACCCCGGCCACCAAATTGCCGCATCCACTGCAAACCCGCGTAGGCAACGTTCGTCGGTGGTGGAATCGCCGAACGACGCTAGAGTTTCTGGGGTGGTGCGCGGTTGCGTGCGTAATGTTGGTGATTGCCGCGGCGGCGCTCGACTATTCAGTTCGCACCACAGACCACGGGCTGCGGATCCTCCTATCGGCAACTCTTGCCACGTTGCTCCTTGCTGTTGTTTGGAGGTTCTTCGGCCGATGGCGGCGCGAGCGATGGAACGAGCCGGTTGCCGCGCAAGCTTTGCAACGCCGGTTTCCAACCCTTGGTGATAAGCTCGCCAGTGCGCTTGAGTTCTTACGCCAGGACGAACATGATCCAACAGCTGGCTCAGCGCCGCTGCGGCGAGCAGTGATTGCCGAAGCAAGCGCAGCGCTCGACGAGTTGCCGGCCGAACAAGTCGCCGAGCGACGAAGCATGCCTTGTGCTCTATCGCTCGCGATGATGTCGCTGCTCGTCGTGTTCGCATTCTTGCTGCTTGCGCCCCAGTCGAGTCGGACGGCCCTGACTCGTTTGGTGGCACCTTGGGATAGCGTCGAATGGCCGCGCCGTAACAACCTCGAGTTTGTCGACCCGCCCAACCTGCTGGCTCGTGGCGAAACATTTGAGGCCTCGCTTACCGACTCCGGTGGCAATTTGCCAGACGAGGTGGAAATCGAATACAGGTACACCGTCGACGGTCGCAAACGCACCGACAAAACCTGGATGCAACGTGTTGGCGACACCATGGTGGCCCGGCGTGAGAACGTGAATCGCTCGTTCGACTATCGTGCAACCGGTGGCGATCACCAATCCATGCCCTGGCGATCGGTTGAGGTCGTCGATCCGCCAACAGCTACCGATGTAGTGTTCCACATCCATCCGCCCGCCTACACCGGCTTAGAGATTGTTTCAGTTTCCGGTAAGGTTCGCGCGGTGAGTGGATCGAAGATTGGCCTGATTTCCAAAGCTAGCCAGCCACTAAAGAGCGCGGCGCTGGTTGGTGGTTCGCCCGATCCAATCGCAGCGGAGATTCGCGATGAGGAAATCTCGTTGCCCTCGCAACCGTGGTCACTATCCGCGGGCGAGCAGAACGAATCTTTACGGCCCACGTTGGAGTTGGTGGCGAAGAATGGACTTCAGGCGAACGTCGCACTGCCCTTGGTTGAGTTGGTTGTCGACCAGCCGCCCCAGGTGAGCTGGCTACAGCCGACCGATGATCAATTTGCGGTTTCGGGCGCGGCGCTTCCAATCGAGGTGTCGGCGCGCGACGAATTGGCGCTGAAGAACGTGAGGTTAACCATCTCACCCTCCTCCGATGGCAAGGAGCTGCCGGCGCCCGCGCCGGTCTATCTCTACACGGGATCGAATTCGCCACCCAAGCACGCCAAGTTGCCTCGTGGCGGCGAACGCCTCGACACGCAGTCGCTCAGCTACCAACTTGACTTAGCACCGCTTGAACTGCCCGCAGGCACGGTGATCGAACTTGGGGCAACCGCCGACGATTACAAGCCTCAAACGGGTACGGTCGACAGGCCGCGGCGGATTACAATTGTCACCGCAGCCGAAGTCGATTCGCAACTGGCCGAGAGCCAGGCGGACCTCTTGAGACTCTTGGAACAGGCGCTTGCCGATCAGCGGGCGGCCCGTGAACAGTCCAAACGAGCGGGCCAACGGGCAACTCAGTCGACACCGGTCGATCGCGATGACCTCGATAATCTGCTGTCGGCGCGGCTCGCCCAGCAAGCAGTACGGCGGACGCTCAGCGGTGCCGATCGCGGCGTGATCAACGTCGCGGACGCGCTGCTCGGACGACTTCGAATCAATCGATTGCAGCGCCCTGAACTAGTAGCGCACTTGGAACAGATCCGCGATGCGGTCCGCCAGTTGGCAGACGATCCATTGCCAACCGCGGAACAGATTCTCACCGATTTGCGCAAGGTTTACGATTCAAAACTTGGCACCCCAGCTGCCGCCAGCGAGACGACCAAGTTCGCGGCGCTCGATGGCGAGCAACAACGTGTCATCGACGTCCTTGAGAAGCTGATCACAGGGGCCAACGAATGGTCGGACTCCGATCGCTTTGTCCGAGAACTGGCCAGATTGGAATCCGACCAACGCAGATTGCGCGAGCAATCGCTCGATGCTGCGCGGCGCAATTTGCTCGCCCAGTCTGATCGGAAGGTACAGCCGGTCGAGCCGGCCGATCAGCAGCGGCTCGCCGCGGAGCAAGCCGACATTGCTCGTCGCTTCGATCGACTTGCTCAGTCGATGCGCAAGATGGCTCAGTCCGATGCAATCGCCAGCGACCTCGCGGCGCGCCTTCAAGATGCGCTGTCGGAGGCCGAGTCGAATCAGCTCTCCGCGCAACTGGCGGGTATCGGCGGCGAGATTGCCGACGGCAAACTGGGTCGTGCCGCCGAAACCCAGCAGGCCGCTGCCGATGCGCTCCGCGAACTGATCGATCGTTTACGCGATCGGTCACCGAACGATCCCGGTGAACTTGCCGCCAAACTACGTTCGATGCAACGTGAACTCGAGCAGCTTAAGCAGCAGGCGCAAGACGCCCAGCGGCAAGGCGATCCACAACAGCAAGCGGCCGAGCGCCGGGACCTCGAGCAAAAGCTCGCTCGCGCGGCGCGTGAACTGGCCCGACTAACTGCTCAGGCGGCGAGCCAAAGCACCGCCCGGGCGAGCAACAGTGCTGCTCCACAACAAGGCGAGTCGAAACAACAAGCGCAAGAGAAACTGGAGCAAGCCAAACGCGATATCGATCAAGCGCAACGTGAGCTGGCAAAGCGTATCGCGGCTCTGGAAGGCGAGCGACAACAACGATTGTTGGATCGCTTGGCTGAAGTGCTCGCCGACTTGATTCCACGTCACCAAGAAGCGCTGGAGCGCACACTTCAACTCGAGCTGGTTCGCGAAACGACGGGCGGACTCGGCGACGCCCAGCGTAGACAGGCATCCAACTTGTCGACTACTGAGAATCATTTAGCCGACAAGCTTGGGGAAGCAATTGCGGATGTGGAGAAGCGAGCCGTATTTCAACTGGCGCTTGGCGGCGCCGCGGCCGACATGCGGCAGGCGGCCCAAGGGTTAGAACAACTTAACACGGGGCGCCTTACACAGAGCTTGCAACTGAGCGCGCTATCGCGAATGCGGCACGTATTGGACGTACTTCGCGACCAACCACCTCCACCGCCTGAAGGGGAACAATCGTCCGGTGGAGGAAGCGGGGGCGGAAATCAGCCCCAACAGCCGCCGTTAATCGAGCTTGCCGAAGTTAAAATGCTACGCTGGTTGCAGGTGGAGTTGAACAATCGCACCCGGCTGTTTGAGGCAGATTTGGCCGATAACGCTACACTAGCGAACCAAGAACGGGAAGTGGCCGAGCGTCTGGCTGCCGAACAGCACCAGCTCGAGGAGCTGGTCCGCGAGATGATGCGACGCAATAATAAGAGCGTCCAGCGCCCCGTAGAACTTTGACCATAGTGACGCTGGGTAGTCACCCCACTATCAGAACGACAGGAATCGAAATGGATCGCATTTCAAAGCGAGTCGCTGCGACACTGGCAGCCGTGGCCACTCTGTCTTCGATTGGGGTGCGAGACCTGCGGTCGGCACCGACGCGTACCGACGCGCCGAAGTTGGAAGACCTTGGCGATGGCTTGTTGGACGATGCGGTGCTCGAAGGTTTGATGAAGCAGGCAGGGAAGGCTCAACCAGCCGGCGAAGCCCAACCACCGCTGCTGCCCGATGTCGATAAACTTCGGCGTATGCTCGACCCGCAGCAGCCATCTCCCGGCGAAGACGTTGGCCAGGCGGGTGAATCTCCGCTGTCAAGAATCTCGACCCAGATGGCACAAGCTCGCTCTTTAATTGCCGAAAAAGACATCACTGGCGAAACACGTGAAGTTCAGGAAGAAATCGTCTCGCAGCTCGACGAGCTGATCGATAAGCTCAACAAGCAGTGCCAAAACTGTAGCGGCGGCCAATGCAACAAGCCTAGCAGCCAGCAGACACAGAAGTCCACACCCAAGCTAGGTGGCAAACCCTCTGCAAGCGCCGGATCGCAAGCGTCACCTCAGCAATCGCAAGTCTCGTCGGGCGGTGGCGGCGAAGCTCAGCCCGGCGAAGTGACCGATCGCGATGTCGTTAAGAAGCTCTGGGGACAATTGCCCGAACGACTGCGGCAGCAACTTCTGCAGTCAACCGCCGATGAGTTCTTGCCTAAGTATCGCGAAGAGCTTGAGTTGTATTTTCGACGGTTGGCCGAGGAGCAATCCAACCGCGACACAACTCCGTAGCGTGTCTCCAGTTTCAACAGGATGGGTCATGAACCGTTGGGTGGCTGCTTGGTGCTTCCTGGCCCTGTGCGACGCCGTTGCAGCCGTTGCTGAAGAATCACCAGATGCAGAACAATCTGCTGGCGTGTTGATTGAACCAGCGGTCGGCGCCATCGACCGAGGACTGGCGTACCTGGCGGCGCAGCAAAACGAAGATGGATCGTTTCGCTCAAATAGCATGGGGCGAAATCCGGCCGTCGTCGGACTTGGAGGAATCGCGTTCTTGTCGGCTGGGAGCAGTCCCGACCGCGGACCGTACGGAGGCGAAGTCAGCCGCGCTGTCGAATACTTGATTGCAAACACTCGCCCCGATGGATTCATTTGCCCGCCCGATGCTCGTAGTCACGGTCCGATGTACGGTCACGGATTCGCTACGCTTTTTTTGGCCGAAGCGTATGGAATGACACCGCGCGACGACTTGCGCGACAGTCTTTCGCGGTCGGTTGAGTTGATTGTCCGTACCCAAAATAGCGAGGGCGGTTGGCGGTACAATCCCGAGCCTCGCGACGCCGACTTGTCGGTGACCATCTGTCAGATCATGGCGCTACGTGCAGCGCGAAATGCAGGGCTGCACGTTCCAAAACAAACCATCGACAATTGCGAAGAGTATGTGAAACTGTGCCAAGAATCAGATGGTGGCTTCAGTTACATGCTCAACAACCGTGGAAGCATGTTTCCGCGCTCGGCCGCAGGTGTGGTGGCGCTCTATAGCGCAGGGATTTACGAAGGGCCGGAAATTGACAAGGGCCTTACGTACCTCGACCGCTTCGTTCCACGGCGTAACCAGCCGGGCCGCGAATCGCATTACTTTTATGGTCACTACTACGCTGTGCAAGCGATGTGGCACGCCGGTGGCCCCCGTTGGCAACGCTGGTACCCGGCGATTCGCGACACACTGATTCGCGCTCAACGCGGCGACGGGGCATGGCAGGATTCGGTGGGGCCGGAGTACGCGACGGCCATGGCGTGTATCATTTTGCAAGTTCCCAACAATACGCTGCCCATTTTTCAAAGATGATTCGGTTCGTAGTCGTCACATTTGTCGCCCTCACGCTCACCACCGTGGCGAATGCAAACGCGCCGGAGATTGTCTTGCAAAACGGCGAGCGTCACATCGCCCGGTTACTCGGCATCGCAGACGGGAAGCTGACGATAAACTCCGACGAGTCTAGCGAGCAAACACTTGCTCCAGAGCAGTGGATGCGGTGGAATCACCCAGCCGACCCGGCGCTGCGGCCAACTGTGCATTTCGGCGGTTCATCCCAATTACTCGCCAAGCAGGACTGGACGGGCAAAGTCCCGATCGAGATTTCCAGCGACGAGGTGATTATCAATCATCACGCGCTCGGAAAGGTATCACTCAACAGACGAGATGTCCGTTGCGTGCTGGTCGCTACGGCCAGAGAACCGGACACGGCCCAACGATTGCTCGCCGAAGCAGATCGACTGGCGGACGGTGATCGCGTGTGGCTGACCAATGGCGACCTACTGCAAGGGCGTATCGTGAGTTTCGATGGCACTAGGCTTGATCTTGAGCTCGCAGGCGAACTAACACCTATTCTGGCCAAACGTATCGCGGGCATAGCATTCGTCGACCGTACCGACTCGACACAAACCAAGGACACCCGGTTTCTGGCGGGCTTCGACGACGGTTCGATTGTGGAAGTGGCAAACGTCCGGCTTGAGGATGGCCAGCTCACATTGACCCGTGACGACACCACGCAGTGGACGACGTTCGACGATAGCCAATTCGTGTTCCTACAGTCGCTAGCGCCATCGATTGTGTATCTCTCCGACATGGAACCGGTGAACTTCAAACACACGCCATATTTCAGCGGCGCCTGGCCGCTGGCGCAAGATCGCGGTCTCGATGGGAACGCGCTCTCGACTGGTGGTTGCCGCTATGCGAAGGGAATTGCGATGCACTCCGCGTCGCGCGTCGTGTACCAGGTGCCTGATGGGGCAACAAAGTTCTTGGCAACGATTGGGCTCGACGATAGCGCCGGCGATCAAGGTAGCGTGGTGTTCCGTCTGTATCGACTAACCGCCTCGGGGCTCGAGCCGGCTTACGAAAGCCCCGTTGTTCGCGGTGGCACCCCGCCGCAGCCCGTGAGCGTCGACCTCGCCGGGGCGACTGCCGTTGTGCTGGTGGTCGACTACGCCGACCGAGGTGACGAACTCGACCGAGCCAACTGGCTCGACGCTCGATTTGTGCGAGAGTGAATAGTCGGCAACCTTCGGCAAGAATACCCGGAAGCAGACGAATCACGCATGCGGTCGTCCAAATTCGCTAAGATGATAGTGGTTTGTTCTCCATCGCACGGTACGCTATGCCTCGCTACGTTTCCAACCTGGTCGTCTGGATCGCGGTGCTCTCGGTTTGCTTTGCCAAGTTACCAGCCAACGAACCCGACGACCGAACGACGGATCCGGCACCCCTTAAGTGGCGGAACCTGGAGAATGTGTATCGACTCTCGCCACGCATCACCAGCGGGAGCGCTCCTATGGACGACGTGGCCTTCGCCACGCTGGCCGACGAGGGCGTGACGACAGTGGTAAGCGTCGACGGAGCTCGCCCTCGGGTGGAACTTGCCCGCAAGCATCGGCTGCGCTACGTGCATGTCCCGATTGGTTACGATGGCCTATCACGCGACGCTGAATTGGCGTTGGTCCGCGTGATGCAGAAAACCACGGGCTCGGTGTACATCCATTGCCACCACGGCAAGCATCGCGGTCCGGCAGCCGCGGCCGTCGCCTGCTTGGCCGAAGGATCGGTCGATCGGGCGGGAGCGGTGCACATCCTGGAGGTTGCCGGAACCGCGGAGTCTTACCGCGGTCTGTGGCATGACGTACAGGCGTTTGAGTTGCCGAGTGCCGAAGAACAATTGCCCGACTTGGTCGAGATAGCCGAGGTGGACGGTATGGTCGAGGCGATGGCGAACATTGCCATCGCAACGGAACACTTACACGACTTGGCGGGAAATGACTGGGTACCGCTGGCAGATCGTCCGGACGTCGAAGCCCAGCAGGCAGCCTTGCTTTTGTGGGAGGGCTTTCGCGAGGCGAAACGTTTCTCAGAGAAGGAAGATGAACCCAAAATCCAAGCTGCTCTGGCGGCAGCTGAGCAACAAGCCAGTCGACTGCGCAAGATCATTGAATCCGGCGAAACAGCATCCGCCGCGCGGGCACTGGCAGCCTTAGAGGCAAGCTGCAAAACATGCCACGCCCGGCACCGCGATAATCGCTAAGGCGTGCTTCGGATATCTGTAGCGTTGTTGGCGCCAACGAGTCGAGTCTGGCAAGGCGGCCGAAGCAGGCGAATCTGCATGATTCGTCGATGCATGCCAACGTTGCCAGGCGCAGACGTAGTCAGCCAGCACCCTACAGATATCCGAAGGGCGATCTAAGCACCAAACTTGTTCATGCGCCCGGCGTTGGCCAGCGCCAGAGACATCAGGTACTTGGCCTCGAACTGGCCAAGTCCCCCGCGCAAGCATTCGGCTTCGCCAAACACCTCACACGGATCCGTACGGCAGTTCTTCGCCCACAGCAACGTGGGCACGGGATGCCAACTGTGGCTGGCAAGCATTGCCGGAGTTGAGTGATCGCCGGTGCAAATGAAAACATCTGGCCCCAATTCCATGATCCTCGGCACGCAGGCGTCTAGCTCTTCGGTGCGCTTGGTTTTCGCCTCGAAATCGCCATCCTCGCCGGTCGAGTCGGTATACTTGAAGTGGATGAAGAAGAAGTCGTACTTCTGCCAGTTCTCCCTGAGCACGTCCATCTGATCGTCTAGCGTCTGGGCTTCTCCCACCACGTCCATCCCAACCAATCGTGCCAGCCCCTTGTACATGGGATACACTGCGATCGCAGCGGCCTTCAGTCCGTACACTTCCTCGTAAGAGGGCAACGAAGGCTTCGCTGCGATACCTCGCAATGTACAGAAGTTGGCCTTCGGTTGATCTTTGAGCAGTTCGCCTGCCTGCTTCAAGAAGTCGCGGCAGGCTTGAGCTGTTTTTTCGCTGCCTGAGTCGTTCCCGGCTGGCGTAAGAGGTGGTACACCCGTCGCTTGCGGATCAGTATCGTCAACATCGTCTTCCAAACCTTCGCCACGAAGCACGATGACAAACCGGTGCTCTTTCACCGGCTCGACAAACACCTCGATTCCAGGAATGGAAATCTCTCGCAACTTGATGGCTAGTGGAGCGCTCTCCTCCGTGGGAATACGACCTGCGCGGCGATCGCTGATACTGCCTTGTGCATCAAGCGTGCAAAAGTTCGCCCGAATCGCTACGTCGCCCTCTTTGAGCTCGAAGCCTATTCCGGTTGCCTCGAGAGCGCCGCGACCAATCAAATACTTCACTGGGTCGTACCCAAACAGCCCCAGGTGTCCAGGGCCGCTACCGGGACTGATGCCCGGAAACACGGGAATGCTGCTACCTAGTACCCCCTGTAAGGTCAGCCGATCAAGGTTGGGTGTCGCCGCGGTTTCCAGCTCGGTTCGGCCGCCCGGTTGTTGAGGCAAACCACCAAGGCCGTCGCCGACCAGCAAGACAATTTTTGAGTCGTTCTTCGTGTGGAGTTCGCGAGTGAGTGTATGAATATCCATATGGCGCAGTAGAAATCCGGAGGCTGGTAGGCGTGGGCGACACAACTCAATCCTACCGATCTTACCGCCATACGCCGCGCCGCGGCAGGGCCTGCGCACAAGTCGATGAACGCTGGGAGACTCGGGTCACTCGCCCTTGGCGGCCAAGCTCCAAGCGTCGAGCCAAGTGACTTCGACCGGCTGCATGTCGAATTCGCTCAACAGCCGCTCGTGCATATCGGCCAGATGCCCTGCCCCGTAGAAGACTCCAAGCTTCTTCTTACCAGCGTCGATCTGCTGGCGAAGTACCTTGAGCGCTGCCTTGTTTCGCTCCGTAATCAATGTCGACCCGTTTTCGCCACCGAATGCCGTCAATAGGGATTCCATCTCAGCGAGTTGTCCGGCCATGGCAATCTTGAGTTGGCGTGCTCGATCTTTTGCGAACAAGACCCTCATCAAATCGATATCGGGCGTTGCGCCCTCGGCTTGCATCGTGCTTTGGTGGGCGATCGACTGGCCCACCATGCGAAAGTACATCTGGATGAAACTCTCGCCACGGCTATCCATGCTGTCGAAGAACTCTTCCGGCGACATATCCGCGTGAACGAAGTTCTTCTTGGTGTAATCCACCTGTTCTAGCTGGTGCTCAAGCTCCAGCATGTTCTTCATGCCGTTCTGCAACGCACCGAGTGCGTGGCGATTCGAAGCCTTGGTCCCCGGTTCGATGACGGTTCCTTCCGGCGCCACCAATTCGTAGAGCAGAGCATCATAGGATTCAAACAGCTGGTTTAGCTTGGAGTAGTAGTCCGCATCGCCAACGTGCACCGCGCCCACCAAATCGACCTCTACACCCGGCTTGCCCGCCTCGGGAGTCGAGCGGTATCGGACGACGGCCACCTGCATCGCCAGCGGCTGGCCCTCTGGGCCTTTCTTTACACGGACCCATTCGGCTCCAACGCCCTTTTCTAGTTTGCTAGCGGTCGCTTCCGGTGCTGCCGCTGATTGAGCGTCGATCTGCCCTGTCGGGACCAAAACGCTCACCAACAGCAGCGGCCGAAGCGAGGGATGCAATAGGCGGCAGAATTGGTAGCGCATCGCGTAGGCCTCGTAATTTAGGTGGTTGAGACAGGCTAGCGGGTGGCGTGCACCCACGCTGCTAAGTATACGCCCGGTCCGCTGTTGGAGGCAATTCGCTGACCAGTCGGATCATCACCCACAAGCCGCCATGGCGACTGGATTTCCACCCATTTGCTAGCGAGAAGTAGCCACGCGCCCGGCTGCCGCGAAACTCGCGATTTTCGTTACTCCTTACCAAAGTTACTCAACTCCTACGACCGGCGCTTCCGATACTACCCACACAGACACGCTCCAAAATTGGGCCGGGCGCCGTGCATACGCGCTTGCCTGCCGAGCCATCAGCACAAGGGTAGTAAACACAAATGTCTGCCTCCTCACTCAAACCCATCTTGTTCACCATGGTGGTCGCCTTGGGCGTCTCGTCGACGGCTAAGGCTCAGCTCGACGATCCGTGCAGCCCGTTCTACGGTTGTTCGAACGATATGCAGTTCTTCGAGCCGGTCGACCTCGATCTCGATTGCCGAGGTTGCTGCGAGCAATGCGGCTTTCATTTCAGCTACGAGAAACTCGCGTGGGCGATCACGGGCGAACGTGTGGAACTGGGTGATCCCACGGCCATCCAGCGTTGGTTCAACAATTTCGATGGCACTCCGGTCGATCCCACCACGGGCGAGGACATTCTACCGCCGGTGATTCCCAACAGCATTATGGACGCTGTTCCGCGGGCAAGCTGGCACACCGGCGATAGATACGAGCTGGGCTATTGGCACGAGAACGGAACGGGCTGGTTGATGGGCATCCTGAATGGGCCGGACCAGGAACAGTTTGAAACATTCGGTTTGAACGGTGGTGTAATGGGCGGATTTCAGACCGGACTTCGCAACCCGGTTGGCGACGTATTCGTCGCATTTCGTACCGACCCAGGCCTGCTTGCCGGCTTCATCGATAGGCTTCACGACTTCGATGTCGGCCCTGGCGGCGGGATCTTGCCCGACGACGAAAATGGCAACGGCGTAGCCGATGGAGATGGGATCGCTGACGACCTGAACGCGAACAACGTCTACGGACCAGATGGCTTCAGCCTTGATGGAGTCACGTTCCTGGGCGTTCCCACGGACTATGGCGATTTGGTGATCATCCCGATCTCATTTGGCACCGTGAACATCAAGAACTCCACTCATCTGAACGGTTTCGAGCTGATGCGAGCCCATCGCATCGACAACTCGCATTTCAAAGTGGCGAACCAGAACAACCACTTCGAATGGGGCTACGGGGCGCGATATCTGCAGATCGACGACCGATTCATGGTCGACGCTTTGGCAGTCGAAGACTCTGATTGGTCGATTGGCAACACCCAGATTAACTCGCGAATCATGAACAACATCGTCGGGCCCCAGGTGACCTACAAGTGGCGACACGTACGTGGTCGTTGGCAGCTCAGTTCGACCGGTCGATTCATGTGGGGCTTCAACATCCGCGACTGGCGTCAACGGGGCTTCATCGGTGAACAGTCGATCCCAGGCCAGAACAACAGTCCACTAATGCTGCCGACACAGAGTTTTGCGCATGGCCGTAGCGACCATGGTTTTTCGCCGACCGCCGAACTGCGGTTAGACCTGGAATACCGCCTGACCGACAATATTCGGCTACAGCTCGGCTATACAGGGACTTTCGTCGACAATATTCGCCGAGCGTCAGTGCACAACGACTACCGCCTCAACGAGAGTGGCAACGTGATGGGCTTTGCTAATGTGAACGAGGGCCAGGAGATTTTCGCAAGCGGCGTGAACGGTGGTGTGGTCATCACCCAATAGGTGTAAATGCCGCAGCGGTAATTGGTTACGCCGATGTTTCGGAGTTGGCTGCCTAACCACTACAAGCGACAAGGTTTCCTCTATCTACCTGGCCTTACCGCGTTATACTGAGTAAACGCCCGCTTGCTAGGTCTGGACGGGTGTTGTCGGCGAAGTCACCGCGATGCCACTGATCGGCAGAGTCGCCACAAGGCGGCGCTTCGCCGCCGCCCGGAGCGTGGTGCATGCACGCGGTCGATAACCTGAAGGTGGTCCACCACCAAGTGGACGCCCGAGGTTTGTCCCGCCGTCCCATCCATGTCCCACCCGAATATGAACGTCCCCCAGGCCACCACCGCGGCCAACTTGCCCAAGATGGTCCTACCCCGCTGGGGCAGCGGCCGATCCATCACCGGTGGCTCGCCACCGCAACCCCATCTTGCGCCGGCAGGGGTTACGAGTGTCGATACGTCGGCATCCACATTGGTCGAGTTGCTACGTACTCGCGCGGCCGAGCTGCCGAGTGCCCGTGCATTTACCTACGCTGTCGACGGCGAGCTCAAGTTCGAGCACCTGACTTACGGCGAACTCGATTTGCGAGCACGTGCGATCGCCGGAAGGCTGCAGCGTGCCGGCCTCAGCGGCGGACGTGCCCTGATGCTCTATCCTTCGGGGCTCGATTTTGTAGCGGCGTTCTTTGGCTGTTTGTACGCTGGTGTAGTGGCCGTGCCGGCCTACCCGCCACGTCGCAATCGCAACGCGGATCGCATCGAGCGAGTGGTTCGCGACGCGGAAGCAAGCATCGTGCTATCAACCGAGCACGCGCTGATGCGAACCGACGGCCAACTCGACCATAACGCGGAGCTACGAAAACTCCCTTGGTGGGCCACCGATGAGATCTCCTCCTGCGAGGCCGGCGACTGGCGGGAGCCAATCGTCGAACCAGACGACTTGGCGTTCCTACAGTACACGTCTGGATCGACAGGCGATCCCAAGGGCGTGATGCTCAGCCACCGCAACTTACTTGCCAACGCAGCGGTGATTCGAGAAGGGTTCGACACGATGCGGCAGGATATAGCCGTTTTTTGGCTGCCACTGTATCACGACATGGGACTAATCGGTGGCATCATCGAACCGCTGTACGCGGCAACCTATTGCACGCTGATGTCGCCCGCACACTTCCTGCAAAAACCACTGCGGTGGTTGGAGATGATTTCTTCAATCGGCGCCACCGTTAGCGGCGGTCCGAATTTCGCCTACGACTTATGTGTTGATCGGGTAACGGACGAGCAGGCAGCGAAGCTTGATCTGAGTCGATGGTCGCTGGCATTCAATGGCGCCGAGCCAATCGGCGCTGAGACGCTCGAAAGGTTCGCCGAAAAGTTCGCCATCGCCGGTTTTCGTCGCGAAGCACTCTATCCGTGCTACGGCCTGGCCGAAGCAACCTTACTAGTGACTGGCGGCAAACGACTTGTCGCCCCAAAAACGCGCACCGTTGATGTAGCAAAGCTACAAGCTGGGCGTGCTGTCGAGCCCGATCCAACCGACGACCCGAATCAAATGCAAACGCTGGTTCAGTGTGGCCACGGGCTTCTGGACCAGGACGTTCGGGTCGTCGATCCAGAAACCCGCGTCGAGTGCCCCCGTGGTACTGTGGGAGAGATTTGGGTCGCCGGCGACAGCGTCGCGCTGGGCTACTGGCGTAGGGAAGAGAGTTCGGCCGAAGTATTCAACAATAAGCTGCCCGGCGTGGCAAAGCGATTTCTGCGTACTGGCGACTTGGGGGTGATCGACGAAGCAGGGCTGTTCGTAATCGGTCGTCGAAAAGACCTGGTGATCATTCGCGGGGTCAACCACTACCCGCAAGATATCGAAGCAACCGCCCGATCGGTGGACGATTCGTTATCAGGAACTCGTACCGCGGTATTCGGTGTGCCGGCTATTGGTGGCGAGCAGGTGGTGGTAGTGCAGGAGTTGGCCCGCCGCAACACGTACGAACCGGCAGCACTCGTCAAGTCGATTCGACAACGAATACTTGAAGTGCACGATGTTTCGCCCGCCGACATCGTACTCGTCGCGCCGAACTCATTGCGGAAAACGTCTAGCGGCAAACTGCAACGTTACGCCTGCCGAGTCGAGTATCTCGAAGAGAAACTCAAGAAAGTTGCCACGGATGCCGCCGATACGGAATTGTGCTCCAGTGCGGAATCGCCAACGGATACCACCGACTTAGCTTCAGAAGTGCTAGACGTGGTTTCCGCCGTAGCCAAGGAGCGCGCGGTGGAGCTCACGCAAGACTCGCAGTTGCTCGATCTTGGTCTCGACTCACTCGAGCGGATGGAGATGGTCGCCGTACTCGAAGATCGATTCGGCTGCCGTTTTCCGGAACAAATGGTGTTGGAGATGCAAACCCCCAATGACATCATTCGCGCTGTCGAACAACAGGGAAGCGAAGACCATGAAGCAACGCGGCGCGACCGCGAAATCGCACCCGGCGACTACGACTTCGCTCTCTCGCCGGAGTACTTGGAACTGCGAAGAACGCTCGAGTTGACCGACAAGGTTGGTTTGCCAAACCCTTATTTCACGGTGCACGAGGGCGTGACCAACGACCAGACCGTTATTGGTGGTCGCGAAATGGTCAACTTCTGCAGCTACAACTACCTGGGCATGTCGGGCGACCCATTGGTGGTCGCCGCGGCGCAGCACGCCACCGCGCGCTACGGCACCAGCGTATCGGCCAGCCGACTGGTGTCGGGCGAAAAGCCGTTGCACGGCCAACTCGAAAAAGCCATCGCAGACTTCCTGAGCGTTGAGGCTGCCATCACCATGGTCGGCGGCCACGCAACGAACGAAACTACGATTGGCCACCTGTTCGGCTCCGGCGATTTGATCCTGCACGACGCGCTCTCGCACAATAGCATCGTGCAGGGGTGCAAGCTGTCGGGCGCGCATCGCCGTGCATTTCCACACAACAATCCGGCCGCCTGCCGCGAGTTGCTGCAACGTTACCGCAACGAGTATCGCCGCGTACTGATTGTGATTGAAGGCGTTTACAGTATGGATGGCGATATCGCCCCGCTCGCTGACTTCGTGGCACTCAAGGAAGAATACAAGACCTACCTTATGGTGGACGAAGCGCACTCGCTGGGAACCATAGGTCCTGGCGGACGCGGGATTGCAGCCAACTTCGATATCGACCCACGACGTGTCGATCTTTGGATGGGCACCCTTAGCAAGTCTCTCGGTAGCTGCGGCGGGTATATTGCGGCGCGCCGCGAAATCGTCGAGTACCTCAAGTACACGGCGCCGGGCTTCGTATACAGTGTCGGATTGTCGCCCGCCAACACGGCGGCGGCACTTGCGTCGCTCAAGCAAGTCGAGGCACATCCGGAAAAAGTGTACCAACTCCAACAAAACTCCGAGCTGTTCCTCGCCCTCGCCAAAGAAGCGGGTCTCGACACGGGGAAGAGCCGCGGCACGCCAATCATTCCCGTGATCACAGGCAGTTCGCCTTTGGCTTTGCGATTGGCCGACAGGTTGTTTCGTTCCGGTGTGAACGTCCAGCCAATCTTGCATCCAGCGGTGGAAGAAAAGGCGGCCCGTTTGCGGTTCTTCATCACCAGCGACCACTCGTCCGAGCAAATTCGCAGCACCGTGGCGCTGGTAGCCAAACACTCCCGCGACCTCGCCGCTGGCAACTCGGCCGCATAACGCTGCATACTTCTCATGTGGCGTTGCAGATCGTTGAACCACACTAGGCGAGCGTTTCGCGGCAATGCTCGCTCGGTCGAGTTGCCGACCGTATAATGGGGATGCTGTGTCCTTAGCCTTGACCGATTGCCTGAGGCCTCGATGTCGCAAGCCATTGTCGATCCTAACGAACTGCGGCGATTTGCTGCGAATCTGAAGAAATTCAACTCCGAGCTGGAAGCGGGTTTGACTGCACTGTCTGGCCAACTGCACAGCCTTAGCGCCACTTGGCGCGACCAGGAGCACAAGAAGTTCGTCGACGATTTCGAACAGCACATCAAAGCTATCGCACGCACCATCGAGGCAACCAACGAACACGCGCCATTCCTGATTCGTAAAGCGGAACGGATTGAAGATTACCTTTCCCAACGGTGAGCATTGAACACGTGGGCGCGTAGTTGGTTGGACGCGGATTTGCGTGGCCTCTGTCTATTGGTCTAGTACTCTCATGTCCGGCCCTGCTTACGTTCATAACACCGACGCCATCGAGTCCGTAAGAGCGGCGCTCGCTAACTTTGCCCACCAGGTGGACGAGGGGCTTACCGAGATCGCTGCGGAATGCCGGCGGGTGCTTGACTGGCTCGAACACGATAGGCCGCGGTATTGGAAGAATCGTGTGCGGTTGGCGTGGGATGAGGTGGAGCAAGCCAAAAAGGAGTTGCATCGCTGCTTGATGTTCCCCATCGGCGACCAGCGCCCGAGTTGCACCGAGCAGCGGGCGGCGCTGAAGAAAGCCCAGGCCCACCTAGCGTACTGCGAACAAAAAGCGGAGAACCTGAAGAACTGGTGTCGCGACGTTCGCCACGAGTTGTTCGAATATGAGGGTCGTATTTCGCAACTCAAGGCCTGCGGCGAGATCGACGTGCCCAAGGCCACAGCGGCACTCGGCAGGTTACTGGCCCGCATCGAGGAGTACCACGCTTTGGGTTCACCGACTGCAATTCCCCCGCTCGACGTCGCCGCCGTCATGGCGGGTGCGACCAAGCCAGCCGAAAAAGGTGGCAAGCAGCCCGAATCCGATGCAGATCCACCTGACAACGACAGCGAATAACTCGGAAGCCTACCAGCGATGAAAGCATGTGACCTACAATCGGGCGCCAGCCGTATCCGGCGCGCGCTCGAACGCCTCGAACTCGCGTGGGCCGAGGCGACTACCGAGTGGAACGATGAGGCAAGCCGGGCATTTGCCGAGCAGCACTTGGAGCCAATCATACCTGTTGTAAAGACCTCGCTTGACGCAGTTGGTCGCATGGACCTGTTGATGCGGCAGGCCCAGCGCGATTGTGAGAGTTAACGCCAACATCCGCCGGAATATGACTCGTCAGCCACAACCCTAATAGTCTCTAGCCCCCCACTCAGCTTGCTCTCGACTCGGCGCCAACTCGAATTGATGCGCGACCTGCAGCGGCTTGCCAACGAGCGGCAATTCGCCGAGGAGCGGATCGCCCGCGAACACGAGGGCGCGATTGCCAATGCCAATGCCGACTTTAAACAACGTGTTACCTCCGCCGAGCATGAGTACGAACAAGCCAAAACCAATCAACAGAAATCTCATCAGGATCGAATCGACGCGCTGACCACCACCTACGAATCGCATCGCAACGACACCCAAGCCGAATATCGCAAGGTCCGTGAGGAAGCCGAGAGCAAGTACGAGACGACGGTTCGCGAGGCCAAGGATGGCAAAAAACAAGCGGCGTGGCAGGCGCTGGCCGTATTCGACGCCGCGAAGAACAATCCCCGCGAAACGCTCAACCAAGTGCAGCATGAGTTGGCTGCACGACGACAGGAACTGGACCAACTCGACGTCGACGCGGTCGACCTGCTCCGTATGCGCCGGTTGTGGCGAACGAGCTTTGCGGAGCCGTCAAACGAGCGTTCAAGTAGCGATGGCGCCGGCAGCCAACCGAGTAACATCGTTGAGGCCAAAGCAGCCGTGGCTAGCGAACTGCTCGCAGCCCGAAACTTGGTCCACGAGTTGAAAGCAAATCGTCGTTCGCAGTTGTTCGAAGACGTAACACCTTTCATTGTTCCGGTCGTCATCTGGGTGGCGTTGATCGTACTATTGGGCATGGTCTTTGGGTGGTCCAGTGTCACGCTCTGGTTCGGCGGCAGCATCTTTGGCGCCGCGTTGATTGCCGGACTAGGCGGCTGGTTCGTACATCGACGGCTCACTAAATGGGCGGGCGAAATGTACGGCAAGGTCCGGCGCCATCTTGCGTCCGCGTACGGGCATATCGAATTGGCCTCGCTGGTCGCCCGCGATCAGAGTCGCCGCGAAGCGCAGGAGCTGATTGCCACCCGCGATCGTGAATTGGCCGACGCCGAGTCGCTGGCCACCAAGGCGCTGAGCGACATCGAAGTTTGGAAAGAGACCACGCTGAGCGACGCCCACCAGGCCTTTCCGGCACGGTTGACGGAACTGCGAGCAACGTTTCAAACCGACACGACGCACGCCGAGGGCGAACACCGCATCGCACTTACCGACATCACTACGACATATCAAAGCCAAACCCAGCAAGCCGAAGCTGCCAAGCGCGAATCGCGGGCCGCCGCCGACCAGCGGCAATCGGCCGAATGGCAGCAAATGCGCGATACTTGGTTTGCCGGACTTCAACAACTCGAAGCCGAGTTCGAGGCCATGCAGGCTGACTGTAGCCGGCTTTTTCCCGACTGGAATACCACCGACTACACGCATTGGCACAAACCAACCGAGCCAACCGACGCCTTGCAGTTCGGCACCGCCAAACTCGACTTGGCGAAGGTCAAGCACGCTCTGTCGTCGAACCCCGAACTGCGGCCCGACGTGCAAGAGATCGCCGTACCAACATTGCTTACGTTGCGCGAGCAACCGTCGATGGTCATCACCGTCGACGGCGAGGCCCGCGCCGCGGCGGTCGACTTGTTGCAAACAATGATGGTTCGATTCCTCACGGCCATGCCGCCAGGCAAGGTGCGATTCACCATTTGCGATCCAGTCGCTTTGGGCGAGAGTTTTTCGTCGTTCATGCATCTGGCCGATCACGATGAAAACCTTATCAATGGACGCATCTGGTCGGAGTCGCGCGACATCGACGAGCAACTCACCCGCCTTACCGGACACATGGAAACGGTGCTGCAAAAGTACTTGCGGAACGAGTATGCGTCGATCCACGAATACAACGCTCAAGCGGGCGAAGTCGCCGAGCCGTTCCAGGTGCTCACAATAGCCAACTTTCCTCATGGCTTTGGTGATTCGGCCGCGCGGCGGTTGCTCAGCCTGGTGACCGGCGGCCCGCGGTGCGGTGTCTATGTATTGTTGTCGCACGATCGTAAACAACGCCTGCCCAACGACTTTGCCGCCGACGATCTGCTCGCCCCATCCGTCCATTTGGACTGGGACGGCGAACAAAGCAAGTTTGTTTGGCGGTACCCGGCATTTGAGCACTTGCCCCTGGAGCTTGCAAAGCCTGTTGACAGCGACGCGCTGGTGCGACTCATCAAGCAGGCTGGCAAGCAGGCAAAGGACTCGATTCGCGTCGAGGTGCCGTTTGACGTCGTCGTGCCCGACGACGACCGCCGTTGGACCAAGTCGTGCGACCGCGAGTTGGCCGTTCCCATCGGTCGAGCCGGCGCCAACCGTCTGCAGTACGTACGGTTGGGCAAAGGAACCGCTCAGCATTTGCTGGTCGCGGGTAAGACCGGTTCGGGTAAGTCGACTTTCTTGCATGCTCTGGTAACCAGCGGTGCGTTGCACTTCAGTCCCGACGAGTTGGAGTTCTACCTGGTCGACTTCAAGAAGGGTGTCGAGTTCAAGTCGTACGCAACGCACCAACTGCCACACGCTAAAGTGATCGCCATCGAGAGCGAACGGGAGTTTGGCCTTAGTGTGCTGCAGCGCCTGGACGGCGAACTCCGCGATCGCGGCGAGAAGTTCCGTGAGGCGGGCGTGCAAAGCCTGGCCGACTATCGGGCCGACCATCGTGAGGAGCCCATGCCTCGCATCCTGCTCGTGGTCGACGAGTTCCAGGAGCTGTTCGTCGAAGACGATCGGCTGGCTCAAGAGGCCGGGCTGCTGTTGGATCGCTTGGTACGCCAAGGTCGGGCATTCGGGATGCATGTATTGCTCGGTTCGCAAACGTTGTCCGGCGCTTACTCGCTCGCTCGCAGTACGCTCGGGCAAATGGCCGTGCGGGTGGCACTGCAATGCAGCGAGTCGGACGCTCATCTGATTCTGAGCGACGAGCGGAACCAGGCCGCCCGCTTCCTCAGCCGCCCCGGCGAAGCCATCTACAACGACCAAAACGGACTCGTCGCAGCCAATCAGCCGTTCCAGGTGGTGTGGTTGCCGGATCGCGAGCGGGCGACTTACTTGGCCGAAATCAATCAGCTTCGTTCCGAAAGTGACCGCGAGCAGCAACAGGCCATCGTGTTCGAAGGTAACGCCCCGGCCGATCCGGCCAAAAACGTCGAACTCGTGGCCGCGCTTGCGTCGCGCGACGTAAGTTCCGCGGGTAGCGCGCCGCGATCGGCAGTCGCCTGGCTTGGTTCCGCGGTGGCGATCAAACCACCTACCTCCGTGAAGTTTGCCTCGCATGGCGGCAGCAACCTGTTGGTCGTGGGGCAACAGCCCACGGCAGCCATTGGCGTAATGGCCACGGCCGCCGTATCGCTGGCGGCCGCCAACCCCGCAGCCTCGTTCGTCGTGCTCGATGGTTCGCGTCCCGAAGACATTGGCCACGGCATCTGGCATACTATTACCCAGGCGATTGGTTCGCGGGCCGAGATGGTCGGCCAACGGGACGTTCCCCAGGCGATCAACCAGCTTGCGGAGGAACTCGCCCGACGCGACGAACAATCGGACGAAACCGCCCCACCGATCTACTTGGTGATTTACAACGCGTCGCGATTCCGCGACCTGCGAAAAAGCGAAGACGATTTCAGCTTCTCGATGGATCGCGACAAACCGCCCGCGCCCGACAAACAGTTCGCCGAAATCCTGAAGACTGGCCCACAGTGGGGCATCCACTCGCTGGTGTGGTGCGACGGCTATAACGCGGTCAATCGGTTGTTCGATCGTTTGGCGATGCGCGAGTTCGAAATGCGCGTGGCGTTTCAAATGTCGGCCGCCGACAGCAGCAACCTGCTCGACTCGCCGGCCGCCAGCCGACTCTCCCAGCACCGCGCGCTGTTGTACAACGACGAAACTGGCGAGGCGGAGAAGTTCCGCCCCTACGGAATGCCAGCGTCGGATTGGCTTGCCAACGTTGCCGCCGCGCTGGCCAAGACGGAGCCAACAGACCAACGCGCGGCCGACTTGAGTGTCGACGAAACGACCGCTCCCTGACTGTCGTGGCTCAGCTTCTGCCCCACCCAGGTTCTGCCCCAATTCTCGTACTGACCCAACACCAGACATACGATTCGCTGGGTCAATTCCCACATCGCCGACGATCGTCACAAGCCTTTACTGGGGAAGCACTTACATCGCCAAGCATCGTCGCAACCCGATTCGTTTTGACCCAACGTTGGGTCAATTGGGTCATTAGCTTCCCGAAGGATCGAGTCGGCGTGAATCAAATTGTCAAACAGCTCCCGCTACATCGTGCGGCAGTATCATTAGATCAAACGTGCGGGCGTTTTCTACAAAGAATTTTGGCCACCTCGTTGTAGTTCAAGTTTTGCAGTTTGTTGGCCCGCGAGTAGCGCGTATACGCGCGAATCAAAGGACCAGGCGTGGGTAATCCTGTTTAGAGAAATGCAATGGTCGGACCTATGATTACCCTCCCAAATCCAAACCGTCCATGACCGCGACCACCAGCCGATTTTCCATCCGGGAATTACTTTACCTGTTCGCGGCAGTATCGTTTGTGCTGTTCGCCTTCACGACTCTTGGGCTGTTTGCTGGCGGCGCGGCGATGCTCCTTGTCGGCATCGTCTTCGTTGCCAAGGGCCAAATTCAGAAACGCCGGTTCTTAGTTTGTACCGGCTTAGGGCTGGTAGTTCAGGCATTCTTCGCGTTGGGAATGGGATTCGCGGCGTGGATGATGTTTGGCGTCGGCCCGGTCTACTTCTCACACAACTATCCGTATGAGCTAGCAGAAATGGCGAGGGCCATGAATGCAGACGTCTACTGCCTAGGTCGTTTCATCGACGAGGAGTACGTCTGTAAGATCAATATTTCACATGAGCAGTTCGATCGACTTGCGACAACTCAAGCGTATGCGTCCGTTCCTAAAGCTCTGGTGACAACAGAATTCTGGAGTGCATTTCCGAACTACTTGCGACCAAGGCGAACTCAAAACTTCCAGTTCCGTGCTACACCGGGCTTTCCTGCAACCGGTCGAAGTCCAGACGGCGAGTATACGTATCTTGCCTACGACGCCAACCGAGAATTGCTCTACGTTTGGCACAAGTTCAACTTCTAGCGCGACAGCTACCTAGCCCGGTACCCGGCTCTGTAGAACTAGTAACCAGGCGCCGCAGCGTACCTCACTACGAACCAATCGGTATCGAGAGCAGCGCAGCGCTTGAGCGAGTAGTACGTGTTGAGTCCTCCGAGAAATGATCCCGGGGTGTGCGACGACGGCACCGAATCGGCCGGGCGCCACTCCAGCCATGCGCCGCGTTCGCGGCCAGCTAGTTCCAACCGGAGCGTCCCGTCACTCGTCCGCTCCACCGCGGAGATCTGCACCGAGGTGCCCGGCACGCGCGAGTCGCCCAGCAGCATCAGCGTCGCGGGCGCGGATTTCGGGTACGCCATGAACGGGCCCACGCCTTGCAGATCACCATCTTTGTCCGGCCAGTTGGCGGCAAGTTCTTCGGCCAGTGTGGTGGCTTCGGGCAAAACGCTTGCCAGGCGGAATTGCTGGGCGTGCCAATGCAATTCCGACCAAGTGACGAATAGCGTGCACCAACCGCAGGTCAACGCGGTGGCGGTGAGCCACGCGCTCAGTTGGCGACATCGCCTTGGTCCCGCCATCAAGCCAATCAGTACGAGGGCAAACGATACAGCACCGGCCGCGGCGGCAATACGAACGATCGTTGTCGTCTTGAAGCGTGGGTTTCCAGACTCAACTAGCTGCCACAAATCGGCCAACGTGTGCGGTGCCCGCCCGTCACGCAGCAGCCAAACAACGGTCGCCGCTAATAGCGCAACATTCACCAACCACGCAACGACAATAAGCGATTGCGTGGCATGCCCGGCGATACGACCTAGGCGACTACTATCGATCGGGCTGCTCGTTGCAGTAGGAAAGCGACAACAGCGCGAACGCGGTACACAGATTCGGGTCGTTCTCCATCCACTGACCGTTGGAATTCACCCACGAGCCATCGTCGCGTTGCGTTCGAGCCAATTCGGCAACGAGGTCCTCGCGCCAATTACGAACGCCCTCGTCTTCGGTTTGGATGGTCTCTAACTCCGAGGCACCTAAAGCGCTGCCGAACGTGTTGTAGTAATAGTACAACCCTGCCAACCCTTGGCCGGGGTTGTCCTCGACCGTGTAGTTCGCCCGAATCCAATCGAGGGCCGCCTTGGCGCGGGGGTCGTCCTTGGTAAGTCCCGCGTAAACCAAACTCTTGAACCCTGCGTACGTCATCGATCCGTAGCTTCGCAGCCCGCCATCAGCGGTGTAACGATCGGACGTCGATGGATCGACCTTCTCGGTAGGGATCACGTAGTAGAATCCTCCGTCGTTGACCAATGGACCAAACTCGGTGTCGTTCCACTTGCCCTTCAGATTCTGGCACCGACCGACAAAAACCAATGCCCGCTGAATCGCCGGATCGCTGTCGGGCGTGCCGAGCGACACCAGTGCTTCGACCAAGTAGCTGGTATTCGACAGGTCGGGGCGTTCTTTACCGCTGTAGCCCACGCCTCCGAACTGGGGGTCCGAAGCATCACGCTCGCCCGCGCTGCCGACTTGCAGACCGCGTACGAATGCCTCGGCGGCGGCGAGTGTTTCATCGTATCTTCCATCGCCGACCGTTTTTTTGGCCTCGGCAAGACAACAAATGGCGACGCAAGTTTCGTAATTGCGGAGTCGACCGCTGCCGTAGATGCCGCCATCGGGTTGCACGTAACCCTCAATTGCCTCCAATCCCCGAGCGACCAGAGGATCGTCGAGCGACACTCCGTTACGTAGTGCAGCGGTAACCGCCAAAGATGTGATGCCCGAACCCATCCGTGGCGAAATTTTGCCGTCTTCCGTTTGTCCCGTGTCACGGAGGTAAGCCAGTCCTTTCGAGACTACCTCATTGAGCGTGGGGAGACGTTCGTCGGCAGCCACGCGCCGCGCAACGCCAACTTGCACGGCGATGAATACTAGTAGCCCCGGCATAAGAATCTGACGCATGACAACTCCTTGTTTCGGTGAATGACGCACACGCACTCGCGGCCGAGAGCTTCCCTACCATGATGCAACCAACTCGTGTCGCCACATGGGCATCTCTTCATCTTATGCACCCGAACCCTAGACGTCTCGATCAAAAGAGCGTCGGCGGAAGAGAAACGTCGCCGGCTGTCGAATTGCGCGACAATTCGTGTCGATCGGCGCAGCACCGTTTGGAAGCCGCCGACTAACGTCAGATCTTACTTCCGCAAGATCGCGTTCATATTCTTCTTGTAGGCCTCGACGCCCGGTTGCCCGTACGGATTGATGCCCAGCAGTCGGCCTTCGACCACGGTCGCCAGCATCAGCATTTGCAGCAGTTGCCCCAGGTGCTGTTCGTCGAGCTTGGGCAATACCAGGTCGGCAGTCGCGCGGTGGTCGTCGCGATAGGCCTGATTCGTGCCGGCGATGGCGGCCGAAAGAATGTCGGGCAAGGTCTTGTTCGCAAGCTCGTTCAGGCCGTCTTGATTGTAATCGCTCTGGCCGATGGCAAGAGGTTCGCGAATACCCTGTTTCACGGTCAAGTTCGTGATGTACTTGTCGCGTTTTCCTTCCTGGTGTTGTTGGCCACGGGAGTGCAAGTCACGGGTGTTCACGATCGTGAGCGGCATCGCGCCGCGTTCGTGCTTACCAAGGCTCTCGGCGAGTAACTGGTCGTACCACAAGCCAACCGCTTCGAGCCGCTTGCCCCATGTCGATAAGACGCGTATGTCCGCGCCGTGCTTCTCTTCCATCGCATGGGCGGCCGCCACGTACTGGAGCACCAGGTTCTTGTCGAACGGCTCTCGCTCGAAGTGGGCATTCATCTCCGCCGCGCCGGCCAAGAGCGCTTCGATGTCGAGACCCATCACGGCCGCCGGCAACAGTCCCACCGCCGACAACACGCTGAAACGCCCTCCCACGCCGTCGGGCACGGGGAACCTCTCGTCACACCCAAGCGCCGTAGCCAAGTCGAATAGCTTGCCGCTGGTTCCGGTGACCGGAACAACGTACTTACCGACCTCGGCAGCATCACTGATCGAGGAGGTCAGCTCGCGCAGAAAGATGCGAAGTGCTGCGGCGGTTTCGAGCGTGCCGCCACTCTTGGAGATGACCACAATGCCCCAATCGCCCGTTTGCCCGGCGAGCAGGTCGAGCAAGCCTTGCACGGCGTCGTTGTCGACATTGTTACCTTCGAAGTAGACCGCGGGGCGACCAGCGCGAAGCGTGGGCGCCACCTGGTTGTAGTAGGGATGGCAGCACGCCTCGAGCAGCGCGCGAGCGCCCATGTACGAGCCACCTATTCCGAGCACCACCACCGAATCGACCAACTCCGCGAGTCGATCGGCCGATGCCTGAATTTGGGCCAACTGACTCGAGTCGCCATCGGCCGCTAGCTCGTCGAGCAGGCGATTGGGCAGCATGTGAAACCCTGCATCGAGCGGCTGCTTGGCTTCGGGCACGTTGGCGTCGCCAGCCCACAGGTCGGCGTCGGCGAGCACTTCTTCACGGACGCCGGTGAGAGGGCCGGCAAGGTTTTCGAGATCGGACGTCTCCAGGCCGCCGGTGCCAATCAAAGTGCCGTCGAGATGGTATTCGAGCATGGTGGATTCGCGAATGGTTTGGATTTCGGGAACAGCTTGGCCGGAAGTGCTTATCGTCGCACACTTCCTGAGCCCCGCAAGTGCCCCGAGATCACTGAGCGCCCCAGCCGGCTATCGGCAAGGTTATTCACGACTTTCGCCGCCGCAGTGGTTTTGTTATGCTGTGAGATTCGACAGTTTCAGCTACCGCAGTGCATGCTGCGCCCGCCCCATCATTCGGAGTGATCCATGGCCAAGCCCGGACGAAAAGTGAAGAAGGCGAACCACGGCAAGCGACCTGCATGCAGCCGTCCGCGCAAGGAGCGTCGTCAAAAGGTAAAGACCTAGTCGGTTTCTGCTTCTTGTTTCGGTCTGCAATTCTTGCTGCTCTTCCGATAGAGGACCACGGCGTGCCCGAAAAGGAGCTGATCCTCGATCCTGCGACCCTCGACCTTTCCCGCGTGATCGCGGACCTGGGCGAGATCCGCAAGTACATTCCGCAGCGCTACGCTATGGAGCAATTGACGGCCGTCGTGCACGACGACGCTGAAAAAGGCATCGTTGCGGGATACAAAGACTTGACCGATCAGGAATTTTGGGTGGAGGGACACATGCCTGGGTTGCCGCTGCTGCCAGGCGTTCTGATCTGCGAGGCCGCCGCTCAACTATGCACCTACCAAGTGCAGCGCCATGGCGCGATGGACGTGAACATGATGGGGTTTGGCGGGCTGGATAAGGTCCGCTTTCGCGGTATGGTCCGCCCTGGCGATCGCCTGCTACTCGTCTGCAAACGATTGGCGATTCGACCCCGTGCGATGATCCGCTGCGGCTTTCAAGCATTCGTCGATAACGGACTGGTGAGCGAAGGCGAATTGGTCGGCGTGTCGATCCCAGTCGACGCAGTGCGCCAGCATGAAGCAACCGAAGGGTGACCCAAGCGGCGGAACTCTCGATGTGCCGCAGCCGCGGCCAACTATAATGGTGCGAATGATCCCGTCCTGACCGCTCTCTGCCGACTCGCGCTATGCTGTTTCCGCTATACGATCACAACCCACATCGCCGCTTTCCGCTGATCACGCTACTGTTGATCGTCGTCAATGTCGGCGTCATGTGGAAAGTATCGCTATTGTCGCCGCCACAACGAGCGGAGGTGAGTTTCGAGTGGGGCTTCATTCCCGCGCGACTCACACGCATCGACAATCCCGAGCCCTTGAGAATCCGCGAAGTCCTCCGCCAACCGGAACTGCCCGGCCGAAAACCGCAGCCGGAACGTCGCATCGAACTCGACCTTCCGAACGATGCGCTGACGGTGTACGCAACCTTCTTCACGACGCTATTTCTACATGGCGGGTGGCTGCACCTGATCACCAACATGTGGATGCTGTGGGTCTTTGGAAACAACATCGAAGACCGGCTGGGGCACATAGTGTACGGCTTGTTCTACATCGCCGGCGGCACCGTCGCCACGCTGAGCCATTGGATGATCGATCCCGAAAGCACCGTTCCGATGATCGGCGCTAGCGGCGCCGTGGCCGCAGTGCTTGGCGCGTATGCGCTCACTTATCCCTCAGCGAAGGTTCGCACTTTGGTGTTCATCGGCATTCCGCTGTTACTCGACATTCCCGCGCTGATCGTGTTGGGCTTGTGGATGCTGGCCGAAACCTTCGCCGGGCTACTGGAGGTTCACCTTGGCATGGCGGGCGGAGTAGCCCATTGGGCGCACATCGGTGGGTTCGTAGCCGGCCTAGTGCTGATGCCATTACTCGCGCTTGGGCGGCCGCCCGATGGGGAAGACTGGCAGAAAGAAGCAGATAGCCAATTCAAGTTCGAAGACCCCAAGCCGCTTACCGAACGCGAGTAAACGGCGCCAAGCCGACTTGCATCTCGTCACGTCCTCGCACCTACATCGTAACATACCCATGGGCCGCCGGGCAGTTCCCCGCATCGACGCGACGCTTGATTTGAGCCGACACCTCAAATCGTTCGACGACTTGCCGAACCCTTGGGATCCCTCCGTCTTGTTTGATCGGGAAGTACCGCTGGAGGTGGAGGTCGGAAGCGGCAAGGGGCTATTCATTCAAAATGCTTCGCGCGCCTACCCCGACCACAACTTCCTGGGCATCGAAGTCGCCCGTAAGTACGCCCGATTCTCAGCTGCTCGCCTCGCCAATCGACAGATCGCGAACGCCGTGATGGTGGCAGGCGATGGGCTACAGATCTTTCGCGAGTTACTGCCCGACGCTGGCCTCGACGCGGTGCATGTCTACTTTCCGGACCCATGGTGGAAAAAGCGGCACCGAAAGCGTCGAGTGCTGACTCCTGGTTTTCTGGCCGACGTGTCCCGCACGCTGAAGCCATCAGGGCATTTCCACTTTTGGACGGATGTCGAGGAGTACTTCGATTCGACCCTGGAGCTGTTGGACCAGATCGCAGAGCTCGTCGGCCCGCACGCCGTCGAGGAGCAGTTGCCCGAGCACGACCTGGACTATCAGACGCATTTCGAACGCCGAAAGCGTCAGGCGGGGCTGCCTATTTTTCGATCGGTGTTCGTCAAGACGCCTTCGTAGCGTTGCCCTCGGCAACCCGTAGTGCGTAAACTATAGGTGCGTCAGGCCTTGCGACAAACGAGACCCGCCACAACGAGCTATTCTTCGAGTTTCCCGCAGCCGTTATGTCGACGTCCACCCACTCCGACATCTCTGCGCTGTCTCGGCATTCGGAATACCGCTCCGGATTCGAGCAGCTACTAACGTCGCTAAGCACTCGTTTCATCAACTTGCCTATCGAGGCGATCGACGGCGGCATTGTGGCGGCCCTCTCGAAGATTGGCCAATTCACTGGAGTCGACCGCTGCTTCGTCTACCAGTACGTCGACGAGGCAAAGGCCATCGGGCGGATGACCCATGAGTGGTGCGCTCCCGGAGCGCCGTCGATTCAGCACCGCGTGCAACACCTCGATCTCGAACCGCTCAGTTGGGCGGTCGATCAACTCGCGGCTGGAAAGGTTATTCACGTCAGCGACAGCCGCGAACTGCCGGAGCAAGCGGCGGCCCTGCGTGAGCTCTACGATTCGTTGGGGGTCCGCTCGGCGGTGTACTTGCCGCTGTCCTTCAAGAGCGAAGCTCGCGGCATGCTTGGATTTTCGTGCATAAACCAGAAGAAGGTTTGGTCGGAAGACAGCATCAATCTGCTTCGCGTGGTGGGTGAGATTGTGGTCAACGCCGTCGATCGCAAGAACGACTACCTGCAGCTAAAAGTCAGCAAAGAGCGATACGAGTCGGTAATCGAAGACCAAACCGACTTGATTGTGCGGTGGAAACCCGACGGTACCCAAACGTTCGTCAACGATGCCGCGTGCCGATTCTTGAATCTGTCGCGCGAAGAAGCACTGCAATTGAATGTGTTCGACCCGATCCATCCGGATGACGTGCAAGCGGTCCGCCATAAGATCGCATCGCTTACGGTCGATCAGCCATCGATCACCGACGAACACCGTGTGATACGACGCGACGGCAGCCTTGCCTGGCTCGAGTGGTCGGATCGGGCGCTGTTCGACGAAAGCGGAAATGTTATCGAGCTTCAGTCGGTCGGGCGCGATGTTACAGCCCAAAAGCAAGCTCGCGAAGAATTGGAATACCGGCGGGAGTTGGAGCGGTTGATACTGGGGATCACTTCCCGATTCATTCATCTACCGCCAGGCCAACTAGAACAAGAAATCGTCGACGCATTGCAACTCGTCGCGGAATTCGTCGGCGGGCAACGCAGCTACATCTTTCTGTTCGACGAGTCGCGGACAACCGCGTCGCTCAGCCTTGAGTGGGTGGCCGAGGGATGTCCAGAAACTCCGGCACATCTGAAGCTGATACCCAATCTCGAACGCGACTGGTCGATGCAGCTGCTTGAACAGGGGCAACCGATTTCCATCTCCAACCTGGATGCGCTGCCCCCCAATGCCATGCCGCTTCGCAACGAATTCTCCAAGATCGACGTAGCGTCGTTCATCCTGGTCCCCATCTTCCTCAACGAACAGCTCATTGGATTCATGGGGATCAGCAGTCGGCACCCTGGAGAGCGATGGACGCCAGAAAGTGCCTCGATTCTGCAGCTCGTCGGCGAAGTGTTCGCCAACGCATTGATGCGCAAATCGGCCGAACAGGCCTTGGCCGCCAGCGAAGAGCGACTTCGCCTGACCATCGACGCAGTAGCCGACGGGTTCCACGACTGGAATATTGCCTCCTCGCAAATTTATGTAAGCGACCATTGGCTTGCCAGTCGAAATCTGCCGGCGGGCAGCAAGCAATGGACGGTCAAGGACTGGCAGGCTTCCATTCACCCGGACGACCAATCCGAGGTAATGGAGCGCCTGGCCGACCATTTCGATGGAAAGACAGAGGTTTTCGAGTGTGAGTATCGATGGAAAGCTCGCGATGACAACTGGCAATGGATTCTCACCCGAGGCCGCGTGATTGAAAGGACTTCCAACGGCGACGCCGTTCGCATGGTAGGCGTTGATCGCGACATTACCGAGCAGGTCACCAGCCGCCAGCGGCTGCGTGAGGCTGAAGAACATCTGGTGCACTTGGCCCGCGTCGCCACGATGGGAGAAGTGGTCGCTGGTATCGCCCACGAAGTCAATCAGCCCCTGCACGCGGCGGCGACCTTTGCCACGGCGCTGGGCACCGCGTTGGAATCGGGTGAGGAGGAAGGGCGCGATCGCGCCGTCCAAATCGCTGGCAAGATCTCGGGCCAAATCAATCGCGCCGCCGATATTATTCGCCGCCTGCGCGAGTTTACTCGACCGCAGCGGGTCAACATGGCTCGGTTCGATTTGAACAATGTGGTGCGCGAAACGGCCGAAATGTTGGCCTTCGAGGCGCAACGTAAGCGGATTCGCGTGGAACTTGATCTCTACGAACCCTTGCCGGGGGTGATCGGCGACCGAGTTCAAATCCAACAGGTGGTCGTCAACCTACTGCGCAATGCGTTCGAGGCGATTGACATCGATGACGACGGCTCTCCTCGTGTGATTGTGCGAACGAAGCTTGAGGAATCGCGCGCACGGCTCGATATCGAGGACAACGGCCCTGGGATTGAGCCCGGCCGAGAACTAGAGCAGCTGTTCAACGCATTCGTCACTACCAAAGACGATGGAATGGGGATGGGGCTCGCCCTTTGCCGCACCATTGTTGCTCGCCACCATGGAAAAATTTGGGGCGATAGCAACCAGGCAGGCGGGATGACCTTTTCTTTGCTGCTGCCTGTCGAACCGGAGAAACGCAGTGGGTGATCGCCACACGGTATACATTGTCGACGACGACAACGACTCGCGCGAGGCCGTCGAGACGCTGTTGAGCGAAATGAAGGTCGACTTCCAATCGTTCGCATCGGCCGAGCAATTCCTGGAGAAGTATGACAACTCCCGTCCTGCATGCTTGGTAACAGACATACGGATGCTCGAGATGAGCGGGCTTGAGCTTCAAGAAGAGCTTGAGCGGCGAAGCATCACGATGCCAGTGGTTGTGGTTACCGCGTACGCAGACGCTCCTGTTGTAGTCCGCGCGATGAAAAACGGCGCGCTGACGTTGCTGGAAAAGCCGTGTCGCAATCACGAACTGTGGGACGCAATCCGTGAGGGTCTCGCCAAGGACCACGAGAATCTCGAGCGCGACGAGCGGCGTCGCGACCTGTTATCTCGTCTGGCTGAACTCACACCTGCCGAGAAGGAAGTACTCGACTTGATCGTTGAGGGGGTGCCCAACAAGGCCATGGCGTCGCGACTGGACATCAGCGTGCGGACCGTCGAAGTTCGTCGGCAGAACGTGTTCTCGAAACTCCAAGCCGACTCGGTGGCCGAACTCGTTCGATTGGTGCTTCAGGCTAAGACCTAGAGCGTGCTTCGGCTAGCTGTAGCGATGTTGGCGCCAACGAGTCAAGCATGGAAAGGCGGCCGAAGCAGGCGAATCTGCATGATTCGTCGATGCAGGCCAACGTAGCCAGGTGCAGACGCAGTAAGCGGTCACGCTACAGATGGGTGAAGAGCGCTTTAGAACTCGTACTAGCGGTCGGACCTGCCTTCGTCGGCGGGTAGCCACAATGCCGTTGTGGCAACTCGCACAATTCCGCGCCTATTCTCAACTACCTGTTTATTGCGTTCAGCCGTACGGTTGTTATAGACGGTCTTGTTGACCGAAACGGACGCCGGGCGAACCAGCCCGCGCCCTCATCGGTATCCGGAAAGCCCAATCCGCAGGGTGTGACCAGCGGCTCTTGCTGGTACTTCCGCAGGACCAAAATACCTGTTGGTCGCCGTCGCGGCCACGAAACAAGGCAGAGGAGAATGAAGATGGCTAATGCTCTTCAAAAAGAGGTGTTCGAGACTCGGCAAAAGTCACGCGACACGGTCTACATTGTCGAAGACGATGCCAGCACTCGCGAAGCGCTCGGCGAGTTGATTCGTCCCACCGGCGCGGCGGTCGAATCATTTCGTTCCGCCGAGGAATTCTTAGATGCGTACCGCAGCGATAACCCGAGTTGTTTGTTGCTCGACCAGCATTTGCCGGGCATTAGTGGCTGCGAATTACTCCGCCAGTTGCGAAGCGAAGGTGTGCCGATTCCCGTAGTATTCGTCACTGCCCACCCAAGCACGCCAATGACCGTCGACGCCATGAGAATGGGTGCGGTGAACGTGCTCGAAAAGCCGTGTTGCGAAAACGAGTTGAGAGACGCCATTCACGCCGCGTTGACCAATGGCCGCAAAGAGCAACGCCAGTCGGCCTACCGACGCGAAGTGGCCGAACGAATCGACGGACTCAACAATAGCGAGCGAGAGGTACTGACCCACGTGCTCAACGGAGTGCCCAACAAGCAAATCGCCAGCCAACTCGGTGTCTGCATTCGCACCGTGGAGGCCCGCCGCAGCAAGATTTACAAGACGATCGGCGTCCAGTCGGTCGCTGAACTCACCCGAGCTTGTGTGGCTGCGGGCTATATTGATGCTTGATTCCCAATAGATTGGCCGCCGGCCGGCCATTCGATTCGGCTAACCGCAGTTCCTGCGTGCAGTCGGGTGCGGTGGTCGCAAGACCTTATTTTTCAAAGACTTGCGACAGCTGGTAAGCAGCTAGCGTCACGATTTTCTGCCCCCTGATCATCGTGGCGCTGGCCTGCTTGCCCCTCGACAGCCCAGGTACACCGTGCCTATGCTGTGCCGTGCAGCATGCACCATGTGGCGACGTCGGTCGCCAACGACCAGGCTGGTCGGCCCGAGACGCGCGGGCTTGAAGCGCGCCGCCCGCCAACGAACTCTCATGTTCCCAAATCCGACGTCCGCATCGGTCGCCAAGCATCGCGACCCCGAGCGGAGCACATTGCGAGTCGTGCCAGCAACCGACCATCGCCCCATCGATTGGCTTGACCAATGGAATGGGCCGGCGGTGTCGACTGCCACGGCGGTGGGCGCATTGGTGCTGTCGGAGCAGCACGGCGGTGGCCTCGGAGAGATCGATGCCCCCAACCCGCTCGATTCGGCTTATCAAGGCGACCTGAGCGAACTGATCGTGGGTAGCATGCACTGGCTGGCCCGCCAGCAACATGCCGACGGTGGCTGGACAAGCCAGCCCTGCGACCTATTGCAACCGTCGGAGTTGTTCACGTCGATGTTTGTACGCGCCGCGTTCCAGCTCACCGGTGCGCCAGCGGCATATCCCGATCTTGGCAGCGGGATGGTGTCGTTCACAAGCAATCAAGGTACCGACTACTTGAAATCCGAGTATGGTGCGTTGCACAGCGCCTCGTTGTTAGCCTACGGGTGTTCCGCGCTAGCTGAAGTCGTAGATTGGAAGCACTTGCCAACGATTCCATTGGAACGGGCGACATTTGGAGTTGTCGATTCTCGCGTTGAGTTTTGGAAGCACCGCGATCCAGTACTTCCAGCCATAGTGGCGCTTGGCGTAGCGGCGTACTCGCTCCACAAACCACTTAATCCCATCACCTTATGGCGACGCGGTCGCGCGTGCGCCTCGGCGACCGACTGGCTCGCCAGTCAGCAGAATCCTGATGGCAGCTTCGAGAATTCGGTGCCGACCACTAGTCTCGTGCTGATGAGCCTTGCGAGTATCGGCCAAAACACGGGGCACGTCGTTCGCCATGGCGTCGAGTATTTGCTATCGCAGGTCGGCGCGAACGGTAGCTGGAATGAACTCAATTGGACCCGCCAACAGAGCAACCTAGCCAATACGTGCGGATAGTGCGGGAAGGCCTTCCGGGCATGGCCGATTCGACCGGAATCACAACAGAAGCGAGTCAGTCGCAGCGATCAGCTCTCGAATCGCTAGTTGCCCTGTTTGCCAGCGACGTCAGTCAGTTGGGCAGGTTTGTCGCCGTTGGCACATCGGACCTGCCGACGTCGTACGCGGCACTCTTGGCCCACGACGATCATATGACCGTCACGCTTGAAGCTTACCACGAATCGTTGGTCAGCGTTGTTGTGGTCGACGAACAGTCGGGCGACGATTGGTATGCTCGGCAAAGTCTCTTGGCTCGCCATTTGGACGGCGCAATCGTACAATACGGTATTATGCGGATCGATCTATCAAGCCTGCCTGCCCATGTTGCATCTGCCATCCAGTCGCACACGGCGCCGCTGGGGCGGATACTGATCAGAAATAACCTGCTGCGGCATGTCGAGTTGTTGGCGTTGTGGCGAATCGAACCGGCCCCGTCCTTAGCGACTCCCCTTGGCCTGGCACCCGGAGAAACGATCTACGGGCGTTCGGCTGCGATTCACCTGGCCGGTAAACCGTCGGTCGACTTGCTTGAGATTGTTACCGACCATCCGAGCGCCCAAACGACTACATGACCACTCCCATTAACCCTTCGTACGATTGCATCGTTATTGGCGGTGGGCCTGCGGGTTCGACTGCCGGGGCGCTAGTTGCAGCGGCCGGGCACTCGGTGCTCGTGGTCGAACGAGATGCAATGCCACGCCAGCACGTCGGCGAATCGCTGATGCCCGAAACGTACTGGGTGTTTGAACGTCTTGGTGTGCTTGATCAATTGGCGCAATCTCGGTTTTCGCGGAAAGTCGGCGTGCAGTTTGTCAGCAACACAGGTCGAGAGTCCCAACCGTTCTTTTTTCGGTCGCACGATCCTCACCCTTCCAGTGAGACTTGGCACGTCGACCGCGCCGAGTTCGATGAGATTCTGTTTCGCAATGCCGCCCAAAAGGGAGCCGACTGCCGCGATCGCGTTCGAGCAGTCGATGTGACGTTCGACGAGGCGCGGGCTACTGGCGTGCATCTCGACGATGGCGGCAACCAGCAACGAGTATCGACCAAGGTCGTCATCGATGCGTCGGGGCAGCAGACGCTGCTCGCCAACAGGCTTGGCATTCGCCGGGTGAATCCCAACCTTCGCAAGGCGGCCATATGGCGCCACTATCGTGGCGCAGCGCGCGACGAATCGGGTGGCGGCGTGAAAACGATCATCCTGCACACATCCGACAAGAATGCGTGGTTTTGGTACATTCCACAGGCCGACGACCTCGTGAGCGTGGGCTGCGTGGGCGACAACGACTATCTACTGAAAGGTCGCGGATCGCCCGAAGAGGTTTTCGCTCAGGAGCTGGCAAAGTGCGATGCCGTCCAATCACGTGTCGCCGGCGCCGAACCGCTCGACGACCTGCGGGTCGCCAAGGAGTTCTCCTACTCCACCGACCGGGCAGCGGGCGACGGTTGGTTACTCGTCGGCGACGCTTGGGGGTTTATCGACCCGGTGTACTCATCGGGCGTCTACTTCGCATTGCAGTCCGCGGCGCTCGCCGCAGACTGCGTGATCGAGGGCCTTGCCAAGAACGACACATCGGCCGAGCAACTTGGCAAGTGGGGGCCTGACTTTCAAGCGGCCACCAATTCGGTTCGCCGCCTGGTGCACGCCTTTTACTCGGGCGAGTTTCGAGTGGGCCGGTTTGTCAACGACCACCCCGAGCACCGGGGCAACCTGACCGATCTGTTGATCGGTCGCATCTTCAAGCCAGGCGTGGCAACCATGTTCGACGACCTCGAGCCATGGCTCGAGCGGCAACTTGCCGAGGCGGCCAAAGTGGACGCTGTTTAGTCGGGCTTGCCGCTGTGGTACACTCGACACTCCTACCTGCCGGGCAGTCTCCCGGCGATTGACCAAGCCGTCCAACTTCCGTCGTGGCATGGGAGCGCGCAACCGAATGAATTATGTGGTGTGGATCCTGATCGTTGTTCTGTTGGTGCTGCACCAGGACAACTGGAATTGGGACAGCGATTATCTGGTGTTCGGCTTCATGCCGATCGGTCTGTTCTACCATGCGTGCATATCGATCGCGGCCGGCGTGGTGTGGTTCATGTCGACGAAGTTCTGTTGGCCCGATGAGATGGAAGCCACCGAGGAGCCAACCACATGACTCCTCTAGTCACCTTAATCATCATCTGCGTGTACCTGGGGCTCCTGCTCACGCTCGGTATGCTCGCCAGCCGGCTGTTCACGGGCACCAAGACCGACTACCAACTCGCCAGCCACTCCATCGGCCCGTTTCTGCTGTTGATGTCGCTATTCGGGACGACAATGACCGCTTTTGCGTTGGTCGGTTCCAGTGGCGAAGCCTACAAAGAAGGCATTGGCGTTTATGGAATGCTGGCCTCGAGCAGTGGCATCATTCACTCGCTCTGCTTCTTTGTGATTGGCGTCAAGCTGTGGTCGCTCGGCAAGAAGAATGGCTACTCGACGCAAATCCAGTTCTTTCGCGACCGGCTCGATAGCGACGGCATTGGGCTACTGTTGTTCCCGATATTGGTTGGGCTGGTCATTCCCTATTTGTTGATCGGCGTGATCAGCAGTGGCGTGGTGATTCAGAGTATGACGGCTGGGGCATTTCCGAACGTCGAAGCGTTCAACACAGGTGTACCCGCTACTGCCGGGGGCGTGCCAAAGTGGTTGGGCGCGCTAGTCGTATGCATTGTCGTGCTCATCTACGTGTTTTTCGGTGGAATGCGCGGCACGGCTTGGGCAAATGCCTTTCAAACGCTCATCTTCATGGTGCTCGGTGTCGTGACGTTCTGTGTGATCGCGTTCAAACTGGGCGGACAAGATTCGTTGCTTGCCAACCTGCAGGAACTTGGGAGGAACATTCCGGAGGACAAGGCAACACGCGTCGATATGTCGCGAACCAAGTTCTTTACCTACCTCTTAGTGCCACTGTCGGTCGGCATGTTTCCGCATTTGTTCCAACATTGGCTCACCGCCAAGAGCGCAAAGACATTCAAAGTGCCCGTGGTGATGCATCCCATATTCATCATGATCGTATGGGTGCCCTGTGTGCTCATTGGAGTTTGGGCTACGACGGGGCTGGTGCCGACGCCACCGCCACTTCCCTCGAATCCGAATGCGATTCTTCCATTCTTAGTTAAGCGCCTTACCGATCCGGTACTTGGTGGCTTTCTAACCGCCGGCATCTTGGCCGCCATCATGTCGAGCCTCGATAGCCAATTCCTCTGTATCGGCACCATGTTCAGCAACGACATTGTCGGGCACTACGCGGGGCACGACCGCTACGACGACCGAACGCAGGTGTATATCACGCGCGGGTTCATTATTGGCATTGTCGCAGTGACGTACGCCCTAAGCCGGGCGGAACCAAGAAGCGTGTTTGCACTTGGTATTTGGTGCTTCAGTGGTTTCGCATCGCTGTTCCCGCTTGTGTTTGCGGCACTGTATTGGCGAGGACTTACCAAAGCTGGTGCCTACGCCAGTGTGCTGACCACCATCGCCACGTGGTTCTATCTGTTCCGTCAGTCAGAGTACGGAGTGAATCGAACTTACACGCTCGAGGTCACACTCGGGAGTGCGACCTACGAGCTGATGCCCGTGGCGGCGATCTTTGCGGCTTCGACGGTCGCACTCTTGGTCGTCTCGCTGGTTACGCCCAAGCCTTCGGAAGCAACGCTTGCCAAGTTCTTTGGGTAGAGGGTACTCTCGCCGGGTGAGCGTTCAGGTTTGCCTCGCGGCTAATGGGCTTGTCGTATGCGAATTGCTTATATCGCCGCTGGTGCCGCCGGAATGTACTGCGGTAGCTGTCTGCACGACAACACGCTCGCCCGCGCGCTAATGGAGCGCGGTGAGGACGTACTATTGGTGCCAACCTACACACCGATTCGCACCGACGAAGAGGATGTGAGCCTTTCCCGCGTGTTCTTCGGTGGCATCAACGTGTACTTGCAGCAGAAGGTACCTCTGTTTCGGCACACGCCGCGGTGGGTCGATTGGCTGCTCGACCGTCCGGCGCTCCTCAACATGGCGACGCGGGGAGGTCCGAGCGTCGATCCTGCCAAACTTGGCGACATGACCGTCTCGATGCTTCGCGGCGAGCAAGGCAACCAACGGAAGGAGCTTGCGAAGCTAGTCGATTGGTTGCTCGCCGAAGTCCAACCCGACGTGGTGCATCTATCGAACTCGATGTTGCTCGGCTTCGCCAAGCTGATTGCCGAGCAATGTGGCCCCCCGGTAGTATGTTCGCTATCGGGCGAGGACATCTTCTTGGAAAAACTCGTACCGCCACACTACGACGAGGCACGTGCGCTATTGCGCGAGCGTGCGACCGATGTCCAAGCATTTGTTGCGCTTAACGAGTACTACGCCAACTTTATGACCGACTACTTGGCGGTCGATCGTACCAAGGTGCACGTCGTCCCGCACGGGCTCGACTTGAGTGGCCACGCGCCAGCCGACTCACCGCGATCGGACCTAGTGGTGGGATATCTGGCCCGCGTTTGTCACGACAAAGGCTTGCACTTGTTAGTAGAAGCCTGTGAACATCTGGTGGAGACCGCGCCGGACCTCAAATTCCAGATTCGCGCGGCAGGCTACTTGGGCAAGGCCGACGAAACTTACCTCGAACAAATCACAAAGCGCGTCGCGGAAGGTCCGCTGGCAGGCCGCTTTGAATACACCGGCGAACTCGATCGTGCAGGTAAGATTGCATTTCTTCAGTCGCTGAGTGTGTTTGCCTTGCCGACCGTGTATGCCGAAAGCAAAGGTTTGCCCGTACTCGAAGCGTGGGCAAACGGTTTGCCCGTGCTGGTGCCCGACCACGGAAGCTTCCCGGAGATGGTGACCGACACCTCTGGCGGCGTACTGCACGTTCCACACGACACCCACGACTTGGCCCACCGGCTGGGGGAATTGCTCGCCGACACCGAGCTGCGTGCCCAAATGGGGCGTGCGGGCCGCGAGGCGGTCGTCGACCGCTACCACGCCGAAAGGATGGCTGATGCAACCTTGGATCTGTACAAATCGCTCGTTTACTGAGGGCGAAATGCGTCGCTGGCGACCTGTGGCTTTGAATCGGCGGGTTGCGTCGTGGCCTCGATTGGATACAATGTGGGGCTTGCCCGCATACAGTACCCCAACCCACCAACCACCCGAGCGGATTGATGGCCAAGCGTCGCAGTAGTGCCAAAAAGGTAGCCAAGAAAGACCCGATTTACGTCGACGGCGTGAAGCCGAGGCCGATGTACGTCGATTACAAAGACGTCGAGCTGCTTGGCAAGCTGACGAACCGCCACGGTCGCATTGTGAGCCGGCGGAAGACAGGCTGCAACGCGGCGAGCCAGCACGCGGTATCCAAAGCCATCAAACGAGCCCGCTTCATGGCGCTAATGCCCTACATTGGCGATTGATCCTGGCCGACTCGACGCATAAGACGATACAAACATCGACGAGCCCTCGGCCCTACGGTCGAGGGCTCGTTTTTTATGGAAGGTGAACGTCGAGCGATGTCCGAGGTGTTTACCACGCAGCGAATGGTTGAGTTTGCCGATACCGACATGGCCGGCATCATGCACTTCGCTTCGTTCTTCCACTACATGGAGTCGGTCGAGCATGAGTTCATTCGGAGCCTCGGCCTCAGCGTGTATACGCAAATCGACGGGAAGGCGATTAGTTTTCCACGGGTCTCCGCGACGTGCGATTTTCACTCGCCCGCTAAGTGCGAGGACGTCCTCGACGCCACGCTCGTCATCAAGCGAATCGGCACAAAGAGCCTCACCTATCTAATCGACTTCTCGCGAGCCGGCACGCCTGTTTCCACTGGGCGGGTGACTTGCGTCTGTTGCCACATCTTTCACGATCGTCCTCCTGAGTCGACTCCGATTCCCCGGCAGTTCATCGACTTACTGTCCCCTTTCTTGGCCACCGAATAGCTCTGACGTTCCACGATGGAAATGCTCGCCGTTGAGAATGTGACCAAGGAGTATCCGACTCCGGCTGAAGCACTAGTGGTGCTGCGTGGTGTCTCGTTTATGCTCGACCGCGGCCAAAGCCTGGCGATCCTTGGACCAAGCGGTTCGGGCAAGAGCACCCTGCTTGCAATTCTAGGAGCGCTCGACAGTCCCACCTCGGGCCATGTGAAATTTGGAGAGGATTCTCCGTTTCAGCTTGGCGAAACCGAGCTCGCCGCTTTTCGGCGCGATCGCGTGGGGTTCGTGTTTCAGGATCATCACCTGCTGGCCCAGTTGTCAGTGCTCGAGAACGTTCTCACCCCGCTGCTCGCGGATGGTAAACCGACCCCCAACGACGTCGCCCGAGCGCGGGGGCTCATTGACCGCGTGGGACTGTCGGACCGTACGACCCACCGCCCATCCGAGTTGTCCGGTGGCGAGCGGCAACGCGTAGCAATCGCCAGGGCGCTCGTTCGCTCCCCTGCCCTGCTGCTGGCCGACGAACCTACTGGCAATCTCGACTCAGCCACCGCCGAAGTGGTTGGCCGCTTGCTCGTGGAACTGCAACAGGAGCATAATTCGCTGTTGGTTGTGGTAACCCACAGCCAGACGCTTGCCGACACGATGCAGGAGCAACGACGCATCGAAGATGGGCGGCTTATCTGACACGCGCCCCCGTCTTCCCCCTTCGCAACCATGCACATTTCCGACCTCATCGACATGCTCGCCAGTGACGATCAGGCGATGCGGCGTCGAGCCGCCGAACTATTGAGCCAAAATGTCGACGTTGCCGGCGACGTGGCGACGGCCCTGGTTCAGCATGTGGGCGACAACGATCGCATCGTAGCCGAGTACTGCGTCGCCACGCTCGAAGAACTTGGCCCACCGCCAGCAAGCCAACTCGACGAATTGGCGAACCTGGCAACCGCCGCCGAGGTCGACGTGGCGTACTGGGCGGTCACCTTGATCGGCCGGTGTGGCGTCGCCGCGTCCGAGCAGACGCACACGCTTGGAAACTTGGTGGTGAGTGATGCCGCAACGATTGTTCGCGAGCGCGCTGCCTGGGCGCTTGGTCGCATCGGCCCCGCGGCGTCGGCTGCCGTTCCACAGCTCGAGTCGGCTGCTGGCGCTACGCCGGAGAGTCTGGCCAGGGCCGTGGCCAAAGCGCTCGAAGCCATCAAGAAGTGAAACCGCCGCGATATTTGCGGCGTTTGTGTGCGGTATGGCGGCCTGACTAGAATAGAGCCAAACTCCCATCTGCTCACTGCTCCCGCGCACTTCCCTCGCCGGCCTGCGATGAAGATCTCGACCATTCCCCAGATCTATCGCAATCTCAATCGATGGCGCGAGATCTTAGCCGTTTTGAGCAAGTACGGGTTGGCCGGATGGGCCAGCCGGCTGGGGCTTACGTTTGGGTCGAGTTTGTTGCGAAATCGGCAGGGCAAGACGCTCGTCGATGCCCGGCACGAAGAGCGTATTCGACTGGCGATTGAGGAGTTGGGGCCCACGTTCATCAAACTCGGACAAGTGCTGAGCACCCGACCCGACCAAGTCGGGTTCGTGTTAGCGAACGAGTTGAGCAGTCTGCAACAAGACACTCCAGCCGACCCAGGCGAGGAAGTGGTCGCTATCGTCGAAGAAGAGCTGAATCGGCCGCTAGCGGATTGTTTCGTCACGTTCAGCCACGAACCAATTGCTTCGGCATCGATTGGCCAGGTGCACCGCGCGGCGCTCACCGACGGGACTCAGGTAGCGGTTAAGGTGCAGCACGTCGAGATCGAACGTCGTGTGCGCGTGGACTTGGAAATCCTCTCGGGGCTTGCTCAATTGGTGGAACGTCTTCCGGAATTGCAGCCTTATCGCTTGAGCGCCACCATGGACGAGTTTCAGCGGACGATGCGGCGCGAACTCGATTTCGGACGCGAGCTGAGGAACCAGCAGCAGTTTGCCCGCATGTTCGATGGCGACCCCCGCGTCGTCATTCCGAGCGTGTATCCAGAGTTGTCGTCGGGCCGCGTACTCACCATGGACTGGTTGAGCGGCAGGAAGCTGTCGGAGTTGGTGGACCATCGCCGTGCCGACGACTCGCTGGGTGAGTACGCTCGCCGGGGCGCCGAGATTTATCTCAAGATGATCTTCGAGCACGGCTTTTATCACGCCGATCCGCACCCTGGCAATTTGATGCTGATGCCCGACGGGGCAATCGGCCTGCTGGATTTTGGTATGGTGGGGCGGCTGGACGATACGCTCCGCGAGCATGTCGAAGACTTGTTGATAGCAATCACGTCGCGCGACGCGCAGCGGCTGGCCACCGTGGTGATGCGGATTGGTTCAACGCCACTCGGGCTTGATGACGCCGCCCTATCGACTGACCTCGCGGCGTTCGTCGAGCACTATGCTTATCAACCGGTCGACGATCTAGACCTTTCAGGAGCATTCACGGAGTTCATCGAAATCGTCCGCCGTTACGAAATTGTGCTGCCTACTTCCGTGGCCATGCTTATCAAGACACTGCTAATGCTTGAAGGAATGGCGCGGATGATGGAGCCCGAGTTTTCGTTGATGCAACTCATCGAGCCCTATCGCGCCAACATCCTCCGTCGTCGCATTTCGCCAAGACGACGGGCCCGCAAGATTCGCAACATGCTTGGTGAGCTCGAGCAGCTAGTCGAGGTGGCTCCACGACGGCTACGGGAAATACTCGATCAGGTGCAACGTGGCAAATTCGACGTCCACCTAGACCATCGAGGGTTGGAACCCTCCGTGAATCGACTGGTACTCGGATTGTTGACCAGTGCTTTGTTCTTGGGTTCGTCGCTGATGATCAGCAGGGATGTATGGCCGTTTCACGGCGTATCGGTACCAGGAGCCGTTGGCATGCTGCTTAGTGGGCTACTGGGAATACGCCTGCTGCGCGCGATCAACAAGTCGGGGCAACTAGATCGGCACGACTGAGACATGTCACCGGCGGAGTGAAAGCTATTCGCGACGCACGTGCTCCTCGAGCACGGCTTCGATGCGCGCATTCAGCTCGTCGAGCTGGTCGAGTAGTTGGGCGTGCCGACAATCAATGTCGTCAAGCGGATCGGGACGGGCGTCCATCCGGCGTAGTCGGGGGGGGGAGGGGTGGAGGTAGCGCCGCGCACGCACGGCACCGAGGGACACGCTAGTTCATCGACCACTCTCCCGCGGCCACCCCTCAGCAATCTTCCACAATTCGACAAGCTAGCATCGCCCCACCGGTAAACTCTGCGGGGCATAGCGATGGTGCCTTGCGATCCGATTCCACATTTGCCGCTGGCAGGGGTTCTAGGATTCGGCAATCGATTTCGATGCGCGAATTTCTCGACGGCTCCCACTGCGCGGCAATACTCGCCGAGAAACCGGGTAGTTTGGCCGGGTTCTCACCGCTAGACGCCCAACGGCCGAACTTCTATACTACAGGACTTGGCTGTTAAGTCGATGGCTAGCAAGGCACACAATTCCCCGTAAGGAGTTCGAAGCACCGGTGGTTAAGCTTACACTTCGCGAACGAGAGACAGCACAAGAGGCCGTGCGCCGATTCCGCAAGCTGGTGGAACGCAGCGGCATTAAGAAGGAAATTCGAATTCGTGAGTTCTACGAGAAGCCGAGCGAGACCAAGCGACGCGCTCGACTTCGCGCCCAACGGCGAAATCGCCGCGAGCGGATGCTCGGCCGGGCTTAGGTCCTTTCGCATCAACGAAACGATGCATCATCTTCTCCACCATCGGTCGTTGGCTGTCGATCAACTTATCGTGCCCTTGCGACGGCCATCGACACCTGGGCTTTTGAGCGCCCTTCGCCCATCTGTAACGTGCCCGCTTACTGCGTCTGCACTTGGCTACGTTGGCCTGCATCGACGAATCATGCAGATTCGCCTGCTTCGGCCGCCTTGCCATGCTTGACTCGTTGGCGCCAACATCGCTACAGCTAGCCGAA